>CACLSS010000037.1 GCA_902609645.1 uncultured Pelagibacteraceae bacterium | reverse complement strand
AGACGTGAGCAAGAAAAAAACAATCTTTCAATTACTAACTGAAAAGCCTTGGGAACAAGATCAAATTGAAGCTGATAACGAGCATCAAGGTCGAACTGTTAACTTAACGAAACAAAAACTAGGTCTAAGAACCTTAATGGCGGCAAGTACGGTTCTTTTTTCATTATTTGTAGTTGCCTATTCTGATCGAATGCTTGTGCACGACTGGAGAAATATGCCAGAACCTTGGCTTCTTTGGTTTAATACAGGAATTTTAGTAATAAGTAGCTTAGTTTTTCATCAAACAACAAAATATGCAAAAAACGAGCTTTTTGATAAGACTAAAAATGGTTTATATTTTATAGGTTTCCTAGCATATTCTTTTTTAATTGGTCAGTTAATAGTTTGGTATCAACTAATGAACACTGGGTATTATGCAACTAGTAATGTAGCAAATGCTTTCTTCTATTTATTTACAACAATCCACGGCCTTCACATTATTGGAGGTATATATTTTTGGGGAAAAACTACTTCAAAATTCATAGAAAGAAGTCTAAAGAAAGAAGATATTAATAATTTAATTGATATTTGTGCAGTTTACTGGCATTTTTTATTAGCTGTTTGGTTAGTGCTTTTTGGATTAATGTTATCAAGTTAAGGAAAACTAATTATGTCAGACTCATCATTAGATAATCTACCTAAAGGTTGGAAAAGTGTTCCTAATGACTTAGGTTCAGACCAAACTGCTTTCAAAGGTGTTCAATGGGGTAAAGCAATGATGTGGATTTTCCTATTGAGTGATACTTTTATATTTAGCTGTTTTTTAATTTCTTACATGAAGGGAAGGGCATCAACTGTTATTGATTGGCCTAATACTAGTCACGTGTTTTCGTTAGATTTTATGGGAGTACCAGTACCATTGCTTCTAATCGCTATCATGACTTTTGTGCTTATCACTAGCAGTGGAACTATGGCTTTAGCAGTGAAGTATGGTTATGAAAAAAACAGAAAAATGTGTGGTCGTCTTATTCTAGCTACAGCCATTGGAGGATTAATTTTTGTCGGAATGCAAGCTTTTGAGTGGTCTAAACTAATACACGAGGGTGTGAGACCGTGGTCAAATCCCTTTGGCGCTGGTCAATTTGGATCTTACTTTTTCATGATCACCGGTTTTCATGGCACCCATGTCTCGATAGGTGTAATATTTCTTTTTATTTTTGCTAGAAAAGTTTACAGAGGAGATTTTGATACAGGTAGACGTGGATTTTTCACAACAATGAAATCAGACTACGTTTCAATTGAAATATTAGGTCTTTATTGGCATTTTGTGGATTTAGTTTGGGTTTTTATTTTCGCATTCTTCTATCTTTGGTAAGGTTTTACAATGAATGAAAATACAGAAATAGACAAAAATAAAGAGAAACCAGCACAAACACACAAGATTGGAATATACCTTTGGATATGGGGTCTCCTATTTGTTTTGAGTTTTTTTTCTTACATGGTTGACTGGTACCAATTTCAAGGAATTTTAAGATGGTCTTTAATATTATTTTTTATGTTCCTTAAAGCTGGTCTAATTATGGCTTTCTTTATGCATCTGTTTTGGGAACGATATACTCTTGTGAATGTATTACTGTGGCCGATGACAGCGATCGCGTGTTTTGTTGGCCTAATGGTTGCAGAAGCTAAATACACATTTTTTTCAAGACTTATTTATTTTGTCTTGGGCGGATAATTAATAACAGGGATCTCAATTGTTAAATACCAATACAAAAACTAGAGAATTTAAATTCGACAGCATTCACTACATTAAGGCTTTGTTTGAATTAATGAAGCCTAGGGTAATGTCTCTTGCCATCTTTACTTGTGTAGTTGGTTTTTTAATTGCTCCTTATAAAAGCGTGGACTATTTATATGCAATTTTATCCATTACTGCAGTTGCTCTCGGATCCGGCGCCGCAGGTTCCCTTAACTGTTGGTACGAGGCCGATGTTGATAAATTAATGTCAAGAACTTGTTTAAGACCGATTCCAACTGGAAGATTAACAAAAAAAGAAGCATTAACTTTTGGAGTAATATCATCTTTTGTTTCTGTTGGAGCTTTATATTTTTTTTCAAACCTAATGGCTGCCTCTTTACTTGCGTTGACGATTTTATTTTATGTCTTCGTTTATACAATTTGGCTTAAAAGAAAAACCCCACAAAATATTGTAATTGGAGGTGCAGCAGGTGCATTACCACCAGTAATTGGGTGGGCAATAGCTACAGGCAGTGTCTCAATAGAACCTATAATTTTATTTTTAATAATTTTCGTTTGGACACCATCTCATTTTTGGGCCTTGAGTCTATTTAAATCTGAAGATTACAAAAAAGCCAATATACCTATGTTGCCTGTCACATCAGGAGTAGAAACAACTAAAAAAAATATTCTTGTCTATTCAATATTATTATTTCCAGTAGCTATAGCTCCATACTATCTTGATTTCTTAGGTCTTATC
>CACLSS010000036.1 GCA_902609645.1 uncultured Pelagibacteraceae bacterium | reverse complement strand
TCTTTGTGAAGAAATGCCAGTAGCTTACAAAAGCTCAGACGTAATTGTATCTTCATCAATAGAGCCAGAAGCTTTTGGTAGAGTTGCAGTAGAGGCACAAGCAATGGAAAAACCAATTCTAGCAAGTGATTTAGGTGGATCAAAAGAGACTATAATTAATGGCAAATCAGGATTTTTATTTAAAAATGGAGATCCAAATTCTCTTGCACAAAATTTGAACTATATTATTGAAATGGATAAAGACAAGTTGCAATCGATTGGAAATGAGGGTAGGAAAAATATATTGATAAAATTTGATGTAGAAAAAATGTGCCAATCAACATTTACAGAGTATAAGAAATTGTTAAAATAAAAATATTAAATGCCAAATATTACTTTACCAGACGGAAAAAAATTAAGTTTTAAAAGCAATGTGACTGGTTATGAGGTTGCTGAAAAAATTAGTAAGTCACTTTCAAAACAGGCTCTTATTGTAAGTGTTGATGGAGAGTTAAAAGACTTAAGCTTTTCAATTCAAAAAGATTCCTCTGTTAAAATCATAACTAGTAAAGATAAAGAGGGTTTAGATGTAATCAGACACGATGCAGCGCACATTATGGCAATGGCCGTTCAAGAATTATTTCCAGGAACACAAGTTACTATAGGGCCCGTTATTGAGAATGGTTTCTTCTATGATTTTGCAAGAAAGGAACCATTTACAAAAGATGATCTAAAAAAAATTGAGAAGAAAATGTCTGAGATTATCGACAGAGATGTCAAAACAAAACGTGAAGTATGGGATAGAGGTAAAGCAATAGCACATTTTAAAAAAATTGGTGAAAAGTATAAAGCCGAGATTATCGAGAGCATTCCTAAAAATGAAGAATTATCAATTTACCATCATGGAGATACTTGGCACGATCTATGTCGAGGCCCACATTTAGTTTCGTCAGGAAAAATAGGTAAAGCTTTTAAATTAACAAAAGTTTCTGGTGCTTATTGGAGAGGGGATTCAAATAATGAAATGCTACAAAGAATTTATGGAACATGTTGGAGTTCTAAAAAAGAATTAGATGAATATTTACACAGACTAGAAGAAGCTGAAAAAAGAGATCACAGAAAGTTGGGTAAAGAGATGGATCTTTTTCACTTCAGGGAGGAAAGCCCCGGATCTGTTTTTTGGCATGAGAAGGGCTGGAATTTATTTCAACGACTTGTAGAGTATATGAGATTAAAGCAAAGAAACGCAGGATACAAAGAGATCAGCACACCAGAACTTTTAGATAAAAGTCTTTGGGAAAAATCAGGACACTGGGAGAAATTTGGTCATCACATGTTTACATCAGAGACACCAGATGAAAAAGTTTTTGCTGTGAAACCAATGAATTGTCCTGGATGTGTTCAAGTGTTTAATCAAGGTCTTAAAAGTTATAGAGATTTACCTTTAAAGCTATCTGAATTTGGAAAAGTTCATAGATATGAACCATCTGGTGCACTACATGGACTTTTAAGAGTAAGAGCTTTTACTCAGGACGATGCACACATATTTTGTACTGAAGAGCAGATAACAGATGAATGCATTAGTGTTACTAAATTAATATTAGATATTTATAAAGATCTGGGGTTTGAAAAGGTATTTCTTAAATATTCTGACAGGCCAGAAAAAAGAGTCGGGGATGATAAAGTCTGGGATAAGTCAGAAAAAGCTCTGCTTGAAGCGATTAAAAAAACAAAACTGGAATATACTATTAATAAAGGAGAGGGTGCTTTTTATGGTCCCAAAATAGAATTTGTTTTGAGAGATGCTATAGGAAGGGACTGGCAATGTGGAACTTTACAGGTAGACTTAAATTTACCAGGAAGACTTGGAGCGACTTTTGTTGACAAAGATGGAACCAAAAAAATACCTGTTATGCTTCACAGAGCTCTTTTTGGATCCTTGGAGAGATTTATTGGTATAATTATAGAAAATTATGCAGGTAAACTTCCTTTCTGGCTATCACCGTCACAAATTGTTGTGTTACCCATAGCTGAAGAGCACAATGATTATGCAAAAAAAATATTTAAAGACATGTTTAAAGAGGGTATAAAATGCGAAGTGGATTTAAGAAATCAAAAAATTAATTATAAAATTAGAGATCACTCTCTGTCAAAAGTTCCGTTTCTACTAATCTGCGGAAGTAAAGAAATAAAAGATAAAAGTGTAACAATACGTAAATTGGGATCCGAAAAACAAGAGACCAAAAAAATTAACAATGCCATTAAAGAATTTAAACAATTAAATAACCTTCCAATAAATTAAGTGTATAAACCAAATTATTTTCAAAGAAGAACTAAATTTCAAGGTCCTCGAACTAATCACAGAATTAAAAGCATTGATGTTCAGGTGATTAATAGTAATGGAGAAAACCTAGGTGTTCTACCACTGAAAAAAGCAATTGATACCGCAAAACAAGAAGGTTTAGACTTAATCGAAATATCACCAAACGCAAAGCCACCAGTTTGTAAAATTATGGATATGGGTAAATACAAGTACGATATGCAAAAAAAAGCTAACAAGGCAAAAAAAAATCAAAAAATTGCTGTACTTAAAGAATTAAAATTAAGACCTGGAACAGAGATACATGATTATAATTTTAAAATTAAAAATGCAAAAAAATTTCTTCAAAAAGGCGATAAGGTAAAATTTACTGTACGCTTTAAAGGTAGAGAAATGCAACATGTTCAACTTGGCAAAGATTTAATGAATAGAATTATAGAGGACACTAAGGAAATAGGGAAAGTAGAGGTAAATCCTAAATTTGAAGGACGACAAATGATAATGATTATTCACCCTAATTAATCATTGTAAAGTCAAAACAAAATATATATAAATCCGATACCATGCCAAAACTTAAAACAAAAAGTTCAGCTAAAAAAAGATTTAGGTTAACTAAATCTGGAAAAATAAAAATGCCACAAGCAGGCAAAAGGCATGGAATGATCAAGAGAACAAACTCACAAATAAGAAAACAACGGGGCACAACAATAATGTCAAAACAAGACTCAAAAATTGTAAAATCTTATATGCCTTACAGCTTAAGGGGATAAAGAATGTCTAGAACAAAAAGAGGAGTCACAAGT
>CACLSS010000035.1 GCA_902609645.1 uncultured Pelagibacteraceae bacterium | reverse complement strand
AGACTGATCAATATCAATAACTTTATCAATTAATTCTATTCCTTTATAACCTTTAAATGGTTTAGGTAGTTTTCTAGATTTATTTTTATTAAGAGATAGATTCAGAGCGTTATATAAAGTTTGTAAAACTAAAGTTGATTTACCGCTACCTGATACTCCAGTTACACATGTAAATGTACCAGTTGGTATTTTAAGATTTGCATTTTGAAGATTGTTTCCAGTTGCACCTAAAATTTCTAAATATCTTCCATTTTTTGCTGTTCTTCTTTTTCTAGGTAAATGTATATATTTTTTACCAGATAAATAATTTCCAGTAATACTATCATCCGTATTTATAATATCGTTTAAATTACCTTGGGCAGTTATTTGGCCACCATTTAAACCAGCCTCTGGACCTAAATCAATTATATGATCAGCATTTTCCATAGTCTCTGTGTCATGCTCAACAACAATTACTGTATTACCTAAATCTCTAAGTTTTTTTAATGCAGCAATTAATTTTTTATTATCTCTTTGATGAAGACCTATAGAGGGTTCGTCTAAAACATAAAGAACCCCCGTTAATCCAGATCCAATTTGTGATGCCAATCTTATTCGTTGTGACTCTCCTCCTGAGAGTGTTCCCGACTCCCTTGATAGAGTTAAATAATTTAAACCAACATTTAACAAAAAGTTTAACCTCTCGTTAATTTCCTTAAGTATATGTTGTGCAATTTTTTTCTCTCTAGAAGATAGAATATTTTCAAGATTTGCAAACCACTTCTGAGAGTCTTCTATAGAAAATTTTGTTATTTCGCTTATGTTTAATTTATTAATTTTTACACACAAAGCCTCCTCTTTAAGCCTCATACCATTACATTTTTCACAGCTACTTTCACTTTGGTACTGGGCAATTTCATCTCTTTTCCAATCACTATCTGTCTCTAAATATCTTCTCTCAAGATTATTTATTACACCCTCAAAAGTCTTTTTAGTGTCATATTTTTCATATCCATCATCATAATAAAATTTTATTTCTTCATCATCTGATCCGTAAAGAATTATATCTTGATATTTTTTTGGTAATTTTTTCCATTTTGTATCTAAAGAAAATTTATAATGTTTTGCTATAGACGATAACGTTTGAGCGTAATACATCGAGGTAGATTTTGCCCAAGGTTCAATAGCTCCATCTGCAATAGTTTTATTTTTATCTGACACCACTAAATTCGGATCAACATTTAAATTATGCCCTATACCCTCACACTCCTCACATGCTCCGAAAGGGCTATTAAATGAAAATAATCTTGGTTCAATTTCCTCAATTGTAAAACCACTTTCTGGACATGAGAACTTGGATGAAAATAAAATACTTTCTTTTTTTCTAAATTTTTTTGGCAGAGTCTCATTTTCATATTCAGCTATAAGCAAACCATTTGATAGATTTAACGCAGTTTCTATACTGTCAGCTAATCTATTACCTAATTTTGAATTTAAAACTATTCTATCAACAACAATAGAAATATCATGTTTTACTTTTTTATTTAAATCAGGAAAATCATTAATATCAAAATATTTTCCATCAACCTTAATTTTTTGAAATCCTCTTTTCTTGTAATTTAAAATATCTTTTTTATATTCACCTTTTCTACCTCTAACTACTGGTGCCAATAAAAATATTGTACAATTTTTTGGTAAAGCTTTTACTTTATCAACCATTTCACTCACCGATTGAGATACAATTGGCTTACCTGTAAATGGAGAGTAGGGAATACCAACTCTTGCAAAGAGCACCCTCATATAATCATAAATTTCAGTCACCGTTGCAACAGTTGATCGAGGATTTTTTGGCGCATTTTTCTGTTCAATTGATATAGCTGGACTTAATCCTTCAATTAAGTCAACATTTGGTTTTTTCATCTTATCCAAGAATTGTCTTGCATAAGCTGATAAACTTTCAACATATCTTCTTTGTCCTTCTGCGTATATTGTGTCAAAAGCTAATGATGACTTTCCTGACCCAGAAAGACCTGTTATGACTATAATTTTCTCTTTAGGAATTTCTAAAGAAACATTTTTTAAATTGTGTTCTTTAGCCCCTTTTATCAATATCTTTTTAAGCATACTTTTTAACAGCCTGAGTAGTTAAACCTTATAATTATAGTTAATTTATGTTATATTATCTTTTATTCACTAACAATAAACCTAAGAATTATGTCAGGAAGTTTAAATAAGGTTCAAATAATAGGAAGACTGGGCGCTGATCCTGAGATTAAGCAAATGGTTAACGGAAAAAACGTCGCAAGGTTAAGTGTTGCCACAAGTCAAAGTTGGAAAGACAAATCTAGTGGAGAGAGAAAAGAAAAAACAGAATGGCATAGAGTTGTAATATTTAACGAAGGACTCGTAAATATTGTACAACAATACCTTAAGAAGGGCGCAAATGTTTATCTTGAAGGACAGTTAAGCACAAGAAAATGGAGAGATGAAAAATCTGGACAAGATAAATACTCTACCGAAATCGTTCTTCAAGGATATAATTCATCATTAACAATGTTAGGTGGAAAAAGTTCATCAAATACTAACGAGTCATCTCAAGCGAGTTCACTTCCAAACGATCAAATGTCACAAGATAATTCTGATCTTGATGATGAAATTCCTTTTTAAATAAATGCAAAAGACAGAAGTAAAAAATAATTCAAATTATAAACCAATTTTTGTTCATCAAGAAATGAGCTCATCTTATCTTTCGTACGCTATGAGCGTAATAGTTAGTAGAGCCCTTCCTGATGTAAGGGACGGTCTAAAACCAGTTCATAGAAGAATTATTTATGCAATGTACAAAGGTGGTTATGATTGGGGAAAACCTTTCCGTAAATCTGCAAGAATAGTCGGTGATGTAATTGGTAAATATCACCCACATGGAGACCAGGCAGTTTATGATGCATTAGTAAGATTGGTCCAAGATTTTTCTATGAGTTTACCACTTATTGACGGACAAGGTAATTTCGGCTCGATAGATGGTGATCCTCCTGCGGCCATGAGATACACAGAAACAAAGCTTTCAAAAGTTTCTCAGTTTCTCACTGAAGGATTAGAAAAAAACACAGTAGATTTTAGAAACAATTATGACGAGACAGAAAGAGAGCCGACTGTTCTTCCATCACAATATCCTAATCTTTTGGTTAACGGAGCAGGGGGTATCGCTGTTGGAATGGCGACAAGTATTCCCCCTCATAATTTGGGAGAAATTATTGATGG
>CACLSS010000034.1 GCA_902609645.1 uncultured Pelagibacteraceae bacterium | reverse complement strand
TTTCAATGAAAGCAAATTTACCTTCCAAAGAACCAAAAATATTGGAAACTTGGGATAAAATTAAACTTTATGAAAGATTAAGAAAAAAATCAGAAGGTAAAACTAAGTTTGTTCTTCACGATGGACCGCCTTATGCCAATGGTCATATACATATGGGAACAGCTCTAAATAAAATTTTGAAAGATATAGTTACTAAATTTCATCAAATGAATAACAAAGATTCTATTTATGTACCTGGATGGGACTGTCATGGTTTACCGATAGAATGGAAGATCGAGGAGCAATATAAAAAAAGAAAAAAAAATAAAGATGAAGTACCCATAAAGGACTTTAGAAAAGAGTGTAGAGAATTTGCAGAAAAGTGGATAGTAATTCACAAAAAAGAATTCAAAAGGTTAGGCGTAATAGGCGATTGGGAAAATTATTATTCTACTATGAGCTACGAAGCAGAAGCTCAGATCGTAAGGGAGCTAGGTAAATTTTTGAAGGAAGGAAGTCTCTATAGAGGTTTCAAGCCCGTTTTATGGTCTACAGTTGAGAAAACAGCTTTAGCAGATGCAGAAGTAGAATATAAGGATCACAAATCAAATACTATCTATGCATCTTTTAAAGTAAAAAAAACTGACAAAGATTATTTAAAAAACGCTTCTATAATTATTTGGACTACCACACCTTGGACGATTCCAGCAAACAAAGCACTAGCTTATAACAAAGACATTAATTATGTGGTTTTAGATATAAATAAAAATAAAATTGTTGTGGCTGAGGAATTAATTCAGTCAGTAGTTGAAAATTGTGAGCTAGGTAAGTATGAAGTTTTAAAAACGTTTAAAGGCCGCGAATTTAATAATACTTTATGTTCTCACCCGTTTAAAAATTTAGGTTATGAGTATGATGTGCCAATGTTAGAGGCAAATTTTGTAACTTTAGATCAAGGTACTGGAATTGTTCACTGTGCCCCCAGTCATGGGCCTGATGATTTTAATTTATGTTTAAAACATGGAATGAAGGCAATCGAAACAGTTAATAATGACGGTCTTTATACAAAGAATATTCCGATTTTTGAGGGCACGCACGTATTTAAAGCTGATGAAATAATTATAAAAAATTTAAAAGAGCAGAATAATCTTTTAGGTAGCGGTAATTTAATACACAGTTACCCTCATTCTTGGAGATCTAAAGCCCCATTAGTGCACAGAGCTACACCTCAATGGTTTATATCGATGGAAAGTCATAAGCTTAGAAAAAAAGCAATCGACTCTATTGATCAGACAAACTTTTACCCAGAAAAAGGAAAAACAAGAATTAGATCAATGATAGAGACAAGGCCAGACTGGTGTATCTCAAGACAGCGTTCCTGGGGAGTACCTTTACCAATTTTTATCGACAAGAAAACTAATGAGCCTTTAAGAGATCCCGAAGTAATTGAAAATATAGCAAAAATTTATGAAAAAGAAGGATCAGACTGTTGGTTTCATGATGATCCACAAAGGTTTCTTGGAAAAAAATATAACAAAGACAATTATACTAAATCAAACGACATAGTAGAGGTTTGGTTTGATAGTGGGTCTACACATTCGTTTGTCTTAGAAAAAAGAAAAGATTTAAAATGGCCAGCATCAATGTATTTAGAGGGATCTGACCAACACAGAGGTTGGTTTCACTCCTCTCTTTTAGAGTCTTGTGGAACTAGGGGCAGAGCTCCTTTTGAAAGTATACTTTCACACGGCTTTGTAGTGGATGGAAAAGGAATGAAAATGTCTAAGTCTGCTGGCAATATTATTTCACCTGAAGATATTTTAAAAAAATATGGGGCGGATATACTTAGACTTTGGGTTGCTTCTTCAGACTATGCGGAGGATTTAAGAATAGATCATACGATATTAGAACAACACGCTGAGTCTTATAGAAAAATAAGAAATACTTTCAGATATATTTTAGGGAATTTAAGGGACAATTACAGTCCACAAAATTTCAACTCAATTAAAGTAAAAGAATTACCTGAATTAGAGCAAGTAATTTTGCATAAACTTTATTTTTTAAGCTTAGAAATTAATAAAAGTTTAAAAGATTATAATTTCCACAAGCTTCAAAAGGAATTGTTAAATTTTTGCACTCTTGATCTATCTTCATTCTATTTTGATATAAGAAAAGACACACTATATTGTGACGATTTAAGTTCACAAAAAAGAAAGTCATGTGTAACCTTGCTAAATATAATTCTTGAGTGTTTATTAAAATGGTACGCACCGGTGTTATCATTTACAACTGAGGAAATTACAGATTTATCAAATAAAAATAAAAAAATAAGCATCCATGAGGAAATTTTTTCTGACTTACCAGAAAATTGGAAAAACGAAACTCTATACAAAAAATGGGAAAAATTACTTTCTTTTAGACAGGAAGTTAATATAGCTATAGAGGAAAAAAGATCAAAAAAAATAATTGGATCTAGTTTAGAGGCTGATGTAAAAATTTCTTTATCTAAAAAATATCATGAAATCCTTAATAGTGTAGACGCAGAAGAACTTTTTATTACCTCTAATGTTACAAAAACTATACAGGATGATATAAAAGATAAATTAACAATATCAGTAAAAAAAGCTGAAGGAATAAAGTGTTCAAGATGTTGGAAAATAGTACCAAGGCCAAATGAAAATAAATGTTCAAGAACTAAAATTTGTCCGTTACAAAATGTTGGAAAATAAAATAAAAGTTAAAAAATTTGATATTTTTAGTTTTATAATAATAATTCTTGCTTTTTGTCTAGACAGACTTTCAAAAACATACGTAATTAGTCTTATTGAAAAGAACCAAAGTGAACTCTTTATTAATGACTACTTGAATATAACTTTAAACTGGAACAGAGGAATTGCATTTGGATTATTAAGCTTTAATGCTACAACAATTTACCATTTAATATCAATCTTAATTTTGACAATAATTATTTATTTAATTTACTTGATGGTAAAATCAGACTCAATTGGTAAAATTTTATTTGCATTGATTATCGGCGGTGCGGCTGGAAATTTGTTTGATAGATTTACTTATTTTGCTGTTCCAGACTTTATTGACTTTCATATCAACTCTTTTCATTGGTTCACATTCAATGTTGCAGATATTTTTATTTCTCTTGGAATTTTTTTCATAATAATTAAGGAATTTTTTTTTAAACCGAATTTATGAGAAATATTTCAAAATTTTTTTTAGTTTTCATTATTTTTATATTCCTCAAGGGATGTGGAAATAGCTTTAGCGAATTTAAAGAAACAATGAGTGGACAAAAAGTTACTAATACAGATGAGTTTTTAATAAAAAAA
>CACLSS010000033.1 GCA_902609645.1 uncultured Pelagibacteraceae bacterium | reverse complement strand
CAATATTGTTAACGATATGTGGACCAATTATGGATTAACTTTTGCGGAATACTTATTTATGGCAAAATTTAGAAAAAATAAATTTTCTAAAGCTCAAATTTCTATAAAGGGAAAGGATATTCTTGAAAATGTTATTAAGTCTGGACAGCCTGCTATTTTTATATCGGGACACTTTGCAAATTTTGAACTAATGGCAATGGAGTTAGAAAAAAGCGAAATTAAATTGGCAGCAATTTATAGACCTTTAAATAATTTTTTTATAAACCCGTTTATGGTTTACATAAGAAAAAAATACATTTGTAAAAATCAAATTAAAAAAGGTATTGGTGGAACTAAAGAGGTAATTGATCATATAAAGAAAAAAAATAGTATAGCATTGATGGTTGATCAAAGATTGGGTGAGTCAAAAAGATATCCTTTTTTTGGGAAACCAGCTCATACAACTACTCTACCAGCTCAACTTGCCTTAAAGTTTAATTGTAAAATTATACCTATATTTTTAAAGAGGGATAAAAATAACTTTTTTTTAATGGAAATTTTAAACCCTATCAATTTTGAAAGGACGGCAGATTTTGAAAAAGATAAAGAAAATATTACAATTAAAATAAATCAAATTATCGAGAAAATGATTAAAAGAAATCCTGGTCAATGGATTTGGACACATGGAAGGTGGAAATAATTACTTTTTTGATTTTATTTTTTCAAACCTAATTTTTACCTCTTTAGGTGAAAAATAAGCTTCTTGTAATTCAACATTCCAATATTCAAGATTTTGTAACGGGATATTTTTACCAGACACAGCACACTCAACGTAGTCACCTTTTTCTATTACTTCAAATGTATTTGGTCCAAATTTAAGTTTTGCTTTAGTTCTGTTCATGCTAATTATAGAAATTAAACTCTAGTAATATTATATGAATTTTGCTGTTATAGGAAGTGGAGGAAGAGAGCACTCAATTTGCTTTAAATTGAAACAATCTCCTAAAATTAAAAGATTAATCTGTATTCCAGGGAATGCTGGGACAAGCGAAGTTGCAGAAAATGTAAATATAAATATTGATAACTTTGATGAAATTTTAGCTGTAATTAAAAAATTCGAAATTGATGTTGTTATTGTCGGACCTGAAGAACCTTTGGTAAATGGTATTGTAGATTTTTTAAAAAATGAAGGGATAAGAGTATTAGGTCCGGACAAATTTAGTTCTCAGCTTGAAGGTTCGAAGGCATTCATGAAAAATTTATGTAAGGAAAATAATATTCCAACTGCAAGATTTGGTATATTCGAAGATTTTAAAAGTGCTTGTGATTTTTTATCTAAAAGTAAAACACCTATAGTTGTCAAAGCTGATGGTTTAGCAGCAGGCAAAGGAGTTTCAATCTGCAATAATCAAAATGAGGCTAAGATTAAAATTAAAGAGATAATTGATGGAAAATACAAGTCTTCTAACAAGGTTGTTTTAGAGGAGTTTCTTCATGGAGAAGAGTTGAGTTATTTCATTTTAGCTGATGCTAATTGCTATAAGTTTTTTGGCTCTGCGCAGGATCATAAAAAAGTTGGCGAAGGTGATATTGGTCCAAACACAGGCGGAATGGGTGCATACTCACCGTCGAACTTGATTACAGATGAACTCGAATTAAAAATTAAAAAAGAAATTATAGAACCTACATTAAAGGCAATGAAAGACTTGGGTCACCCATACTCAGGTTTTCTTTATGCAGGTTTAATGATACGTGAGGGTAAACCTTATTTAATCGAATATAACATAAGAATGGGTGATCCTGAGTGTCAAGTTCTTATGATGAGATTAAATAGTGACTTAGTCGAAATAGCTGACTCCGCAACTAGAAATAATTTGCAAAAAACCAAAATTGAATGGAGTGAAAATAAATCAATTACAATTGTTTTGTGTGCAAAAGGATATCCAGGAAAATATATTAAAGATAGTGAAATTAAAAATTTGAAGGGTTTAAAGATTGATAAGGATAATCAAGTTTTTCATGCAGGTACCTACATTATGGATAAAAAAATTTTATCTAATGGTGGTAGAGTATTAAATATAACTTCATCAGCAAAAGAACTTAATGATGCTCGTAAAAAAATATTAACAAATTTAGATAAAATAAAATGGGATGATGGTTTTTACAGAAAAGATATTGGTTGGAGAGCCATAAAAAATGAGAATAATTAGAGGAAGACTTAAAAATAAAAAACTTAATTTCCCGATTAACCCTAAAACAAGACCTTTGAAAGATAGAGTGCGAGAAAATATTTTTAACATCTTAGAACATTCAAATAGTTTTGGTAAGGATTTAAAAGACTCTTTTGTTTTAGATTTGTATGCTGGAATAGGATCTTTTGGTATAGAGAGTGTTTCACGTGGAGCTAAAAAAAGTTTTTTTGTTGAAAATAATACTGAAGCATTAAAAAATTTAAAAAAGAATATTGATTTACTTAAACTAATGGATAATGTTGAAGTATATTCTGAAAACGTTTTAAGGTTTATTGAAAAATATAATTTTAAAATTAAATTTGATATAATATTTTTAGATCCACCTTATAAAGACAAAGAATTTTTATCAATTTTTTACAATTTGAAAAAAAAAAATATTTTAAAAAAAGAACACCTTATTATATTACATAGAGAGAAGAAGACTACTGAATTACCGTTAAAACTTTTAAATATTTTAGAAAGTAGGATTTACGGTAGATCAGAAATTTTTTTTTTAAAACTTCTTTGAAACTAAAAATTTTCTTGTCAGCATCTTAACTTCTTCTACAGCTGGCTGGTCAAAAGGATTGACGTTAATTAGCTTGCCTAAAAATATTGTTTCTATAATAAATTGTAAAAATAATTTACCAATTGTATCCTCATTAAATTTTTGAATATTGATTTCTCTAAAAGGTATTTTTTTATTTTTAAGTACTCTTAAAAAAGCATTTTTTTGAGAATCTTTGATATCATTATATTTTCTTTTGTTTAAATATTGAACATTATTATTGAAAAAATCTGATTTAGTTTTTAAATTTCCTTGCTTACTTGAACTAACGATATAAAAAACTTTATCCTTTGGTCCATCAAGGTAAAGCTGAAGTAGGCTATGGTGGTCCTTTGGAGCATTAGATATTACAGGGATAAACCCTTTTTTATTTTTACCCAAACTCTCAGCAAAAAGTTGTTGGCTCCAATACAAAAAGTTATTAAGTTCTGGTACATAATTAAAAAAAACTAATATTTTTGCACTCTTAATTTTAAGCTTATTAATGAGGTTTGCAGAACTTAAAATTATTTTTTTATTATAAATAAATTTACTGAGGTTTTTTTTAAAGTTTTCTACTTTAAAACCCATTAAGTATGCCGGTAACATGCCAACTTCAGATAATACAGAATACCTACCTCCTATAAATTTTTTGTGTTC
>CACLSS010000032.1 GCA_902609645.1 uncultured Pelagibacteraceae bacterium | reverse complement strand
TTGCTGCCGATCAAGCTGCCGTTGATGAAATGCGTTCAGAATTAAATAAAATTAGTATTCAAGGCAAAGTGGTTATAGGTGAGGGTGAAATGGATGAAGCTCCAATGCTTTATATTGGCGAAAAAGTTGGGACAGGAATTGGAGAAAATCTTGATATAGCTGTAGACCCATTAGAAGGAACAAATTTTGTTGCAAAAAATTTACCTAATGCAATCTCTGTTATGGCAATAGCTGAAAAAAATTGTCTTTTATCTGCACCAGATACTTACATGGAAAAAATTGCAATAGGTAGTGGCTATCCTGGGAGTCTTGTCGATTTAGACTTTTCTGTGGAAAAAAATATAAAATTATTAGCCAAGGCTAAAAATGTTAATCCAGATCAATTGACTGCTTGTGTTTTAAAAAGAGACAGACACAAAAATATTATATCTTCGCTTAACTCACTTAATGTAAAAATTAAATTTATAGATGATGGGGATGTAACAGGTGTGATATCGGTAGTTGATCCTACAACATCTATTGACATCTATTTAGGAACCGGAGGTGGACCCGAAGGTGTTTTGGCTGGTGTCGCATTACATTGTCTCGGAGGTCAAATGCAAACTAGATTAGTTTTGAAAGATAAGAATGAAATTAAAAGAGCTGAGGCACTGGGAATTTCTGATTTTAAAAAAAAATATAGCATTACGGATATGGTAAAAGGCGATGTAATTTTTTGTGCTACCGGTATTACAGATGGTGATATGCTCAAAGGTATTAATGACAAAGGTGCTTATTTTGAAGCCAATTCATTTGTACTTCATAAAAGTCAGAATATTTCTAAAAAAGTTAAAAATATAATTAAGAAATGAAAATAAGTTCTGTTTCAGGAAAAAATTGGATAATTAAAAAATATAATCATGAAACAGCAAGTTATTTAAAAGATAATTTTAATTTAAGTGAAATTATTTCAAAATTATTGTCTATTAGAAATATCAAAATTGAAGAAGTAAATTTATTTTTAAATCCAAGAATAAAAAATCTCTTACCTAACCCTTTCATCCTCAAAGATATGGAGAAAAGTGTAAACAGAACAATTAAAGCAATTATATCAAAAGAAAAAATTGGTATATTTGGCGATTATGATGTTGATGGCGCAACCTCTACTGCTCTATTAGGAAATTACTTTAATAAATTAGGACAACTATCATCAATCTATATACCTGACAGAAAAAAAGAAGGTTATGGGCCAAATCTTCGGGGTTTTAATAAACTTATATCAGAAGGTTCTAGTCTAATTTTTACAGTTGATTGTGGTACAATGTCTTTTGATACAATCAATTCATTAGAAAATAAAATTGATGTTATTGTTTTAGATCATCATCAATCAGAAATTGAACTTCCAAAAGCATTTTCAGTAGTTAATCCTAATAGATTTGATGATAACTCGAAATTAAATTATCTTTGTGCCGCAGGAGTTTGTTATATGTTTCTTATTGCATTAAATAAAAAATTAAGAGATTTAGAGTGGTTTGAAAAAAACCAGATTAAAGAACCTAACCTTATAGACTTTCTAGATTTAGTTTCACTCGGTACTGTTTGTGATGTAGTTCCTCTTGTCGGTTTAAACAGAGCTTTTGTTAGTCAAGGTTTAAAAATTATTAATAAAATTTCAAATCCAGGTTTAAAAATTTTAAAAAACATATGTGGTATTGAAACAAATTTAAGCACTTATCATTTAGGATATGTTTTAGGACCAAGGATTAATGCTGGGGGAAGAGTAGGCAAGTGTTCTCATGGAGCAAATCTACTATTAAGCAAAGATCCCAGGGAGGTTTTTACAATAGCATCTGAACTCGAAAATTTTAATAATGAGAGAAAGTTTCTAGAAAAGAATATGCTTAATAAAATTGAAAAAAAAATAGTACTTGATCCAAATGAACCCGTTACAGTTCTATCTGGTCATAATTTGCATGGAGGAGTAATTGGTATTATTGCCTCTAGATTAAAAGATAAATTTAATAAACCAATGATAATAATATCCGTCTCAAACGGTATTGGCAAAGCTTCTGCAAGATCAGTTTATGGTTTTGATATCGGAACTTTTATAATTAACGCAGTTCAAAAAAACATCTTAATTAGAGGAGGGGGCCATAAGATGGCAGCCGGATTTAGTATTAAAGAAGAAAAAATTGAAGAATTCAAGGATTTTATAAATAAATGTTTTTTAAAATTTAAAAAAGATTTAAAAAAAAATGACGAAGTATTCTACGACTCGGTAATATCTCCGTCTGCACTAAACGAGAATTTTTATCAGGAAATAAATACATTATCGCCATTTGGATCTGGTAATCCTGAACCAAGATTTGTTATTGAAAATTTGGAAATATTAAGATCTTCAATTGTAGGCGAAAAGCATATTAAATCAGTCTTATCAGGTGATGACGGGTCTACTGTGGAAAGTGTCACATTTAACGCAGTTAGTACAAATTTAGAAAGTTATTTACTACCCAATAATCGAAAGAAAATTAATATTTTCGGTAAATTAAGTCTTAATGAATGGAAAGGTAAAAAAAATGTAGAGTTTATTATCGATGATATTTCTGTTAATAAGACAATTAAAAATTTGGTCCCATCGTCTAACGGTTAGGACAGATGGTTTTCAATCATCTAATCGGGGTTCGATTCCCCGTGGGACCGCCACTAAGTTTTTCAGATATGAAACTTGCCAAAATACCCAAACTTAAAAATATAATCGTGGAGTTATTTGTTGTAAAAAAACTTCCCGACGATTTTATAGGAAAAATTTCCATTATAAAAACATATAAGAATGGTGAAAAAATATATTTATTATTTGAAAACAATAAAACTTTATAAGCATTAAACAAAACCGATATTACTAATGCTATAAATATTAAAAAACCAATAATTCCGAGATCTGTTAGAATTTCTAAGTAATAATTATGTGGATGCATGTTGCATGTAGTTCTTTCATTAATGGTTTCAATTTTTCTACTAGGACAATTAAATCTAAAAGATTTAATACCCCCGCCTAGATATTTATTTAATTTAAAAGTTCCAATACCAGCATCGAACTCATGAATGTAGCTCGGTCTTGTATCATAGAGCAAATCTGAACCGACGCCCGTTATTCTGTAGCTAAATAAAGACAACATTTTTTCTGATTGATCAAAAAAAGACTTATAATATGCTTTTAATTGAGAACTGGAATTTATTGTAACGAACGATATTAAAAAGATGAAAATAAAAATTTGAATTAAATATCTTTTTAAAGTTTTATTTGTAATTAAAATTAAAAATATACTTATAAAAAATAATATCAAGGGCATTCTATTGCCGGAAAAAATTATTGAAATTGAAATTAGGAAAAAAATTAAACTTAACAAATAAATTTTTGAGGTAAGTTTTTTAAATGATGCAAACATTATAAAAGTGTAAAATACAAAAAGTGAGAATCTTTGAATAAATCCTCCTGCAATTTCTTCGTCATTAAATGGACCCGTTCGTTTGTGCCAATTAGGACTTGTGAAACCTAGCAAATCTTTAGTATAAAAAAATTGAAATATAATATCTATACTTACAAACAACACTACAATTGAATAACTGTAAAAAATAATTTTATAATCAATCAATTTATGTTCAACTAATAGCCTCATAGTAAAATAAAGAAAAAGATATCTTAAAA
>CACLSS010000031.1 GCA_902609645.1 uncultured Pelagibacteraceae bacterium | reverse complement strand
TTTTTACCTTATTAAATTGATCAAGATATTTATTATCAGCGTTGATAGAAGAGCAAAATTTAATATTACCAAAAAATTTTATATTTTGAGCGCCTAAAATATCTAAATATCGTGATGTATCTTTGCTGGAACTTATACAAGAAGAAAAAGATTTAAAAATTTTATCTGAGGTCTTTCCAAACATCCTCCATCTATTAAAACTTTTTTTTGTAATTCGTGCATTTAATAATATTAGAGGAATATTAAGGCTTTTTACTTTTAAAATAAAATTTGGCCAGATTTCTGAGTCCACAAATGTAGCGATATCTGGCTTCCAATTCTTAAAAAAATTATTGATAAGAAATACAAAATCATAAGGCATAAACTGATGATATACATTTTTATTCGTACCATACTTTTTTTGGAACTCTTCAAATGAAGTTAAGGTTACCGTAGTAATAAGAAAATTATTTTGGTGATTTTCTTTTAAATAAAAATCAATAATAGGATAAATACTTTTTAATTCTCCAATGCTTGCAGCATGAAACCAAAACAAAAACCCCTTTGGTCTTTTTAACTTATTTAGAAAAATTTTCTCTTTAAATTTAACAGAATGTTCTTTTTTAAAAAATTTTCTCAAATAAATTAAAATAATGTATGGAATATAAAAAAGGAATGTCAAAAAGTTATAAAAAGATATTAGCATTTTAATGCATTATTTGTTTTTTATATAAGCTTTCGTATTCTTTTGAGTTTTTTAACAATTCAGCATGAGTTCCGTGTTTTAAAACATTCCCATCTTTCATTAAAATAATCTTATCTGCTTTATTTATTGTTGAGAGCCTATGGGCAATGACTAAGGTGGTTCTGTTCTTCGTTAGATTGAATATTGCATTTTGAACTTTTTCCTCCGAGTCTGCATCTAAAGATGACGTTGCTTCGTCTAATAAAATTATCGGAGAGTTTTTTAAAATTGCCCTTGCAATTGAAATTCTTTGTTTCTGGCCGCCCGAAAGTCGTATTGCATTTTCCCCAATTAATGTTTTATACTTATTTGGAAGCTTATCAATAAATTCATCTGCTGCTGCTAACTTAGATGCATTTTTAACTTCTTGTTCTGTGGCATCCAACTTTGCATATTTAATATTATTTTCAACACTATCATCAAAAAGAATAACATCTTGACTAACGAGAGATATTTTATCTCTTAAAGATTTAAGAGAAACTTTATTAATTTCTTGGTCATCGAGAAATATCTTCCCTTCCTGTGGTTCATAAAATCTTGGAATTAAATTAAGTATTGTACTTTTCCCTGCTCCACTATGTCCAACTAACGCAGTAATTTTTTCTCCCTCAATATCAATACTGATATTTTTTATTGCTCTTTCTTTACCTGTCTCGTATTGAAAACTAACATTATCAAATTTTATATTTGATTTATCTATTTGAAGACTTGGTAACTTGTCGTCATCTTTGATTTTAATTTCTCTATCTATAATTTTGAAAACTCTTTGCCCTGCGGCAGCTCCTTGATATATAAGCATGTTAACTGTCGCCAGTGATCTAACAGGCTGATACGCCAACATCATCGCTGCTAAAAATGAAAAAAAATTATTAATACCAATTTCTCCTTGAGAAATAAGTATTCCAGCATAATAGATAAAGCCAGCAATCATAAAACCTGTTAAGGTTTCCATAATTGGAGCAGCTCGAATTTGCACTTTACCAATTTTAATTTGTGTATCAGTTAAATCTTTAATTGCATCAGAGCTTCTGTTTTTTTCAAAATCTTCCCTTTGATAAATTTTGATAATTTTTGAACTTTTTAGAATTTCTGAGATAAGAGTTGTAAAATTACCTGAGGAAATAACACTAGCTGTAGTTGCTTTTCCCATTCTTTTCCCAAGTGATTTTGCAACTATAGCAGCCAAAGGCATCATGATGAGAGAGAATATTGCAAGCTTCCAATTTTGATAAAACATTAAACTAATTAGAGTAATTAAAGTTAAACTATCTTTAATTATATTTAGAACTCCTGTGCTTACTAATTCCTGTATCATTCCTACATCGTATAAAAATGTAGAAATATATTTTCCACTATGTTTTGACTCAATAGTCTGAGAGTCAGAAAGCAATATATTGTTTGTCATTTTATTTTGAAGAGTTTGTTTAATTCGATTTCCCAATACAATTACAATCGATCTTGCATAATACAAAGAAATACCTTTTCCCATAAAAGCAAGAATTACCAGAACCGGAATAAAAATAGCGAAAGTTTTATCTTGTTCTATAAATATTTTTTTTACCGCTGGATCTAGCAACCATGCAATTGCAGATGTTGATCCTGCCACAAGAACTGATAGAAGTATTGCAACAAAAATCTTACCTAAATATTTTTTTATATATTCTCTATAAAGCCTTTTAACAATAATAATAACTTCATTTAATTTCATAACATATCAACCGCTAATGTGAAGAAACCTAAAAAAACCATTAATCCTGAAAGATTATTAATCTTAAATGCTTTAAGACAATTAGATGGATTTCGGAGGTTAAAAATTTTAATTTGATGCAATAAGGTTAAAAAGTAGATGCCTAAAAAGACTATCGAATAATTTATTTTTAAATTGATCATTACTATTATTATTGTAATTAAACTAAGCAAATAACAGACTATTACAAATAAGTTAAGATTATCTTTAAATTTAATTGCTGTAGATTTTACTCCTATCACTTCATCATCAGAAATATCTTGTACCCCATAAATCGTGTCATAACCTAGTGTCCAAAATATGGCTCCACAATATAAAAGGAGTGGTAAATATGAGATATTATTTTCAATAGCTGTCCAAGACATTATTATTCCCCAATTAAAAGTAAATCCTAAAAATAATTGTGGCCAGTAAGTAAATCTTTTCATAAAAGGATATGAAAATGCAAAAATCATTGAAAATATCCCTAGTGAAATAGTCAAAAAATTGAATTGTATTAAAACTAAGAATGCTAATAAACACAAAATTAAAACATAAATCCATGCTGTCGATTTTTTTAAACTCCCAGAAGCGATAGGTCTATTTTTTGTCCTTGAAACTCTTCTGTCTATTTTTTCATCAACAATGTCATTGACTATACAACCCGCACTTCGCATTAAAACTGATCCAAGAAAGAATAAAATTAAATAATAACAAAAGGTATTAAAATTTTTATCAAAGTAAAATGCTAATGATAGACCCCACGTGCAAGGCCAAAATAATAAAAGGAAACCTATTGGTTTGTTTAATCTAGTAACATTAATGAAATTTGTTATATGTTTTGACATTAATAGTTCTTGTAAATATCAAACACTAAATACATAATCAATGCGATTCGAAATGAATATAGATTATACAGTAACAGCATTAATGTTTCCGGCAATTCCTCTTATAATGGCAGTTTATAGTAATAGATTTCATACTTTGAGTGCTTTAATTAGAAAGCTTCATGACGAACATGTATTTGAAAAACATATTCCTCCAGAATGGGAAAAACAGTTAAAGAATTTAAGTCAAAGAATAAATTATTTGAAATACTCTATCGGTGCTGCCGGATTAGGTTTTCTATTTAACATGATGACAGTTTTGGGTCTTTACTTAAATAAAATTATAATTGCAAGATTGATATTTGCATCGTGCTGCATTTCAATGATTATATCAATACTATTGTTCTTATTTGAAATTTTTCTATCTACAAATGCGTTAAAATTACATTTGTCTGACATGAAATTTGATGGCAAATAAACATTATGAAAATTAATGCTATTCGAGCCTTTATTATTGCAGCAATAATTATTATCCTTTTATACGCATTAGGATTGTTTTTGCCAATCATAATGGTATCAAGTTAATTATGTTCTCAAAACCAGTCATACTTATTATTTTATTAGTCCTTCTATTAGTTTTTTACTTAGTT
>CACLSS010000030.1 GCA_902609645.1 uncultured Pelagibacteraceae bacterium | reverse complement strand
TCTACTGGGAATAAGCCACAAAAAACAACTGGTTTGCTCGGTTTAAATCCTGGTAATGGATTTTCTAATGGATTGTTGGTATCACATATAGTGTCTCCAACTTTAGTTTCCGATAAACTTTTAATTCCAGTAATTATAAAACCAATCTCACCAGAATTAAGTTCTTCCACATCTTTTGCTTTTGGGGTAAAGACACCAACTTTTTCTATTTCGTAATCTTGTTTGGTTGACATTAGTTTAACTTTCATGCCTTTTTTAATTTTTCCATCTAAAATTCTTACAAGAATTACTACCCCTAAATAGCTATCATACCAACTATCTACCAATAGAGATTTCAATTTTAATAATTGATCACCTTTTGGTGGAGGTAATTCTTTTACAATTGTCTCTAAAATTTCTTGAACCCCTTCACCTGTTTTTCCGGAACATGCAATTGATTTGGATGTCTCAATTCCAATAACATCTTCAATCTGTTGCTTGACCTTTTGAGGATCAGAGGCAGGCAGATCAATTTTATTTAATACTGGAATAATATGGTGATTAAGATCTAATGCTTGATATACATTTGCCAGAGTTTGTGCCTCTACACCTTGTGAACTATCAACAATTAGAACTGAACCTTCACAAGCAAGCAATGAACGACTTACTTCGTAACTAAAATCGACATGACCCGGAGTATCTATTATATTTAATATATAATCATTTCCATCTTTAGATTTATAATTTAATTTTACAGTTTGAGCTTTAATTGTAATTCCTCTTTCTCTTTCTATTTCCATAGAATCTAAAACTTGTTCTTTCATTTCACGTTTCGATAACCCACCACAAATTTGTATCATTCTATCTGCGATGGTAGATTTTCCATGATCAATGTGTGCGATAATCGCAAAGTTTCTTACTTTATTAATGTCCGACATTAGGATCTAATTGTTCCGCCGGTTTTGGCTTTTACAATATCAATTATTTTTTGACTTATATCATCTAGGTCTTTTTGGGAAAGTGTTTTTTCTATGGACTGAATTAGAACATTAATGGCTATTGATTTTTTACCAACAGGCATATTTCCACCTGAAAAAACATCAAATATTTTTACATTTTTAATTAGATTTGTATCAACATCGCTTATTAATTTCTTGATGTCTCCAGCTTTAAAATCTTCATTAATTATAAAAGCAAAATCTCTCTCGGATTTTTGATAATCTGAAATAGAGTAATCTTTTTTAGAGAGCCTGTATTTGGTTTTTGGCTTTGGAATGTTTTTTAAAAAAATTTCAAATCCACTTACGTTTTGCTCTTTTAAGTCTAAGCTAGAAATTATTGACGGATGAATTTCACCGAATGATGCAAGAAGTACTCCATTCTCTGAATTAAAATTTATTGAACCAGATCTTCCCGGATTATAGTAGTCTTGTGTCTTATTACTTACATGGATATTATTTTCCTCAATTCCTATCTCTAGCAATGTCTTTACAACGTCAGCCTTCACATCAAACACGTCTACGTTTCTTGGTTTTGCCTCCCAAGTTTTTCTGTTGACTACTCCTGATTTTAAACCACCTATTACTACCTGTTGTTCTCCAGGTTTTTTACCATAAAAAGTAGGACCAATTTCAAATAACGATAAATCTAAATAGCCTCTATCCTGATTTTTTTTCAAATACACAATCAAATTAGAAAAAATTGATGTCCTTAAAACATTTAAATCGCTTGAAATTGGATTTGTAATTTCAATTTCTCTCTTTCCTTGTGAAAAATGTTTATCGATCCTTGAGTCAGTAAATGACCATGTAACTGCTTCCATATATCCTTTTGTAGCTACAGCTCTTTGTGAAAGGTGAAACAACTTTTGATCAAAACTTAGTGTGTCTTTATTTCTTGATCTCTCTGGGTGTATTAGTGAAATTTTATCGAAGCCTTTAATTCTTATTAACTCCTCGATTATATCAACATCTTGGTAGATATCAGGTCTCCAAGTTGGTATCTTTACTAAAAATTTATTTTTTTTGATTTTCGTATCAAATCCAAGTGAGTTTAAGATCTTTTTAGCTTCTCCAGAAGGCATTGGTATTCCTATTACCTTTTTAAATTTTGTTTGATCAATCTCTAAAACTTTATTTTTAACCTTGGATTTTCCCTCTACTGAAAATTTACTAGCTTCTCCCCCGCAGATTTTAAGAATTAAATTTGTTGCAACTTCAAGTCCCTCAATAATTGAGTTTGGATCAATACCCCTCTCGAATCTATATTTAGCATCTGTATCAATACCTAAATTACTTGCGGTTTTTCTTATTGATGAAGGATGAAAATATGCTGCCTCTAATAAAATATTTTTTGTATCAAATTCAGTACCTGACCTTGAACCACCAATTATCCCGCCAAGACCTAAAGGTCCAGTTCTATCAGAAATAACACACATATTACTTCCAAGTTTATAGTTTTTTCCATCAAGTGCAGTAAAAGTTTCACCAGACTTTGAGTTTCTTACAACTATCTCTTTATCTATTTTATCAGCGTCATAAGCATGCAAAGGTCTGTTAAGGTCGAACATTACATAGTTAGTAATATCAACTACAGCAGAAATTGGTTTTAAACCAAGACAAATTATTTTCTGTTTTAGCCATTCTGGACTTTCTTTATTTTGAATATTTTTTATATAACAAGCGCCAAAATTTAGGCAGCCTTGATTTTTTTCTTTTGTTATTGAAATTTTAATTGATTGTTTAAAACTTTGCTTTATCTTTATTTTTTTTGAATTTGAAAACTTACCTAGACCAGCAGAAGCTAAATCTCTTGCTATTCCTCTAACACCTAAACAATCAGGTCTATTAGGTGTCACGGATATATCTATTGATTTTTCACCTTTGCTTTTAAAGTAGTTTTTCCCAATATCTTTTTCTCTATTTTTTAGTTCTATAATTCCCTCACTGTCGTCTGAAATATTTAATTCATTTCCAGAGCACAACATTCCATGTGACTCGACTCCTCTTATTTTGGCAATTTTTAATTTCATTTTTGATTTTGGAATAATAGAACCTGGTGGTGCGTAGATGGTTACTAAACCTGATCTCGCATTTTGGGCCCCACAAACAACTTTCTTGATATCGTTATTGTTACCAATACTTACATCACAAAGCTTAAGTTTATCAGCATTTGGATGTTTTTCTGCTTTAAGAACTTTTGCAATTTTAAAATCAGATAATTCATTTTGAGCTTCTTTAACTGCTTCTACTTCCAAACCAATATCTGTTAGTTTGTTTATAATTTTTTCAAGATTTAATGATGTAGTTAAATGATTTTTTAACCATGATAGAGTTATGATCATCTACTCAAACCTCTATAGTTAGTTGGAACATCCAATGGATCAAAACCAAAATAGTTTAACCATCTATAATCACTTTCAAAAAAAGACCTAAGATCGTTGATTCCATATTTTAACATAGCAAGTCTATCTATACCCATGCCAAATGCAAAGCCTTGGAACTTATTAGGATCAACTTTTGCATTTTTTAAAACATTAGGGTGAACCATTCCACAGCCCAAAATTTCTAACCACTTATCTCCCTCACCCACAATTATTCTTCCGTTTTCTACTTTGTAACCAATATCTACTTCAGCTGATGGTTCGGTAAAAGGAAAGTGACTTGGTCTAAATCTCATTTTGATTTTTTTAACCTCAAAAAATTCTTTTACAAAATAATCTAAACAACCTTTCAAATGTCCCATGGTTATATCTTTATCTATATGTAAGCCCTCCAGCTGATGAAACATTGGTGCGTGGGTTTGATCACTATCACAACGATAAGTTCTTCCAGGAACAATAATTTTAAAAGGAGGTTTGCCATTTAGCATTGCTCTTACTTGAACTGGAGAAGTATGAGTTCTCAATAAAATTTTTTTATCATTATCTAGATAAAAGGTATCATGCATGTCTCTTGCAGGATGATCCTCTGGGGTATTCAATGCTGTAAAATTATTATATTCAGTTTCAACATCAGGACCTTCTGCAACAGAAAAACCTATCTCAGAAAAAATTGATGAGATTTCATCTATTACTTGGGAGACTGGGTGTATTTTTCCATTAGGTCTCTCTCTTGCTGGTAAAGTAACATCAACTTTATCTTTTTGTAATTTTTTGCTGATTTCTAATTTTTCTAATTCTTTAAATCTAACGTTAATAGCTTCAGTAATTTTTTGTTTTTCATTATTTAATGATGAAGCTTTAATTTTTTTTTCCTCTTCGGATAAAGAACCAAGCTTTTTAAATTCTTGATTGATTTGGCTATTTTTACCTAAAAACTGTGATTTAATATTTTGCAACTCCAGTTTGTCTTTAGCTTGTGAGATCTTTTGAATTAATTCTCGTA
>CACLSS010000029.1 GCA_902609645.1 uncultured Pelagibacteraceae bacterium | reverse complement strand
TCTTAAATTTTCCTCCATCAAGCCGCCTAAAACAAAGGCTAATATTAGTGGTGGCATGGGAAATTTATAAAGTCTGAGTCCTGTAGCAACTACCGCAATACCAATCATTAAGAAAATATCAAAGGTATTAAAAGACATTAAATAAATTCCTGTTACTGAGAAGAATAAAATCATAGGTATTAAAAATGTTCTTGGGACTGCAAGTATCCTGGCTATGTAAGGTATTAACGGTAAGTTGAGTATTAAAAGTACAACCATTCCAATATACATAGACATTATAACTGACCAAAAAATTTCTGGGTTTGTCATGTAAAGTCTAGGTCCAGGCTGAATACCAAAACCCAAAAGAGCACCTAACATAACAGCTGTTGTTCCACTTCCTGGAATACCAAGTGTTAATAATGGTACAAATGAACCAGAGCACGCTGCATTGTTTGCTGTTTCTGGTGCAGATAATCCATGAACACTTCCTTTACCAAATTTTTCTTTTTCCTCTTTGTTTACGAAATTTCTCTCCATTCCGTAAGCTAAAAAGGATGCAATTGTTGAGCCAGCCCCAGGTAAAACACCAACAATAAAACCAATTATTGATGATCTTGGAATGGTTTTTAAAGTTTTTTTTGTTTCTTCTTTATCTAATTTTATTGATCCTAATTCTTTAAGAGAAATAGCCTTGGCTGCACTACTTGGATCAGTACCCTTTAAAATTATTGTTAGGGCCTCACTCATTGCAAAAGTAGCCATTACGACTAATACAAAACTTATCCCATCAGATAAATTCATATTATTAAAAACAAAACGTGGAATATCAGATAAAGTATCTTGTCCAACTGTAGCTAGCATCAAACCTAATACTGCCATCATCATGGCTTTTAAAAATTGTCCCTTAGCTGAAAAAGCAGAAACAGCTGTTAAACCAAGAACCATTAATGCAAAATAATCTGGAGATCGGAAAGCTAAACTCACTTTTGATAAACTTGGAGCAGCGAATAATAAAAATATTGCTGCGATCGTACCTCCTGCAAAAGAACTGTAGGCTGCTATCGCAAGGGCTTTACCAGCTTTACCTTGTTGTGCCATTGGATAACCATCAAATGAGGTTGCGACAGTACCGGGAACACCTGGGGCATTAATTAAAATTGATGAAGTTGACCCACCAAAAACAGCTCCATAATAAACTCCAGCCATTAAAATTAAACCAGTAGCAGGATCAAAACCATAAGTAATTGGGATCATCAAAGCGATAGCTGTCATTGGACCTAACCCTGGCAACATTCCTATGATTGTCCCAAAAAAACATCCCATCATTACCATTAAAATGTTTTTTAATGATAACGCAGTATTTAATCCTATTAAAATTCCTTCGATCATCCAATTATTCCTAAGTATTTTAATAAAGGATCTCTAAGATAAATATCTAAAACGCCATGTAGTAAAAGCATAAATAAAGCCACAAATGGAAATGAAAAAAGCAACATCCATTTCCACCTTCTTTCACCTAGAAAATAATAAGCAAAAAGTAAAAAAATCGATGTAGATAAAAAGAAGCCAACTCTTAAGATGGTAAAGCCATAAAAAATCATTGTAACAACTAACAAAATAACTTTTTTATAATCTAAAACTTTATGATTAACCTCTTCTACAGTTTTTTCAGGTAAAATCATTCTTAATGCTGAAAGCAACATTCCTGTATAACCAAGATAGATAGGAAATGTTTTTGCATTAAATGGAGCGTTTTCATCAAATGAAAACACTTGTATTTGGTAAGCTGTATAAAGATAGAAAGCAGATAAAACAAAGAAGAGCAGCGAGATAATTTTGACTGAACTTATCTTCACTGCTCCTCCTTTAAATCCTAACGGATTAAATTACTCCAAGTTTTTTCATAAGAGCTGTCATCTCTTTAGTTTGTGTTTGAAGAAATTTCACAAACTTTTTGTCTGGATTATAAATATTAACCCAAGCATTTCTTTTTCTAACAGCTTCCCACTCAGGAGTTTTTTGAACATCACCTAGCATTTTAGCGATTTTCTTTTTATCACCGCTGCTCATACCAGGAGGGCCAAAAAATCCTCTCCAGTTTACAAACTGAACATCGAAACCTTGTTCTTTTAATGTTGGAACGTCAGGTGCATCACTTACTCTTTTAGGTGCAGTGATACCAATTATTCTAACTTGGTCTCTAGCTCCCATAACTTCTCCCAAACCAGTTGAAAGAATTTGAGTTTCACCTGATAACAATCCTGCTAAAGCTTTTCCTCCAGCATCGTAAGGGATATAAACTACTTTATTTGGATCAGCTCCTGCTTCTTGAAATGCAAGCGCACCAATTAAATGGTCCATGCTTCCTCTTACAGATCCACCAGCCATTTTCACAGATTTTGGATTAGCTTTGTAAGCTGCCACAACATCTTTGAAATTTTTATATGGTGAGTTCTTTGCTACAGCGATTGCACCGTAGTCACCGATAACTCCAGCTATTGGCACAACATCTTTGTACGAAAGAACGCCACTACCCTTCACATAACCTTTGTGTCTAGTGATAGATCTTAAAACTAATGGTGTTGATTGAACTAATACAGTTCCCTCAGGTTTTGTATTAATTAAAAATGATAGAGCTTTACCTCCACCACCTCCTGACATGTTTTCAAAAGATGCACTTTTGAGCATACCAGATTTTGTTAATGCTTCACCTGTTCCTCTAGCAGTTCCATCCCAACCACCGCCAGCTCCACCACCGATTATGAAGTGAAGTTTGTCGATTGCAAATGATTGTGTTGAAAAAGATAGGAAAAGAACAGACGCAAATAATAAACTAATAAGTTTTCTTATATTTATCATTTTTTCCCCCTTTTTATTTAATAGCTTATTAAATTTTGAATTAATTAAAGAGTCAATTAGAAAATTACTTTATTGCTTCTAGTTCTCAACGATTTTGCCCTAACTTCAACATTAAGCTTATGAAGTTCGCCTGATTTGAGTTTTCTAAGATTTTGAACAACCTTAATAAATCTATTTGACTCTTTTGGTGAAATAATTCCATTTGTAAGAGTCTGAAACTTTTCGATGTAATTTTCTCTTTCAAAAGGCCTGTTACCAGCAGGATGCGCATCAGCTACAGATATTTCATCCTCTACCTTTGAACCGTCTTTCATTTTAATTACAACCCTACCCCCGAAACATTTTTTATTAGGGTCGGGGTCATGATATTTTTTTGTCCACTTTTTATCTTCAAAAGTTTTTACTTTTCTCCATAATTGAACTGTGCTTTTTTTATTAGCTCTTTTAGGTGTATAAGAATTCACGTGGTGCCACTTGCCATCTTCTAACGCTACAGCAAAAATATACATGATAGAGTGATCTAAAGTTTCTCTACTCGCATTAGGATCCATCTTTTGTGGATCCTTAGCTCCAGTTCCAATCACATAGTGAGTATGATGACTTGTGTAAATTTCTACAGATTTAATTTTTGAGATATTGTCTATACTTTCATTCATTCTTCTTGCTAAATCGATAAGTGCTTGTGATTGATATTCTGCTGAGTGTTCTTTTGTGTAGGTTTCTAAAATAGCTTTTTTTTCCTCATTTATATTTGGAAGTGGAACTGTATATCTAGCCTTAGGTCCTGAGAGAACATAAGCGATTACACTGTCTTCACCTTCGTAAATTGGACTGGGTGCTCCTTCTCCTCTCATGCATCTATCGACTGCTTCAATTGCTAATTTTCCAGCATGTGCTGGAGCAAATGCTTTCCAGCTTGAAATTTCTCCTTTTCTTGATTGTCTAGTTGATACTGTTGTGTGAAGCGCCTGTTGCACTGATTGATAAATTGTTTCTGTATTTAATTTTAATAAAGAGCCTAAACCTGCAGCTACACTTGGACCCAAATGCGCTATGTGATCTATTTTATGTTCATGTAAGCATATTCCTTTGACAAGATTAACTTGAACTTCATAGCCTGTTAAAATTCCTCTAATCAGATCTCTACCTGATAATTTTTTTTGTTGAGCTACCGCTAGTATTGGCGGAATATTATCACCTGGATGACTGTAATCAGCTGCTAAGAAAGTGTCGTGAAAATCTAATTCCCTTACTGCGGTTCCATTTGCCCAGGCTGCCCATTCGCAGTCAAATTTATTCTTTGGACTTAAACCAAATAATGTGGCTCCATTTTTTCTTGGATGAGCTAAAGCCATTTCTCTTGCAGATACAACTGGTTTCCTATTAAAAGAAGCAATCGCTACTGATGCGTTATCGATTATTCTATTAATGACCATATCAATAGCATCCTCATTTAATTTTGATTTATCTGAAGCTATTTCTGCAATTTTCCAAGCTAATTGTTGTTTTTTTTTTAGTTTTGATGCT
>CACLSS010000028.1 GCA_902609645.1 uncultured Pelagibacteraceae bacterium | reverse complement strand
CTGAATAGCATTTTTTTGCACCTTCACCCATTTTTCCTATTAAATCAGCATCCGACTCTTCTTTTGTGGATCCGATATAAAATAGTTTTTTAAGCGAAAAAAATGTTGGGGAAAATACCTTAATAAAATCATTTTTTATTTCAATTTTAATTTTATCAATCTTTACTTTTGCTTCTACACACGAGTCTCTGAAATTTTGCAAGATATCTCTAGAAATTTGCTCTTCTGTCCAAGGCTCAGAGCCCCAGCTATTAGTAACGGCACTCTCCATCGATTTTACGTAATCTACTTTTGAAATTCCATCAATATCTAACAATAAATCTTTATACCATTCAATTGTTTTTTTATCTATAAGTTCGCTCATTTTATATCCTAATGTATTGTTTTATCTTTTTCTTTTTTTTTGTCTTTTGTAATAGTTGAATTTTCTTCACTTAACTCAGGACAATTTTCTTCTAAAAATTTTTTATGATTTCGAATTACTTGCCTCTCAACTAGAGCAACAGCATTTCGATAACTATAATAAGGAAGACTAAAAATCATTTGTTGCTGAATATAGAATAGTAAATAATAGTAAGGATAGACTGCAAAGCAGCCAGCATTATCAGCAGTTTTTTCGAAGTTATTTGCTATCTGTTTGGCTATTTTTCTAACCCTTTCTTTCTCATCTTGTCCTCTGGATAATTTTCTTGTTTTTAAAAGTATAACATTACTTGGTAAGATATCGTTGTTCCCAACCTGTGTGTTTTCTGTGCTGTTAAAGTTAAAATAGCTATGATCAATAGGTGCATCTTTTGTCTTTTCGTCTATTTTGGTTGTTGAGGTAACTTGCCTATCTAATCGTTCAGTAAGAGAAGGTTTTTTTTTCTTTAACAACCTATTCATCAACATCTCTATTCCAATTTTTATATCCATAGCGTATTTGTATCAAATTAAATAGATGTTGTCAACAGTTAATTTAAATAAAATTATATTAAATTTAAAGCTATTGACATTATATATATAAAGTATTATAAATTCCCCTTATATGCCAAATAAAAACATCTCTATTACCGAAGCAGAGCTAAAAGAGCTAATTCAGGGTATAGACGATAAATATATCAATCAGCTAGAAAATTGCAGGTCTGTAGAACATGGTCGTTTGATTAGGGATAGGATATTAGCCCAAATAGACGGCAAAAGCGAAAATAGGATACTTCTAGAAGAAATATTAAAGGCTGCAAAAGTTACTAAACGGCAGTGTTCAGAACTGCTTTGGGATCATCAACATAGTTTAGATGGATATCTGTATCGTTTTAATGGGGAAGTGTTTCCTAGTAGCTTTGCATATTTTTTCCTAAATTCAATACATTACTACACTTCTTTAAAAAGCAAATCGAGACCGCACAATATAAAATTTTACAAAACACTTGCCTTTGCCAAAGAGATTGGTGCTGAAAAAAAATTAATTATACCAGCTCTAGAGCACCATATGATTATGTTGTCTAGGTCTTATATTAATTTTTCATTAGACGATTATGATCCGGGATATATTAACACGGTCGTGCCTGGAGCGGAAGAATACATCTCAGATCCTGTACAAGCAGAAGATCCTGAAAATCAAAAAATTGGTGGTGCAGCAGAAGAATTAACAAGTAAAACAGAAACAGAAAAATTTTCACAATCTCAAAAAATGATTGATTCCATAAGAAAATTTAAACCTGCTTTAGAATTTTTTAGAAATAAATATATGAAAAAATTTATACCCCCTGATCAAATTGCCGATGTTGAAGTTAACGATAAAGAAATCGGTGCTTTTTTTACAAAAAAATTTCTTAGAAAAGAATTTGATATTGCGGATAGGGATAAAATTGTATTACATAAAGTGCAAGATAACCTCATGGCACCAACTCTTAATAAAAATGATTTTGTATTAATTCAAGAATATCCTAAAGTATTTGAGCCTCATTTAAATACATTTAAGGATGGACTATATGCAATTAAAAGAGACATTGATTATTTGAATGCGGAAATTCAAATAAGAAAAATTACTTTTGGAAGTATCTGTTTTATCTATTCTGATTTTGAAAAAATTCAATCTGCTGAAAAAGTAGAATATCTTGATTTAATTAAAGGAAAAAAAATACATGATAATAAAGATGATGATATTAATATGATTGAGGAGATTGATAAGATTTTTGCTAAAGATAAAAAAATCAAATTATTTGAGATTGATTATCTTATTAATAAATATAGAGGCTCCGTATATCTACAAAGAAAAATAAAACAAAATCCTGTTACAAAAAAACTTTTTGGTGATGAGGGATTAGATGCAATGTTTGAGGAAGCTGGACAAATGAAGTTTAAACTTTATGGCAAAGTGCTTTGGAGTATGTCTAATCATATAAAGAACCAGGTGGATATTCATTCTTTAGAACCAAAAAAATCTATATTTGAAAACTTGGAAGATATTTATGAACAAAAAGAAATAAAAAAAATAGCATGACAAATCTAAATAAATTGTATTTTGATATTGAAGGAACGACAGGATCTCACCTGACCTGTGATGTCTTATCTCTTTCGTTTATTAATACTTCCCATAATGATAGAGAACTGGAAACTAAAACTTATTACGTACGCCCTAGAAAATCTAGAATTTATCAAGTTGATGCTTTGATGGTCAACAAATTCAATCCTTTTGATGCTGATAAACATGAGCATTCTTCTTTCTCTTTTACAAAAGCGATTAACAAAAAATTTACTGAGATAGGTAATAAAGGTTGTTTCTTTGTTACATGGTCAGGACATTCTTATGATTATATGGCAATCTCCCACCACCTTTTTTCCAATTTATTTACCTGGCCTTGGATATTTTCTACTGGACAGGCTCGTCAACTTGATGCGTTACCCGTAGCACATAATTTAGATTATTATGAACCAAATAAAATTGCGACCGAACTCAATAGCAAAAATAATAAAGTTTACAAACTCGAATCACTCTGTCGAATGAATGGGTTCCCAATTGGTCCTGAGGCTCACTCGTCTTTGGCTGACACCAAAGGGTTGAAAGCAATGGTCGAGCATTTACAACGAAAGTTTCCTAATTTATTTAAAGAATGTTTAAAAAATACAGATAAACAAAAAATATTACCTAGCATTAAAGATAAAGATGTTTTTATATTTCCAGAGACTTTTTTTGCTAAAACAAGAAATTTTGCTGGAACTTTTGTAACAGAACATCAACATTACAGAGGTTATTATATCGTAGCTGACTTAAAACATAATTGGGAGCTTATTATTAAAAAAAAAGGTCAAGAATTCTCTGACATAATTTTAAAAGCGCCGAAAAAAATCAGACAAATTAAAAGTAATAGAAATCCACTTATACAAGACTCAAGTGTTTTGAACACTTTAAGTGATGAATACTCTGAAGAATTAAAAAAAATTGGTTTACCGGAACTAGAAAAACGAGCTAATTTTATTCAAAAAAACAGGGAGGAACTTGCTGAAAAAATTAATCTTGCAATAGAAGATGACTTATATAAAAAAAATCAAGACCAATCTAAAAAAGAATTCGAAGAGCAAATTTTTGATATCAGACCTTCAAGAGATGAAAAAGATATGATGCAAAAATTTGTAGAAGAAAAAACTTCAATGGATGAACAAAAAAAAATCATTAAATCGTTTAAACAACCTGGGCTTAAATATTTAGGTGAAAACATTCTGCTTGATGAATATGGACAAGAAGCTTTTGATAAAAAAGATTATACTAAAATTAGAAAACGGATTGCAAAAAGACTGTTGTCAACAAATACAGAAAAGTTTCCGACAATTCCAGAACAGTTTGCGCGAGTCGATGCATTAAGAGTAGAAATGGAACAGGAGGGAGCTGACAAAAAGAAAGTTGAGCAAGTTTCAACCATTAATAAACATTTAGAAGAAAAAGCAAAGGAAAATGAAAAGTACTTATGATCTATAATTTTAAAAAAAGCTTGGAGGAAAGATTGTCAAATAGGAAGATTTGGTTAAACTATTATTCTATTTGTATAAAGCATCAATTTATAAGTGAAATTACAAAAAAAGAATACTACAAAGATAAAAAATTTTTAAAAATTTTTTTATCTTTATATTATCTGCCAATCAATATTTACAAATTTTTTTCAAAATTATTCATAATTCACGAATATGAGAAGACAAAAAAAGAGATTGAAGTTATAAAAAAAACAATAGAGGATGAATCAGAAAGTTTTTGATACAGGTACTACTCTCCCTGAAAAATTTGTTTTAACAGGTGAATTTAAAAAACTTTTTGAAATTATTGACAAAAAGAAATCAAATTTGTTTATTACTGGAAAAGCTGGAACAGGTAAGTCAACTTTTCTAGAATACTTTAGACAAAATACAAAAAAAAATCATGCTATTTTAGCCCCAACTGGTATTACTGCTATTAAGGCTAAAGGCAAAACAATTCATAGT
>CACLSS010000027.1 GCA_902609645.1 uncultured Pelagibacteraceae bacterium | reverse complement strand
ACAATAAAGTAGTGATATGTATAAGATTGGAATTATAGAAAAAATACACGATAAAGGAATCAATTTACTTAAAAACAGCAAAAATTTTGAATACGAAATAATCGAAAATACCTCAAAAGATAACTTAATAAAAGTTTTACCAAAATTCGATGGCATAACTTTGCGCGTTGCAAAATTAGATGATTCAATTTTGAGTCACTGTAAAAAACTTAAAGTAATTTCCAGACACGGTGTTGGTTATGATAATGTAGATACCAAATTTCTAAAGGAAAATAATATTAAATTATTAATTACTGCAACTGCAAATGCAGTTTCCGTGGCCGAGCATGTTATGTATATGATATTAACTTTGTCAAAAGGAATAGTAAGCTATGACAAAATGGTTAGAGATGGAGAATTTAGAAAAGCTGCAAATCAGCTAACTACTTTTGAGTTATTGAATAAAGAAATTCTAATACTTGGTTTTGGAAGAATTGGAAAAAACTTGATTAAAAGATGTAATGGTTTTGAAATGAATGTTAATGTCTATGATCCATTTGTTGATGAATCAGTAATTAAAAAATTTGGAGGAAATAAAGTACAGAATTTAGAAAAAGCTTTTAAGTCTGCAGATTATATTTCAATACATATGCCTCTGAATTCTCAAACTAAAAATTTAATTAATTACAAAAAATTAGAAATTATGAAAAAAAATGTTATTATCATTAATACTGCTCGAGGTGGTATTATAAATGAGAATGATCTTGATATAGCTTTAAATAAAAATATTATCTTTGGAGCTGGTTTAGATGTTTTTGAAAAAGAACCTGTTAATTTAAATAATCCTTTGCTTAAAAATAAAAAAGTATTGTTGAGTCCTCATTCTGCAACTTTTACTGAGGAATGTACGGAAAGAATGGGCATGGAAACAGTACAAAATCTTATAGATTTTTTTAATAATAAAATAAAAAACAATATGATTGTAAAGTTATGATTAATTTTAAAAAGTTTGGTTTTTTAGAAATAATAGTTTTTTTTTCAGCGCTGTATGTCTTAGCTACATTGATTTGGACTGCCACAACAAGATCTGCTGTTGAAGAGAAAGCAAGTATTATAAAGGATAATCACAAAGCAATTGTAGAATTTGTAAATAATCAAATTAATACTTGCGATGGTAGTGATGATAGTACAAAAACTTCATGGGGTGAATTATGTAACGACTCTTGGACGTCAAAAAAAATAATTAATTATATCAATTCAAATCTAAACCTTAAAAATCCTTATTCTAAGAATTCTTCAATAGTGAAGAGTGTCCAGGACCCAAGAATACAAGCCGAAGGTAAAGCAGGCCAATCCATTGAGATGGGTATTATTTTTATCAGTTCAAATGATTTTGACTCAGTGCCTGGTTCTGAATGGATAATCGGCACATGTGTTAAATCGCCATGTGTTGCTGCTGGTAATAACGAACTTACATCTGTATATAGATAATTTTTAATTGAAATTTGTCTTGTTTAATTATAGAAACAAGTTCTTCGACGGGCCGTTAGCTCAGCTGGTAGAGCACTTCCCTTTTAAGGAAGGTGTCGTTGGTTCGAATCCAACACGGCTCACCATTAATGTTAAGTTTTAATTGGGGGGTAATCTAAAATTACTTCTGGGATCCATTTATTTAAATTTTTAATTCTATTATCACTTGAAGGATGTGTACTTAAAAATTGCGGAGGTTCTTTACCCTTATGAGCTTCTTTCATTCTTTCCCAAAGACTTGTTGACTCCTTAATATTATATCCAGATAGAGAGGAAAAAATTAACCCTAGATAATCAGCCTCACTTTCTTGTTTTCTTCCAAATGGATTCATGATCCCAAGTTGAAGAACATCCATTCCAGTTGCTCTTCCAACAGTATTTCGTGTTTGTGATATTTTACCACCTGTAAAAATATCGGCAATTTGCGTTGTAACATTTACTGCCATTGCTGCACTCATTCTTTCTACAGAGTGTTTTGCAACAGCGTGAGCAATCTCATGGCCCATAATTGCAGCTAAACCGTTGACATTTTTAGCAACATCTAAAATTCCGGTGTAAACTGCAATTTTTCCACCTGGCATACACCATGCGTTTTTAACTTTTTTATCGTCGATTAAAATATACTCCCAATTAAAATTTGAGGTAGGGTCTTCCTTATTTTCATTTTTAAAAAAAGATGAAACAGAACCTGATATTTTCTCACCAATATCAATTATATTGTTAATATCCTTACCTTTTTCAATAAGTTTAATTTTTTTAGAATTTTTAAGATTTTCATAAGCTTTCGCAGCTTGATTATTAATCACACTTTCAGGATATATTGTGAATTGCTTACGTTCAGTAATCGGTACAGTTCCACAACCATTTAGAAAATAAGCTCCACAGGAACATCCAATAAACCCAAGAAATTTTCTTCTATTTATGATATGTTTTTTACCCATAAGATGATATTAGCAAAATTAAACACATTATTCTATTTAAGCATTTAACTTTATGTCAAAAAAAAAGTCAAAAAGGTCCTTATTTTCAACACTTCGTAACAATTTTATAGCTGGAATTGTTGTTTTGATACCAATTGGAATAACTCTTTATCTAACACTATTTATTATTAAAATTTCCTCTAAAATTTTACCTAAAGAGATAAATCCTAATTATTATCTACCATATAATATACCGGGATTAGAAATATTAATTTCAGTCTTTATAATTACTTTTGTTGGTTGGCTATCTCTTTCATTTCTAGGAAAAAAACTTTTTGATTTATTTGAACAAGTCTTAAACAAAATCCCCATTTTAAGAACTATTTATTCTGCGGTAGGACAACTTACAGAGACTTTTGCTAAAAGCAAAGGTGATAAAAAATCGGTCGTATTAGTTGAATACCCTCGAAAAGGAACATGGGCAGTTGGCTTTGCAACAAAAGAAAACACTAGTGAAATTAAGGATAAAGTTGGACAGGAGCTTATAAATGTTTTTGTTCCAACAACCCCAAACCCCACTAGCGGTTTTCTTTTAATGTTTTTGAAAAAAGAAGTTATTTTCTTAGATATGTCTTTTGAACAAGCCTCAAAATTTATTGTATCTGCTGGTAGTACTGATCCAAATAACTAACTTCCTATTTTACTAATTATATCTGCTTTATCATGAAGTTTTAATAAATTTTCAAACTTCTTAAAATTTAACGTTCCCAATTTTTTAACCTCTTTTTCCGCAAGTAAAAATAAATCTTTATGATGTAATGGATCTGCAAATTTAAAATTCTTAATCCCACTTTGTTGAAAACCTAAAATATCGCCAAAGCCACGTAATTGTAAATCTTTTTCAGCTATAACAAAACCATCATTGGTAGATTTTAGAACTTTTAATCTCTCTCTTGCATTTTTGGAAAGATTATTTTTGTAGAGCAAAATACAGATTGATTCTGTATTTCCTCTTCCCACTCTTCCTCTTAATTGATGAAGTTGGGACAATCCAAACTTATTTGAATCTTCAATTATAATAATATTTGCACTTGGAAAATCTATACCAACCTCTATAACTGTTGTACTCACTAATATTTTAATTTTTTTTGTAAGAAAATCTTGTAATACTTTGTCTTTAATTTTTTTATCAATCCCACCATGAATTAGACCAACTTGCTTTGGAAAAAGTTTATCTACCTGTTCAAACTTTTTTTTAGCAGATGTATAATTTAAATTACTAGAAACATCGATTAATGGACATATCCAAAATACTTGTCTTTTTAATGAAATTTCTTTCTTTAAAAGTGGTAAAATTTCATCAAGTTTTTTTTCAGGTTTAATTAACGTAATAATATTTTTTCTATATTTGGGCTTTTCATTTAAACGTGATATATCCATGTCCCCAAAAAATGACAACATCATGGTTCTTGGAATTGGAGTTGCGGATATAAGAAGTAAATCACAATTTTTTCCTCCCTTTTTGGCTAACTTAATTCTTTGGTTAACACCAAATTTATGCTGTTCATCTATTATTATAAATCCTAAATTAAAAAATTTAATTTTATTTTGAAATAATGCATGTGTTCCAATTAATAAATTTATTTTTCCCTTTTGAAGATCAGAAAGAATATCTTTTTTTTTATTAAAAATTGTTTTACCTGTAAGTAGTTGAATATTTATATTAGAATTTTGAAAAAGTTTAATTGCTAATTTATAATGTTGATGAGCCAGTATTTCTGTAGGAGCCATAAAAGCAACTTGATAATTTGTTTCAATAATATTAGCTGCCGTAATTAAAGCTAAAATTGTTTTACCTGAACCAACATCACCTTGTAATAATCTAAACATCCTTTTTTCAGATTTAATATCGTCATTAATTTCTTTTAATATTTTGGTCTGTCCTTTGGTAAGATTGTGACTAAAATTATCTAAAACAATTTTAGAAATTTTATTTTTATTTAAATATTTTATCTTCTTTTTTGTCCTTATTATTTTTCTTGATGTAAAAAGATAAATAAGATTTGAAAA
>CACLSS010000026.1 GCA_902609645.1 uncultured Pelagibacteraceae bacterium | reverse complement strand
CAGTAACATTTGCACAAAGATTAACAAAGCCTATAATTAATTTAATATCTGCCTCAAAAAATATAAGTGCTGGTAAATTAGATAGTAGAGTACCCGATATAGATGCAGACGAAGAAATTAAGTCTCTTAATCAAAATTTTAATAATATGATCGAGAGATTAAAAAAACAACAAGACAAACTTTTAGTCGCAGAAAGGTATTCTGCATGGGAGAGTGTTGCACGAAAACTTGCACATGAAATTAAAAATCCCTTAACACCAATTCAATTATCAATAGATAGTTTAAAAGAGAAATATTCAGATCAGCTAAAAGATAAAAGTAAAAATTTTGATAACTATCTAAGCACAATCAATAGACAGATTAAGGATATTGAAAAATTGGTTAATGAATTTTCAGATTTTGCAAGAATGCCATCTCCAATATTAAAAAAGATTAATATTTCAAATGTTGTTGAAAGAGCAGTAGAATTTTACAAAATGTCAGACAAAAATTTAAACATAAAACTAATCATCGATAAAAAACAAAATTTTAGTATTAAAGGTGATAGCGACCAGCTCTACAGAGTTTTTTTAAATCTTATAAAAAATTCCATTGAAGCAATAGAGGAAAAAAAACAAAAAGATAAGAATTTACAAGGTAAAATTGTTGTAGAAATCGACAGAAATAATGAATATATAGTGATCAAAATGCTGGATAATGGTCCTGGTTTCAACGATATAAATAATATAACAAAACCTTATTACACCACGAAAACAAAAGGTACGGGATTAGGTTTGCCCATAGTAAGTAAAATTATAAATGAGCATAATGGCGATGTTAACTTTCTTAAAAAAACATCTGGGGCAGTAATTGAGATATATTTACCAGCTATATAATGAAAAATGAAATTTTAGTTGTTGATGATAATTTTGATATCAGAAATCTGATTTCAAATATTCTTAAAGACAAAAACTTTATTGTAAGAGAAGCAGCAAATTTTGACCAAGCGTCTTTTGAGATAGACAAACAATTACCCGACGTAGCTGTTATTGATGTTAAATTAGACAAAGGAGATAAAGACGGTATTGATTTACTAAAGAAAATAAAAAAAATTACAGATTTAGTACCAGTTATTATGATTTCAGGTCATGCTAATGTTGAGATGGCAGTAGAGTCGTTAAAACTCGGGGCATACGAATTTATTACAAAACCATTTGCTACGGAGCAATTGTTAAATTTTATAAATAGAGCTTTAGAAAATATTAAACTCAAAAGGGAAAATCTTAAATTAGAAAATAAAATGTTCCACTCTTTTGATTTAATTGGAGAAAGCAATCAAATTTTAAAAATAAAAAAACTTATAAGTAAATTATCCTCAACAGATAGTAGAGTTTTAATTTCTGGTCCAACAGGTTCCGGTAAAGAATTGGTTGCAAGAAAAATTCACAAAAATTCTAATCGTTCAAAAAACCCGTTTATTGTTATGAATGGGGCTTTACTTCAATCTGATAATTACGAAAATGAGTTATTTGGTTCTGAAAATAAGGATGGAAGTGTATCTTACGGTTTTCTTGAAAAAGCATCTAATGGAACTTTATTGATTGATGAGGTTTCTGAAATTCCACTTGATACACAGGCTAAAATTTTAAGAGTTTTAATTGATCAAAAGTTTAAAAGAATAAATGGAACTAAAGATATAAATGTAAATATACGAATTATTTCCTCAACTTCAAAAGATCTTAAAAGCGAGGTTACAATAGGAAATTTTAGGGAAGACTTATATCACAGGATTAATGTTGTTCCAATTGAGATACCTAAATTATGTTCAAGGCCAGATGATATACCAATTTTAATAAATTATTTTCAGAAGAAAATATCTGAAATTAATGGAATTCCTGAGATAAAACTAAATGTAGATGAAGAATTACTTTATAGTTATGATTGGCCAGGAAATGTTAGAGAATTGAGAAATTTAGTTGAAAGAATATCTATATTATCTCAAAATGAAAATAAATCTAATATAACAAGATTATTAAATGAGATTTTGAATAAAAATTCAACGCAGAATTTAAATGAAACTACAACATCAATGTCATATCCACTTAAGCAGGCAAGAGAGAATTTTGAAAAAAACTATCTTTTAAATCAATTAAGAAAGAATAAAGGTAACATTTCTAAAACAGCAGAGTTTATTGGCATGGAAAGATCAGCGCTTCATAGAAAACTCAAATCTCTTGGCATAAAAGGTATAAATTAATAATGAATATTATTATCTGTGGCGCCGGTATGGTCGGTTTTTCAATAAGCAAACAACTTTCTTCACAAGGTCATTCCGTAACTGTGATTGACCAATCCTCAGAGGATATAAAAAAAATTAATGATACACAGGACGTAAAAGGTATTGTGGGGAAGGCTACTTTACCTTCCGTACTGGAAAATGCGGGCGCAAAAGACGCAGACATGATTATTGCAGTTACTCGAAATGATGAAATTAATATGATCGTATGTCAAATTGCTAGCTCTTTATTTGATATTTCAAAAAAAATAGCAAGGATTAGATCGCAAGAATTTTTAGATGGAAAGTGGAGCAAGTTATACAGCAAATCAAACATTCCAATTGATGTAATTATTTCACCTGAGCGCGAAGTTGCCAAATCGTTATATAGAAAGCTTGAGGCACCAGGAGCATTAGACAATGTTCCTTTTGTAAAAGACAAAGTAAAATTGCTGGAGATATCCATTGATAAAGGATGCCCAATTATCAACCTACCCTTAAAAGATTTAACAAAAAAATTTCCTGAGTTTAAAGCACATATTTTTGGTGCTCAAAGAAAAGACTCTTTTGTTTTTTTAAAAAAAGATGATGTAATGAATGTTGGTGACAAAGTATATTTAGTAGTAAGCACAGATCAAATTAATAAACTTTTATCTGTTTTTGGACACGAAGAAAAATCAGCACAAAAAATTCTTATTATAGGTGGTGGAAATATTGGTTTGCATTTAGCAAAACTTCTTGAAGGTGCGGATGGTTTAAGAACAAAAATAATTGAAAAAAACAAAAGTAGAGCTGAACTGTTAGCCAGTGAACTTTCTTCTTCAATTGTAATTTGTGGTGATGCTTTAGATGAAAAAATTCTTAAAGAAGCTAATATCGAAGAAGTTGAAACAGTTTTTGCATTAACTAATGATGATGAAGACAATATCATGGCATGTGTACTAGCAGAAAAATATACTCCTTCTAAAAGAACCATAGCTATTATAAACAAACATAATTATAATTTGCTTCAAGAGTCATTGAAAATAGATGATTTAGTTGATCCTCGAATGACAACTGTATCAACAATTATGAAACATGTTCACACAGGAACTATAGATACAGTTTATTCTTTATTAGATGGAGAATACGAATTTTTAGAAGCTAAAATTTTAGAAACATCAGAACTAGTAGGTAAATCAATTAAAGATTCTAATTTACCCGAAGAAGTAAGAGTTGGGGCAATAGTTAGAAAAAGCAAAGTTATGATGCCAAAATCAACATCAGTTTTTGAAAAAAATGATATTGTTGTACTTTTATCTAAAAGAGACCAATTAAAAGAAGTTGAAAACCTTTTTAGTATAACTTCTTAAAAATAATGAAAATAAAGCCCTGTATATATTATTTAGGTCTAAGCTGTTTTCCAATTGCAATAATGGCTTTACTAAATATTTTTTATTCTTTCTATTTTGATTACTTACTAAACATACAAACGTACATTGCCGTTCTATTTTTATCATTAATTGTAGGATTTAACTTATATAATTTTGGAAAAAAAGAAAAAGAGAACATCAATATTTTTGAGCAAATATTTACTATTTTACTTATTTATTTTTTAATAAGTTTTTTTATTCAAATACCCTTTTACTTTAGCGAATATAAAGTCTCTTTTTTAGAGTCTTATTTTGAGAGCATCTCTGGATTAACAGGCACTGGTTTTACTATTTTTGAAAATATAAGGTTTTTAGATGATCCTATATTACTTTGGAGGTCATCCTCTCAATGGATAGGGGGGCTTTATTTTTTGATATTTTTAGTTCTTATTTTTTCAAATAAACAATTAAATTTTAAACTTTTAGATTTAACGTATAACCAAGAAAATAAAATAAATTTTGCACCAAATTTACGAATAGTATCAACAAGAATTTTTTTTATTTATTTGACACTAACCCTTTTAATTTTTTTAATCTTTCTACTTTCAGGAATAAGATTGTTTGACGGTTTAAATTTAACAATGACCGTTATATCATCTGGCGGCTTTCTCCCAACGGATTCATTGGATAATATTATTAAAACAAATTATCAGTCTGTCTCTCTATCCTTGGGATTTTTAATATCAATATTGAATTTTTATCTGCTTTATAATTTATTTTTAAAAAGAGAAAATTTAAAAGATCATAAAGAAGATCTTTATATAATAATTAGCATTTTTGTATTTACTATGATTTTTTATTTATTAAGTGATTTTAATATTCTTCAATCACTATTAACCGTTTTAAGCAGTATTGGCAATT
>CACLSS010000025.1 GCA_902609645.1 uncultured Pelagibacteraceae bacterium | reverse complement strand
AATAGGATCAAATTTAATAAGATTACCAGGCGATGTATATTGCATGTAATTATGAGTAAAATTCTCCTCAATTTCAAAATATGATTTTAAATAAGTAAAAATTTGATTTTTTTGCTTAGAAGACAAAAAAACCTTAAATTCCAAAGATCGTGAAATTAATGTTTCTATTACCTTATTGCACTTATTATTTATCAAAAAAAAATAATCATAATCTGAGGGTTCTTCTATTAATTTTAAAAGAGCGTTGGCAGAGTTTAAATTAATTAACTCAATATCGTCAATAATGGTGAATCTTGAGATATTAACAAGTGGGGGTTTTGATAATTTTGTCTTCAGCTGACGTATATCGTCTATAGAGACTGTATTTGGTATTCCACATTTTAAAAAATTAAAATTTTGTTCAATGTTAATTATAATTTGTTTATAAGTTTCATTATTTAAATTTATTGAATATCTATCTTTGTCGTAAGGAATTTTAGAATTCATTGATAAAATGTAATTAATAAAATGAAAAGCAAAAGTTGATTTGCCTATTCCTTTGTCTCCGGAGAGCAATATGACTTTTGGGAGTCTTTTATTTAAATAAAGTTTTTCAAATTTAATAAATAAATCATCATATCCAATTAATTTATTAGATTTTTTGATTTCAATATTACTGTTTGTTATATTTTTCACTTTATTTTAATTTAGACAAAACAATATTTAAAATTTTTTTTTCAAGTTCTTTATCGTCGGTCGAATTATCAAAAACGAAATATCTTTTTTTATTTTTTTTTGCTAATTTTATAAAAGCTTTTTGGGCATTTTGATAAAAATTTCTTGAAAATTTATCATACCTATTTTTAGTTTTTCTTTTTTTAAGCCTGCTAGAAGCTTTGTTGGCATTAACTTTAAGCAGAAAGGTTATGTCAGGCTTAATTTTTTGAAGTATATATTTGTGAATGTTCTCAATAAGTTTAAATTCAACTTTTTTTCCATAAACTTGATAAGCTATTGTGGAATCAATAAATCTATCGCATATCAAGATTTTTTTAGTTCTTTTAGCTTTTAGAATTTTATCTTGGATATGCTCATTTCTAGCAGCTAAATACAAAAGTGTGTCCGTATATTTATGAAACTTCTCACTTTTGTTTTTATGAAAATAATCTTTTAAAATTACTTGTCTTATTCTTTCTGCGCCAATTGTACCACCCGGTTCTCTAGTAAGTTCGACTGGATATTTTTTTTTTTTAATATTTTTAAATAATTTTTTACTCTGATAGGATTTTCCTGATCCTTCAATACCTTCAAAGACAATAAAAAAAAAATTTCTTTTACGCATCTCCCCAAATCATGTAGTTAAAAGATAAAAATAGACTTTTAAAAAAATTTACCTTTTTAACACTTTTGCTTGCATAAATAGGAAATTTTTTTGATACTTCATTTGGTAATTCTAGAATTAAATCTCCAATTTGTTGGCCCTCTTTAATTGGTGCTTTGATTGGTCCGTTATATTCTAATTTTACTTTGAGATCTTTAACTTCTTTTTTCAATATCGTTACATAAATATCTTCTTTTGACAAACCTTCCACAATATTTTCTTTACCTAGCCAAGTTTTAAACTTAAATTTTGGGACATCTTTTTTTGCTATTTCATATGTATTTGTATTTCTCAACGCCCATCTGAACATTCTTGCTGACTCATCTGATCTCGCTTTTTTAGTAATAAATCCACTCCCCACTGCAATTAATCTTCGATCTTCACCAACAATTGAACTTGCTAGAGAATATTTCTCAACAGCTAAATAACCTGTTTTAATACCATCGGCTCCTATCCGTTTATATAAAAGTGGATTTCTATTTCCTTGTTTAATCGGGTCACCACCTGTTCTATCCCATGTAAATTCGGTTTCTTTGAAGTATTCATAATAACTTGGATAATTTTCAATAAGATATTTTGACATTATTGCTATATCTCTAACAGTTGAATAATTATCAGGATCATTAATACCCGATGAATTTGTAAAGTTTGTATTAACAAGACCAATTTCTTCTGCTTTTTCATTCATCATATCGGCAAATGCAGTTTCTGTCCCAGCAATACCTTCCGCTAACGCAACACAAGCGTCATTACCAGATACTACGATTATACCTCTTAACAAATCCTCAATTGAAACTTTATCGTTTAACATTATGAACATTGAAGAAAAGCCACTTTTAGACATTCTCCAAGCATTTTCAGATATGATAACTTCGTCAGAAAGTTTTATTTTTTCTTGTTCTAAAAGATCAAAAACAATTATTGCGGTCATAATTTTTGTCATTGAAGCAGGATAAATTTGATGGTCTGCATCTCTTTCAAATAAAATTTTTCCGGAATTATAATCCATAAGAATAGCTGTGGGAGCTTGTATCTTTGGCTGAGCATTTAACTGCGTTAAAAGCAAAAAGGATATTAAGAAAATTGTAATTTTTTGTCTCATTTGTTTTTTTTTATATCAAGATTATCAAAACCATACTTATTTAGCTTAAAGTAATCATTTTTTAAAGTATTAATTGAAGTATAAGGTCCTGCAATTAACTGATAATTATTTTTGCCCAACGTTTTTATAGAAAAAACTTCTTTTTTAATATTCTCATTTATAAGTAATTCAATCAAACTAGAAGCCCATTTTTTGGAATAAAATTCTCCAATAATTATTGAAAAATTTCCATCCGACTTTTTATAGTTTTTATCATTAGAAGACTTAGAGATATTGTTAATTTTTACTTTCGTTACTGGAGCCTTGGTTAGTACACTTTGCTCTTCTGAATAAGTAACTGCTTTTTTTGCAATAAATGACCTATTTTTTATACGCCTTTCAACTTCAACAAAAGGTATATCTGGATTTAAATTTAATTTTTCTGATAATTCTTTAGTAATTAAAACTTTAAAAAAATCTGGATAATTTACTTTTTTAGATACTAATAATTGTACAGATTTTTTATTCTCAGGATTTGTTATTATTATAATTGTATTTTTTTTATATTTATTATGAGCTGCCTCTATTTTATCGGAATTTAACTTTGATGAGATTATTTTATTTTCAAAATCACTCTCATTATATATTAGTGCAAAACCATTAGAGATTTTTGAAGTAGAGATATCACTTTTTTCGAAAGAATTGTTCGTACATGATAATAAAAAAAAAATTAGAGTAAAATATTTAAATTTCATTTTTAAATTTGTTTTTTAAAGTACACACAGCGATAGCAAATCTCAAGGACCTGTTCCATTTCAAAACTTTTTCATAGTTACTAAATACAAGGTATGCAGGTTTGAGAGTATTAGATCCAGGAATTATATCCTTATCAGGAGTAACAATTGCAGTAATGACGTTTTCATTTAATAACATATTTTGATTATTTTTTAAGTATTTTTTAAAAAACTTTAATTTCTTTTTATTTTTGATTTTCTTAGCAGAAGTATTTAAATATTTTAATGGAATATTTCCTTTAAGTTCAACTTTATAAAAACAAGGTTGATTTTTTTTCCAACCAATTTTGTTAATATAATTTGCAGCTGATGCAAATGAGTCTTCGATTTCTTTAAGTTCAATATTAGCGTTTTTATTATAATCTAGTGCATAGTTTTTTATTGTTGATGGCATAAACTGAAAGTTTCCAAAAGCTCCGGCCCATGAACCGTATAAGATATTTTTACTTATAATGTTTTGATCAATGAGTTTTAATAAAATTAATAATTCATTTGTAAAAAAAGCTTTTCTTCTTTTATCAAAACTTAAAGTTGATAGCGATGAAATGATATCCATTTTTCCCAAATATTTTCCATAGTTAGTTTCGATGCCCATCAAAGCTAGAAGCAATTCTTTTTCTACTAAAAATTTTTCCTCAATTTTGTTAATAATTTTTTTTTCTTTATTGTACAATGACAAGCCTTTTTTTACTTTGTCGTTACTAGTTCTTTTCCTTACATATGTTTTAGTATCTTCGTAAAACTCGGGTTGGTATCTATCATATTCTATTACTTTAGATAAAAACTTTGCATCTTTCATAACATCGTTTACAGTTTTTTGTGAAATTCCATTCTTGACAGCTGTCTTTTTAAATTCCAAAAGCCACAACTCAAAATCTTGGTTGGCCTCGAGATTTGTGAAGGTAAAAATTAGTATAAATTTTAATAATATGACTAAAATTTTCATTTTTAGCTTATATTCCAATATTTTTTTACATTCTATAAAATTATTGTATTGCTTTAATATTTTATTCTTTCATGTATATAGAATATCTTGATGTTTAGATTTGGAGAGGTGGCTGAGCGGTTGAAAGCACTAGTCTTGAAAACTAGCAATGGGTTTACTCATTCGTGGGTTCGAATCCCACCCTCTCCGCCAGTTTCATTTTATTTTAAAATTTTTTAAAAGTTTAGAAACATTGTTTAATGGTAGTAAATCTTTATGGCCGATTCCAGAATACCATTTAAAAATATTATCATCATCATTTTTCAATATTTCATAAAGTTTAACCAGATCATCATAATTAAAAGTATCAAT
>CACLSS010000024.1 GCA_902609645.1 uncultured Pelagibacteraceae bacterium | reverse complement strand
TAAATTTTAATATAAATTTTCTTTTAGCCTTATTATTAAGCTTATCGCTTGTTTTTATTGGCAAGAGAATTAGTCATCTGATTAAAATGCTGGTGCTACCGTTAATATTTACTTTTATTTATATTGCAATGAATGAAAGTGCTCCAATTTGGTATAATGTTGGAATTCTTTTAATAAGTTTATTTTTTACAAATAGAGTTAAGAATTATAACTTAAATTATCTTAAAGAAGATTTTGTATCTGAAAAAATCGTTTTTGACTTCTTGTCTTTATTTGCGATTGTATTTTTCGCTTTTATCATTTTGTTTCCATTTTATTTAATGTTCGTTACAAGTTTTAAATTACAAGCAGCATTATTATATAATCCTTTAGATTTAAGTATTGATTTTACCAAAAATATTTCAGATCAATTTAAATCTTACCTAGTGATTTTTAAAACATATGACTTTGGAAGATATATTTTAACAAGCTCTATAGTTTCAATAGGAACTGTAATTATTACTTTAATCTTTGCGATACCAGCAGCTTATGCAGTTGCTAGATTAAACTTTTTTGGTAAAACTTTTTTATCAACATCAATATTAATTATATATATGTTCCCCGCTATTGTATTAGTAATACCTCTTTATACGGTCTTTAGTCAGTTAGGATTAAGAAATTCAATTGAAGGCCTTCTAATCGTCTATACAGCAACAACATTGCCTGTCGCTATTTATATGCTTCAAGGATATTTTAAAAGTATTCCAAAGGAAATTGAGGATGCTGGTCTTATGGATGGACAAAATTGGTTTGGAATAATAATTAAAATTATAATCCCTTTAAGTTTACCTGCAATTGCTTCGGTTGCTTTATATGTTTTTATGATCGCATGGAATGAATTTTTATTTTCTTTGATGTTTTTGGATAATCCAAAATCTTTTACATTATCTAGAGCTATTAATCATTTAACAGGTGATGCTGAAACACCAAGGCAATACTTAATGGCTGGTTCAGTTGTGGTAACTTTGCCAATTCTTTTAATTTTTGTTTATTTTGAAAAATATCTTGTAAGTGGATTAACCGCAGGAAGTGTTAAAGGTTAATGAAGGAAACAGTTGAAATTGCAAAAGAAGTTTTAAAAAATAATAGAAGATCTGACTACACTCTACCTACAAACAATAAATTGTATCCTGCGCAGTGGAATTGGGACTCAGCTTTCATAGCTTTGGGATACTCATATTTTAATATTGATTATGCAATTAAAGAATTAGAAACACTTCTTATGGGTCAGTGGGATGATGGTATGATACCTCACATTCTTTTTCACGATAATGATGAAAGTTATTTTCCAAATCATAAAACATGGAAATGCGGTAATAAAATACCTTCTTCAGGTATTACACAGCCACCAATAATTGCAACGATAGTTAAAAAAATTTTAGACCAAAATAAACTAGACCAAGGGCAGATGAAAAGAATGGAAATAATTATTAAAAAATTAAAAAAATATTTAGACTGGTTTTTTAATTACAGAGATACTAATAAAATTGGTCTAGTTTCAATTATTCACCCATGGGAAAGTGGGCTTGATAACTCACCTATTTGGGATAGTCCATTGGATAAAGTGAAAATAGAAGAAAATTTAAAATATGAAAGAAGAGATCTAAGCGTTTCTAAAAGTGAGAACCGACCTCTTAAAAAAGATTACGATGCTTATATAACTTTATTAAATCAATTTAAAAAAGATAAATATAATCCAAGTAAAATTGTAAATGAGTCGATGTTTAATGTGATTGATATTGGTTTTAATTCAATTGTAATAAGAGCTACAAAAGATCTGATTGAGTTAGGAAAAAGATTTAATTTAAATTTTAGTGATCTTGAAAATAAAATTACTTTATCAGAAGAAAGTTTGATCAAATTTTATAAAGAGGAGGAACAAAGTTTTTTTTCTTACGACTTTAAGAACCACAATTTAATTAAAGTAGATGCTATTTCTAATTACTTCATACTATTTGCCGACCTTAAGAATAAAGAGATTAATAACAAAATTATAAGCAAACTTAAGAAATACAATTCACAGAGAGAATATTTTTTTACCACTGTAAACCCAAAAGATAAAACTTTCGAAGAAACAAGATATTGGAGAGGTCCAGTTTGGATAAATTCAAATTGGATAATTTATCAAGGTTTAATTAATAAAGATAAGAACTTCTCTGAATTATTAAAAAATAAGACTTTAGAATTGTTAGAAAATAAAAAGTTTCATGAATACTACAATTTTAAAAATGGAGACTGTTTAGGAGCAAATAACTTTTCTTGGTCCGCAGCTCTGTATTTAGATTTAAAATTTAATTAATTTTTCTAACAATAAAAACGTAAATTATAGAAGTTATAAACATCACTATCGCGTAAGTAGCTGTTGGTATTAAATATGCTATGTCGCTAAAGAGCTGACTTGCCACGAATACTGCTAAAGTTCCGTTTTGAAGTCCACACTCAAGTGAAATAGATTTTCTTTGTGAAACTCCACTGGCAAGGAATTTTGCAACATAATAGCCGATAAACATCATGACAATATTTAAAACTAAAGTAATTAATCCTGCCTGTTTAATATAACCCATTATATTTTCCCACTCTTCAACCCATATAGCGGCAAAAACAATTACAAATAAAAGAACTGAAATTCTTTCAATTAATTGAGATTTAGACATAACAAAGTTTGTTGCGAATTTTCTTATCAACATTCCAATAAGCACTGGAAGAGTTACAACCAAAAACATTTTCATTGATATTCCTATCATAGAAATTTCTTTTGAAATTTCCGCAACTTCTAATAATTCTGCAGATTTAAATACAATAAATGGAACCGAAATAATGCTGATTAAACTTATAATTGCTGTTAATGAAATTGAAAGAGCTACGTCTCCATTAGCAAATTTTGTAAGTACATTAGATGTTACACCACCGGGAGCAGCAGCAATAATCATTACACCAAGAGCAATCTCTAAAGGTAAATTAAAAATTTTAAGTAATAGAAAAGCAATAATTGGTAGTAGTATTAATTGACAAATTAATCCAACTAAAAAATCTTTTGGTTGCTTTGCTACTCTTAAAAAATCTTGACCGGTTAAACCTAATCCGAGAGCCAACATTATAAGTGCAAGCGCTATAGGCGCGATTTTTGTTACTACTTCCATTTATTAAATAAGTTTTGATATTTGTATTGATGTATCACACATACGATTTGAAAAACCCCACTCATTATCATACCAAGATAGTACTCTACTAAATTTATTTTTGACAACCTGAGTTTGGGTAACGTCAAATATTGAACTGTGTGCATCATGATTAAAATCTTTTGAAACTAGTGGCTGTTTGTTAATTCCAAGAATACCTTTTAACTCACCATTAGCAGCTTTTGTCATGGCATCATTTATACTATCAGCAGTAACATCTTTTTTTGTAACTAATGTAAAATCGATTAAAGAGACGTTTGGAGTTGGAACTCTTATGGCCGTGCCATCAAGTTTTCCTTTAAGACTTGGTAAAACTAAACTCATTGCTTTAGCAGCTCCTGTTGATGTGGGTATCATTGCTCCCTCGGTAGATCTTGCTCTTCTTAAATCTTTATGAAGAGTATCTAATAATTTTTGGTCTCCTGTGTAACTATGAATAGTAGTCATATATCCATACTCAATACCAAAACTATTCTCCAAAACCATAGCAACAGGTGCTAAACAATTTGTTGTGCAAGATCCATTGGAAATAACATTGTGCTCTTTTTTTAAATCTTTGCTATTTACTCCTTGCACAATTGTAAAATCTACATCTTTTCCAGGAGCTGATATAATAACTTTTTTTGCTCCAGCTTTTAAATGTTTGCCTGCAGTTTCTTTATTCAAAAACAAGCCTGTACATTCTAAAACAATATCAGCACCAACTTTACCCCAAGGTAAATTCGCTGGATCCCTTTCAGCAAAAACTTTTATATTTTGATTTAAAATTTTAAAACCGTCTTTTGATGTACTCACATCATGCGGCAGAGTTCCGTGCGTACTATCATATTTTATTAAATGTGCGTTAGTATCAATGGAACCAAGGTCGTTAATACCAACAACTTGAATTTTATCTTTATAATTCTCTAATAAAGCCCTGAGAATTAGCCTGCCTATTCTTCCAAAACCATTAATTCCAATTTTTACCATTTATAATTTCACTTCGTATTCTTTAATCCGCTTTAATAATTTCATCAACAATTATTTTAGTAATTAGAATGTAAATTAGCTTGTTATAAAAAGTTAATAACAAATTTTTTATCCTTACAAATAGACTCCACAAGTGAATACATAATAGGAAAATCTTTTTTAGATAGGTCTTTTAAAATTTTTGGTCCTATTTCAAATGCTAATTCAGCACCTTCAACTGTATCATTTGGCATAAACTTTTTCTTTGCCTCAGAATATGAATGTCCATCACCTAAGTATTGTCCCATTTTACGGTTTCTTCCGCCTGCGATGCTAACGTATAAATCCCCTAAACCAGCTAATCCATAAACCGTTTGTTCTGAACCACCAAATAACTTAATAAATTTTCCCATCTCAATCACAGATTTTTGCATTAATATAGCTGCTGTGTTTAGATCTTTTGCAGAACCGATAACCATTGAATAAAAATTTTTTATTGCAGCACACATTTCAACTCCAACAATATCGTCAGAATAATCCATAAAATAATAACTGGTTTTCACTAGCTTACCTATAGCCTCAGCTGAAGTAATATTTTTATTAGTGAAAACTACACCAGTTTTATTTCTTTTAGATAAATCTTTAGCCAAACAAGGACCTGCAACGGCTGAGACATTAGGATTTTTAAATAAATTTGTTAATATTTCTAGTTTGTCTTTTTTAACTGATAAACCTTTAGTAAGTAAAAGTAACGGCGTTTTTGAATTTGAGGAATTAAGTTCGCTTGAAACCCAATTTACCCCCTTTGAATTAACTCCTAAAACAATGACATCGTATTTTTTTTTAATTTCATCACTAAGATTTTTAGAATTTAAAAATACAATTTTATCTGAAAGTTTACAATTAAGATTCTTGTGGAAATTATCTTTGTTTAAACTTTCAATTTGATCATTTTCTAATGGAGATCCTATAAGTGTGACGTCATGTTTATTATCAATACACGGAAAAGTAAAAGCTGATCCCATTGCCCCTGCTCCAATTATTAATATTTTACTCATAATTAATTTTTAATAAAAACTTTTTGTATTAATATAAAAATAGAAATTAGTTCTATTTTAGCAATCACCATAAACAAAATAATCGATATTTTTGAAAATGATGATAAATTCACAAATTCAATCTTTTCCATATTATAAATATCTGACGAAACTGTGTTTGTTAAGGTTAAAATTGATAATTTGAAGGAATTTTCGAAATCTAAAAAGTCAACTAATAAAATACCGCTTAAAAGAAATATGCTTATAAAAAATAAGATAAAGACT
>CACLSS010000023.1:0-5000 GCA_902609645.1 uncultured Pelagibacteraceae bacterium | reverse complement strand
CGGTATTAGCTCAAGTTTCCCCGAGTTATTCCGAACCAAAAGGCAGATTCCCACATTATACTCACCCGTCTGCCACTCAGTATTGCTACTGCGTTCGACTTGCATGTGTTAGGCGTGCCGCCAGCGTACGTTCTGAGCCATGATCAAACTCTCAAGTTTAATAACGGCGCACACTAGCTTTAATAATTTTAATTAAATTAAAATTACTTTCGTTAAAGTGTGTACGACAAATTTCTTTTATTAACCTAACCGTCCACACTTCTCTTCTTTATCTACAATTTAAAAAAGCTAAATCTTCTGATTTTCAGAAAACTAAATCCCAACATCAGTATAAAAACCAGCTAAAAATAAGGTTTTTGCAGTGATTATTGGGAAACGCTGTTATATTGTAATATAAAAATTAATCAAGACGTATATTTGTCAAAAAAACCACTAAAAACAGGTATTTTTACACTACCTGACATTGAATATTGCATTTTTTTTTTATATAGAAAAGATCGATGACAATAAATCATTTTTTAGAAAATTTAGTAAAAATTTCACGGAAACTATCCAAAAATAATGTTCTTTTTAGCAGGGTAAGACCTGCTTACTTTATTGGGGGCACACTTTTATTTTTGATAGTGTATTTTTCTTTTCTTATTAACGAAAATTTAAAAGAAAAAAGGGCAGAACAAATAAGTTCTTTTTTATCTAACAACCAAACAATTCTTTTAAAAAATTACATATTTAACAAAATTAAGTCTCCGTATTTGGAGTATGATTATATTGTAAAAAACAATGATACAATTGAAAGTATATTAAAAAAATTTAGTGTTAATAGTGATGAAATTGCTTTTGTGGTAAAGAAGATTAAAAAACAGAAATTATCTAATATATCACCAGGTCAAAAAATACAATTTATTTTAAAAAAATCTTCTAATGGCAAAGATTTGGAAATATTTAAAATTAACTATCCAATTTCTAAAACTACCTTTGTCCGTATAGATAAACGCAAAGATGGTATAAACGTTTCAAAAAATATTACACAACTTTTTAAAAAAAATGTTGTTGTTGAAGGAAGAATATCAAATAACTTATATAGCTCGGCAACATCATCGGGGATGGAGCCTAGCATTATAATTGAATTTGCCAGGATTTTCGGTTTTGAAGTAGATTTCCAGAGAGATATTAGAAAGGGAGATAAATTTCAAGTTATGTACGAAAGATATTTCGATGACAGGAATAAGCAAATCAAAACAGGAAAAATATTATATGCTTATCTTAACGTAAATAATCAAAAAATTAAATTGTATCGGTTTGAAATTAAAAATGATTTCGATTTTTATGATGAAAAAGGTAGGAGTATAAGAAAAGCTTTGATGAAGACACCAATTAACGGTGCGAGACTTTCATCGCCTTTTGGTAATAGAAAACATCCAATATTAGGTTTTACAAAACATCACAACGGTACTGATTTTGCTGCTCCAACTGGCACGCCAATCATGGCTTCGGGTAATGGTACTGTAATAAAAGCTGGTTGGTGTGGGAATGGTGGCAACTGTGTTAGAATTAGACATAACTCTTCATACACAACTGGTTACGGTCATATGTCTAAGATTGCAACTAGAACCGGAAGAAGAGTTAGACAAGGACAAATAATTGGATATGTTGGCAACACCGGAATGTCTACCGGGCCACATTTACATTATACAGTTTCTTACAATGGGAAATTTGTTAACTCACAAAAATTAAAACTTCCTTCAGGAAAAACTTTAAGTGGTGATGAAAGAAAAAAGTTTGAGATCCAAAGAATAAAGCTTGATGTTACTTTAGGTGAACTACTATCTCGACTTTAATTATTACTCTATTAATTTATTTGAATCTGTTTTGGGAGTTTCTTGAGGAATGTTTCTTTTATTAACCTCTGATAAAATTCGTGCATAATGATCAGAATGTTGAAGATAATTTTCATGTAAGATTTTATCTCCAATGCCAAGAGCCTCTTTTGCTAAATTTTTATATTTTTCAATTACTCTTTCTAAATTGTGTGGATTTTTACTAACATTGTTAGCCCTAAAAAAATTATTCCTTGGACCATCTATATTATGTACTGAATTACTTTTTATAGACCCATTTGATCTTCTACCTAAATAGTGTTTATTTGATCTTGGTCTAAATCTTCTTATTTTTCCATTCTTCATATTTGTTATTAAAATGATTCTATAGTTATAATTTAAAAAAATTTAATAATTTTTCTTAATATTAATTTTTTTTACGTCAAAGTGCTAAAAATACAACGAACATTATCTCTGTAATCTTTAATTTTTTTAATCTCTCTAAATCCGTTTAACCTCAGAATATTAGATACTGAATAATTTTGTCCTCTACCGATTTCTAATGCTAAAATTCCGTTAAATTTGAGGATATTTTTAGACTTGTAAATAACTTTTCTTATAACGTCAAGCCCATCATGTCCACCGTCTAACGCTTTTTGTGGTTCGAATTTCTTAATATCCTCTGAAAGTTGTTTAATTTCTCTTTTAACTATATATGGTGGATTAGACACAATAAGATCAAATTTCTTATTGTAAATCATATCTATAGATCTGCATTTAAGGCTTGCCCTTTTATTCAAGTTCATGGTTTCTAAATTAATTTTGGCTACTGAAATTGCCTTTTTGCAAATATCTATACCTAGTCCTTTACTTTTATTTAATTCATTTAATATTGAAAGCATAATACATCCCGTTCCAGTTCCCACATCTAAAAAATAGAGGCTTTTTCCCCTAAATTTTTTAATAATTGGATCTATCAAAAGTTCAGTTTCAGGTCTTGGTATCAAAGAATTTTTTTCAACATAAAAATCTTTGCTTCTAAATTCCTTTTTATTAAAAATATAGGCAATTGGTTCTTTTTTTAACCTTCTAGAAATAAATTTTTTAAAGCATTTTAGGTCAGTGTAAGAAATAGCTTGTTCATTTATTAAGAGTTTTTCTCTACTTGTTTTAAGAACATGTGATAAAATTATTTCAGAATCAATTTTATGAGAAATAATATTTCTATTTCTTAAAATCTTTGATCCAATGTTTATTGCCTCTGATGTTTTCATTTTAAGTAAGACTTTTTAGTTTTAAATCCTGATCTTTTAATCTTAAATTTTCGTTCATTTCTTCATGGATTTCTCCTTTTAAAAACTCATCTAATTTATGTAGAGTTAGATTTATTCTATGATCAGTCACTCTTCCTTGAGGAAAATTATATGTTCTTATTCTTTCAGACCTATCTCCTGAACCTATTTGACCTCTTCTGTCACTAGATCTTTCTTTTTCTTTTTTTAATTTCTCAGCTTCATAAAGTCTTGCTCTAAGAATTTTTAAGGCTTTGGCTTTGTTTTTATGTTGAGACTTTTCATCTTGCTGAGTTACGACAATTCCAGTCGGGTTGTGGGTAATTCTTACAGCACTATCAGTAGTATTGACTGATTGGCCGCCTGGTCCACTTGATCTAAATACATCTATTCTTAAATCGCTATCATTTATTTTAACATCTACATCTTCAGCTTCTGGTAAAATTGCAACTGTTGCAGCTGAAGTGTGGACTCTTCCTTGGGTTTCTGTGTTTGGAACTCTTTGTACCCTGTGAACACCCGACTCGTATTTTAAATAGGAATAAATATTGGTTCCTTTAACAGAAAAAATTACCTCTTTAAAACCCCCTGCCTCACTTTTTGAAATACTAATTATGTCCATGGTCCAATTCTTTTTGGAACATACTTTTTCATACATTCTAAATAAATCTGCTGCAAATAAAGTGGCTTCAAGTCCACCTGTCCCTGCTCTGATTTCTACTATAGCATTTTTTTCATCATCTTGATCTTTAGGCAAAAGAAATATTTTTAGTTTTTTTTCATAAGTATTTCTTTTCGACTCTGCATTCTCAAGCTCTTTTTGAGCTAAATCAATCATTTCACTATCATTTTTTTTATCGTTTATAATATTATTAAGATCTATTTTGTTCTTTTCAAAGTTTAAGTATTCTCGAGCAATTTCAATGATATTTTTTAAATCAGAATACTCTTTTGATTTTTTTGCAAATAGTTTTGTATCAAATTTTCCACTTGATAATTCTTTTTCTAAGGAATTATATTTATCTATGATATTTTTGACCTTTTCAGCTGGTATCATAAAAGTTAATTTACTTTTTCTTTAGCTTTTGACTCAACTAGCTCTACTACTTTTTCAATAATATCTTTGTTTGCAACTTTATTATGAGGAATTCCAGACAAATAAAATAAATTATTTCCTTCTCCACCACCTGTAAGACCAATATCAGTTTGTGATGCCTCACCAGGCCCATTAACAACACATCCTATAATTGATAGTGTTAAAGGTTTTTTGATATGAGAAAGTTTATCCTCTAAAATTTTCACTGTATCAATGACTGGAAAAGCTTGTCTTGCACAAGATGGGCATGAAATTATTTGAACTCCCCTTGATCTAATGCCTAATGATTTTAATATTTCATAGCCTGCTTTAACCTCTTCGACTGGATTGGCAGACAATGAAACTCTTATTGTATCACCTATACCTTGCATTAAAAGTTTACCAATACCAATTGATGATTTGATACTGCCAGTTATTAAACCACCTGCTTCTGTGATACCTAAGTGTAAGGGATAATCATAAAGTTTTGATAAACCCTCATATGCCTTTACTGCTAAAAATACATCTGATGATTTAACGCTTATTTTAAAATTAAAAAAATCATTATCTTCTAGTAACTTTATATTTTGCTCTGCACTTTCAATTAATGCTTCTGGACAAGGCTCTTTATACTTTTCTAAAATATTTTTATCTAATGAGCCTGCATTTACTCCTATTCTAATAGCGCAGTCGTAATCTTTAGCGGCTTTCACAATCTCTTGGATTCTTTTTTTGGAGCCTATATTACCTGGATTAATTCTCAAACATTTTGCCCCTGAAATAGCTGACTCAATTGCTCTTTTGTAATGGAAATGT
>CACLSS010000022.1 GCA_902609645.1 uncultured Pelagibacteraceae bacterium | reverse complement strand
ATCTTATATTTATTAATCGGGATATCGTAAACTTTTGGATCAGGCTTGTATATCTTTACTTCTTCGATTGAGAAAACATCGTCAAATAAATTTTCTAAATTACTATTTTTAACTAAATTGCTTAAAAGACTTGGTGTACCATTTGATAAAATAGCGAGTTTTATCGATTTTTTTTTTAATTCCTCAAGAACGCTTTTTACTTCTGGAAAAGTAGAGAGTTCTTTATAAAGATTTAATAACTCATTCCTCATTGACTTATCTATTTTAAAGGTGAGCATGGATTTATCTAATGAATCTTCTGTAATCTGCCAGAAATCTTTATGTCTTTTCATTAAACTTCTTAACCAAGTATATTCAAGCTGGGTAGTTCTCCAATAATTGGCAAAGGTTTCCCATTTGTCCCCAATTTTATCTTTACACTTTTCAGCTGCTGAGTTTACATCGAATAATGTGCCGTAAGCATCAAAAACAATAGCCTTTGTATTATTCATTTTTTAATTAAGCATATTTCTTAAAACGTATTGGAGAATTCCACCGTTTTTATAATACTCAATTTCATTTTCTGTATCTATTCTTGATAGAAGTTTAATAGTTTTGCTCGAACCATCTGTATATTTAATTTCACAATTTATTTCTGCTCCAGGATTGATTCCCTTTTCAATATCAATAATAGTAAATAATTCGGTGCCTCTAATATTGAGTTTTTTTCTATCGAAACCTTCTTTAAATTGAAGTGGTAAAATTCCCATTCCCACTAGATTTGATCTATGTATCCTCTCAAAACTCTCTGCAATCACAGCTTTTATTCCTAATAATTTTGTTCCTTTGGCAGCCCAATCTCTTGAAGAGCCTGTTCCGTATTCTTTACCAGCTACTACGACTAAACTAGTCCCTCTTTTTTTATATTCCATTGCAGCTTCATATACGCTCATTTGTTTTCCATCTGGTTGTAGGATTGTGAATCCACCCTCTGTTCCTGCAGCCATTTCGTTTCTAATCCTAATATTTCCAAATGTTCCTCTTAGCATAACTTCGTGATTACCTCTTCTAGCTCCATATGAATTAAAATCTTTTTGCTGAACCTGATGTTTCATAAAATAATCACCTGTTGGGCTATCTTTTTTAATAGATCCGGCTGGCGAAATGTGATCAGTTGTTACAGTATCGCCTAATATTAAAAGTGGTCTTGCATCTTTAATTTTCTTAAATCCTTCTGGCTTGTCTGGTAAATTATCAAAAAAAGGTGGTCTTTTTACATAAGTGGAACTTTCCTCCCAATTATAAATACTACTTTGGTCTGTTTTAATAGAACTCCATTCTTTCGGTCCTTCAGAAACGTTCGAGTATCTCTTAATAAACATATCAGCATTAATAGATTTTAACATTAACTCCTCGATCTCTTTGTTTGAAGGCCAAATATCTTTCAAAAATACATCTTTTCCATTTTCATCTTTACCTAATGGATTTTTATAAAAATCATGATGCATATTACCTGCTAAAGCATAAGCAACTACTAGAGGTGGTGATGCTAAATAATTTGCTTTAACATCTGGATTAATTCTACCTTCAAAGTTTCTGTTGCCTGACAATACTGAAACTGCATAAAGATTTTCTTTATGTATCGTCTCAGAAATTTCTTTATCTAAAGGCCCAGAATTTCCGATACAAGTAGTGCAACCGTAACCTACTAAATTAAAACCTAATTGATCTAAATACTTATTTAATCCGGCTTTTTCTAAATAATCTGTTACGACTTGAGACCCTGGTGCTAATGATGTTTTTACCCAAGGTTTTACCTTTAAACCTTTTTCAACAGCTTTTTTTGCCACTAGTCCTGCACCAATCATAACGCTAGGGTTTGATGTATTTGTACAAGAAGTAATCGCTCCAATAACAATATCACCGTCTTTAATTTTAAATTCTTTATTATTAACTTTAGCTTCTAAAGGAACTTTTCTTTTTGTATTTTCTTTAAATGCTTTATCGAAATCTTTTGCAGCATTTGTTAATAAGACTTTGTCTTGCGGTCTCTTTGGTCCAGAAATACTTGGAACCACAGAATTTAAATCTAATGAGATTGTATCTGTAAATTCTATTTGATCATTTTGATTTGACCATAATCCCTGTTCTTTAGAATATTTCTCAACAAGAGCAATTGTGATTTGGTCTCTTCCAGAGAATTTTAAATACTTTATTGTTTCATCATCAATAGGAAAAAATCCACAAGTAGCTCCATACTCAGGAGCCATATTAGCAATTGTTGCTCTATCAGCTAATGATAAATTTTTTAATCCATCACCAAAAAATTCTACAAATTTACCAACAACACCCTTTTTCCTTAACATCTGAACTATCGTTAAAACTAAATCACTTGCTGTTGTTCCTTCAGTAAGTTTTCCATTAATTTCAAAGCCAATTACTTCAGGTATTAACATTGAAATAGGTTGTCCTAACATAGCTGCTTCTGCTTCAATACCACCAACTCCCCATCCAAGAACTGATAAACCATTTACCATCGTAGTATGGCTGTCTGTTCCAACTAAAGTATCAGGGTAAGCAAATAACTGGCCGTTGACTTCTGAGGACCAAACAACTTTTGATAAATATTCTAAATTAACTTGGTGACAAATACCTGTTCCAGGTGGAACTACTCTAAAATTATTAAATGCACTTTGCCCCCATTTCAAAAAAGAATATCTTTCACCGTTTCTATCAAATTCTCGCTCAACATTTTTAGAAAAGGAGTCTTTATTTGCGTAATTATCTACCATCACTGAATGATCTATAACTAGGTCTACAGTTGACAAAGGGTTTATTTTGTTTGGATCTTTGTTTTTTGATTTTACAGCGTCCCGCATTGCAGCTAAATCTGCAACAGCAGGTATTCCAGTGTAATCTTGTAATAAAATTCTTGCTGGCCTATAGGCTATTTCTTGTTTTGAGCTTTTAGTATTTAACCAATCTGCAATAGCTTTGATTTGTTTTTTATTTACAGTTAGGTCATCCTCGAATCTTAATAAGTTCTCGAGAAGCACTTTGATTGATTTTGGAAGCTTTTTTATATTTTTCAAACCATTCTTTTCAGCTTTTACAAGATTAAAAAAATTATATTTCTTGCCTGAAACTGTAAGCGTATCTAATGATTGAAATGAATTTTTGCTTTTGAATTCCATGCCCTATACATAGAACAAAATTACGCAAACGATAAGCAAAAAAGACATGGTATAGTTAAAATTTGTTATAAATTTTTTACTTGTGGCAAATTTTCTCAAATATTTTCCAATTAAAGACCATGTAGTAATACTTCCAATTGCCATAAAGAAATAAACCGTGGTGACTATTATCGAGTCTCTTAAATAATTAAATTGAACATCTACAAACGTTGAGACAGTTATCATAGCTACTACAACGCCCTTAGGATTAATAAATTGAAAAAAAAATGTTTCGAAAAAACCTATTGGTTGTTTAACTTTTGTCTTATTTGTATCGCTTGAAAATGCAATTTTATAAGCTAGATAGACTAGAAAAAAGCTACCTAAAATTTTAATAATTAATTGTAATATCTCAAATTTTTGAAAGATAACTATTAAGCCAGCCTCCATGCAAATTAACATGGATGTCCAACCAAAAATAACACCCAACATTAAAGGGATGGTTTTTTTAAATCCAAAATTAAAACCAGAGTGAGACGCCATTATATTATTTGGGCCTGGAGTAAAAGATGTTGCTATTCCAAATAAAATTAAAGTTAAAAATTGAGGATACATTTTTTAAGCAATATCCAAACCATTTTCTGTTTTTTGTGAGGGATGAACCAAAACTACTTTGCCATCTTTTTCTATAGCTCCTAAAATTAAAACCTCAGATACAACGCCGGCAATATTTTTCTTGGGGAAGTTACAAACACCAATTACTTGTTTTCCAACTAAATTTTCAGAATTATAATAGTGTGTTATTTGTGCTGAAGATTTTTTTATTCCAATTTTCGGACCAAAATCAACTTCTAAAACTAACGAAGGTTTTCTTGCTTTAATATTTTTTGATACTTTTAATACAGTTCCAACTGAAATTTGAATTTTTTGGTAATCTTCAAATGTAATTTCATTCTTCATAATTTTTATTTTATCTATATATAATGAGGTATCACCTTAATCTACAAGGTAAATAAATGAAATTTTGGCATTGAAAAGTCTGTTTTAAAAGTAAATACTATCCAAAATTAATAATACTAATAAGAGGGGAAATATGAAAAAAGTATTTATTGCTGCAATTATGTATTTGTCAGTTTTGACAACAAGCACTTTTGCAGAAGTTAAAATGGGTATAATTTTAGGATTCACTGGTCCAATTGAATCTTTAACACCAGCTATGGCAGCTTCAGCAGAATTAGCTTTTAAAGAAGCTTCTGACTCAGGTTCGTTACTTGGTGGAGAAAAAATTAAACCAATAAGAGCAGACTCAACTTGTGTTGACTCAGCTGCAGCTACAACAGCTGCTGAAGGATTAGTTTCACAAGGTATTGCTGCGATTATGGGAGCGGACTGCTCTGGTGTTACTGGAGCTATAGCAAGTAATGTGGCAGTTTCTAATGGTATAGTAATGATATCACCATCAGCGACTTCGCCTGGTTTAACAACTTTAGATGATAAAGGTTTGTTTTTCCGTACAGCTCCATCTGATGCACGTGGTGGACAGATACTAGCTGACATTACAAAAGATAGAAAAATTAAAAGCGTTGCAATTACTTATACAAATAATGACTACGGTAAAGGACTTGCTGATGTTTATTCAGCAGCCGTTAAAGCTCACGGTATTAAAGTAACAACTGTTAACGCTCACGAAGATGGTAAAGCTGACTACAGTTCTGAAGTATCAACATTAGCTTCTGCTGGTGGAGATGCTGTAGCTGTAATTGGTTATCTTGACCAAGGTGGTAAGGGAATAATCCAAGGATCACTTGACTCTGGTGCCTTTGATACATTTATTTTATCAGACGGTATGATTGGTGACTCGCTTACAGATACTTTTGGTAAAAGTTTAAATAAATCTTTTGGTTCTCTACCTGGTTCTATGGGTAAAGGAGCAGGAGTATTTAAAAATGTTGCTAGTGCAGCTGGAATTGATTCATCTGGTCCGTATACAGGAGAGTCTTATGATGCTGCAGCTTTAATTGTACTTGCGATGCAAGCTGGAGGTTCAGCTGATCGTGGTTCAATAGCTAAAAACGTAATGTCTGTTGCGAATGCACCAGGTACTAAGATTTACCCTGGAGAGCTAAAAAAAGGTTTAGATCTTTTAGCTAAAGGTAAATCAATTGATTACGAAGGAGCAACTGCTGTTAAATTTACAGATGTCGGAGAGCACGTCGGTAACTTCATTGAAAAAGAGGTTAAAGGCGGTAAATTTAAAAATAAAAAACAAAGATAAAAATTGATTTAAGAGCCTCAGCGGTTTAACTGCTGAGGCTTTTTTTATACTCTTTTTATTTTTTCTGGTATAATACCTTTTGGTCTATACCTCATTATTAATAACAATCCGACACCCATCATTAAAAATCTAAAGTATGGAATGCTATCGATAAGATGGACTTTTAAAGCATTTGTTTCTTCTAGCCCACTTGTAAAAAAATTTATTAAAAATAAAGCAATTGGAGCTGCTTCAATCCACAAAAACCAAACAGCAAAACCTCCTAAGATTGCTCCAAAATTATTTCCACTTCCACCAACAATTACCATTACCCAAATTAAAAATGTATATCTCATAGGTCTGTAACTGCCTGGAGTGAATAATCCATCATATGTTACCATCATTGCTCCTGCTATTCCTACAATTGCAGATCCAAGAACAAAAATTAAAAGATGTTGTTTAACAACATTTTTTCCCATCGCGTTTGCTGCTTCTTCATTGTCACGAATTGCTCTCATCATTCTTCCCCAAGGAGAATAAAGAGCCTTTTGAGTCACAATTAAAAGAACAATTACTACAGCTGTAAAAAGTCCTGCAAAACACAATTTTACAAAAACAGTTGAGGATTCGATAACTAATTGTTTTAAAGCTTGCTGTCTTTCTAAATTGTCTGAAATTAAGTTTAAACTTCCTTGATGAAATTTCTGAACTAAATTAATAAACCACTCTTTACCTTGCAAATCTATTTCAAATGGAACTGGTCTTTTTAAACCAATCACATTTTTTACTCCACGTGATAGCCAGTCCTCATGCTTAATTACTGCTATTACGATTTCAGAAATTAATAGTGTTGCAATCGCTAAATAATCTGCTCTTAACCCTAATGCAATTTTTCCAATTACGTATGCTAAACCTCCTGCAAAAAAGGCTCCGACTATCCAAGAAAAGAGTATTGGCAAACCCATGCCACCTAAAAAGCCTGTTGTTGCCGGATTAATTGCCTCGATTGACTCTATAGCTGGCGCAGATATTAATCTTAATAGGATTAGTCCAGCTACTATTACTGCTGCAATAATATAATTTCTGTTTTTTGATTTACTAAATTTTTTTAATACCAAACGAATAATAAAAATCATTGAAAAAATTATGAATGCACACAGCAACATATCTAAACCTCCGGCTTTCCATGCCTCTTCAACAGGTGGAGCAGATACTAAAACTGCTGCCAAACCTCCAAGAGCCGTGTATCCCATTATTCCAAAATTTATTAATCCAGCGTATCCCCATTGAATATTAGCCCCTATTGTCATAACTGCAGAGATTAAACATAAGCACAAGATTGATAATGCCATACTCCAAGACTGAAGAAAGCCAACAAGAATTATTAGACCTAACATTATTGAGTATGCAGCGATTACATCTAAATTATTTCTCATAAAACTTTCCCTTTAAAAATACCTGAAGGTCTAAATAATAAAACTACAACTAAAATTGAAAAAGAGACTGCGAATTTATAGTCTGTAGATAGTAATTGTAAAAGACCATCAGGCTCTAAACTCTCTGGTAGTAGATAAACAAAAAACTTCTTATATGCATAAGTTAAAAGTATTTCTGAAAATGCAATAACATAACCACCTAAGAAAGCTCCAAATGGATTGCCTATGCCCCCAACGATTGCAGCAGCAAATATTGGAAGCATATTATTAAAATAAGTAAATGGCTTAAAACTTTTATCTAATCCATACAAAGCTCCACCAACTGTTGCTAAAATTGCTGCGATCACCCAGGTAGTCATAACAACTTTTTTAGGATCTATTCCTGATAAGAGAGCTAAATCCTCATTGTCTGAATAAGCTCTCATACTCTTTCCTGTTTTTGTTTTATTCAAAAACCAAAATAATATGGAAACAACTACAATTGTTACAAATAAAGTGATTACTTGTGTTGATTTAATAGCAAGTCCCTCGTTTAAACCTGTCATTTCTTTAAACTCGTTTGCTCTTATAATAAATTTTTCTCCATCAAAAAATCTTCTATCAAAAGGTCCAATAATAATTCTTACTATGGCTTGGGTAACAAACATGGTTCCAATACTTACCATTGCTAACATTACGGGTGGGCTCTTTTTAGTTCTATAATAACTAAAAACTAATTTATCTTTTAAAAGTACATAGAAAATAGTTACTATTATACCAAAAGGTATTGCAATTAATGCTGTTGGAAGAAAACCTAAATTTATTCCTAAAGATTGAAAATACCACGTGAATAAAATTGTAAACATTGTACCGAAAGACATAAGGTCTCCAGCTGTAAAGTAAGCAAATCTTAAAATTCCGTAAATTAATGAGACAAAAATTGCACCAAGCGCTAGTTGTGAACCATAAGATAACGCGGGTACAAATAAATAATTTAAAAGTAAAATTATTGCATTTAAAAAATCCATTTAAGCTCCTAAGAAAGAGCTTCTCACTCTTTGGTCATTTAATAATTCTTTGCCAGTTCCAGAATATCTATTCTCTCCAGTAACTAAAACGTAACCTCTATCTGATATACTCAAAGCCTGTTTTGCATTCTGCTCGACCATTAATATTGCAACATTTGTCTTTTTTACTTTTATAATATGGTCAAACAATTCATCCATAACTATAGGCGATACGCCTGCTGTGGGTTCGTCTAACATTAAAACGGACGGCTTAATCATTAAAG
>CACLSS010000021.1 GCA_902609645.1 uncultured Pelagibacteraceae bacterium | reverse complement strand
AAGTTATTGGAATGATCGGAGTTTTTTGGGCTAGTAAAACAATTAGAATTACTTACCCTGTATTAATCGCAATTACAGCATTAGCTAGATTAATAATCTTGCAGGATAAAGATAGCGCATCGATAAATTTAATTTATCAAGGAGGGGCGATACTTCTATTAGCTTTAGCAGTATTTTTCTTAACATTGAGATACAGCAAAAAACTTGGGATGGATAAAAAAAATCCTGGCGAGGAAGCTTAATTAAAATGAAACAACTAGCCGCAATTGTTGCATATTATATGTTCGGATATCTAATTTTCTGGACTTTTCTTCATGAGACAGACTTATTTCCAAAAGTTTGGGTACAAGATAATTTTGGTATAGCAATTTATTTATGGATTTTCTTTTTTATAATCCCACTTTTTCTTATTGCTCTTGGAACAGAATTTATTAAAAAACGGATTGCTGATTATAAATCATTAGATCAGAGTTCAAAGTGGCCTCTTTATATTTTATTATTTGGTGTTTGGGACTTAATGATTGGATTTGCTTATTTATTATTCTCATATTTAGAAATCACACATGTAACAATGATAATTGCTAATGGGTTATTTATTACAGGGACTTATTTAACATTTTTAAGCTTTGCGATAGCAAAGAAATTAGAATTATCTAAAAAGAATTAATTATATGGCCAATAAAATTTTGATATTTGGTGCAACTGGAGCTGTTGGAAGTTCTCTAGCTAAATTAATGCGAAACGGATCTGCAGGGTGTCATATTATAGGAAAAAATCAGGAGGATGTTTCAAGACTAGCAGATGAAACTGGTCATAGCTTTAGTGTTGCTGATGTATTAGAGGAAGGTTTTTTAGATAAAATTGAGAGTGATCTTGCTGATACTGAAGTTTCTGGAATTGCGTATTGCGTAGGATCTATAGATCTAAAACCAGTAAATTTGATTGCTAAAAAAGATGTAATGAAATCTTTCTCTTTAAACTTATTTCCAGTTTATGACATTGTGAAAAAATTTCATCAAAGTTTAAAAAAAAATAAAGGATCAATAGTGTTGTTCTCCACAGTTGCCGCTAAACAAGGTTTCCCTAATCATGGGATCATCTCTCCAGTTAAAGCATCTTTAGAGGGTCTTACTATTTCTTTGGCAGCGGAATTTTCTCCAAACGTAAGAGTTAATTGTATAGCTCCAAGTATGAGTAATTCAAAAATGGCTAGCAAAATTTTAAAAAATCCGAAAATTGCAGAAGGTATAGCAAAAATGCACCCACTCAAAAGACTTGGTGAAGGAAAAGACTCAGCTGCACTTGCAAAGTTTCTTCTATCAAATGAAAGTTCTTGGATTACAGGACAAATTATTGGTGTTGACGGCGGAAGATCAAACGTTGGTTAATATTTTTGGATATTACCAATATATTTTAAATTTTTATCAACTACCACAATCTCGCCAGAGGAAACTGCTTTATTTAAACTTTCTAAAATCACTACATAGTGAGTAATCAAAATTAAATTTTTTTTACTATCCCAGCCGTTTAAAAATTTAGTTAAATCTTTCATCTGTTGTTCTTTATTTTTTTCAAATTTTGATGAAAAAAAAGAATTTAAGGCTTTAAAAGTTTTATATTCTTTAAAAGCAAATTTAGCAGTATCCTTGCAGCGGCACCATTCACTAGATAATACTTGGTCTATAGGAATATTATGATTCTCAAAAAATAACCCTATTCTTTTTGATTGTTTTATACCTTGACTGTCTAAATTTCTCTGAGTTGAACAATCATTTAATTTAAAATTTTCTGGATCCCCGCCACCAGGTGCAATTGCATGTCTTATAAATACTATATTCCCTCCTTTTTTTAACTCTTTAACTATAGCCTCTTCAGATTTTGCACCCGTTAAAAAAAAGGTAAAAACAGACAAAATTATTATGAAATTTTTATACATGTGCTTAAATACATAATATCAAATAACTATTAAAAGTATTAATTAAAGTTTTATTGGTTTATGAAATTTGAAGTAACACGAGAGGGTGCACTAAAAAGATTAGATGATTTTATTGAAAATGAAATCATCAACTACAATTCTAAAAGAAATTTTGATTTTGGTCCTGTTGCGAGAAAAAATGTTTCATGTTTGTCTCCTTACATAACTCACCGACTAATTACTGAATTTGAAACTGTTGAAAAAGTTTTAAAAAAAAGACCCTATCAAAAGGTTGAAAAGTATATACAGGAAATATTTTGGCGGGTGTACTGGAAAGGATGGTTGGAACTAAGACCAAAAGTTTGGACAGATTTTCTAGAGGATTTAAAAAATATAAAAGATAATGAAAAAATACAAGAAGCTATAAATGGGAAAACTGAGATTGTATGTTTTAATGACTGGGTAAAAGAATTAAAAGAATTAAATTATCTTCATAACCATACCAGAATGTGGTTTGCCAGTATTTGGATATTTACATTAAAATTACCATGGCAAAAAGGAGCTGAATTTTTTTTAAAATATCTTTTAGATGGTGATGCTGCATCTAATACTCTCAGTTGGAGATGGGTCGGTGGACTTCAAACTAAAGGTAAAAATTACTCTGCACAATCTTGGAATATTGAAAAGTTTACTAATAAAAAATACTCAAATGTGAAACTAATTGAAAATGCATTACCATTAATAGATAAACGTGAATATAAATTAACAGAAATTGAAAACACTAATGAACATCAAAAAAAAAATAATTTAATTTTTTTTGAGAATGATTTAAACTTAGAAAGTTATAATGTAGATAGTTATGAAAATGTTTATTGTTTATTATTAGACAATGATAAGAGAAAAATTAAACTTGATCAAAAAGTTCTTGATTTTAAGAGAGAAATTTTAAGAAATCACATAAAATCTATTTCTAAGGAGATTAAATTTTTAGAAAATTCCAAAAGTTTAAATTTATTTGATCAAATAAAAGAATTTGATGTTATCTACCCCTCAATAGGAGAAAATTCCTCTTTTATTAAACATTTAAGAAAGACAAAAAATATTAATTTTAGATTTGTAAAAAATGATAAAGATTTATTTTGTTGGAAATTTTCTAATAAAGGCTATTTTAACTTTAAGTCAAATATTCCTAAAATAATTTCAAATTTCAAGTTGTCTTAGTTTTAGAACATTTTTTTGAACAATATTTAACTTGATCCCAATTAAGTTTCCACTTTTTCCTCCAAGAAAATGGTCTTCTACAAACTATGCAAATTTTAGAAGGTAGATTTTCTTTTTTAATCACTTAAATAGTATTTTGTTTTATAAATCTTTGAGCAACATTAAGAATTAATTTTTTTCTATCTGATTTCATTTTATCGAAAACCCTAACCATCATAGAAAGTCTTGGATTTTTCAAAAAGAATTTTCTATTTTTGTTTATAAAGTTCCAATAAAGTCCGTCCATTATGTTGCACCATTCGCCTTTTTTAAAATCCATCATTTTTAAAAAATAACTTGATCCACAAATGTATGGTTTTGTTGCAAATATTCCACCATCACTGTAAAGCCCCATTCCATAAACATTTGGAGACATTACCCAATCTGAAGAGTCAACAAACATTTCCATAAACCATTTATAAACTTGCTTTGGGTGTATCTGACAAAGGTTCATAATGTTTGCTAAGATCATTAACCTCTCGATATGGTGAGACCAACCATAACTCGCAGCATTTTTAATTGAAAAATCCAAAGGGTCAAGACCAGTTGTTCCACTGTACCAGGAAGATTTCATTTTATTTTTATGATTGAAAAAATTTGTGCTTTCAAGTCGTTCATCATAATTTTGATAAATACCTCTCATAAACTCCCTCCAACCAATAATTTGTCTGACGTAGCCCTCTAAAGAATTAATTCTTGTTTTATTTTCTATTTTTTTTACTTTTTCTAATATCTCAGCAGGTGTTATTAAACCAATATTTATTAACGGGCTTAATGCGCTGTGAAATAAAATATTTGATTTTTTGCTTACAGCATCCTCATAATCTCCAAACAAATTAATTTTTGATTTAAGAAATTGATCAAAAAGTTTCTGTGTTTGATCTCTAGTCGTTGGAAACCAGAAATTTTTTGTTGTTCCAGGATGATTTTTAAAATTTAATTCAATAAATTTTTTTAATTCTTCTGTATGAGAAGTGTTTTGAAATTTTAATTGTTTAGGAACATCAACTTTATCGGGTAACTTTTTCCTATTATCTTCATCAAAACTCCATTTTCCTCCTTTTGGTGTTCCATCTTTATTCATTAATATATTAAATTTTGATCTATTTATTTTATAGAAGTTTGCCATAAATGGTTTTTTCGTGCCATTTAAGTATTTTTTAAACTCATCTCTAGATGTAAGAAACATAGGAGACTTGAGTTCATTAAATTTTATATTTTTCTTTTTAAATAAAGTTTTTAATTGTTTTTCAAAAAAAATGTCTTCTATCTCAAAAAAACTTATCTCTGTAACTCTTTTGTCTTTAATTATTTTTTCAAGTTTTTTCTCATAAGAAAGTTTGAAGTCTTTGTTGCAATCATTATAGACAACTTTAAACTTTTTAGATTTGAGTTCATCTCTGTAAGAACGCATTGATGATAAAAAAAGTAATATCTTTAATTTATGATGCTTTTGGAACGTACATAATCCAAAATCTTCTGCCATATAAAATGTGTGCTCAGAAAATTCCTTTAAATATTTTGGATTGAAAAGTTGATTTCCAAGAATTAAAAATAATTTCATTAACGCAAAATATATAATTTATTAATTTTTAAGAATTAGCTCTTTTGAAGCACTCGACTGTATTTCTTAATAAACAAGCTATAGTCATTGGTCCAACACCTCCGGGAACAGGTGTTATTGCTCTAGCAACTTTTGAGACTTCATTAAAATCGACATCACCTACAATACCATCTGAAGTTTTATTAATACCTACATCAATTACTATTGCATTTTTTTTTACCCAATCACCTTTCACAAGTTTAGGTTTTCCAACAGCTGCAATAATTATATCAGCTTTATTACATTGAGATTTTAAGTCTTTTGTCTTTGAATGTGTGATTGTGACAGTGCAATTTTCTTTTAATAGTAGTTGTGCCATTGGTTTACCGTTTAAATTGGATCTTCCTATAACTACAGCGTGTTTACCACTTAGGTTTTTCTCAATTTCTTTTAATAATATAAAACATCCAAGTGGAGTACATGGTATTTTGCTGTCGTACCCTGAGGATAAATTTCCTACATTTATTGGATGAAATCCATCAACATCCTTTTCGGGAAGAATAGTTTCAATCACTTTCTGTTTATTTATATGCTTAGGCAAAGGTAATTGAACTAAAATCCCGGAGACCTTTTTATTTTTATTAAGCTCTATAATTTTAGTCAAAACTTCTTTTTCCTCAATATTTTCAGGATACTTTATCACTTCAGAATTAATTCCAATTTCTTTTGAGAATTTTTCTTTATTTTTGACATAAATCTTACTTGCTGCATCCTCTCCTATTAAAATTACTGTCAAACCAGGTACAGATTTAAAACTTGATTTAATTTCTATAATCTCTTTTTTTAATTTTTGTCTTAAAGTTTCAGCTATTTTTTTTCCATCTATTATCATATTCAAAACATTGAGGGTGCAAAAAACTCAAAAGCTAAATTTCTAATAAACATTAAAAGTAAAATAAGAATCACGGGTGAAATATCTATTCCTCCAAGATTAGGTAAAAAATTTCTAATTGGCCTTAAAAGTGGATCTGTCATTTTATAACTTATATCAAGAAGAGAGTAGACCAGTCTATTTGAGGTATTTAAAACATTGAAAGCTATTAACCAACTTAGTAATGCATTAATAATTAAAATCCAGATATAAATACTAACCAAACTATCAATTAAAATTAAAACTGATTTCATTTTTTACTTTTTTTCTACGTAAATTGATTGGCTTGGAAATGCAAAAGAGGCCTTATTTCTCTCAACAATTTCTTTTATTGCTATTGCTAATCTTTCTTTAACTTTTAACCATTCAGACCATCTATCTGTATTAGTAAAACACCTTACATACATATCTATTGAACTATCTGAAAACTTATCAATCCTTACTGCGTGAGTAGTGTTTTCGCTTATCTTGTAATCTTTTGAAGTTGTTATGTACTTATCAATTTCGTCTCGGATTTTTTTTAACTGATCAACTGTGGTATCGTATTGCAGAGTAATGATCCAATTAATTCGCCAGTTTGTTGTCTCACTAATGTTTATTACTGCGTTCTCAGCAAATTGAAAGTTAGGAATTACAGCAACTGATTTATCAAATTTTCTTACTACTGTAGATCTAAAACCAATCTTTTCTACAACTCCTTCAATAATATTCTCAACTAAAATCCAATCTCCGACTTTAAATCTTTTTTCAACTAAAACCAAAATACCAGAAATTAAATTTTTAAATAAATCTTGGGCACCTAACGCTACAGCCACACCGAATAAACCTAATCCAGCAATTATAGGGCCTATCTTAATACCCCAGAGTTCTAAAACTGCAGCTGCTCCAAGAATTAAAATTAAAATTTTAAATGCTTTTATTATCCAGTTTAAAAGATCTTTAGATAAAAGATCTTCTACAGTTTTTATTAAAACTGATATCGGGCCAATAATTTGATGCAGTGACCAAAAAATTAAAATCGTAATGAGTGTTCTGTTTGCATTATCTATAAAGCTTTCGGTGCTATCACCTAAGGATACATAGCTTGTTGCAACAAAAAATCCTATAACGATAGGAAAAAATTTCGTTGGGCCTTTTAAAGATTCTACTAGGGTATTGTCAAATTTATTTGAGGTTTTGGAAACATACTTTTCAAGACGTTTAATAATAAATTTTGCAAACAATCCTCTAAGAAATAGAAATAGGAAGAAAATAAGGAGAGCGATAATAATTTCTGAAATATTTATTCCTGAAATTCCATTCTTCCAAACGTCAATAAACAATTCTATAAATTCTTCCGTTTTATCCATTTTTAATTTGTTCTATTTTTAAAAGCTCTTCTCCAGGATTAAAAGTTTCTGTTTTTTCCCAACCTTTTGATTTTAAAAATTCTTCAATTTTTTTACTTATACACATAACTGTGCATTGTGTCATCAATTCTGAAAGGGAGTATTTCCTTGCTATCTCATCAAAACTTTCTGCACTTCTTTTAGAATAAATAAGTGTTACATCTGGAGGGTATTTTTTAATTAAATCTAAGCTTTCACTGTTTAGATTTGTTATTTTACTTGAAGTATAATTTATTATTTTTTTAATTTTAAATCCAGAAAGTTTGAGGTCTTTATCCAGATCATAAGAGACAACATCTCCACATAAATATGCTAGATTTTTTATTTTTTTTTCAGAGTTTAAAATTATATTTTTAAGAGCGTTAACTGTGCCTGATGCGGCAACTGTATTAGTAAAACCTTTTAATCTTAAAGATCTCTCAGTTATATTACCAACACAAAAACATTTTATATTTTTTTCATCATTTTTAAATTTTAAAAATCTTACTGCATTAGCACTAGTAAAAATTAAACCGTCAAATTCTTTTGCATTAATTGGTTCCATGTTTGCAGAGGTAATACTCAAAGTTGGCAAGTGTATAACTTTATAGTTTGATGAAAAAAAATTTGTCATCAAATCCTCAGCATCTATTAAAGGTCTTGTAAAAATAATATTCATCTTTTTTTAATAAAATTTTTTCCAGCTTTTTTTAAAATTTCCTCACCTGCTACTTTGCCTAGACTTTGAGGATCAGTTGATTTTCCAGATTTAATTACATTGTATACCTCTTTACCGTCATCTGAAAAAAGTTGAGCTTCTAAATCAATGTTATTTCCTTTAAGAACAGCTGAGCAACCAACCGCTGTATCACAGTCTCCTCCTAATGTTTTTAAAAAACTTCTTTCAGCTAACGCACATATTTCTGTATTAATATGATTAATCTTTTTTAAAATTTTTTTAGTATCCTCATCATTTTCTCTACATTGTACAGCGATAATCCCTTGACCAGCCGTTGGAATAAATTCTTTTAGAGAAAATATTTGTTTAATATGATTTTTTAAATTTAATGTTTTTAAACCTGCTAATGCCAGAATCACACCATCGTATTCTCCTTTTTCTATTTTTTCAATTCTTGTATCTACGTTACCTCTAATGCTTTCAACTTTGATGTCTTTATTTAAAAGTTTTATTTGAAGTTCACGTCTCTTAGAACTTGAACCAATTTTACCTTCTTTTATGTCTGATATTTTATTAAAACTTTTCGAAACAAATGTTTCTCTCGCATCATTTCTTTCTAAGTAAGCATGAATAGTTAAGCCTTTAGTTTCTTCTGAATCCATATCTTTAAGAGAGTGAACTGCTATATCAATTTCTTTTTTAATTAATTTTTCTTCTATTTCTTTACAAAATAAATCTTTTCCGCCAATTTCAGAAATTTTTTTATTCTGAAATAAATCACCTGATGTTTTAATTGTTTTAATTATAATTTCTTTATCGATTCCCGGTACTTGACTTAGAATATTGCTTCTAACTTTATCAGCATAAGCCAAAGACAGTTTGCTACCCCTGGCACCTATAGTAATTTTGTTGTCCATTTATAAATAAAGATTTATATTTTATAATATCTAATTTAATGAAAAAAAAACTTACTTTTTTAGGAATTGAAACGAGCTGTGACGAAACTGCTGCAGCAATAGTTCAGGAAAATGGCGATAGCACTGCAAATGTATTATCAAATATCGTCTCTAGTCAAATTAAAGAGCATAAAAAATTTGGTGGAGTTGTTCCTGAAATAGCAGCGAGATCACATATTGAAAATATTGATTTTATTATTGAAAAAGCTCTTCAAAAAAGTAAAAAAAA
>CACLSS010000020.1 GCA_902609645.1 uncultured Pelagibacteraceae bacterium | reverse complement strand
CAAATTTTTCACCTTCGACTAATATTTTTTTGTGAAAAGTATTGTTTATTAAATGATATGGATCAATAAACTTAATATTTTTTTGTGTACAGTACAAATAAGTTTCTAAATTTAATGGTAAACAAATAAATTTATCTTCTGATTTTTTAGATTGGTAAAGTATATCTAGTTCTTTTTTAGTCTCGGCTATACAAATTTTTTCTGACATGATATTCAAAATATTCAAAATCTTCGACTGTATCTAAATCGATAGCTTCTTCCTTTTTGACAATATATTTATAAGCTCTCTTACCAATCCTACATCTATATTTTTTTAGAGCATTGAATCTAATTCCATATAGACCTGTCGTTTCTTGTATAATGGGTTTGGCGTCTTGACTTCTTGGTAAAATTTTAGGTTGATAATTTACTGGCTTATTTTTGAACCAAAACCAACTGTAAATTTTTTGAGCAGTAAATATTGAGTCAAATTTTTTATTTCTCTTTAAAATTTCGATACATTTATTTATTGATGAAACTTTAAGTAATGGAGAAGTTATAAAAAGCTGAAAGTACATATCAGCTTTAATAATTTTATAGTGATAATTTAAAAGATCATTTCCATTAGCGGTATCTAAAGCTAATCTAGGAAGTCTTTTTATAAAACTAAAGTTATTTTTCTTGCAGTATTTTTTAATTTCTAAACTATCAGAATCAATGAAAATTTCATCAAATTTACATTTTTTTACTTTTTCTAATAAATATTTATATAGTGGTTTACCATTAATTTTCCTAAAATTTTTACCTTTAACTCTTTTAGAATTACTTTTAATTGGTATGATGCAAATCGTTTTCACAAAAAGAATTTTTAAAATTTTTACGGTTTCTGTTTAAACTTCTTGAAATCTACTTTTATAATAAAAGTTAACGCTCTCTATCAATAAAGAGAATAAAAGTGTCGAAAGAAAGCTTGAAGCAAAAAATGGGATTGCCAGAGTATAGCAAGTAATTAATCCGCTTGCTGAGTATCCATAAAGCCCTGTAGTCCAAACTCCAAAATTTGTAAGAATAAAGAATATGATAGCACCCAATATCGCTCCTGGTAATCTAAGTTTAATACTTCCCTTAAATTTGAGTGTTAAAAAACTAATTAGCAAAACACTCCCCCATGTCCACATAACTAATCCATGGTAACCAATAATAAAGTCAGTTATCGCAAAGGAAATGATTAGGTGTGGTACGTATCTTAGACCAAAAAGTGATGGAACATAAAAACTTAATGCTAATAAACTCGTAAAATTCCAGGGGTGAGGTATAAAACGACTAGCAGCTAAGCATAAAAATATGCCCAAAAATATTTTTATTTCTTTTAACATGTCTAATTTTTAATATACTCTTTTTAATCCAAAATTAAAAGATCGACCCATTTGTGAATATTGGTGTGATTGCTCGTAATTTGCATCAAAAATATTTATAGCGTTAAAAGTTAAGTCAAAATTTTCTGAAATTCTATAATCACTAGAAAATCCAAATGTAATATAATCGTCTAACAACACATCTGTGAAAGAGTTATTGCTATTGCCAAAATCTCTAGTTTCATCAACATATTTAATTAAAAAAGAGTTTTTAAGACCTGGAAGAGTTTCGTGATTAATTTTTGACGTAAACGTATTTCTTGGAACTCTAACTTTTGCATCTTTCATCCCAGATTTTAATGCGCAACCAGCATAGCAATTGTTTGAGTCATAAGAATCTGTATAAGTATAATCAAAGTCTATTCCAAATTTTGTATTTTGAGGTTTCCAATTTAAACCTAGCTCAATACCTTTAGCGTAATTTACGCCGTATGTATTTCCCATTTTCCAATTGTTTCTACCATCTGAATTAAGAGGATTTTTCAGTTCAACATAAAAGTAACCAATATCTAAATTTAAATTGAGAGCATCAAAGAAGGTTTCGTAGCCAAAATCGTAACTGTTTGCTCTTTCTGCATTCAAATCTTCAACTTTCATACCTGCGTATCCATCACCTGAATATGTTCCACCACCAGATGCACTTGTGTTTCCGTTTGCATAGTGCAAATCATATAAAGATGGAAATCTAATACCAGAACCAAAAGAAGATCTAAACTTAGATTTATTATCTATTTTATAGGCCATTGTCACTCTTCCGCTTGGTTTACTACCTGTAGCAGAATGCTCATCATTTCTTAGACCTATTGTTCCAAATAGTTTCTCTCTTGGTCTAAATTGATAGTCAAAGTATTGGGAGTAGATATTTTCGTCCGCAGCTTTGTCAAAGAATATTTGACTCCATCCTGTTGCGGACGGCGCATAATCCCCGTCATATCTAGCTGCATCAAACTCAGCATCTAAACCGTAAACTATTCTGTTATCTAAATTAAAATTGTAAGTTCCTGTAAAATTAAATGCATCTCTATAACCAAAATAATTTTGATAATTACCTTCAGTAGTTTCAGTTGTATTTCTCTCTATGTATGTTTTGTTATAACTGAAAGAGTTATTAAATTTATCCTGATCGTATAATATTTTAAAAGAATATGTTCCTTCTGTGTTTTCACTGGCATCTCTGACGTCTGTTGAAGCCGAAGCTACTGCATCGTATTGAAAGTCAGCACTAATATACCTAAGTGTATTTTGAATTTTTAAATTATCACTCAATTTATAATCTAAACTTCCATGTACACCTTTGTTCTCATAGCTATCACTTTCATCATTGTCATTCATCGCAGATATACCGTTGGTCAAAAAGCGATTTAAACCCAAATAATAAGTTACCTTATCGTTTCCTCCATCTGCAGAATAATAAATACTATTTGTATCTTTTGATCCTGATTGAACAGTTGTATTTTGTTTAAATCCAGGACTGCCTTTTTTTGTAAATATGTGAATTGTACCACCAATAGCATTTGGACCATAAAGTGAACTCTGATTTCCTTTTAAAACCTCAACTCTATCAATTGACTCTTTCATTATATTTTGAAAATAAAAACTATTATCTGGAGAACTTGGATCAGACATTTTTACCCCATCTATATAAACCGTAGAGTATCTTTTTTCTAATCCTCTTAGCTGAATTCCCATGTTAGTACCATGTCCACCATCTTGAAAAGTATTTGTGCTTCCAGACTCCTGATCAATTATTGCACCAAGAAAAATTTCATTTGAATTTCTTATTGTTTCACCATCAATAACTGTCACTGTACTTCCTACAGTGCTCAAAGATTGAGGAGTTTTACCCGGTGCGATTACGATAACAGGTACATCTTCCGAAAATGCTTTATTAAAAAAAAGAATTATAATAATTAAAAAAGTATATAGTTTTACTGTCTTTAGCATGCAGCTCTCCTTTTATTTGTTAACACTTCAACAATTGCCACTGCTAATTTAAATTGCAGAACTAGACTTTTCCTGGCCTTCATTCAACAGCGGGCTATATCGGGTGGCGCTAGGACTTTAACCTTTGCAGGAACAGCCAATGAATTCCACATTGATTCCCCACCATGCATTTCGATACATTAAAACTTATATATATTTGAAAAAATTTTTCAAGTATATTTTTTAGCATCACAAATCTCATTTACTAGCGTTTTCAATTTAGAATTATTAGGATCAAAATTCATTTTAATTTTACTATCTTCAAGTATTCGACCCCATTCTTCTGAACTTAAGTTCAGTAAATATTGGATTTTTTTATTTATAACATCTATATTTTTACCCTTATACCAAAATGGTCCTTCATCATTTGGTAAAAAAGGCCAATCATTAGTTAGTGAGTTTAGGTTTAAAAATAAAACTTTTTTCCCTCTTGCTAATAACTCAGGACCAAGATTTGATGCTATACAAATTATTAAGTTCGATTTTTCTGCTAATTCATACGAATCTATATCCTCAGTATTAAAATTATTTAAATATTCGTTAAAAAATTTCATTTCATCACTTGATGAAATTTTATTTCTTTTATCTTTTCTAAAAGATGATCTTGCAACACAAATTTTTTTCTTATTTGCATTGCAATAGGTATTCAAAATATTTAAAGCGTAAATGCTGCAAACATCTTTAAAGCTCATATGTATAGATTTATTAGCAAAGGTATAGCTGTGATATCCTTTTTTTTGATTGTTAATAGTATTTTTATCCAATTTTCTAAATTCAGATATAAACATAAAATCATAGACTTTTTGTTCCTCTTTTTTTGTAATTTTTTCATTATTTCTTGTTGAGCCATTTATTATAAATATAGTCTTAATCACATTAAATATTCTCTTTTCCCATTCAGAAAATATGAAAAAATAATCACATTTTTTCCCAGAAAGTTGGTCACGACTTCTATCAACATGAATATCCCAGTAATGACCTAATTGATAAACAATGGTTTTTTTTGTTGGAAACATATCTTTGAAAGAAAATATTCTCATATTTATATCATTACCTAGTGCGACTTTAGGATTAAAATCTTCCATTAAACACTTCCAATATAATTTTTTAAAATTAATTTTATTTTTATTTTTGATAAAAAAAGTAAATAGTGTTTTAAATAAATAATAAAAGTTTATTTCGTAAAAGTTTACTGCCTCAACTTTTCTTTCCTTAAAATTCAAGAACGAGTAGTTGTCATCGAGTAACAAAATGTCTACTTTTTTATTTTTCTTGAAAGAAAATTTATAACTTAATATTTTAATTAGATTCACGTTTTGATTATTAAATAGATTTTACTGTAATAACTAGTGTGTCTCTTGATCCCTCTGATTTATTATTTGCAACATTTATGGGATCAGTGTAATGAAAAAATTTACGGTCATTTAATAGTATATATTCCCCTTTATCTAAAAACCATGAAAATACATCATGATCGCTATCGATTTCATTTTTAATTCTACTTACACCACCCTTAATATTTTTTGATCCAATATTTAAAATAATTACATATTCAAAACCGTCTTTATGCCAACCCTCAGGAACAGGATAACCAACATAATTTTTACCACATTTTATTCTTAATTGATGAAAGCCGATTTCTATTTTTTTTTTTGAGATTTTTTCTAAAAAATTTGATTTAAAAATAGTCGCAAATTCATTTAAAACTTTTGGGTCAATCGGTCTAAATTTTCTAATTTTACCACCAGCATATCTGTTTATTTTTTTATTTTGAAAAAATTTGGTATTTCCTATAGTAGAAAATTTTCTATGAGAAACTATCATCCTTGAAAACTTTCTATATCTAAAATATTTACCTTGAGATTTCTCATTGGTATCTGGTGGCAATTTATTGAAACTATTAATTACCCTTTTGCTAATTTTAGATATTTTACCTTTTTCAAAATCAATCATATATTAAAATTAATTATTTATAAGTTTTATCCAATCTTTTACAGATTTAACGTTAGCTGCGGACTCCATAGAGATTTTTCTTTTAAAAACTTTTTGAATTTCGAAATAAATATTTAAATGAGTTAATGAGTCCCATTCAGGGATAGACCCAAGTTTTAAATCTTTATTAACCTTTTTTTTTGGTATTTTCATAACCCTACTTAAAACACGAATTACTTCCTCGTCCTCTACTCTTTTTACCATATCTAATTATTTGAGCTAATGTAATAAAGTAATGCAAATGCTGCCACAGAATATATATTAGTTGTATTTTTTTTTACTGCCTTTGAACATCTCTTCGAAGTTTAGATATATATAAGCGTGTGTCAAAACCAACCGGCTTATCTTTCTTAGCTTTATCTAACTTAAATCCAAAATCTTGCCATATAGTCAACGCTTCAAGATTTGAAACTTTTGTTCTTAAAAAGTTGTATACAATAGACTTTTTAAAATTACTTAAAGAAGAATTATGATTTGATTTAGCCCAATCTAAAATATCGTAATCAAATTTTTCTGATACCACCTTTGGTGTTTCGCTATTTAGTCTGTCTGCGTAAACAAATTTTAAAAATTTCTCTATATTGTTAATTTCACCTTGCACATTTTTTTTATCTTTAAGTAATATTCTCATTGTTTCTAGAATGTGATTTAGTGTATCCTCAAAGTGGTCAATCCAAAGCATATTAGAATATCTTAAATTTCCACCTCCAGATATTCCTAAACTGAATTTTTCCTCATTTTTCTTCATGTAATTTAAAACCTCTTCTTCACTATCGAGCATCTCTTTATCAAGGTCATCTTTAAATTTTTGAATACAAGTTTTTACTCCTGATGGTGCATTATTAATATTACGAAATAATAATGATGCAAAAGAACTATTTTTGACAGAATGGGATTCTAACAATCTAAAAATTTCACTAATTGGTTCAAATCTTAAAATTGAATCTAGTAACATTGCATAAGCTCTACAATCTAGATAATCATCCTTGGACATAGTATTTGTTTGGCATACTACTCGCTCGACTTCACAAATAAATTTACCGTCTATTCTCCCGTATAAATTCCAATGTTGTTTGTATTTAATTTTTAATCCAAATTTTTTGATTTGCGACTCGTGTGCCATCTCAGTGTTTGTCAATACTAGTGCTTGAAAAACAGCAAAACGTTGCTTAGAACTACTATCAAGTAATTTATTTATACCTTCAAAAAAAGTTTTCTTGGTTTCATTTGGTAGTGGAACTATTATTTCTGGTTCTTGTCTAATTGTTTTTAAGCTTTCTTTGTTTTTCTCGAGTTCTTTTGGACTTAAATTTTTCCTTTTTATATCTTTAAGCACATTGACATCCATTGACTGTACTGAGTTTGATATAAACATTGAATTATTTAATTTTTTTGCTATTCGGTCTATTCTCTCGAGCTGTGCCTTTCCTGTGCTTGTAATTAGCTCTCTTGGCCAACCAATATTTTTTTGGAGAGAAGAAATATGATCTGCAATATCTTCGTCCCATTTATACATCGCCCAATTTGAGTCTGTAATCCACAGTCCAGCATCAGGTCTGACTTTTTTGGATATATAATTAAGTTCTTCTTGGACAAATTTTAGTGAGTGTCTTCTAACTTTATTAAAATATTCCTGACCTTCTTGACAAAATGTACATGAGAATGGACAGCCTCTATTAGTTTGAATCATTGGCATATAACCTGGGTCTGAAAGAAATTTATCGAACATTCCTAAAAGATAAGGTGACGGGGTATAATCTAAATCCTCTATTCTATGTAGATTAGGACCACTAATGATTTCTTCTTTACCAAGAACAAAACAATTACCTAATTGTGAAACTGAGTCTATTAAATCTCTTTTTTTATAATTTTTTTCTATAAATTTTCTTATTAAATTTACAAATGCTACTTCTCCTTCATGTTGGACAAAAATATCTACTAATTCATATTTTTTTTTATTAAAGATGAAATCTTTTGGATTTTTTTCAATTTCAGGACCTCCAAAGACAATTAAAACATTTGGGTTTGCTTTTTTTGCAATTTCTGCGACTGTTATTGAAAGATTGTTGTTCCACAAATAATTGGTTAAACCAATAATATCTGGTGGGTTATTTTTTATCTCTTTTATCAATGGAGTTACTGCCTTGAAAACATCCACATCAAATTCTGGAAATTCTTTTTTTGTGTGAGCTGCCACTAAGCCTGCACCTAAAGGAATTACAGGTGTACTCAAACCTTTGTGGTCATAACATGGATCAGCTACAATTATTTTCAATTTTTTTTGCACGAGTTTCATATTATATCAATTGATGTTTTTTAAAAGTCATTTAAATCTTGTTTTATTTTATTTTATTAACCTCATTAAAAGCATTTATCATAATTAATCCAGTCGAATATGCACCAGAAGCTTTACCTAAAAAATAAACATTTTTAATTTTATTTTTCGCTAATTTAATAATTTTTTGACTTTGTATCTTAAGGTCTATAGTTGGGATTGGAATACCATTCAAAAGATTTTCCGAATGTTTAAATTTAACTTGAGAATTTTTAGGGATAATCTTCATTAAATATAATTCATTAATAATTTTTTTTTCGAGAAATTTTATATTGGGAATTTTGTGAGATATAACCTCAGATGTCAAATGATACAATTTTTTTGATTTGTTTATGGATTTTTTTTGATCTAAATTTATATTTGGATAAAGAGTTACTCGATATGTATTAAGATTAGGATCATAACATTGAATATATTGTGCATCAGTTAAGAAAGCCCTATTAACCGCAATATGATGGAGTGTTGTATAAATTTTTTTAATTTTTTTATTTAATCGATTTTTATTTTCTAATTCACAGAGTTTTAGAAAAAGTCCAGGATTTATAGTCCAAAATACTTTTGAGCAAAGTATCTTTTTTCCTCCATTTAGGGTTATGGATTTAATTTTTTTATTTTTATGTGATATTTTATTCACTCTTGTGTTTGTAATAATTTTTACCTTAAGTTTGATAAGCTGTTTTTTTAATAATTTAATCCATTCTTCGCTGCCACCTTTCTTGGGATAATAACTTTTGAGACTTGATTGTCCCTCATTATATGAGTGAAAGGAAAATTTCTTATCATAAACTTTATTTTGTTTTAATTTTCTAGCTTCACCTGAAGAAAAAGCTAAGAGCCGTCCCAAACCGAAATGATAATGTGAATTTATATCTAATTCTTTAAGGTCACATCTAAATGATTTTTTATTTATAACTAGATCAAATATGTATTTTGTAAAGGTGGAACCAAAATTTTTTTCAATTTGATCTTTAAGGTTTTTTTGAGTTTTAAAGAATTTTTTTATTTTTAAAATTTCTTTAATTCCTTTTTTATAAATATTTCTGTTTAAAAGTCTAGTATCAAAAAAGGGTGATCTGGAATTTAATTTCGAACCAAAAAAACTAGCCCCTTTAAGATTTCCTAAGATATTCCATTTTTTTTCATTAATTCCAAGAGTAATTATTTGATCAAGTTTTTTTATTCCAGTTGCTTTTATAAAGTGTGATCCTTGATCAAATGTCAATCCATTATTAAATTTTTTAGAACAGAAAAGACCTCCAATTTTTTTGTCTTGCTCTATAAGATAAACATTTCCAAATTTCTTTTGAAGTAATATAGCTGCTAGAATTCCTGCAACTCCACTTCCTACTACTATAATTTTTTTGCTCATTATTTTTTAACAACCACAAACCACATTGAGGATTTTTTGTTTGATGTAATATTGAGATTTATTTCGTGAATAATAATTTGAATTTTAAAATTTTTAAAAAGATTTTGTATTTCACTTCGACTAAAAAAACTTGTAATTAATCCCTTTTTAGAATTTGTCTCTTTTTTAAAAAATCTATTTTTACTTTTAATATATGCGTAATGATTACTGCTAAAAAGATACGATAAAAATATTCCATTTGATTTTAAAACTCTATTTACCTCACCGAGTATTGCCTTAATATTTTTTTTATTATTGTGAGTTATTGATCCCCTATCGATACAAACACTGACTGAGTTTTTTTTCAATTCAATATTATTAAAGTCACCAGTCATTATTTTACAATTTTTATTTCTTTTTAAAAAATTTTTTGCCTCCTTCACTGCTGATATTGAACCATCTATACCTATTACTTTTCCAAAACCATATTCGCTTAAAAACTTTGTATTATTCCCTGTTCCACAACCAAGATCTAAAGCTACTAATTTTTTTAAAATATTCTTTTTCTTACTGAAATATTTA
>CACLSS010000019.1 GCA_902609645.1 uncultured Pelagibacteraceae bacterium | reverse complement strand
AAAAAGAAGAAAGTAAAAAAATAGTTGAGGTAAAAGAGGATGTAACTGAAAAGAAAATAGTAACTAAAACTCCAAAAGAAATAGCACCTGTAGTAAAAAAATTGAGTAAAGATGGCGTATCATCTGCAAGTCCAAAGGTAAGAAAATTTGCGAGAGAATTAGGTGCTGATATCGTTCAGATACCTGGATCACAAAGAGCTGGCAGAGTTACTGAAGATGATGTGAAAAAATTTGTAAGATCGCAGGCATCAGTTAATGAAGGAAAGGTTGAAAAAAAAGTTTACAAGGATGAATATCCCCATGAAGCATTCGGAGAGGTAGAAAAAAAAGATCTTCCCAGAGTGAAAAAGTTATCTGGACCTCAACTTGTTAGATCTTGGACTGAGATTCCTCACGTTACTCAACATGATGAGATAGATATAACTGAAATGGAACAGTTTAGAACAACTTTAATCGATAACTATTCTGGTGATAGAATAAGAATAAGCCCATTGGCATTTATAACTAGAGCTGTGGTAAACGCACTTAAAGAATATCCAAATTTTAATTCATCTATAGATCCTGAAAACAACAAATTAATTTTCAAAAAGTATTATCATGTAGGTTTTGCGGTTGATACTCCACATGGATTGATGGTTCCTAAGCTTAGAAATGTTGATCAATTAGGATTAAAAGAAATTTATGAGGAACTGAGAAGAGTAAGCAAACAATGTAAAGAGCTAAAGATAGATAAGAAAGAATTTTTTGGTGGTTCAATGACAATTTCAAGTCTTGGCGGTATTGGAGGAAATTTTTTCACGCCAATTATAAACCCCCCTGAAGTAGCTATTTTAGGTGTTGGTAAAACTTTTGATAAAATTAAAAAAGTTAATGGACAATTTATTGTAAGAAAAATGCTTCCAATATCACTTTCTTATGATCACAGAGTAATTGATGGCGCTGAAGGCGCAAGATTTTGCGTGCATTTATCTAAAAGTCTAGGTAAAGATTTTGCATTCAAACTTGCAGTTTAAATGGATAAAAAAATATTCTCCTTAATTTGTGCGGTAGCCTGCTCTTTTCTTTGGGGCACAGCTTTTGTAGCCCAAGATATGGGAATGGATTATATTGGCCCTTGGACATTTTCTGCTGCGCGTCTGATTTTAGGTTTTTTAGCTTTATTACCTTTTTTTTTTATTTTCGAATTTAAAAAAGTTAAAGAGTCAAAGTTAAATTTGAAATTTATTATAGGTTACATATTTTTTTTAGGTTTTTTATTAGCTGGAGGAAACATTTTACAACAAATTTCCCTTATATATACTGATGTAGCAAATTCTGCGGTATTTACAGTTTTATATGTAGTTATAGTTCCAATAATTGCTTTTTTTCTTTTTTCAAAAAAAATCCATAAATCTGTTTGGCCATCAGTAATGATGTGTTTACTTGGTGGTTTGCTTTTAAGTGAATTGGGAAATTTAAGAGTTAGATTTGGTGATAGCCTAGTCGTAATAGGTGCTTTTTTCTGGGCCTTCCATATAGTTTATATTTCCAAATTTTTAAAAGTTTTCAATTTTCCAATAACTATAGCTTCATTTCAATGTCTTACTGCAGCATTATTTTCTTCTATTCCAATGTTTGCTTTCGAGTATGTTTCGTTTACAGTTTTATCCCTTGAAGCAGCAGAATTACTTTATGCAGGAATTTTATCTAGTGGAATTGCATTTATGCTTCAAATTCTAGCTTTACAAAATATTTCTCCTGCTCCAGCTGCAATTATTTTTTCTTTAGAGGGTGTATTTGGATCAATAGCTGCATGGATTATATTAGACCAGTTTCTTAACGAATATAAAATCTTAGGAATTATAATTATCCTATCAGCTGTTATTTTCTCACAACTGGCTCCTTTGTATGATAAAAGAAGATATGGACGAAACTAATTCAGGCTACGCAAAACAAGTAGGTGGGCTTAAAGGTAAAAAAATAGATAACGGTACTTTTGAGTACGAAACCGAAGTTAAAGAAATGCATCTCAATACTGCCGGGATGGCACACGGAGGATTTCTTACTTTTATTGCAGATACTGGAATGGGAAATGCAGCACATCAATCAGCTGATAATAAAAGATGTGTAACTATATCTTTGGAAATGAAGTTTATATCTGCTGCTAAACTTGGAGATAAATTGGTTGCTAAGGTTAAGGTTCAAAAAAAAACTAACACGCTAGTTTTTCTAACATGTGAAATTATTAATGCTGAAGGTATTGTAGCAGTCACATCTGGTGTCTGGAAAATTTTAAAAATAAATAAATAAAATTAAATATTTTTTCTTCTATAATTCAAATACCCAAATACAAACAAAGTAAAAAATGCGAAAGGATAAACAATTGCTTTATTCGGTCTTTCGGGATTTTCAATTTTAAAATTACTTATAATATCTCCCATCTGCATTCCAGATTTTTTTGCCTCCCCTTTCCAGTTTAATTTATCTACAGTAACTTGATCGTTTTGGTCTATCAAAGTTACACCGTATTCCTCTAAATTATATTCTTTTTCAAATTTTCCATTATCAATGACAAATAACTTATATCTTTCTCCATACTCGGAGACCCTAGTCACTTTAATGTGAACTTCTTTAGCAGGATCAAAAGAGAGGTTTTGAATAGTTTCTGCTGAAAGTTTATGCTCATTAAATTTTGGATAGAATTTACTCAAAACATAATCTGGAGCTAAAAATGATAAAGAAATTATTAAAAATGCTATAGTTTCATACCATTTTAATTTGTTTATAAACCACTGTTGGGTAGCTGCAGTAAAAACTAATATTCCTATCAAGGAAGTAACTATTACAATTAAAGCTTGCCAAAAACTATCTACACCGATTAATAAAAGTTCATGATTGAATAAAAATACGATAGGTAAAATTCCTGTTCTTAAACTATACCAAATTGCCTGAAGTCCAGTTCTTAATGGGTCACCGCCTGAAATTGCTGCAGCTGCGTAAGAAGCTAATCCAACTGGTGGCGTTACATCAGCCATCAAACCAAAATAAAATACAAATAAATGGACTGCTATTAGTGGAAAAATAAAGCCTGAAGCATTTCCAACATCAACGAGTACCGTGGCCATGAGGGATGCTACAACAACATAATTTGCAGTTGTTGGAAGACCCATTCCTAAAAGCAAACAAAGTATAATAGTTAGTAGTATCAATATTATTACATTGTCTCTAGCTATTGTCTCTATAACTATAATCAAATTAGTACTCAGTCCTGTAGAGCCGACCGCTCCTACTATTATACCGGCAGTAGCAATCGCAATTCCAACTGCTACCATGTTGATCGCACCTTTTTGAAGACCAATAATTGTTTGATTATACCAATCAATTAAACCAGTTTTAAAATCTGAATTTTTAATAATACGGCTTACTAAATTTACTAAGACTAAAGAAAGAGTTGCATAAAAAATTGAAAAACCAGCGGTATATCTCATGTAAACAAGTAAAAAAATTAGTACAAAAATTGGTATTAAAAAATGTAATCCTGATAAAAAAGTTTTCTTAAGATGCGGAACATCTGCATCATCCATACCTTTAAGACCTAATTTAAGAGCCTCTAAATGAGATATGTAAAACAAAGCAATATAAGAAATAATAGCTGGCAAAAAAGCATGCTTAACAACTTCAAAATAAGTTACTCCAATGAAACTAGCCATTACAAAAGCAGCAGCTCCCATTACTGGTGGCATTATTTGTCCATTAACTGAAGAGGAAACCTCGATGGCTCCTGCTTTTTCCTGGGAGAACCCAGTTTTTTTCATAATTGGAATTGTGAAAGTTCCAGTTGTAACAGTGTTAGCTATTGATGAACCAGAAATCATACCCGTCATTCCAGAACCTAATATTGCAGCCTTAGCTGGACCTCCACGCATTTTACCAACCATAGCAAAAGCTAAATCTAAAAAATATTTTCCTCCACCAGCAGTTTCTAACAAGGCACCAAATAAAACAAATAAAAATATAAAATCCACAGATACTCCTATTGGTATCCCAAAAATTGCCTCTTGATCAAACCATTGAAAACCAACCAATCTTTTTACAGAAAGACCACCGTGAGAGATTATATCTGGAGCATATTTGCCAAAATAAGAGAATAGTAGAAAACAAACTGCGATAATGACTAAAGGTAAACCAATTGCCCGTCTTGTGGCTTCTAAAAGAATTATAATACCTATTGCCCCTATAATAAGTTCCACTGGAACTTTAAAACCAAATATTTCTTTAACTAAAAGTATTCCCCCTCTATTTACTAAATCGTCATAAAAAAAATAAATATATAAACAACAAAACGCGGCAACTATACTTATTAGGACGTCAATTACTGAAATTTTTTTTCCTCTTACTGCTGGAAAAATCAAAAAAGCTAGAGTTAAAGCAAAGCCCAAGTGTATGGCTCTGGCTGGTAAACCTTTAAACATTCCGAGATTAAACCAGAAAGGGAAAGGAGAAGCATACCAAAGTTGGAAGAATGTCCAGAGAATGGCAATACCAAAAACTATTTTTAAATGAATTCCTGTTAAATTACGAGTTGGAGAAATATCTTCTTGAATTTTGTCTTTAATCTTATTCTGAACGTTTTGATTCATTTTAGTTAAGATACATTATTCTAAAAAAAAAGGCCCAAAAAATATTGGGCCTTTTTAATTTAATTATGTATTAAGGTTACATTAATCCAGCTTCTTTATAATACTTAATCGCACCTGGATGTAATGGAGCTGACAAACCATCAGCTATCATATTTTTCTTATCCAGTGGTCCAAAAGCAGGATGTTGAGCTCTGAAATCATCAAAGTTTTCCATAACAGCTTTTGTTACTAAGTACACAAGCTCTTCAGAAACATTAGCACTTGTAACAACAGTAGCTTTTACACCGAATGTTGTAGCGTCTTTTTTCTGATTTGAGTAAGTCCCTGCTGGGATTACAGCTTTAGCATAGTAGTCAGCTCCGTCAATTAAACCTTGAACTGGCGCACCAGTTAAATTAATTGGGCTTGCTTTTGCTTTACAAGTTGCAGCTTGCTCCATAGCACCATTAGGAAATCCAACTGAATATCCAAATGCATCTATTTTTCCGTCGCAAAGAGCTTTTACTTGTTCAGACGAAGTAAGTTCAGTAGTTGCTTTGAACATACTCATGTCAGCTCCCATAGCTTTCATTAACTCTTCCATAGTTCCTCTTTGACCAGAACCTGGATTACCGATATTAACAGTTTTTCCTTTTAAGCCCTTAAAATCTTTAATTTTAGATTTTTTACTAGCCCAAATTTGGAAAGGTTCGTTGTGAACAGAAAATACAGCTCTTAAGTCGCTGAACTGTTTTCCTTCCCATTTGCTTGAACCATTATAAGCATGGAACTGCCAGTCAGACTGAGCAACACCAAATTGAAACTCACCATCTTTGATTTGTCCAATATTATAGTTAGAACCACCTGTTGAAGGTGCAGTACATCTATAAGCTTTAGCTGTACCTTTTTTTCTTCCGTGCTCAGCACTTATCGCTTGTTTGTGTAACATTTTACAAATGGCGTTACCAGTTTGGAAATAAACTCCAGTTGGTCCACCTGTTCCAATTGTAAAAAACTCAGCAGCTTTTGCCACTGACATCATCGGTAAAGATAATGCAAACAACATTGCTATAGCTGAGATAGTAGAGATTATTCTCTTCATTTTTCCCCCTTGTCTAAATTGTACAATTAGATAAATCGTATCAATACGCTGAGGGCATTGTAAAACTAAATAACTTAATTTGGACGTTAATTTTTATTGTGAATTTATAGTGTTTTAGACCATTCTACTAATTTGTGAGTTCCTTCCACAACATTTGGAGCATATTTTTTAACAAGTTCATCATCTGGTTTTTTACTACTACCAATGTTCTTTAAAAAAATTTCCCCATCAAAGTCTGTGTAACTGAGTCTTGCTAACATTTTTTTTGACTTAAAACCAAAATCTGAACCAGGCAATAATGCTACGCCGGTCTTATTGATTATATCCTCACACATTTCAGCAGAACTTTTAAATTTAGAATTTAAAAACTCAGGCATTAAATAAAATGCCCCTTTAGGTGGATTAATTAAAACTTTGTTAGACTTTAAATTATTAAAAACATAATTACCTACAAGTTTTAAAATAGATCTAGTTTTACTTAAATAATCACTATAATCACCTTTGTAAGCTTCTACAGCTGCAAATTGTAAAGGGCTATTTACCGTTGAGTATGACTCGCTGGCTAATGTTTTTAATGCATTTAAAAAATCTAATTGACTAGTCGGAACTGCAAAAAAACCTAGTCGCCAGCCCCCAGCACCACACCATTTGCTTAAGCCACCACTTATAAAAGTATTTTCAGGACAAAATTTCGAAATAGACTCGTAGTTTTTGTCAAAAGTTAAATCTGTATATATTTCATCAGATAAAATTTTAATATTATTCTTTTTTGCTACCTTGGCAATTTCGGCTAGATTATTGCAAACTGAACCAGATGGATTATTTGGAGAATTTATTATTAAAATAATATTTTTTTTTCCTATAGACTTAATTTTATCTTCAAATTGTTTTGCAGTTGGAAACCAATTGTTATCAATTGATGTTTCGATCCAATGTACTTTATTTTTTGCTATTTCTGCCTGTGGTTCATATGAGACCCAACTTGGTGCAGGTAATATTATTTCACCATTAAACACCACGTGCATAAGTAACATTGCCTCTTTTGAGCCTGGAGTGATAATAATATTTTCTTTTTTATAGTCTACTCCAGTCCTTTTAAGTAAATATCTGGAAATTGCTTCTCTTAGTTCTGATAACCCTTGCATAGGAAGATAATCTTTTTTATGTGCGTTTTCTTTTAGAACTTCTACTATTTTACCTGGAATTGGAAATGGTGACTGACCAAATCCAAAATTAAAAACCTTTTTTCCATCTTTTAACAATTTTTTTACTTTTTCGTTTATTGCTAAAGTGGCTGAAGGTTTTAGATTGCTGATATTTTTTTTTATATAATCACCCACAGTTTTTTAATAGTACTACAGAAATTATTTATTAAAATAGAACGTTTGACAAAGTGATTCGGTCATGATTTAATCATCTTTTGTTCTCTAACTTAGTCTATATGTAGTGTTTAAAATAAATTACAGCACAAATTAATGAACGACAGCGAAAATAAAATTGTAGCTATTTTGGGTCCAACAAACACTGGCAAAACATACATGGCCATTGAAAAAATGTTAGAATTCAATTCAGGTATTTTTGGTTTGCCCTTAAGACTTCTAGCTAGAGAGGTTTACGATAAATGTGTTCTAAAACTGGGAACAGAAAAAGTTGCTTTAATTACAGGTGAAGAAAAAATTATACCTTCGGCTGCCAAATATTATATTTGTACAGTCGAATCTATGCCTAAGGACAAAATAGTAGATTTTGTTGCTGTTGACGAAATTCAAATGTGTGGTGACACCGAGAGAGGACACATATTTACAGACAGACTACTAAACTTCAGAGGTGAAGCTCTTACTATGTTTTTAGGATCCCAGATAATGAAAAATATTATTTCGCAGCTTTTAAAAAATGTTGAATTTATTAATCAAGAGAGATTTTCAAAACTATCTTATAATGGGTCTAAAAAAATTTCACGATTAAATAGAAAAAGTGCAATTATTGCTTTCTCAATTGAGGAAGTTTATGCTTTGGCAGAATTATTAAGGCGCCAAAAAGGAGGTTCTGCCGTAATAATGGGATCCTTAAGTCCCAAAACAAGAAATTCACAAGTAGAACTTTACCAGTCAGGAGATGTGGACTACCTAGTTGCAACAGATGCTATTGGAATGGGTATTAATATGGACATTGAACAAATTAACTTTTCAAGTCTCAGAAAATTTGATGGAAAAAAGAGACGAAGACTAAGAATGACTGAGATTTCTCAAATTGCTGGTAGAGCAGGTAGATTTAAAAATGATGGGTATTTTGGAATAACTGGAGATTGTGAGAATCTTGAAGCTGACGAAATCGAAAGAATAGAAAAACACAATTTGGATGATATGAGATTTTTGTACTGGAGAAATTCAAAATTGGATTTTTCTGACCCTGAAAGCTTGATTAATTCTCTTGAAAAAAAGTCAGGAGATAGGAATCTTCATAAAATCTTTGAATCAATAGATGAAAATATATTAAAATACCTAATTAGAGACAAAAAAATTAACGTTTCATCAAATAATCTGGAGTTGCTTTGGGAGTGTTGTCAAATACCTGACTTTCAAAAAAAAGCTTTTAATCATATTGAAGTTGTAACAAAAGTTTTTGACTTCCTAACCTCAAATAAAAATTGCATACCAAATGATTACATGAAAAATCAATTAAAAGGTTTAGACAAATACCACGGAAATATTGATGTGATCTCAAATAAAATTTCAAATGTACGTACATGGTCATATGTGGCAAATAAAAAAAATTGGGTTGAAAACTCAGACTACTGGATTGAAGCAAGTAAAAATATTGAGGATTTTTTATCAGAAAGACTCCACCAGGAACTTACTAAAAGTTTTATAGATAAAAGGATAAGCGCTTTATCAAGAGATCTAAAGCAAGATCTTAAATTGGATACAATAATAAAAGAAAATGACGACGTTATAATTAACAAACAATTGATAGGAAACCTAAAAGGGCTAAAGCTAAATTTAGAGTTTACAAAAGGTACGCTTGATACAGATATAAAATCTTTAAAGAAAGCTGCTAGGCAAGGAATTGCAAACGAGCTTATAAATAGAGCAAAAGAAATTAGTGAAAAAAAAGAGCTTGAGTTTAAAGATGACTTTAAAATCTATTGGAAAGAAAATCCTGTAGCAAAAATAAAAAAAGGATCAAACTACTTATCTCCAGAAATTGATATTATAGCAGATGAAGCTTTAGATATAAATTTCAGAAAAGATTTAGTTACTTCACTTAATTTATGGATTAAAAATTTAATTTCAGAAGAGTTAAAAGATTTGGTAAATTTAATTAAGTTTAAAAATAATAACAAATATCTAAGAGCTCTTTCTTTTCAACTTTACGAAAATAATGGTGTGTTAAAAAGGGATAATATTAAGGATATTGTAGACTCAATATCAAAGGAAGATAGAAAACAACTAAGACAACTAGGGATTAAAATTGGAAGATATCATATATTTCTCCCAAGGATGTTAAAACCGAAAGCCGTTAATTTAAGAATATCACTTTGGAAATTCTATAACAGTATTTCAAATAATAATGAAATTCCAAAATCTGGTTTAAATTTTTTAGTTAATAAAGATAATAAATTAAATGCAAAATTTTTACTTCTTTGTGGGTTTGAAAAATTTAAAAATTTTTATGTCAGAGTGGATATTCTCGAAAAATTATTTTTAAAAATTATTGAAAATACAAAAAAAAATGACTTTCAGGTCAATTCAGAGATGATGAATTTATTAGGTTCATCAAAAGAAAATTTTTATGAATTGTTAAACTTAATGAATTATAGAAAGAAAGATAAAGAAAGAGATACCTTTTTTTATATTGGAAGTAAAAAAAATAAAAGAAAAAATCAATTTATGAACAAAATAAATAATAAACATAATCCTTTTCAAAAGTTACAAGCACTTAATGTAAAATGATCTTTAATTTAATAAAAAATAAAAATAGTGAAAAAGCTCAAAGTGAAAATGAGGATTTAATAAAAATTGTAGCTTTATTAATTCACGCTGCAAAGATAGATGAAAATTATTCCGAAAAATAGAAAAAATTGATTATTAGTTTTGTTGAGATGAGCTCAAATAAAAAATTAGATAAAGAGCAAATTAGTGGTCTTGTTGATCAAGCTGAACAATATGAAAAAAATTCAAATCAAATTTTAGAATTTACCCAAAAAGTTAAAAAGATGGATTTAAATACAAAAAGAAGAGTTTTGGAATTTTTGTGGAAGATAATTTTATCTGATAATAAATCAGATGTTTATGAGAGCAATTTAATGAGACGAATTTGTGGCTTGCTATATTTGCCAGATAAATTAAGTGGAGAAATTAAATTAGATATTATAAGAAAGAATAAAAATGACGTACATAGTTAAAGATGAATGTATAAAATGTAAGTTGATGGACTGCGTTGATGTTTGTCCAGTTGACTGTTTTTATGAAGGCGAAAATATGCTCGTGATAAATCCAGAAGAGTGTATCGATTGTGGAGTTTGCGAACCCGAGTGCCCTGTAGATGCTATAGTTGCTGACGTAAATTACGAAGAAAATGATAAACAAAAATGGCTTGAGATAAATGAAAAATATTCTAAATTATGGCCAAATATTTCTAAAAAAAAGGATCCGCCAAAAGACGCTGATGACTTTAGGAAAGTTAAAAATAAACTAGATAAGTATTTTTCAGAAAAACCAGGAGGGTAATTTTGCCAAAAAAGAAAAAAAAATCCAAGTTAAAACCAATTAAATCTAAAAACATAAAAAAAGTACCTTTACCAAAAAAAGTAAATTTAGCTGATCAAAAAATTGAAATAAAAAAAATTAAGAAGCAGGCTACTGAAAAGAAAGAATACAATATTAACGATTTTGTTGTATACCCAAAACATGGTGTAGGTAAAATTATATCTGTCGAAAAAGCTACAATAGGCGAAATCGGAATAAATTTTTATAAGATTTTAATTGAAAGGGATAAACTTACTCTCACTATACCTATTAATCAACAAAGCCACTTAAGACCAATATCTTCGATTAATCAAATTAATAAGTGTGTTTCAATTTTAAAAACAAAACCAAAAATCAAAAGAACCATGTGGAGTAGAAGAGCACAGGAATACGAGCAGAAAATTAATTCAGGTAAAATTTATGAACTTGCGGAAGTTGTAAAAGATCTAAACAAAACATCAAACACATTAGCTGACCAATCTTACAGTGAAAGGCAGCTTTTTGAACAAGCTTACGATAGATTACAAAGTGAATTTGAGGTCGTGCTTAAAATTTCTGCTGAAGATACTAAAAAGAAAATGGATAAAGCCCTAGGAAGAGTTCAAAATTTAGAATTAGAACAATAAAAAAAACGCCCCTTCCGTGAGATTTGGAAAGGGCGTTTTTATAGAAAACTATTTATCTTCTTCTTCTTCTTTTTTTAGCCTTCTTTTTTTTCTTTTTAGCTTTTTTACGTCTTTTAGCCATTATATCTCCCTTTTTTTAAAACAAATCTTAATGATTCGTTTATTATTTAAACTTTATTTCTTTCTTTATTGATGTCAAACACTAATTAATTCTGAAAATT
>CACLSS010000018.1 GCA_902609645.1 uncultured Pelagibacteraceae bacterium | reverse complement strand
TATATTCCGTGATCAACCGTACGTTTTTAATTTAGGCCACGGTGTTTTACCTGAAACAAATCCAGAAAAAATAAAATTTGTTACTAATTTGGTGAGAGATTATAAATGAATTCAGATCACCCGGCACTAAAATTTGGAAAAACAGGATTGTTATTAGTCAATCTTGGAACGCCAGACTCAACTAATTGGTTTGATATAAGAAAATATTTAAAAGAATTTTTATCCGACCGAAGAGTTATAGAAGTTAACCCGGTCTTATGGCAAATAATACTAAATTTATTTATTTTAAACCTAAGACCATCTAAAACTGCAAAAGCATATAAAGAAATCTGGATGCAAAAAGAAAATATGTCGCCGCTTAGATATTACACAATCATGCAAACAAAAAAATTATCAGAAAAAATGGGAAACGAAAATCTCATTATAGACTTTGCTATGAGATACGGTAACCCTAGTATTAAAAGTAAGTTGAAAAGTTTACAAAAATCTGGATGTGAGAATATTATAGTTTTGCCTTTGTATCCCCAGTATGCCGCAGCCACAACAGCTACAGTTTGCGACGAAGTTTACAAAACTCTCATGGGAATGAGATGGCAGCCAAGTTTGCAAATTATACCACATTATGAGTCTGAGCCTTTATATATTAATTCTTTAAAAAATAGTCTTGAAAAAAAAATATCAGAATTAGGTTGGGAACCAGACCTTGTTGTAGCATCGTACCACGGCATACCAAAAAAATATTTTAGCAAAGGAGATCCTTATCATTGCTATTGTCAAAAAACTTCAAGGTTGCTATCCGAAAAATTTAATAAAATTCCAATAAAAACTACATTTCAATCAAGATTTGGTCCTCAAGAGTGGCTTCAACCATATACCGATAAAACATTAGAAAATTTACCAAAAGAGGGAAAAAAAAATATATTGGTAATTTGTCCTGGGTTTTCATCGGATTGTGTTGAAACTTTAGAAGAAATTTCCATCCAAGGCAAAGAAAGCTTTATAAAAAATGGTGGGAAAAACTTTGATGTTGTGCCTTGTTTAAACGACAATGACGATCATATAGCTTTGCTACAGCATTTAGCCGAAAAATTTATCTAGAATGAATTTTTATTTACTTTTTAAATCTTTACATTTAGTTGCTATTATATCTTGGATGGCAGGTTTGTTATATTTGCCAAGAATCTTTGTTTATCATTCGGAAAGCAAAAGTGACGAAGTGAAAAACACTTTTAAGATTATGGAAAGAAGATTATTCGTTTATATAATGAACCCAGCCATGATTCTGTCGTGGCTATTTGGTTTAATACTAATTAATTCAATAGGCCTGCAGTCTTTTGGAGAGTTTTGGTTAATAGCTAAAACGTTGCTTGTATTGTCACTTACGTTTTATCACTTTTTTTTATTTAATTGTTTGAAAAATTTCAGCTTTGATAAAAATGAGTATTCCCCTAAATTTTTCAGAATAATTAATGAAGTTCCTACAATCTTACTAATAATTATTATATTTTTAGTGGTTTTTAAGCCTATTTAGACTTGAAAAAATTATTTAATTAACTATATTAATATTACTTACCTTAAAACAACAATCACTATGAACTTACAAGAACTAAAAAAGAAAACGCCTTCAGAGCTTATTTCTCAAGCTGAGAAGCTCGGTATTGAAAATCCAAGCACCTTGAGAAAACAAGAGATTTTGTTTTCTATTCTAAAAAAGCTCGCTGACAAAAATGAACAAATTACAGGAGGGGGTGTCCTAGAGGTATTACAGGATGGTTTTGGTTTTCTAAGAGCTATAGAGTCAAACTATCTACCTGGCCCAGATGATATTTATGTAAGCCCTAGTCAAATAAGAAGATTTGGTCTTAGAACGGGAGACTCCGTTGAAGGTGAAATCAGAGCACCAAAAGACGCAGAAAGATATTTTGCCTTGTTAAAAGTAAATCAGATAAATTTTGAAGACCCAGACAAGGGACGTAACAAAATTGCATTTGATAACCTCACACCTCTTTATCCTAATCAACAACTAAAAATGGAAGTCGAAAAAAATGTAGCAGAAAAAAAACCAGACCAAACCGCAAGACTTATAGATCTTGTTAGTCCAATCGGTAAAGGACAAAGGTCATTGATTATTTCGCCTCCAAAAGCAGGAAAGACTATAATTTTACAAAATATAGCCCATTCTTTAGCAGCTAATCATCCCGAATGTTATTTAATGGTATTGCTAATCGATGAAAGACCCGAAGAGGTCACAGATATGCAAAGAACAGTAAAAGGCGAAGTTATTAGTTCTACATTTGATGAACCAGCCTCGAGGCATGTTGCGGTAGCTGAAATGGTGATAGAAAAAGCCAAAAGATTAGTGGAGCATAAAAAAGATGTCGTTATCCTTTTAGATTCGATTACGAGATTAGGAAGAGCCTACAATGCTGTGGTCCCAAGTTCTGGTAAAGTTTTAACTGGTGGTGTTGATGCAAACGCTCTGCAAAGACCAAAAAGATTTTTTGGTGCAGCCAGAAATGTGGAGCAAGGTGGTTCGTTAACAATCATTTCAACAGCTTTGGTTGATACTGGTAGTAGAATGGATGAAGTTATATTTGAAGAATTTAAAGGCACAGGTAACTCAGAGCTTATACTAGATAGAAAAGTTGCTGACAAAAGAATTTACCCAGCATTAGACATCACAAGATCAGGAACGAGAAGAGAAGAGTTGTTATTCAAAAAAGAGGATCTCACTAAAATGAATGTGCTTAGAAGAATAATTAGCCCAATGGGTACAATGGATGGTATAGAATTTCTAATATCTAAGCTTAAAAACACAAAAAATAACGCAGATTTTTTCATCTCAATGAATAAGCCAAATTAGTTCATTGACCCGGAGAAAATTATTGTAATATAATGTTTAAGGTGCGGGAGTAGCTCAGTGGTAGAGCGAAACGTTGCCAACGTTTAGGCCGAGGGTTCAATTCCCTTCTCCCGCTCCATACTGATAATTATGACAGATTTAGCAGACAAAAAATGTATTCCTTGTGAGGGAGGTATCCCAAGTTTTGATACTAATGAAATTCACAAATATCTTAAAAAAGTAGATGGATGGGATGTAAAGGCTGACGATAATAAAACTTATTACTTAATCAAAGAGTTTAAATTTAAAAATTTTCTGGAAAGTCAAAACTTTGTAAATAAAGTAGGTCAGATTGCAGAAACAGAGGGACATCATCCAGATATCTGGTTTGGCTGGGGCTATGCTAAAATAAAGATTTTCACTCATGCGATTAAAGGTTTGCATGAAAGTGACTTCGTGTTAGCAGCTAAAGTAGATAGAATTTCTTAATGATTGAAGTGTCTTGTTCCAGTAAAAACCATTTTTACTTTTGCTTTGTCGGCAACAAGAATTGACTCCTTGTCTCTAATTGAACCTCCAGGCTGAATTATTAATTTGACACCAGATTTAATTAATTTTTTTATACCATCAGGGAAAGGGAAAAAAGCATCTGACGCTGCTACAGAATTTCTTAATTTTTTTGGCTGAAAAGTTCTAGCCTTTTCCACTGCAATTTTACAACTATCTACTCTACTCGGCTGCCCAGCTCCAATACCTATTGTAGAAAAATCTTTGGTAACAACAATTGAATTTGACTTAACAAATTTACACACATTCATAGCAAATTCGGCGTATTTTAATTCTCTTTTAGAGGGTTTTAATTTTGTAACAAATTTTAGTTTCTTATAATTGAAAATCTCATGATTTTTATCTTGAATTAAGAAAGAATTATCAAAATTTTTTATTTGATTATCAGAAGTTAATTTAAATTTTGAGATATCGATCAAAATTAATTTTTTTCTTGATAGTAAAATTTTTAGTGCTTCTTTATCAAACTTTTTAGCTAAAACGACCTCAAAAAATGTTTTAGAAATCTCTTCTGCAATTTTTTTATTTATATTAAAATTGCATGCTACTATTCCCCCAAATGCACTCACTGGGTCGCATGACAGAGCATTTTTAAGTGATTTAAGTGGCGAAGTATCCATTGATACCCCGGAGGGATTAGCATGTTTAATAATAACTGTACCTGTTTTATTTAACGATCCTAAAATTTCTAGGCCTGAAAATATATCATTATAATTATTATAACTTAAATTCTTGCCTGATATTTTTCTCAAACCAGTTTCTTTATCATTTACTTTGTTTAAATAAATACTACTTCTTTGATGTGGATTTTCACCGTATCTCAATTGAGCTAATTTTTTTCCTGGGATTGTTATTTTATCTGGAAAATTTATATTAAGTTCTTTATTAAACCAGTTTGCAACAATAGAGTCGTAATAAGCAGTCAGGCCAAAAGCTTTACTAGCCATATATTCTCTAAAATTTAAACTAGTAGAGCCTTTGTTTTTGTTCAATTGATTTATTAATGACCCATAATCGTTTTTATCAGTAATTATTGTTACATCCCTAAAATTTTTAGCTGCAGCTCTAACCATTGTAGGTCCCCCAATATCAATGTTTTCAATTATGCTATTTTTATTTTTATTTTTAATAACAGTTTCTTGGAATGGATAAAAGTTCACAATAATTAAATCTATATTTTTAAATTTATTTTTATTCATCTGAACTTGATGTTTTTTATTTGACCTATTACTTAAAATTCCTGCATGAATTTTAGGGTGAAGAGTTTTTACTCTTCCATCAAGCATTTCCTTAAATTTTGTAAATTTTGAAACTTCTGCACAATCAAATCCAAGATTAATAATCTTTTTGTACGTCCCTCCAGAGCTTATAATATTAACTCTGTTTTTTTTTAAAATTAATAATATTTTCTCTAAATCGTTCTTGTCAGAAACTGAAATTAAAGCATTTTTAATTTTTCTTTTCATAATTTTTTAAATTGATCTTTTAAGTTCCCATTTTATACATGTATCTTGTTGATTTGTATTACCATAAATCACTGCACAGTCATTATTTACTAACCTATTTCTACCCATAAATAATCCTTTTTCAATTTCTAGATTGTGGCTATTAGAAATAAGTATCCAAGATTTTTTTTGATTTACTTGTAAAAGAATACTTTGCCCACTTAAAGTTTTGATAGCGGATATACCTGGATATATATGAAATCTTATACTGAATTCTAATCCTTGAGGAACATTTTTTTTTTTAATAAGGGTGTCTATACCATTAACAACACCACTTTTTTTTAAAATCTTAATTTCTCTTTTATGTAAATAACCATATCTACTTAAGTAAGCATTGTGAGTTGCTGCAATATATATATCATTTTTATTTTCTTCTCGCACGGACTCAGAAATTTTAAAGCCATCACTTATAGTTGATCCAAAAGTTTTATTTATTAAATTATTTCTTTGAAACTTAACCACAGAAGTGTCATCTAAACATAAAGTGGACTGCGCGGATGTAAATTTACTGATAAGCTGTGTCTTTTTTGATATTTTTCTTCCGTATCCACAATTGGTTATTATCTTATTATTTTCGTAAAAAAATTCGAAAGACAATGGTCCTGACTGGTAATCTTTTGAATACTCATATATTGGAGGTTCACCAGAGTCAAAATAGAGTGTATTTTTTTTATCTTTTACAATTTGAATCTGACCAACAAGTTTTAGTTTTTTATCAAAAATATAATTTAATTTAGATAAATATAAAAAAAAATTATCCAAATTTTTTTCTGTAGTTCCATTAAAAAGGGGCAAATTTTTAGTTTCATTTTTTAGTGAATTCAAACAAATTATATTTTTATCAATAATATCATTTAAATAATCAGGAACTGATTCCTGCCCATTTTTTATCCACTCTTTTATTATAATAAAATATTGTAAAAATAGTATCAGATGTTCAGAGTTTCTATTTTTTGGAAAACCATCTTTGTCAAAAAAATTAATAATGATTTTTTTTAATTCCTTCATCCCAAAATTATAATTTGGGTAATATTCTTTAAAAACTAAGCCAGATAATATAATTGAGGCTAAGCATGATATCTTAGTGGTATCGTAAGAAACAATATTTAGGTTTCTCTTTATAAAATTAATTTGCTTTATTAAATAAATTGTAAAAAACTTAAGGAATTTATCCTCCTTTTTATCTAAAAATAAATCTGCATTAGAAATCCAAGCAACAATTCTTTTACTCAAGATATTTTCATCCCAAATCTCTTTTTTGTAATTCCCATAATTTTTTATCCAGTCACTAATAATTTTCTTCATAGATTCTTTGTCATTTTTTCTATCAATAAGATTTAGCCATAAAAAACTATGTAAATTTTTGATATCGCTTTTGCTTTTTGAATTATTCCAAAAATAATTAGCTTCAAATTTTGAGATTTTTAAAAGAGACTCTTTGTGATTTAAAAATGGAGATAAAAGATATGGATTAGGGTAGAAAAAAAATCTTGATGGAATTTGTGTTACTAACCTCTTGTTATAAAATGGAGTAGAAAAAAAAAATCCTCTTATTTTTTTTATTGTAATCTTTTTTAAAGATAGGAAGAAAAGATAGATACTTTTAAGATCTAACATTTATTAAGCAGAGCGTAGTAGCCCAATATTTTTTTTTAAGTCTCCATTATTTTCATTAAAAATAGTAGAACCTGAAACTAATATATTAGCGCCTGCATCTTTTACTTGTTTTGAATTTTTAAAATTAATACCGCCATCAATTTCAATATCAATACTTAGTTTTTTTTCTGATATGATTTTTCTCAATTTTTTTACTTTATTAAGCACCTCAGGCATAAACTTTTGTCCTCCAAAACCTGGTTCGACACTCATTATTAAGATTAAATCAATTTCGTTTAAGTGTTTTTCTATTAAGCTTATATCTGATTTAGGTTTTAAAGAAATTCCAACTTTCTTTTTATATTTCTTAATTAAACCAATTGTGTGAGATGTATTATCTGTAGCTTCCGGATGAAAAGTAATTATGTCCGACCCAGCTTCTGAAAATTGTTTTATATAGTTATCAACTGGAGATATCATAAGATGAACATCAAAAGTTTTTTTTGTAAATTGTCTTAATTTTTTTACAACCTCTGGACCAATGGTTAAATTAGGTACAAAATGTCCGTCCATAACATCAACATGAATATAGTCAGCTCCTGCTTTATCTAATGAAATTATTTCTTCACCTAATTTACTAAAATCAGCAGACAAAATAGATGGGGAAATTTTGATTGTTCCACTCATTATTATTTAGTTATAGTTTTAATTTTTTTTATGTCAAAAAAATTTTTAACCTTTTAACTTCTACCACCAACATCTTCAGATTGAGAAATAATTGTTTTGTCAGATGGAGTAGACATCTCCATTTTAAAAGCTAAAAACCACACTAAAACCACGCCAAGCAACCAGAAAATAATTTGCCATACCCAAATAGAAGGCATTCCAAATGACCAGCTTTCGACATTATTTGGATTTCCAAACATTTGATTTCCCATCAATAAACCAGGGCCTATTGAAAAAAATATCCAAGCTACAGTAACTATCCATGCACTTGGTTTGAGACTTCTTCTACTCATTGATAAGTTTCTATGATCATTAAAGAATTCGTGAATTTTACTTTTGTGATTATTTTCTTTTGTATCTTGAGTAATAAAAGAAATTATAACTGCTGAAATAAGGTTGAATAAAATTCCCCAAAAAGCTGAGTGGATAGTTAGGGGCCACTTTTCCCAATTTACTAAATTTCCAAACATTATTTGGCCAATCTGTTCAGTAAATAAAACTGTAATTATTCCTATAACAATTCCAAAGGCCACCCCATTTTTTGTTAACCAAGGGAAGTAGCATATTGCAAGTAAAGGAACAAACATTTGACACGCAATACTTAAGGCAAAACTACCTAAATCAAAAACTGAATTCGGACTTTGAATTGATAAAATTAATGAAAAAATAAATAATACCATCAATATTATTCTAAAAGAAAAAATTTGTTCATTATTGTTCATATTTTGAATAAAGAATTTCTTCAGCACATCCCTTGTCAAGAGAGCGCTCGTACTAATATAAATCATACTTGCAGATTGTACGGAAGCTATTCCACAAATTAGTAGTAATCCAAAAAATAATGGTGAGTATTCTCCTATAACATTAATAATATGTGGAACGAGACCACCAAGATTATCCGGTGATATATTATCTGGAAGAACATTCGAAATATTATTACCAGTTTGGTTAATAACTTCATTCGAACCTAAGAAAATCGAACCAATTCCAATGGCTGATGTAAAAAAAATTAAAATAAATCCTACTAAAAAAGAGGAAAACCAAACATGCTGAGTTCCAATTGATTTTACTTCTCTACTTGAAAAGACCAACATTGAAAAACTAGGTGAAATAATTATACCTGAAATAGCTAACACAAAAGTTAAAATCATTGAACTTGTCCATATTCCTCCATAATTTAAATCACTATCTAAAATCTCTACCATCTTAACTGTTCCTGGTACAGTAAGGTAAGCGTTGTAGCTTTCTTTAATGTTGAATAAACTTTCTTTAATATTGGATATCCTAGATAAACTTTCATTTAATAAATTCCATCCACCAACAAGATCATAGACAACGAAGCCTAAAGCAATTATCCCAAATATCGTTAAGAGAAAATTCAAAGTATCGATAAAAATTAAAGACCTGATACCACTTAAACTTAAATAAACTACAATAATACTACCTAGTAGCAAGGATGCTGAACCTGAACCTATCATATTGTCAGAGAGTATACTCAACATTATGCCAGCCAAAGAGAGTTGCATTGCAATAAATGGAACAGCAAACCCAACACCTATAATAACGATTAGAATTCTAATTAAATCACTTTTAAAATAAGCTGAAAACATTTCAGCAGGTGTTACAAAGCCAAACTTTTTTGATAGCATCCATTGTTTTTTCAAAAAAAGTAAACCAACTAATGAGACACCTACTACAGAAAGAGATGTTGATGCAAAAGGAAAACCATTCAATAACATTAAACTAGGTTGAACAAAAAAAATCCAACAAGAAAAAATAGTACCTGTAGCTACTGTTACATAAACCCATGAAGGTATATTTCTTCCATAAATGAAAAAGTCTACCGGCGTAAATGTTTTTTTATAATTTTTAAATCCTACGTAAAGACAGTAAATCCAAAAAAGAGTTAAAAAAATTATAAGTGAATAAATTTTTCCAGGCATATTTTATTATTTTTAAAGTAAGTTTTTAGACAATTTTATTTAAATTATCTATTAAATAAACGATAAATTTCTTTTGCTATATCGCTTTCTAATGGAAAAGATAGCATACCCATAACGTCATAACCCAGGATATAGGGCATTGCGTAAAACCGGAACATGTAAAAAAACCATGCAACGTATAATGGAACAAAAAGTGGTATTATAAAACTTGGAGTAATGAAACGAAATAGCTTAATAATTGGATTTGTAAATTTTACAAAAGCTTTCATAAAGAAAAAATTGGAATCTTCTCTTTGAAAAATATTCATTGCGGATCTACCAATCAAGGTCCACATAATTATTCCAAGTATATAATCTATTACTAAAATCCAAAGTGGCATAATCTAAGTTAGCACGTGAAAATATTTCCTTAAAGAAAAAAAAAGGGGCGAACAAGTCGCCCCTTTTATAATAAAACAATTTTATTTAGTGTTGTTTTCCAAGAATAGTTCTTCCGCTTGGTACTCTAACGTCATCAACCATCTTCTGAACGGCACTGCTAGGCTCTTTAGTCATTAAGCTTACTAAAACCATTGCAACTAAGCTTACTGATGCTCCTATAATACCAAATCTTAAGTGGTCAATTCCAAGCCATGGAGTGTTAGCCATAAACTTAGGTCCAACATAAATTAAGTATGCTGTACCAGAGATTAGACCTCCAAGTATTCCTGCAACTGCACCTTCTTTAGTAGCTCTCTTCCACCATACACCAAGTACAAGTGGGAAGAATAAGCCTGACATCGCAAAGTCGAATGCCCAAGCTACTGCTCCTAGAATGCTTGTTAATCTCATTGAAGAGATATAAGCAGCAAGAGCACCTATCACTACTAGAAGTACACGCGCAACAATTAGCCTTTTTCTAACGTCAGCTTTCGGATCGATTATTTTGTAGTAGATATCATGTGATAAACAGTTTGATATCGCTAAAACTAATCCATCGGCAGTTGACATGGCAGCAGCCATACCACCTGCAGCAACTAATCCAGAAATAACGTAAGGTAAACCAGCAACTTCAGGAGTCGCTAATACTACTACGTCACCTCTCATAAACCATTCGTTCAACTGTAATATTCCATCACCGTTGAAGTCAGCAATAAATACTTGTTTTACTGCAGACCAGTTTTGAACCCATTGTATACTTTGAACCTCTGAGATCGATTTACCAATGATCGCAGTAGGCAAGTTTGGATCCATTAACTGAAGTTTAGATAGTGTTGCTAGCATAGGCGCAGAGAAATAAAGCAAGAATATAAAGAACAGTGACCAAGCCACTGATTTTCTCGCTGATTTAACAGAAGGAGTTGTAAAGTATCTCATTAAAATATGAGGTAACGATGCAGTTCCAACCATCATACAGATCGCAAGCGATAAGTATTTCCATACAGCCATTCCACCCGCAGGTACAGCAGAGTGAGGATTAGAAATATATTTTAATCCACCAGGAACACCGGCTTCTTTAATTGCAGCCCCTGTGTTCTTAGTTAACCCGAACTGAGCCTCTAGGTCAGCTAAACGTTGTACTTCATCACCAAGCATAAAGTGTGGGAATGGATTACCTAATTTACTTCCCATCCAGAATACTGGTATCAAGTATGCTGTTATAAGTACTATGTACTGGGCTACTTGTGTCCAAGTAACAGCTCTCATACCACCTAACATTGAGCACATTAAAATACTAATTAGACCAACCCAAACTCCAAGTTCAAATGGAATTTGTAAAGCTCTTGAAGCAATTGTTCCAGTAGCATTAATTTGTGCCGTCACGTAAGTGAATGAAGCTAATACTAAAACTAAAGTTGCGCAAAATCTTGGTAGATTTCCGCCGTATCTAGTTCCAATAAAGTCCGGTACAGTATAACAACCAAATTTTCTTAAATATGGTGCTAGAAGAGTCGATACTAATACGTATCCACCAGTCCATCCAACTAAGAATGCCATGTAAGTATAGCCACCAAAGTAAATACCTCCAGCCATTGCAACGAACGATGCACCTGACATCCAGTCGGCTGCTGTCGCCATTCCATTAAATACTGTTGGTACTTGTCTTCCCGCTACGTAGTAAGCGTCAACTTGAATAGTTCTAGATAAGTAACCGATCAGTGCGTATATTAGCACTGTAAAGGCTACAAACATAATTCCTATGCTTGCTGCGCTAACACCAGCTGATTCTAGTACTGCCATCAATAAGATGAATACTAGGAAACCTCCAGTGTACAAACCGTAGATCTTGGGAAGGTTTGATATAAAACCACCTTTAAACATTAGTCATCCTCCCTTTCACCGCCATATCCGTGTTCGTCGTCGATTTTCTCCTGTTTGTTAGCAAACCAAAAGATTAAAATTACGAAAGCAGCAAGTGATCCTTGTGCTGACATATAGTAAGCTAGTGGGTAGCCAAGAAACGATCCTTGATTCACCGACTCACCGAACATAAATATTACTATTGAGAAAAAGAACCAAATAGCCAATGTTACAAACATATGGTTTTTGGTCTTTTGCCAATGTGATTCTTTGTTTGACATGTCTTTCCTCCCTTTTTTTGTTAAGAGTATTTGGCGAAGCATACTTAAAACGACGTTAATTAAAAGACAAAAAATGGCCTAAAAAACCTGAAATGATACCCTTTTACAAAGGAAAATAGTCTGATATTTTGAATATACAACGTGAAATTGAATCTTAAAGACTTTGAAAAATACCTATTTCCTATCAAAAGGATATTCTCAAAATATAGACAAATCAAAACGATTGATCAGGTAAAAACCTTTATTCAAGAGCAATCAGCCCAAGTAACGCAAATGACGTTGTATGGTTATCTAAAGACCAGGATGGGAGCAAAACATGTAATTATGTTTGAGGATAAAGATTTTTTAAGATCAATTAATATTGCTAAATGGCAAATTTATGGAATTTCATTAATTGATTGCACTTTTTTTTGTTTTTCTTTTTTATATAAAGAAAAAAAATTTTTAAAAACAGATCAAGCAAATCAAATATTTTTTGAAATTTTGAACACCGAAAAAGCAGGTGGAATGGATATTGAGGCTTATAATAATTCAACAAAGGAATTTAATTTAAGATTTTCTGAAGTAAATTGGGAAACTTATTATATAAACAATCCTTTTGAGAAGAGCAGCCGCGCATTATATAATTGGGCTCCTGTTGCTGATGAGTTAAAAAAACTAGACAAACAAATAGTTCTTAATTCTATGATTTTAAAATGGAATAACATACAAAAAGATTTTAAAAAATTAGCAAACAATTTTGAGTCTAATTAATTTTACTTTTCTTTTCTATTTTCAATTAAAGAGTCTACTACTGACGGGTCTGCCAAGGTTGTTGTATCACCAAGATCGTGATGTTCGTTAGCAGCAATTTTTCTTAATATACGTCTCATAATTTTTCCTGATCTTGTTTTAGGTAATCCTGGAGCAAACTGAATATAATCTGGTGTTGCAATTGGACCAATCTGCTTTCTAACCCAAAGCTTGAGTTCTCTTTCTAAATCCCCATTCGGACTTTCACCTGCATTCAAAGTTATATAACAATAAAGACCATTACCTTTTATTTCGTGAGGAAAACCAACTACGGCAGCTTCAGCAACTTTATTATGGGCTACGAATGCGCTTTCTATTTCGGCAGTGCCTAGATTGTGGCCTGAAACAATTATAACATCGTCTACTCTTCCAGTAATCCAATAATATCCATCTTTGTCTCTTCTACATCCATCCCCGGTAAAATATTTACCGTCGAATTGAGAGAAATATGTATCTATAAATCGTTTGTGGTCACCATAAACTGTTCTCATTTGTCCAGGCCAAGATTGTGTCATGCAAAGCCTCCCTTTACATGCTCCTTTTAAAACTTTTCCTGATTCATCTACTATTGCTGGTTTGATACCATAAAAAGGTTTAGTTGCTGACCCAGGTTTTAAATTTATAGCACCAGGCTGTGGAGCAATTAAAATTCCACCAGTTTCGGTTTGCCACCAAGTATCTACAATTGGACATTTTTTTTCACCGACTGTTTTATAATACCACATCCATGCCTCAGGATTTATAGGCTCTCCAACTGTTCCAAGAAGTTTAAGTGATTTTCGACTAGTTTTTTTGACTGGGCCATCTCCTTCACGCATCAGTGCACGAATTGCTGTTGGAGCTGTATAAAAAATATTGACTTTGTATTTATCAACTATTTGCCACCATCTTGAATTATCAGGGTAATTAGGCACACCCTCAAACATAATAGTAGTAGCACCGTTAGCCAAAGGTCCATAAATAATATAGCTGTGACCGGTCACCCAACCGATGTCCGCAGTACACCAATATATATCTTTATTTTTGTAATCAAAAATATACTGATGCGTCATTGAAGTATAAACCATATAACCACCAGTAGTATGTAAAACACCTTTTGGTTTGCCGGTCGATCCTGAAGTATAAAGAATAAATAGTGGATCCTCTGCGTTCATCTCTTCTGCTAAACATTTATCGGGAACATCTTTTATAATATCATCGTAAGAAATATCTCGATCGTCATTCCAATCAACTGTATTACCAGTCCTTTTAACAACTACACATTTTTTTACATTTGGACATTGCATCATGGCTTCATCAGCAATTTTCTTTAGTGGAATTATTTTTCCACCTCTTACTCCTTCATCTGCTGTAATTACGTAATCTGACTCGCAATCATTAATTCTTGTAGCAATTGAGTCTGGAGAAAATCCACCAAATATTATTGAGTGAACAGCACCGATCCTAGCACATGCTAACATAGTGTAAGCAAGCTCAGGTATCATAGTAAGGTAAATGGTTACCCTGTCTCCTTTTTGAATCCCTATACTTTTTAATCCATTTGCTGCTTTGCAAACATTTTTATGAAGTTCTTTATAAGATATTTTTTTGGAATCACTTGGGTCATCACCAACCCATATAATTGCAGTTTTATTTCCTTTTTTCTCTAAATGTCTATCAATACAATTCGTTGATGCGTTTAATGTACCATCGTAATACCATTTAATACTAACATCGTCTTTGCTGTACTTTACATCTTTAATTTTAGTATATGGTTTCATCCAGGAAATTCTTTTACCTTCTTTTGCCCAGAAGCCTTCGTTATCTTTTAACGATAATTTATATTTTTTTGAATATTGGGATTGATTAACATAGGCCTGTGTTTCCCAAGTAGGAGGCACTTTAAAGACTATATTCCCATCAGAGTCTTCTATTTGCTTTGAGCCCTTCTTTCTCGATGAAATTTTCTTTTTCTTTTTTCTAAGAATTTTTTTCTTTTTTCTTTTAAAGCTTTTCTTTTTCCTAGATTTTGATTTTCTTTTTTTCTTTTTACTTCTTTTTGCCATATATCCTTAAAATGTAATATTTAAATTATTTTACCCATCTTGCAAATAATTTTCCAGCTTTTATAGTCTATAGGCATCACCGATAATCGGCTTTGTTTAATTAGCGGTAAATGAGAAATAGCCTTAGTTTTTTTAATTTTTACCAAAGAAACAGGAGATTTCAATTTTTGTATAAACCTGACTTGAACAGCAACAAACTTTTTTTTCTTATCAGTTTTATCTGGAAAAGCTTCTTTGATAACTTTTACTATTCCGACAATTTCTTTGCCAATATTAGAATGATAGAAAAAGCAAAGATCTCCTGGTTTCATAGATCTTAAATTATTTGCAGCTTGATAATTTCTTACACCATCCCAAGCTACACCCTCATTCCCAGCATCTCTTTGTTGTTCAATTGACCAAACATCAGGTTCTGATTTTAATAACCAATAATTCATTAAAATTTTAAGCCTGGACCTTTTAAAAAAGGTGCTTTAACATCTAGAGGCCATCTAGACTTTACCGTCTCATTTTTCTTATTGAATAACTTCTTTTTATATCTTTGAATGCCGGCCCATGCAATCATAGCAGCGTTATCACCGCAAAACTCTTTAGAAGGAAAAATTGGTTTAAAATTCATTTTTAATGAAACTTCTTTTAAACCTTTTCTAATTGTTTCGTTAGAAGCTACTCCACCCGCAACTACAAAATATTTTAAAGATTTACCGTTAATTTCATTTCTAAATTGATTCATTGCTACCTCTGTTTTTTTCTTCAAAATTTTATTTACAGTTTCTTGAAACGATGCAGCTAAGTTATATCTTTCTTTGTTTGATTTTAAGTTTTTTGACTTCCTTAGCACATCGGTTTTCAGACCAGCCAGGGATAAATTACATCCTGCTCTGTTTATAATTGGCTGGGGTAAAATAAAACTATCTTTTATCCCTAATTTGGAAAATTTTTCAACGTTAGGTCCACCAGGATATCCTAGATTCAGGATTTTTGCAGTTTTATCAAAAGCTTCACCGACAGCGTCATCAATTGTGGTACCAATTTGTTTATAATTATTTACGCCGTTTACAATTAAATACTGAGAGTGACCAC
>CACLSS010000017.1 GCA_902609645.1 uncultured Pelagibacteraceae bacterium | reverse complement strand
AAGATAAAAAAAAATTTTTAATCAAACTTAAATTAATTGACCCTAGTCTTGATTATATAAAAATAAAAAAAAAATTAGATAAAAATAGTTATTTTTATATTAAAAAAAACCTCACCTTAGATGAAAAAAATAAATTGTGGTCTCTGGGAGAAAAAGGTTTACTTTTTGAGATGTCTCAAACAAGGATTTATCCGCATAAAAACCTATTTAGTCATGTAATTGGTCAAATTGATTCAGACAATAACGGTATTTCTGGTGTAGAAAAATATTTTGACAAAGATCTAAAACTAAATAATTCACCATCAATCCAGTTATCTCTCGATACAAATTTGCAATATTTAATAAGGGCTGAACTTTTAAAATCTATCTCGGTTTTTAACGCAAAAGGAGCTGCAAGTTTATTGATGGATGTAAATTCAGGTGAGATATTATCATTGATCTCTTTACCGGACTATAATCTTAATATGCGTAAAGATATTAAAGACAAAAGTTTCACTAATAAAATAACTAAAGGTGTTTTTGAACTAGGTTCAATTTTTAAAACGTTCACAATAGCATTAGCTCTTGAGGATAATTTATTTTCTCCAAATACTTTAATAAAAAATATTCCTGACAAGATTCAATGTTCTAAATTTACAATTAAAGAACATGATGAAATGCCAAACACTTTAAGTTTAAGAGAAATTTTAATAAGATCATCAAATATTGGCACAATAAAAGTTGCTAGGAGTATTGGTGAAAATAAGCTTAAAAAATTTTTAGAAAACCTTAATTTATTAAACACAATTAATTTGGAATTACACGAGGTTGGAAAACCATTAAACTTTTTGTGGAACAAATGTAAATTAGAAACAGTATCTTATGGTCATGGAATAACTACTACCCCGTTACAAGCGGCTTCTGCATATGCGTCAATTTCAAATGGTGGATTTATAGTAAATCCAACGTTACTGAAAAAAAAAGATTTATTTGATAACAAAGCAAGAATTGTTAGTTCTAAAACGAGTAAAAATATTAACAGTATTTTAAGAGAGGTAGTAACCAATCACGCAGGCACTGCATCATTGGCGGAAGTTGATGGCTATTACGTAGGAGGTAAAACTGGAACAGCGAATAAAAATATAAACGGTAAATATACTAATAATAAATTAACTTCATTTATCTCTGTTTTTCCAACAAACAAACCTAAATTTTTATTGTTAGTATTAATAGATGAACCAAAACCAGCACCTAAGCTTATCTATGATTATAGAGGAAATAAAATTTCAGGTATAAGCAGGAATGAGTCTGGTTGGAATTCGGCCTACATAGCTGGCAAAATTATAAAAAAAATTGGTCCTATTTTAGCCATAAATAAAAACGATTTTTATGACAACCATGTTGTTAAAAAATCTGATTAATAACCTTGATCCAAAAATTGCTAATGAAAGAGTTAGGGGTATTTCATCAGATAGCAGGAAAGTCAAAAAAGGCGATCTCTTTATTTCTGTTAAAGGAAATAAATTAGACGGAAATAGTTTTATAAAAGATGCAATTTCTAAAGGTGCGAAAGTTATACTTTATTCAGGGTCAATTAAAAAAAAATATTCAAATATCATTTTAATTAAAGTAACTGATCCAAGAAGTAAACTTGCTGAAATTTCATCTAAATTCTACCAAAAAAAACCAAAAAATATAGTTGCTGTAACTGGGACAAATGGGAAAACATCAGTGTCAGATTTCTTTTATCAAATACTTAAACTTTTTAAAAAGCCAGTAGGCATGATTGGTACTTTAGGATTTAAAAAAAATAATAATTTTAGGGAAAGAGAACTTACTACCTCAGATACAATTAGTCTTCATAGAGATTTGAACGAAATGAAAAATTCTAAAATAGAAAATGTTATTTTAGAAGCCTCGAGCCATGGTCTTAAACAAAAAAGATTAGATTTCTTAAATATTAAAACAGGAATCTTTACAAATTTGAGTCATGATCATTTAGATTATCATAAAAATATGAAAGATTATTTTTCTGCGAAATTAATATTATTTAAAAAAATTTTGAAGAGAAGGTCTTTCATTATAACCGACTCAGAAATAAAACAATATTTTACATTTAAAAAATTAACAAAAGCAAAAAAATTAAATTTATTAAGTATTGGAAATTCAGGAAACACATTTGAAATTTTAAGTCATAATTTTTTCAAAGAATATCAGTTAATTAAAATCAAATATAAAAATAAAGTTTATAATCTTAAAATATACTTAATTGGATCAATACAAATAAAAAATTTATTAATGGCAATATTAGCTAGTGAAAAATGTGGCATAAAAATACAAAGTATATTTAAAAAAATACATAAAATAAAAAGTGTTAATGGAAGATTAGAAGTAATAAAAGAATTACCAAATCGATCAAAAATCTTTTTGGATTACGCCCATACACCTGAGGCTTTAAAAACTGCAATAAATGCTCTTAAGGAACATTATAAAAAAAAAATCACTGTAGTTTTTGGGTGTGGAGGTGAAAGGGATAAATCAAAAAGAAAATTAATGGGCAAAGTAGCTAATCAGTTATGTAATAAAGTTATTATAACAGATGATAATCCAAGAAACGAGAATCCAAAAATAATAAGAAAACAAATTTTAAGTGTAATTAAAAAAAATAAATTTAAAGAAATCCCTGGTAGAAAAAAAGCAATAATTTATGCGTTAAAAAATTCTGACCCTTATGAAATAATCTTGATCGCTGGAAGAGGTCACGAAACTTATCAAGACTTTGGTAAAAGAAAAGTATCTTTAAATGATAAAAAAATTATTCAAAATTTTAACTCAAATAAAATTAGTTCAAAAATTAATAATTTTAAAAATAATAGCATCTTAATTAAAAAGATACTGAAAAATAAAAAAAATATTTTATTTGAAGGTGTTTCAATTAATTCAAAAAGTATTAAAAAAAATAATCTATTTGTTGCAATAAAAGGAAAAAATAAAGATGGACACGATTTCTTAAGAGAAGCAATAAAAAAAGGCGCAAATTATAGTATTGTATCAAAAAAAATTAAAAAAAATTACAAACCTCTAAAGGTAAAAAATACACTACATTTCTTACAAGATTTTTCTCAAAAAAAACGTGAAGATTCATCAGCTAAATTTATAGCTGTCACAGGAAGTGCAGGAAAAACATCACTTAAAACTATGCTAGGTGGTTTATTAAATAAATATTCTAAAACTTATTTTTCTCCTCTTTCGTATAATAATCATTATGGTGTACCTTTAAGTTTGTCCAATATTGGTCCCGATCATACTTTTGGAGTTTTTGAAGTAGGTATGAGTAAATTTAACGAAATCTTTCGACTTTCTTCTCTGGTAAAACCTGATATTGGAATAATAACTAATATTTCAGAAGCACATCTAGAAAATTTTAGAAGTATTTCAGATATAGCCAAAGCTAAAGGAGAGATAATTTCAAATATCCAAAAAGGTGGAACAATAATACTAAATAGAGATGACTCATTCTTTAATTTTTTTAAACAAGAGGCTATCAAAAATAAAATTCAAATTAAGTCATTCGGATATTCAAAAAAAGCTGATATTAGATTTTTAAAGTCTAAAAAGATCAAAAATAATTTTTATATTGAATTGTCTATACATAATGTAAAAATTTTATTACCCGTTGGAAATATTAATAAGAGCAATATTATGAATATCCTTGGATGTTTATCAGTATTAGATTGTCTCGGGCTAAATCTTGAAAATATAAAAAATTATTTTAAAAAAAATAAACCATTGAAAGGAAGAGGGAATATAAAAAAAATCAAAAAATTTGGCAGAGTCTTTTTTCTTATAGATGAAAGCTACAATGCAAACCCTATATCAATTAAATCAGCTATAGAAAATTTTTCTAATATTAGCAAGAATGGTAAGAAAAAATATTTCTTTTTTGGGGATATGATGGAATTAGGAAAAAAATCACATATTTACCATAAAAAAGTAACAAAATTTATAAATAATAGTGATATTGATAAAACATTCGTTTATGGAAAGAGAAGTTCTGCAGCTTTTAAATTTATTAAAAAAAATAAAAGAGGTGAAATTTTAGATAATATTCATAGATTTAATACTAAAATTTCTAAAATTATAAAAAATGGTGATTTATTAATGATAAAAGGATCGCATGCAACTAAGTTACATAAAATTTCTGAAAGTTATTTGAGAGGAAATAATCATGCTTTATAGTTTTCTCACTTCTCTCATAGAATCTTTCTCATTTTTAAATGTATTTAAATATATAACATTTAGAACAGGTTTATCTGTTGTTACATCTTTAACAATTATTTTTTTGATTGGTAATCCTCTTATTAATTACTTTGCAAGGAAACAGATAACTGGTCCTATAAGACAAGATGGACCAATTGATCATATAATTAAAAAAAGTGGAACACCTACAATGGGTGGTTTAATGATTTTAATAGGCATAGTAATCAGCACACTCCTGTGGGCAGATTTAAATAATATTTATATTTGGATAGTACTTTTTGTTTGTACAAGTCTAGGACTTTTAGGTTTTTTAGACGATTATTTAAAAATAAAATTTAAGAATTCAATAGGAATTAATGCAAAACTGAAATTTTTATGGCAGTTTATAATATCTTTAACGGCAATCGTTGCTCTAGTTTATTTTACTGATCATGAAAATATATCAAAACTTTATGTACCTTTTTTTAAAAATTTAATATTGAATATGGGTTTATTTTTTATTCCATTTGGAATTTTTGTAATTATTGGCTCTTCAAATGCAGTTAATTTGACAGACGGTTTGGATGGTTTAGCAACTGTCCCTGTTATGTTAGTTGCATTATCTTTTTCTTTAATTTGTTATTTAGTAGGTAATACGATTTTTGCAAATTATCTTCAAATTCAATATATACCAGAAGTTGGTGAGCTATCAGTTTTCTGTGGTTCAATAGTCGGCTCATGTTTAGGTTTTCTTTGGTATAACGCTCCACCCGCAAAAATTTTTATGGGCGACACAGGCTCTTTATCTTTGGGCGGATCAGTAGCATCAGTAGCAATCATTGCAAAACACGAGATTGTCCTTGCAATTATTGGAGGACTTTTTGTATTGGAAACAGCTTCTGTCATTATTCAAGTTGTCTCTTATAAACTTACAGGAAAAAGAGTTTTTAAAATGGCACCTATTCATCACCATTTTGAAAAAAAAGGATGGGCAGAGTCTACAGTCGTAATTAGATTTTGGATAATATCTATTATTCTAGCTTTGATTGGTTTAGCCACTTTGAAATTAAGATAAATGATATTTAGTAATATACTGAAAAATAAAAGTTTTTTAGTTTATGGTCTGGGTTTAACAGGTATTTCTGCTATTAAATTTTTAAAAAAGATTGGAGTGAAAAATATTTTTATTTGGGATGACAATATAGAAACAAGAAAAAAATACAATTTAAAATACAAAGAAAAAAATATAAAAAAAAGATTTTCTGATGTCGATTACATAGTTTTAAGTCCGGGTATTAGTTTGATAAAAAGTAAAAAAAAAAGATACCTTAAAAGGAACAAAAATAAAATTATTACTGATATTGATCTTTTTTTTCTTACAAACAAAACATTTAAATCAATAGTGGTCACTGGAACAAATGGTAAATCTACGACTTGTAGTATTATCCATAAAGTTCTATCTAATTCAGGAATAAATTCAGAATTATTAGGAAATATAGGTAAACCAATTTTAAATTATAACTTGGGTAAAAAAAAGAATGTCGTACTTGTTATAGAGATGTCCTCATTCCAGCTAGAATATTCAAAATACGTTAGACCCGATCATGCAATTTTTATAAATTTCTCGAAGGATCATTTAGATTGGCATGGTAATATGAATAATTATATAAAATCTAAATTAAAAATTTTTTCTTTACAAAATAAAAATCATTTCGCTTATTTACCCCAAGATAAAGATATAATAAGACGTTTTAAAAAAAATAATTTTAGATCATTTGTTATTTTAAATAAACGTAAAACTTACAATACATTAAAGAAAAATATTCTCAACCCATATCTTAGTTCTAAAAGTAATTTGGAGAATCTTTCATTTATTTATGATTTAAAAAATAATTTTAAAATAAGTGATAAAAGATTTTTCTCGATTTTAAATAAGTTTAAGGGGCTTCCACACCGTCAAGAAATTTTTTTAAAAAAAGATAATATCTTTTTTATAAACGATTCTAAAGCAACAACTTTCGAAGCAACAAAAGCATGTCTAATGAATTATAAAAATGTTTTATGGATTTTAGGTGGTTTAAAAAAAAAAGACGATAATTTTAATATTAATAAGTTCAAAAAAAATGTTTTAAGTGCATTTATTATTGGTAAAGAACGATCATTTTTTAAAAATAAAATTAATAAAAAAATTAAATATTTTGAAACAATTAGTTTAAAACAAACCATGAAATATATTTTTGATGAATTAAGATATATGACTAATAAAAGGAGTACTATTTATGTAATTCTTAGCCCAGCAAGCGCATCTTACGATCAGTTTAAAAATTTCGAAGAAAGAGGAAATCAATTTAAAAAACTTATAATTTATAATGCAAAAAAATATTTTTGAAAAACTAATAACAAAAAATTTTATTTTAAAAAAATATTGGAGAAATATAGATAAGCAGATATTATTTGGTTTCACTTTATTATTTATACTTGGAGTTTTTTTTTCTTTTTCTTCAACATCTATATTAGCTGATGAAAGGCTAGATCGTGAGTATTATTCATTTTTTCAAAAACATCTGTTGTACACAATCGTATCTTTTTGTCTGATGATTTTTATTTCATCAATAAATAATGAGTTTATAAATAACACTATACTTCCTGGCTTTTTAATTTCTTTGATTTTATTAGCAATTGTTCCATTAGTTGGAATTGAAGTAAAAGGAGCAAAAAGATGGTTAAATCTGTATTTTTTTAATTTTCAGCCAATTGAATTTATAAAACCTTTCTTTATTTTAATTATTGCTAAAATAATAAGTTCAAATAAATTTAAAAATTTAAATTTTTCACATTTAGTCTCATTTTTAATTTTGTCATTAATAGTTTTCTTTCTGATAATTCAGCCAGATTTAGGTCAATCTGTTCTACTTATAGTAACCTGGCTATCGCTTATTTTTGTTTCAGGAATGAAAATTTATTTTATATTTGGACTCGGTTTAGTTGTAGTATTGGGTTTCTTTAGTTTAATTTATTTTTCACCAGACAAATTTGATTACATATTAAGTCGAATTTCAACATTTATAGATCCATCAAAAGGAGATGGTTTTCAATCTCAAAAAGCAATTGATGCAATTAGATTAGGCGGATTAAAAGGACAAGGTATGGGAGAAGGTGTTTTAAAAGAGTCAGTACCAGAAGCACACACAGACTATATTATCGCGGTTATTAGCGAGGAATTTGGATCTATTATATCAATACTTATAATTTGTATTTTTCTTTATATCGCTTTACGTATTACCAAAATAATTATTAGCTCAAATAATAACTTTTATAAATTATCATTGAGTGGCCTGGTCTCCTTATTAATTTTTCAAACATTTATTCATATAGGAGTTAATGCAAATCTACTTCCAACAACTGGGATGACTTTACCTTTTTTAAGTTATGGAGGCTCTTCTTTAATATCGAGCGGAATAGTTGCAGGCATTATACTAAATTATACATCCCCGGGAGTTAAAAATTAAATGAATAGTAAAAAAACTGTTGTCATAGCTACTGGAGGCACAGGCGGTCATATATTTCCATCATTAAGTTTAGCAGATTTTTTGTGTAAAGAATACGAAATAGAAATTTTTACAGATGAAAGAGGAAGTAAATTTTTGCAAAGTAATAAAAATTTTAAAATCAAAAAAATTGTATCAAGTAGAATTTTTAGTAGAAATGTTTTTTCCATTTTAACTGGTTTTTTTAAATTTTTCTTATCCATTCTGTTTTCACTCAAATTATTAATAAATATCAAACCAAAATTAATTATAGGCATGGGCGGATATTCTTCATTTCCAGTTTGTTTATCAGGATATCTTTTAAAAATACCTATCATCTTATATGAAAATAATTTAGTAATCGGACGGTCGAATAAATTTCTTTTGCCTTTGTCAGAAAAAATATTAGTCTCAAACGAAAGTATTGAGGGTATTAAAAAAAAATATAAAAATAAAATATTTTTTACAGGTTATTTTATAAGAAATAAAATATTAAAAATTGTAAAGGAAAAAACTATTATCAATAAAAGAAACTTGTCTATTTTAATAATAGGTGGTAGTCAGTCAGCCAAAATTTTTGGTGATGAAATTCCAAAAGCAATTAAAAAATGTCATGACGAGGGTATCTTTTTTAATTTATTTCAACAGTGCCTTGATAACCAAAAAAATAATTTACAAAATATTTATAAAAATTTAAATATCAATTTTGAATTATTTAGTTTTACAAATGATTTGTCAGAATTTTATAAAAAAAGCGACCTAGTAATTACTAGGTGCGGCGCATCTTCAATTGCAGAGCTAGTTAATTTAAAAATACCATTTATAGCAGTCCCTCTTCCATCCTCTATGGACAATCATCAATTAAAAAATGCCCAATATTTTTATAAACAAGGATACTGCTTTCTATTAGAACAGAAATATTTATCAGAAAAACTATTTGACTTATTACAAAATTCTCATAAAGACAGAAATAAATTAAATTTGTTAAAGAAAAAAATGGAAAACCACTCAGATAAGGATGCGCTTTTTAAAGCAAATAAGTTAATTAATAATATTATTTATGGAAAAATCTAAAATAAGTTATAGAGAGAAAATTCATTTCATAGGGATAGGTGGAATAGGCATGAGTGGTCTTGCTGAGGTAATGAAAGATATGGGTTTTAATGTACAAGGTAGCGATGTTACAAATAGTAAAAATGTTGAGAGATGTAGAAAAAATGGAATTAAAGTCTATATTAATCACGACAAAAAAAATTTAAAGAATTCTAGTATTATTGTAAGATCTTCAGCAATTAGCAATAAAAATCCTGAAATAAAATTTGCAAAGAAAAGAAAAATAAAAATTTTAAAGAGGGCTGAAATGCTGGCACATGTGGTTGCACTAAAGAAAAATATAGTTATAACAGGCTCACATGGAAAAACTACTACTACATCTTTAATTTCAAGGATATTGTATGATGCAAAATTAGACCCTACGATTATAAATGGTGGTGTGATCAACTCAATAAAAAGCTCTGCCAGACTTGGTAGAGGTGATTGGGCCGTTTTAGAGGCAGACGAGTCGGATGGAAGTTTTTTAAATTTTCCAGTTAATTTTTCAGTAGTAACGAATATTGATAGGGAACATATTGACTTTTATAAAAATTTTGAAAATTTAAAAAATTCTTTTTTATATTTTTTAAATAAAACCCCAGCAATTGGAAAAGCCTTTATATGTATAGACGATCAAGAAATAAAAAAAATTATTCCTAAAATCAAAAATAAAAATTTTTTGACATACGGTTTTTCAAAAGATGCTAATTTTCAAATATTAAATCCAGTATATAAAAAACAGCTTTCGTCATTTGATTTAAAAATTTCTACACCTAGTTTAAAAAAAACTATTATAAAAAATATCAAACTAAATCTTATGGGGGCATATAATATACTTAATTCAGTTAGTGCGATTGCTCTTTGCCTTCACATAGGTATTAGTTCTAAAATAATCAAAAATTCACTTTATAAATTTAGTGGTATTCAGAGAAGATTAACTAAAGTTTTAGTAAAAGGCAAAATAGAGTTTTTTGATGACTATGCACACCACCCAACTGAAATAAAATCTGTTCTTAAAAGTGTTAGAATTGCCAATCATAAAAGAAAAATAATATCTGTTTTCCAACCACATAGATATTCAAGATTAAAATTATTAAAAAATGAATTTGCATCTTCATTTAATGATTCTAATATTGTGATTTTGTGCCCAGTATTTTCAGCTGGTGAAAAAGTTGATCAAAAATATGATAATTTCAATTTTGCGAAATTAATCGCTAGAAATTCAAATGTGCAGGTAATAACAATTCAAAATGAAAAAGATTTAAAAAATTTTTTTCAAAAAAATTTATTTGATAATGAACTAGTATTATGTATGGGTGCGGGATCAATATCGAAATGGATAAGAGAAATGGAACTTTAAATGTCAAGTCAGATTTTAAATGATATAAATTTAAAACAATATAGCTGGTTTAATCTCGGTGGAAATGCTAAAAACTTTTTTAAACCAAAAAATTCTAACGATATTATTAATTTTTTAAATAGAAACAAAAAACTTAATCAAAATATCCATATACTCGGTGCTGGTTCTAATACACTCTTTAGGGACGGCGGATTTGATGGAACCATAGTTAAACTAGGAAGTGAATTTGCAAATATTAAAACTTTAAGTGATGGTAATTTGGAAGTCGGAGCGGCCTGTCTTGATAAAAAAGTTGCTAATTTTGCACTAGAAAATTCTATAAAAGATTTTGAATTCTTGTCATGTATACCTGGAAGCATCGGAGGAACTATTGCAATGAACAGCGGGTGTTACAAATATGAAATAGCCAATTCTATTTTATCAGTAGATTTTTTAACGTTGGGTGGTGAATTAAAAACTTTAAAAAGAGACCAAATTAATTTTTATTACAGAGGAAGTGATTTTGGAGAAACTGTTATTATTTTAAGTGTCAAATTAAAAGCAAATAAAGGAAATAAGGTTGAGATACAAAAAAAACAAAATAAATTTATTGAACAAAAAAAAATTAGCCAACCAAGTAAGATAAAAACTTGTGGGAGCACATTTAAAAATCCAATTAATAAAAAAGCTTGGGAGCTAATTAAGCAGTCTGGTTGTGAAAACTTAAGTATTGGCGGAGCAAGATTATCAGAAAAACATTGTAACTTTTTTATGAATAATGGAGACGCAAGTTCAAAAGATATTGAGATGTTAATTGAAAAGGTAAGAGAAAAGGTATTACTCAAAACTGGGATTAAGCTAGATCTTGAAATTAAAATTATAGGGAAGAAATAAATTGAAAAAAAAGAGAACAATCTTAGTCATCTTGGGGGGTCACTCAAAAGAGAGGGATATAAGTTTAAAAACAGGACTATCATGCATTAATGCATTAAAAAAATTAAATTATAAAATTATAAAGTTTGATCCAAAATTTTCATCTTTGACCGAATTAAAAAAAAAAGGTGCAGATGTAATATTTAACGCACTTCACGGAAAAGGAGGTGAGGATGGTGTTATTCAAAGTTTTTTTGAACATATAGGTTTACCTTATACACATTCAGGACCGTTATCTTCAATGTTAGCTATGAATAAGTATTTCTCCAAAAAAATATTTGTTAAAAATAATATTAAAACACCAAGATATTTTTTCTTAGAAAAAAAAGATTTCTCAAAAGTGATTATAAAAAAAGAAATTAAAAAAAATAAATTAAAATTTCCAATAGTAGTGAAGCCAAATGATGAAGGCTCCAGTATTGGGGTAAATATTTGTCGTGACCTTAACTCTCTTTATGTTTCATTTGATAAATTAAGAAAAAAGTATGAAAACCTAATTTTTGAGAATTATATTCCAGGAAAAGAAATTCAAGTAGCAAATTTAGGTAATCGTGCAATAGGAGCAATAGAATTAAGACCCAAAAGAAAGTTTTATGATTACAAGGCTAAATACAAAAAATCTTCAAGAACAGAACACATCATGCCCGCTGAGATTTCTAAACTAAAATATAGCGAAGTACTCAGGATTTCACAAAAAGCATATAAAATTTTAAAATGTAGAGGTATCGCAAGATGTGATTTTAGATTTTATAAAAATAAATTTTTTCTTCTTGAGGTAAATACACAGCCAGGAATGACTAGTTTATCTTTAGTCCCAGAAATAGCTGAATATAAAAACATCTCATTCTCACAGCTAGTAAATTGGATGGTAAAAGATGCTAGTCTAAATAGATGAAAAAAAAACTTTTTTTGTGGTTATTTTTATTCATTTTTTTAACTACATTTTATTTCGATTTGAGCAAAACAAATGTATCAGAGTTTTTTGCAATTAAGAATTTTGAAATTAAAAACACAGAAAACACTGATATTGATTTAGCTTATTCTAAATTAGAAAAATTTAAAAATAAAAATATTTTTTTAATTAATAATAATGAAATAGCTTCTTCTATTACAGATTTAGATTTTGTTAAGGATATAGGTATTAAAAAGATTTACCCAGATAAAATTGAAATTAATATCAACGAACATAAAATTGTTGCTTTAATCTCATACAAAGAAAATAAATATATGTTAAGTAAAGAAGGACATATTATTAAAAATTATGATAATAAATTTAACTCTTTACCATTAATCTATGGAAAAAATACTGAAAATTATTTTCCTTATTTTTATAAATTGCTTAATGATATAAATTTTAATTTAAATAAAATAAAATATCTTAAGTATTTTGAAAGTAATAGATGGGATATATTTTTAAAAGATGGAAAATTAATAAAGTTATCAAGTGATGAGTCTGAAATAAAAGATTCGTTAGCTGATTTTATAGGTGTTTATAGCGATAAAAAATTTGAACAATATAAAATATTTGATTTTAGAGTAAAGAATCAATTAATACTAAAGTAATCAATATTATGGATGAAAAATTAATAATTGAATTGGATGACAACAAAATTAAATATGGTGTTTTTGGAATAAATGAAAATAACCAATACCAATTATTATCAAAAAAAATTTCAGAAAATGCGGGAATTCAGAAAGGTAAAGTTTTAGATTTTGAATACTCTACAAAAGTTATAAGTAAAGATCTTGATGAAATTGAAAAAGAAGTAAATAAAGTTTTTAAAAGTATATCTGTTGTTCTAAATCAAAAAGATGTTTTTTGTACAAACTTGTGTGGTTTTAAAAAACTTAATGGCTCTAAAGTAGAGAAAAGAGATTTAGATTATATTCTAAATGATGCTAAAAATTCAATTTCAAATAACCAAAAAAATAATTCAATAATACATATCCTAAATTCAAATTTTATCTTAGATAAAACAAAACAAGAAAAAGTACCATTGAACATTTTTGGAGATCATCTAAGTCTTCATATGACTTTTGTTTCGATTCCAGATAATAATCTAAAAAATATTAAAGAAATATTTAATAAAAGTGATTTAAAAATTGATAGGGTAATTAGCAAACCTTTAGCAGAAAATATCAATCACTTAAATATAAATAAAAATGAAAAAAACTTTGTTTCAATTAATTTTGGAAACGAGCTAACAACCATTTCTATATGCCAGAATTCGTCTTTGGTTTTTTTTAAAACTTTTCCATTCGGTACTAATTTAATTTTTAGTGACATAAAGCAACTTTGTTCAATTACGAAAGATGAAATAGAGGATATTATTGAAAATTTAAGCGACAACAAAACAGGCTTTATAGATAGAAAATTTTTTAAAAATTCAGACTTTAAAAAGCTTAGCATAAATCATTTTAAAGATATTATTAATGCAAGAGCAAAAGAAATACTGGATTATACTTTTAACAATAATAAAAGTTTGAATTATTATTACAGTAGAATTGGAAGAATAAATTTGTTTTTTGAAGATAAAAATATTCATAAAAATTTAAAAGATCTTTTTAAAGAAAACCTTGTTTTACAGGATGAAAAAATTCAAGTTAAGTCACTTTCTAATAACGATGCTAGTACATTATTTGGTGCGGCTGAGCTTTTGTTCAAAGGTTGGCCAAATGAGGCTTTACCCTTCTCAAATAGAAAAAAGTCAATAATATCTAGTTTTTTTGAACGTTTCTTTTAAACATTTATTGTAGTCTTTTGTAACATTAGTTGTTTTCAACACTATTTTTAATTTCTGTATAAATTGTTCATGTGGGAAAAAAACCAATTAACACTTAAAAAAGAAGCAAATTTTTCAGGAATAGGATTACATTCAGGTATAAAGGTTAAGGTAACCCTTGAACCGGCTAATTCAAATTCCGGGATAGTATTCAAAAGAACTGATTTAGAAAAAGATAATGAAATTGTAGCAAACTTTAAAAACGTTTCATCAGCTAAACTTTGTACAAAAATTCAGAATAGTTCAGGCGCAAGTGTATCAACAATAGAGCACTTAATGGCAGCGTTTTATATTTGTGGCATAGATAATATTATAGTCAATTTAAATGGTCCCGAAGTTCCAATAATGGATGGTTCAGCCAAGGACTTTGTTAAAATTATCAAAGACTGTGGATTTAAAGTATTAGAGGGCAAAAGAAAATTTGTAAGAGTAAAAAACAAAATAGAACTAAAAACTGAGGATGGAAAATTAATAAACATTAAACCTTCAAATCAAACATTAGACGTAAAATTTACTCTTAATTATGAAAAAAATCCTTTAATAAAAACACAGACAAACAAAATTGATTTTATAAATAAAAACCTGAATGAAATTATTGATGCAAGGACATTTTGTTTATATGAGGATATTGAAATTATTAAATCTATGGGTTTAGCAAAAGGCGGAAGTCTTGATAATGCTATAGTTGTTCAGGGTGATAAAGTTTTGAACAAAGGTGGTTTAAGATCAAAAAAAGAATTTGTTAATCATAAGATACTTGATTTAGTTGGTGATTTTATGCTTTCTGGCGCAAGAGTTATTGGATCAATCGAATGTATTCATGGAGGCCATGCTTTAACAAACGAATTTTTGAAAAAGATTTTCTCAAGTAAAAATAATTATGATGTGGTAGAAAGTCAGTCATTAGTGACAAATGTGAGAAAAATCATTCCTTTAAATAAAAGATTTGCTGTAAACGCCTAATCTTTAGACCATTTTACGCGAAGAGTTTTTTTTGTTATTAATACTATAATGCGTAAAAAGTTTATTTTATTAATTATAATAATTTTTATTATTTCTTGTGGTGGCTCTAAAATAGATGAGCGGGCTATTAATTCTCCAAATTCAGATAAGGAAGCAATAAAAATTTACCAAGAAGCATTGGACGGTATGAATAAAGGTAATTTCCTTTATGCTTCTAAAAAGTTTAGTGAAGCAGAGGGCATGTTACCTGAAATTGATTGGGCCTCAAAGTCTGCATTAATGTCTAGTTATTGTCTTTACAATATAAATTTTTATGATCAAGCCATACTTAATTTAGAAAGGTTCATCAGAATATATCCTGCCAGTCAATATGTGAGTTATGCCCATTATTTAATAACAATAAGCTACTATGAACAAATTTTGGACGAAGATAAAGATATTCAGCCATTATTAATGTCAAAAAAAAAAATTGAGGAATATTTAAAAAAATTTCCAAATACTGATTATGCAATTGATCTCAAATTTAAACTTGACTTAGTTACTAATCAACTTGCAGCTAAAGAGTTACTAATAGCAAGATACTATATTAAAAATGAAAAATGGATACCTGCTATCAACAGACTTAAGATCATTGTTAAAAGTTATGATAAAACAATATTTGTTGAGGAAGCTTTACATAGGCTGGTTGAAATAAATTATAAAATTGGCTTGAATGAAGAGGCTAAAGCAGCTGCAGTTTTACTAGGATATAATTATAATTCCAGTGAATGGTATGAAAAATCTTACAAAATTTTAAATAAAGACTATAAACCTATCAAAATTGATAAAAAAAAAGATGATGGACTTGTTAAGAGAACAATAAAAAAAATACTATTTATAGATGAAAAATAAAAAAAAAATTCAGGATGAATATAAAAAAAAGGTCAACAGGCTTGTAAACTTAAACAAAGCTTACTTTGATAAAGATAAACCAATAGTTTCAGATTCTGAATTTGATAAATTAAAACTAGAATTAATTAATATTTCAAAAAAATATACATTTCTTAAAAAAATAAAAGATTTAAATAAAATAGTTGGTTTTAAACCATCAACAAAATTCGAAAAAGTTAAACATACAAAGCCAATGTTATCTCTGGGAAATGCTTTTGAAAAAAAGGATATTATAGATTTTAAAAAGAAAATAAGTAATTTTTTAAATTTTAAATCTGATATTCAATTTTCAGCAGAGCCGAAAATAGATGGAATATCATCAACTTTAAGATATGAAAAAGGTGATTTAGTTTTTGGCTTATCGCGAGGAGATGGTATTTTTGGTGAAAATATCACAGAAAATTTAGCAACAATTAAAGATATTCCAAAAAAATTATTAGATCCAGCAGAAATTTTAGAAGTACGTGGCGAGGTGTATATTGGAAAAAAAGATTTTGAGAAAATTAAAGACAAGTTCGCGAATCCTAGAAATGCTGCCGGTGGATCTTTAAGACAAAAAAATTCAAGTGAAACTGCCAAAATTCCATTAAAATTTTTTGCTTACGGCATTGGCGAAGTAAAACCTAAACTCTTTAAAAAACAATCTGATTTATTAAAAAGACTTAAGACATGGGGTTTCCCGATTAATGAATTATGCGAAACAGTAAATAATACTGACGAAATTGAAAAAAACCATATGAAACTAGAAAATCTGAGATCAAATTTGGATTATGATGTTGATGGAGTAGTTTATAAAGTTAATAATTTAGATTTTCAGGAAAGATTAGGTTCTACCGCAAACTCACCGCGATGGGCTATCGCGTATAAATTTTCATCAGTAAAGGCTTCTTCAAAAATTATAAACATTGTAATTCAAGTAGGGAGAACTGGAGCAATTACTCCTGTAGCTAAAATTAATCCTGTAACTGTAGGCGGTGTTGTAGTTTCAAATGCAACATTACATAATGAAGATGAAATTAATAGAAAAGATATAAGAATAGGGGATACAGTAACGATACAAAGAGCCGGAGATGTAATTCCCCAAGTACTTTCAGTTGATAAATCAAAAAGAGGTAAGAATAGTAAAAAATTTATTTTTCCTACAAAGTGCCTTTGTGGCGCTATAACAAAAAAAGAAACAAGCATTACAACTAAAAAAATAGATGCAGTAAGAAGATGTTTAAAGGGTTATGAATG
>CACLSS010000016.1 GCA_902609645.1 uncultured Pelagibacteraceae bacterium | reverse complement strand
GTGAAAAAGTAGAACCAACCCCAATCAATTGTTAAATCAAATTTGTTAATACCTTCTGTTTCTGCATAACCATCTATTACTTTAACTTCTTTTGCTGCTATAAATACTTTTGACTCGGATATTCCTGAGCCTGAAGGCTGAACAACGACAGGTTTATTTTGAATGTAATTTGCTTTGAAACCATTTTTGTAAGTAAACTCACCTTTAAATGGTTGATTTTTTTCAGGTACTAATGCGGTTAACCAATATTTATCTGTGATACCCAACCAACCTTCTCCAGCGGAGTACTCTTTTTTCTTTTCTTTAACATCATCGTAACCCTCCTCTTGCAAGTCCTCATCAAAAACTCCAATAAACCCCTCGTGTAAAATATAAAAGTCTACAACATCTGGATCTTGGTTTCTTGTTATCTGCGCGTACGGATAAAGCTCTACTCTTTGACTTGAATTATTTTGAACTTCTTGCGTTACTTTAAATAAAAACTTTTCATCTAATTCTATTTTCTTTCTAAAAATCAAACCTGATTTATTATTCCACTCAGCTGTAACTGGATTACCTACTGAAAGTTTATTGTTTCCAACCACTTTCCATATCGAATTTTTTGTTGGAAGAGGTGTATTAGTTGTATTGCTTGCTGCCCACCCAGTTTCAACAAAGTACCCATCATTTGTTTCAGAAGGATTTAAATATTTTACTTTTTCATTTGAATTGACTTCTGTGTTATATTTTTTAAAAAGAATGTCATCTATCAAAAATCCTTTTAGTGAGATAGAACCTTTAACATTCTCATTTTCAAAATTTACTCTTTTTACAGATTTAATCGCATCATCCCTAGATATGTTTAAAACTTTTTCCTTTTCTATATTAACATTTGGTGAAGGTGCATCAGTATTTTTATTGTCAGTCTTTTCTGAACCCTGAGTTTGTTCCAATTTTTTTTGCTCTTCAATTTGAGGTGTTTCAAAAATTACTGACCAACCAAATAGAACAGCGAATGATAAAGCTATAGCAAAAACTACGTTTCTAAGATCCATTTAAATTTTCTTTCCTACATTTTTCTTTTTCGGTACAAAATCTAATCCTGAGCTTCCTCCCAATAATTTTATAGGGTGACATTTCGATATTCTTTTAAAAGTTAAGGATAGACCTTTTATTAGACCATGAGTTTTTAATGACTCTTCAGCATACTCAGAACAGGTGGGAAGAAATCTACAATTTTGTCCAAGTAGAGGCGATATTAAATATTTATAAATTTTAATAAAAAATATTAAAGTTAAACTAATTAATTTCATACTTTTAAACTTTGCATCCTTTTAAAACTTTTTTTCATTTTTTCATATAGTGAATTATTATACTCTTTATAGGCTTTATCCTTTCCAAAAATTACATATATATAATCTAAATTAATTGTACTGTTCATCATCAACAACTTTTGTACAATAGATCTTAACTTCCTTTTAATTCTATTTCTTTTAACTGCATTTCCAATTTTTTTTCTCATGACAAAACTTACGTAAAGTTTTTTACCCTTATTTTTTTTATCTAAAAAATTTTTCGAACGATATATAGTAAAGCATTCGTTATTTATAACTCTATTTCTTAAGACTCTTTGGAAATGGGAATTTTTTTTTAAACTTTCGAGCTTTGTCATTATCTTTAAGTAGAAAGTTTTTTTCGACCCTTAGCTCTACGCCTAGCTAAAAGTTTTCTACCTGCCTTTGTAGCCATTCTTGATCTAAAGCCATGCCTTCTTTTTCTTACTAGCCTACTTGGTTGATAGGTTCTTTTCATAAGATTTCTTTGGTTCCTATTAAATTTTTTGATATTTATAGGTAATAAGACTGTATAAGTACAGTTAAAAATTATTTATGAATTTAAATTCTAGAAATCTAAAACTTATAATTGGAGTATTTTATCTACTAATTCTATTTTTTGGTCTATATTATTTATTCTCCCTTATTGATGTTAGAGATTTGACAAGCTATGAGTTTATTAAGTCAAACAAAGAGATTATTATTGATTACAAGAATAATAATTTTCTATTTCTTACTATAATATTTTTTTTATTTTCAATAGCTTGGTATTTACTTTTGGGATTTGCATCACCAATTTTGTTATTTTCTGGGTTTGTTTTTGGAAAGTGGTATGGAATTTTAATCGCTGTTGTATCTGCTTCAATTGGAACAACCTTGCTATATCTATTGGCAAAACTCTTTTTTATAGATTTAATAAAAGAAAAATTAGAGCCAAAATTTTCAAGTCTTAAACTTGCCTTTCAAAAAAATGAATTTTTATATTTTACACTATTTAGACTTGGCGGTGGTGGTGGAATTCCCTATGCAATACAAAATGTGTTACCCGTTTTATTTAATATTTCCATTAAAAATTATTTCCTAGGAACATTTATCGGTAGTTGGCCAACAATGTTCATAAGTGTTGCACTAGGATCAGGGATAGAAAAATATATTGAGACAAATGAAAAATTAAGTTTAGTAAATGTAATTTTATCTCCAGATATTTACCTACCAATCTTAGGTTTTATTTTGATGCTTTTAGTTGGACTTGTAATTAAAAAATTATTTTTTAAAAAAAATTAAATGAATAATTTTAAAATAATTAATTGGGTGGTATGGCTAGTTTTAGTAATTTTATGGAACTATAGCTATCCAGAAGCAAGTCCGTTCCTTGATGTCATTGTAGCTGTTATGCTATCTTTATTTAACTTGGTTTTAATAAAATTTAAAAAGAAATAATTATGAACGTAGATTATTTTAAAAGTGCACTTTTGCATCATAGCAAAGGAAACTGGAATAAAGCCAAAGAAATTTATGAACATATTTTAAAATCAAATCCAAATAACTATTCAGTCTTACAAAATTATGGTCCATTACTTTCCCAATTAAAAGAATATAAATTGGCAAAAAATGTTTTCGAAAAAAGTTTAAAAATTAAACCCAAGGATCCTTTACTTTTATATAACTACGCAAAGTTTTATCATGATCAAAGAATTTTTGAAAAAGCAATTAAGTTATATAAAGAATCTTATGAGATTGAACCTAGAAATAATTTTTCAATGTACAATATTGGAAATATTTATTTTTCAATTAATAAATTAGATTTAGCAATCAGTGCTTATAAGAATAGTTTAAAAAATAGTCCCAGAAATTTTTTAGCGTACAATAATTTAGCTAATTCTTACAAGCAAACTGGAAATTTTAATGAAGCCATAGAATCATACAAAAAATCAATAGAGATTAAAAATAATAATCCTGATGTTCATGTAAATTATGGAACCCAGTTATTAATGATGGAGAATTTTGAACAAGGTTTTGAAGAATATGAGTGGAGAAAAAAAAGTAAATCATTTCTAGATTATATAAATTATGACAAGCTTAATCTAAAAAGTAAAATTTGGGATGGTGAGTGCCTTGACGATAAAAAATTATTAGTAATTTCAGAACAAGGAATCGGTGATTTAATACAATTTACAAGATATTTATACAACATAAAAAGTAAATATAAAGCTGAAATAATAATTTATCTCAAAAGTAAAAAGTTTTTACATTTTTTTGATAAAAAAATATTTAATTTAATATCTGATAATAATAAAATTACAGAACATCATTATCATGTTCATTTACTTAGTATTCCGAGGATTTTTTCTAAAAAAAATGATCTTTTTGTTCCTACAGTTAATTTTTTTCAAAAAAATGACAACCTAGAAAAAAAATGGACTGATATATTTAAAAAGTATAAAGGAATTAAAATTGGCATAAATTCAAACACCTCTTTAATTAAAAAAAACATACCTTTTGATTATTTTTTAAATCTAGCTTCATCATTTGATTTTACTTTTTTTGTTTTACAAAAAGAAATTGATAATAAAAAAATAGATAAATTTAAAAATATAATCTTTTTTAAAAATATCGATAAATCTGAAAATGCATTTATAGATAGTATCCAAATAATTAAACAGCTTGATTTAGTAATAACTGCTGATACAGCATTAGCTCATTTGTCTGGCACACTAGGAAAAAAAACATGGATACCCCTTCCATTTGTGAGCGATTGGAGATGGTTTTTAAATAATAAATCTACTAAATGGTATGATAATGTTAGTTTGTACAGATCAAGGCAAATTGATAATTGGGAAAGTTCATTTAAAATGATAAATGAAGACTTAAAAAAAACTTTTAAATAATTTGAGAAATGGCACTTAAATAAAGAATATATTAATATTTTAAATGGTGCCCACAGCAAGAATTGAACTTGCGACCTCTTCCTTACCATGGAAGTGCTCTACCAACTGAGCTATGTGGGCAAATTATTTGATACTTACATTTTATCAAATGATATCTACAGCTAAATATAGTAGTGCTTGCATAATTTCAGCCTACGAAGTAAAAAGATAATGAAAATATGGTGCAAAAATGGGTATACATTACACTTACAAATCTATCAGAGGTGAAAAGGCCATGAAAAAAGAGGCCAAAAGAAAAGCTCGTTTAGAGCAAAGGCGTGCCAAAAAGGGAGTTAAGGAAGAAAAAAATGAGCCCGAAAAAATGCATGATATTGAAAAGACAATTACACTAGAAGATTTAACAAACCCTAACAAAAATTAGTTTTAATGAAAGTCATTTTAAAAAAGGAGACATCTCTTTATAAAAAAGAATTGGCTTTGAAATCAAATTTAAAAAAAAGAAAAGAGTATAAAAACAAATATAAGAAGAAGGGGAAATAACTAATATGAGCGTTTTGTCTGATAAATGGATAAAAAAAATGGCAAAAAGTAAAAAAATCATTTCACCTTTTGTCTCAAAACAAACAAGAAAAGGCAAAATATCCTATGGGCTTTCATCATATGGGTACGATGCTAGAGTATCGAATGACTTTAAAATTTTTACAAATGTCAATTCTACTATTGTTGATCCCAAAAATTTTAAAAAAGATGGCTTTATATCAAAAAAATCTAATATTTGCGTAATACCACCCAACTCTTTTGCTTTAGCTAGAACTGTGGAATATTTCAAAATACCCGATAATGTAATTGTAATATGTTTAGGTAAATCTACATATGCAAGATGTGGCATAATCGTAAATGTTACACCACTAGAACCTGGTTGGGAGGGTCACGTAACTCTTGAGTTTTCAAACACAACACCGCTACCAGCAAAAATTTATGCTAATGAGGGAGCTGCACAATTCATTTTTATCAAAGGAAATGAAAAACCTGAAGTTACTTATTCTAAAAGAAAAGGTAAATATATGAAACAAAGAGGCGTTACCCTTCCCAAAATTTAATTAATGCAAAAACTTATTATTAAGGGTAAAAAAAGTTTATCTGGAACTGTTAAAATATCAGGTTCTAAAAATGCCACTCTACCAATATTAGCATCAACAATTCTTAGCAATAATAAAATTACTATAAACAACGTTCCATTTGTGAAAGATGTAATTACTATGTCTGAACTTTTAAAATACTTGGGATCAAATATAAAATTAAATTTCAAAAAAAAAAAAATTTTTATAAATAACAATAAAAAATCTTTCAAAACCTTAGCCCCATATAATTTTGTTAAAACTATGAGGGCTGGTATTATTGTTCTGGGCCCTTTGTTATCAAAATTTGGCAAAGCCCGAGTATCTTTACCCGGAGGCTGCGCAATTGGAACGAGGCCAGTAAATATTCATCTTTTCGGGTTAAAAAAATTAGGCGCTAAAATTAAAATTAAAGATGGTTATATTCACGCTGAAGCAACCAACGGGCTTTTTGGTAACAAGATAAAACTACCATCAATATCAGTTGGAGCAACCCAAAATATAGTAATTGCTGCTACTTACGCATATGGAAAAACATTAATTCAAAATTGCGCGTGTGAGCCTGAAATAAAAGATTTAATAAATTTTTTAAAAAAGATGGGTGCTAATATTAAGTGGACTGGAAAAAGAGAAATTAGGGTTATTGGAACACAAACATTTAAGGCAGTTAATTATTCAGTAATGTTTGATAGAATTGAAGCCGGTACCTTTATAATTGCTGGTGCTTTGGTTGGTAAAAAAATTAAAATCACTAGTATTGATACTAATATACTAAAAAAAGAATTAGATGTTCTAAAAAAAATGGGTATTAAATTTAAAACTCAAAAAAATAAAATAATAATTTTTTTTTCAAAAAATATTAAACCTATTTCTATTAAAACCGAGGCTTACCCAGGTTTTCCAACTGATTTGCAAGCACAGATTATGGTTTTGATGACTAAAGCAAATGGGGTATCAAAAATTAAAGAAAACATTTTTGAAAATCGTTTTATGCATGTCCCTGAGCTCAATAGAATGGGAGCGAAGATAAAAGTTTCTGGAAATCTTTCTACAATAAATTTTTCTGAAGAATTAAACGGAGCTGAAGTTATGGCCACTGATTTAAGAGCTTCGGTAAGTTTAGTTTTAGCTGGTTTAATTGCCAAAAACAGAACAATTATAAATAGAGTTTATCATTTAGATAGAGGTTATGAAAATTTAGAAAAAAAACTTAGAAACTGTGGCGCAACAATTACTAGAGTGAACTATTAATGAGTAGTACAAATTTAAAACTTAATGGAACTTCTGAAGACGATATAAAGGTAATCTCAGCACACTTGCAGGATTCGATTACACAAGTAAAAAATATTGCACATTTGAAAAAAAATAAAATATTCCTAATACAATTTAATAGATTTATGTGGGAGGATATTGAAAAGGGAGTTTTTAGGAAAAATAAAAGGATAATATCTGTCTTAAAATTTGAAAATGTAATTAATGTTAATTCAAAAAATTTAAATCAAAAAAATACGGAACGTTTTTTAGACTTTTTAGCAATTGAAACTAAATTATTGTCTGATAAAAACTATGAAGTAAAATTAAATTTTGCAGGTGATATATTGATTAAATTAAATTTAGAAATAATAGAATGTTTTCTGGAAGATATAAGCGATCCATGGGAAACAAAAAATAAACCAAAACACGATTTATTATATGATTAAAACATTACAATCAAAAGCAAAAAATTTCGAAAAAATATTAAATAGTTTTTTGACTTTAAGAAGAGGGTATTCCAGTAAAAAAATTACTTTAGTAAAAAAAATTATAAATGATGTTAAAAAATATGGAGATAAATCACTTATTAAATATGAGAAAAAATTTAATAATTTAAAAACTTTGAAAAGTAATAACCTTACTTTTACTAAATTTGAAATAAAAAAAAATATTAAATTCTTAGATCCGAAAGTAAAAAATTCGATTGATCTTGCTTTTTCGAGAATTTTCAATTTTCACAAGAATCAAAAGTTTTATAAATTTAAAAAAAAGGATAAAATCAACAATAGTTTTTACTATAGATCAAAACCTATTGAGAAAGTGGGTGTTTATGTACCTGGAGGTAAAGCGAGTTACCCAAGTTCTGTATTAATGAATTGTATTCCAGCTTCTATTGCTGGAGTAAATGAAATTTTTATGACAGTTCCCTCTTTTGATGGGGGAATAAATCCTGGGGTATTGTATGCGGCGAAGAAATGTGGTGTAAAAAAAATCTTTAAACTTGGTGGAGCACAAGCTATCGCTGCATTTGCTTTTGGAACCAAAGTAGTGCCAAAAGTTGATAAGATAGTTGGTCCAGGAAACGAATACGTCGCATTAGCTAAAAAAGAAGTTTCAGGAATTTCAGGAATTGACATGTTTGCTGGTCCATCCGAAGTTACCGTTGTTGCTGATAAGTTCTCGAAACCTGAGTGGGTCTCAGCAGATTTAATTGCACAATCAGAGCATGATGAGATGTCACAATCTATTTTAGTTACAAATAGTAAAGATTTAATTCTTAAAGTAAATAAATCCATAAAAAAGCAGCTCAAATTTTTACCAAAGAGAATGATTGCCTCGAAAAGTCTAAAGAATTTTGGTTTAGCTATACTATTAAATAATCTCAAAGAAGCAGGTAAAGTAGTAAACATTATTGCCCCTGAACATTTACAAATCTATACAAAAAAACCTGATATCTTTTTAAATTCAATTAATAATGCTGGTTCCATTTTTTTAGGTCCTTATTCTCCTGAAGCGTTAGGAGACTATATTGCTGGCCCAAACCACGTGTTACCAACATCTGGAACAGCAAAATTCTCATCAGGTTTATCAGTTTATGATTTTTTGAAAAGGCAATCAGTAATTAAAATATCAAAAAGGGGTATTGAAAGATTGGGTCCATCAGTTATAACTTTGTCAAAATATGAAAATCTTCATGGGCATGCTAATTCTGTAAAAGTGAGATTAAAAAAAAGGTAATAAATTGGGAAAACAGGAAAAACTAGAATTTAAGGGGAAAGTAACCGAATTATTACCTAACGCAATGTTCAGGGTTAAACTTGAGAATAATCATGAGGTTTTAGCTCATACAGCTGGAAAATTGAGAAAGAATAGAATAAGAGTTCTAGCCGGTGATCAAGTAATGGTAGAAATGACCCCTTACGATTTGACTAAAGGTAGAATTACTTTTAGATTTTGATGAATTTGGCCTTGTAGCTCAGTAGTAGAGCAGTACCCTGAAAAGGTATGTGTCGTTTGTGCGATTCAAACCAAGGCCACCTCACTACGAAAACTCTAGACATGAAATAGGTTTAACTGGTATATCCGAAAAAATGAATTTTTCTTTAGAGATAACAATGAAAACTGACCTTTCTGTTTTACCAAAAGTTAAAGATGTTTATGTAACAATGCTTCCTGGGAATGACTTTAGAGAGGTTGCAAAAAAAGCAAAAGAGCTAGTCCAATCTGGGTTCAATCCAGTGCCTCACTTTCCAGCAAGGTCAATTAAAAATCTAGATGAATTAAAACAGTATGTTTCTATGTGTAAAGATTTTGGCGTAAAACAAGCTCTAGTTATTGGAGGAAGTGCTGAACCAATTGGTGATTACCACTGCTCGTTGCAGATTTTAGAAACAGGATTGTTCGAGGGTTTTAAGATAGGAATTGCTGGACATCCGGAGGGGTCCCCTGATATATCGGATTCTGATTTAGATATAGCGATGAAAGATAAAAAACCCTTTGCAGATTACATTGTTACTCAGTGGCTTTTAAATCCCGAACCAATAAACAAATTTATTTCAAAACAAAGTTTACCAGTTCACGTTGGAATTACCGGACCTTTAAAGCTTACGAGTTTAATAAAATTTGCAAATATTGTTGGAGCTAAAAATTCACTTAACTTTATTAAGTCTAATGCTTCTAAAGCAATAAATTTGCTAAAACCATCAGACCCTAATGAATTAATTGATCAAGTTAAGAAATCAACAGGTCATTTTCACATTTATACTTTTGGCGGATTAAAAGAAACTAATAAGTGGTTAGTTAAAAATAATTATGCCTAAAAAGGTACCAAACTCTTATAAAGTTGAAAAAATAAATTACGATAAAGTCAAACACGAAACTTCAGTCGATCAGTCAGACAGACAAGTACCATACAATTTGAGACAAAGCGGTCCCACAAAAGTAGAAATGCTTATTTCAACTCGAGTGAGAAAATCTCCTTACTGGCATTTATCCATGAAAGCTGGTTGCTGGAGAGCTACAGTTTATAATCGAATATACCATCCAAGAGGTTATGTAAGACCTGAAAAAGGTGGTGCGATGGTTGAATATAAAGCTATTAAAAATCACGTTACAATGTGGAACGTAGCAGTTGAAAGACAAATTCGTGTTAAAGGTCCAGATGCAGAAAAATTTGTTGACTATGTAATTACAAGAGATGCAACAAAAATTTCGACTATGCGGGGGCGTTACGTAATACTTTGCAATTACAAGGGTGGCGTTCTTAACGATCCTGTTTTGTTAAGAGTTGAGGATGATGAATTTTGGTTTAGCTTGTCGGACTCTGATATTGGTTTATATCTTCAAGGTGTTAATGCAGACAAAAGATTTAATGTTGAAATAGACGAAATTGATGCTTGTCCAGTTCAAATTCAAGGACCAAAATCTAAAGCTTTAATGAAGGATTTAGTAGGTGACCAAGTAGATATGGATAATATTCCTTTCTATGGTTTAGCCAAAGCTAAAATAGGTGGTAGAGATTGTATAATTTCACAATCAGGTTTTTCAGGTGAAGCTGGATATGAAATTTATTTAAAAAATGCAACTTTGTATGCCGAAGATATGTGGAACACTGTACTTAAAGCTGGAAAAAAACATAAATTGATGGTCATAGCTCCGGCACATCACAGAAGAATACAAGCTGGAATATTATCCTGGGGTCAGGATTTAGATCACGAGCACAATCCATTCCAATGTAACCTTGGTTACCAAGTTTCATTATCAGGTAAAGGAGTATGGAATAAAAAAACAGACTATGTAGGTAAAGAGGCACTAGAGAAAATGAAAGAACAAATTAAAAAAGGGGAAAAACCATACAAATTACAACTTGTCGGCCTAGAAATGGGCGGTAAACCTATAGAAGATTATGCAAACGACTTCTGGTTAATATCAAATGACAAAGGAGGTAAGTCAGTAGGATTTATTACTTCTCCTTGGTATCATCCTGAAAAAGGTACAAATATAGCCATGGGATACGTACCATTTGAGGGTAATTTAAGTGCAAATGGTTTTCCAATAGGTAACTTTGGAAAAAAATACAAAGTTCATTTACCAAAAAAATATTCCAATAAACCTGTTAATGCGACAGTTGTACCAATACCATTTACTCAGTCATTCAATAAGAATACCAGAGAGTCAAATTAGTTTAAGGTTCTTTTTATAACGATTTTATGATTGCAAAATTTAACAACATTTTTTATTTAGCAGTATTTCTAATACATTTTGCAGCTTACGGAGTTTATGCATTTAAATCTGTTGTCAGCACAAAATCTTTTATTAAACAATATGGAATGGACGTAACCTCAGCAGGAATTGTAAGATTTTTTGGAGGTTTCTTTATTGGATCAATTTTAATGGCTCTATACATACTTTTTGTAAGAGTTAACGGGGTCCAGGCTACGTGGGCTTTTTTTAATCTTGTATTTGTTCAAAATCTAGTTTTATTTTTTATTGGGATCTACAACCATTTTATTAATAAACTTGGTCACACAAAAAAAACGTCAATTGAACAAGTTATTGCACCTGGTATTCTTGCATCACTGAGTGCGATTCTGTGCTACGGTTTAGCAGACAAGATATATATTTAGTTTACTGAATAGTATCTTTGTCATTTAGATCTTCGTAGAATCCAAACTTAGTTATTTCATTTAAAGTACTCGCTGCTTCATTCAAATCAGGCACCTCTAAAACTTTTTGTTTTTCGCTGACAGAGAATGGGGAAATCATAGCCAAAGTATAAATTTGTTCAAAAGCTTTGAGTTTTGAAATTTCTCTCCAATCAATTAGCACTCCTTGTTGGCTGAAATATTTTTTTGAGTTATTAATTAATTTTTCAAGTATTTCATTTTTAACCTCATATTCTTTTAGTTTTATATCATCACTAAAATCATCATAATTAACTATAAATTCTCTGTATAATTTATCATTATTTACTTCTTCATCTATTTTGAATCTTGATAGACCGTTAAGATTTATTAAAATTCTTCCATCAGGAGTTTTTTCATGTCTATCAATTTTTCCTAAACAACCTACTTTAAATACCTCACCCTCCACCTTTTTTGATTGAACCATACCTATGTATTTATTTCCATTTAAGGCATCCTCAACCATACTCACATATCTCTTTTCAAATATATTTAATGGTAAATTAGTTTTTGGAAAAAATATTGCACCTCTCAATGGAAATACAGATATTTTTTTTGGAAAATCTTTATTCATTTTAAGCCACCTTTCCATGACAATGCTTATATTTTTTTCCAGATCCACAAGAACAAGGTTCATTTCTAGAAATTTTTCGCTTTTTTATAAAATTACCAGTTTGTTTCTCCTCTTTTTTATCCTGTATCACAATATTTGTATTAATTAAAAACTTAATAGTTTCTGTTTTAATTTTAAATAACAATTCTTCAAAAAGTTGAAATGCTTCTCTTCTAAACTCAGCTAACGGATCCTTTTGACCATAGCTTCTCAGGCCAATAACTTGCCTTAATTGTTCCAAATATTGTAAATGCGATCTCCACAAAAAGTCCAGAATTTGTAAAAAAATTCTTTTTTCAATATCATTATTTTGTACTTCCCCTAATATCTTCATTCTTTCAGTCCTTTTCTCTATAAAAAAATTATTAAGACTCTTAGTTATTTCTTTTGTATTCATTTTAGAAAATTCCTCAATTTTTTTGTCATCAAAAGCATTTCCATAACTTGCCTTTACTTCATTAGAAAATACTTTTAGATCGTTACTTTTGGTAAAATTTTGATGAGATAACTCTAAATTTTTATTTAGTTCGTCAAGAAAAGATAAAATCATTTTTTTTATGTCACTATTTTTCAAAATTTCTAACCTTTGACCAAAAATAATCTTTCTTTGATCATTCATCACGTCATCAAACTTTAATAGTGTTTTTCTTATTTCAAAATTTCTTACCTCCACCTTTTGTTGGGCCCTTTCTATAGCTTTGTTTATCCATGGATGATTAATGGACTCATTTTTTTTTAAACCCAATTTTTTCAACATACCATCGATTGACCCGCCACCAAAAATTCTCATTAAATCATCCTCAAGACTTATGTAAAATACAGATGATCCTGGGTCACCCTGTCTACCTGATCTACCTCTTAATTGATTGTCTATTCTTCTACTCTCGTGCCTTTCTGTTCCCATAATAAAAAGCCCTCCAAGATTTTTTACTTTTTCTTTATCTTGTTTTATTTTTTCAACTTTATCATTCGAATCACTTTTGTTTACAAGAAGGTTTTTATTCCCTCCCAGTTGTATATCTGTTCCTCTACCAGCCATATTAGTTGCTATAGTTATCATTCCTTTTTTACCAGCCTCAGCAATAATCTTTGCTTCTTTATCATGTTGCTTAGCATTTAAAACATTGTGAATTAAATTATCTTTTTTGAAAATTTTTGACATTTTTTCAGAACTCTCAATACTTGTGGTTCCAACGAGTACAGGTTGACCTTTTACATTACACTCTTTGACTTTATTAAGAATTGCAAAGTTTTTTTCTTCCTCAGTTCTAAAAATTTGATCATTCATATCATCTCTAACCATTTCTCTATTTGTAGGAATACTTATCACTTTAAGTTTATAAATATCAAAAAGTTCTTCTGCTTCAGTCATTGCAGTACCAGTCATACCTGCCAGTTTTCGATACAATCTAAAAAAATTTTGATATGTAATTGACGCTAGTGTTTGATTTTCCTTTTGAATTTCAACATTTTCTTTAGCTTCAATAGCTTGATGTAATCCATCAGAAAATCTTCTTCCCTCTAAAATCCTACCAGTAAATTCATCGATAATTTGAACTTGATCATCTTTGACTATGTAATCCTTATCTTTTTGGAATAATAAATTTGCCTTCAAGGCTTGATTAATATGATGAACTAAATTTAAATTTTGAGGATCATAAAAATTATTATTTTTGAGAATTCCAGTTTTAATAGACATTTTCTCAATATTGTCTATTCCTTCATCGGTTAGTATTGCATTTTTATTTTTTTCATCAAGATCATAATCTTTCTTTTGTAAATTTTTAATAAACTTATTTGCTAAAAAATATTGATCTGATTTATCCTCTATACCACCTGAGATTATTAATGGGGTTCTAGATTCATCAATTAATATACTGTCTACTTCATCGATAATACAAAAATTTCTATTTTTTTGTACCATTTCACCAATATTATATTTCATATTATCTCTCAAATAATCAAAACCTAATTCGTTGTTTGTTGCATACGTAATATCTTTTTTATAATTCTTCTCTCTTTGTTGATCATCCAATTCATTTGTTATACAGCCAGTCTCTAACCCTAAGTAATTATATATTTGCCCCATCCATTCAGAATCCCTTTTGGCTAAATAATCGTTAACGGTTACAATATGAACTCCCTTTCCTCCTAGTGCATTAAGGTAGGCAGGTAGAGTGGAAACTAATGTTTTACCCTCTCCAGTTTTCATTTCCGAAATACAACCCTGATGTAGGAAAATCCCCCCTGCTAATTGTACATCAAAATGACGTTCACCCAGCACCTGCCTCGAAGCTTCCCTGACTAATGCAAAAGCCTCTGGTAGCATCTCGTTATAACTTCGCCCGTCTATAATATTCTTTTTGAATTCGTGAGTTTTTTCTACAAAATTATGTCTTTTATACTTAGTGAAATTTTTCTCTAGATCATTAATTTTAGCTACAATTGGCTTTATTTTATTTAATTCTAGTTGATTGCTGCTTTTAAATAACTTATTTAGTGTTTTAGTTATAAAATTCATGTGTTTGTTTTATATAATTATTAGATTCATATATATATATAGTAATAAATTAGAATATTAACATGACTATTAATGTAAAAAATTTTTTAAAAGACAAACCAAAATTGTCAAAAATGGGCGAATTTCAAGAACTTCAGCCTATTGAAGGCTTAGAAATTTCAGCAATTTCTGCAGATTTATATGGAACAGGGAGGGACGATCTTTGTTTATTTTATTTTAAGGATGGTGCAAATTATGCAGCAGTTTACACAAATAATTCTATTTGCTCAGAGTCAATTACGTGGAATAGACAAATCAGAAAAAAATTTATTAAAGCTTTGATGGTAAATACAAAAAATGCAAATACTTTCACAGGAACACAGGGCTCAGAAGCTTTGCAAAGTTTATCGAAAAATCTTTCAAAAAATCTTACTTTGAGAGAAGCTCAAAAAAAAGGCGGTACAAGCCAAGTAATTAAACCTAACGAAATACTTTTTGCTTCTACCGGGGTAATTGGAGAGAAATTTCCAATACAACAAATTAAAAATAGCACCCCTCATCTTGTAGAAAAATTAAGAGATAAACAAAATAAATTTATTTGGTTTAAAGCAGCATCATCTATAATGACTACTGATACCAGACCTAAACTTGCGTATGAAGAATGCAGAATTTGGAATAAGGATATTAGATTATCTGCAATCGCAAAAGGATCAGGTATGATTTCACCGAATATGGCAACAATGCTTGCATTTATTTTTACTGACGCAGATATTCCATCAATATTTTTAAAAAGTTTGTTAAAAAGGGCAATGACAAACACCTTTAATGCAATAACAGTAGACAGTGATACATCTACAAATGATATGGTTGCAATTTTTTCCAGCAACAAGGTTAAAACGGGAAAAATATATAATGTATTAGATCCAAAGCTTAAAGACTTTGAAATGGCTCTTCAAAGACTATTATTAAATCTAGCAAAACAAATTGTCAGTGACGGTGAAGGTGCAAAGAAATTTATTACTGTAAAAGTCACAAATGCCAGATCACAACAGATGGCAAAAAATATTGCTTTCTCTATTGCTAACTCACCTTTATTTAAAACAGCGATGGCTGGCGAGGATCCAAACTGGGGAAGAATAATTATGGCTATTGGTAAATCAGGAGAAAAAATATCACCAGATAAAATTGAAATTAAATTTGGAGAATTAAAAGTTGCAGAAAAAGGCAGGATCTCAGAAGAGTACAACGAAGAGAAATTAAAAGAATATATGAAGTGGGATGACTTATCAATTGAAGTGAACCTAAAGATAGGCCAGGGATCTTTTGAGTGTTACACCTGCGATTTAACAAATGAATATATAAATATTAATGCCGATTATAGAAACTAATGATTAAATATAATCTCAAATGTAAAAATAAGCATGAATTTGAAAGTTGGTTCTCTGATTCAAAAGAATTTGAAAAATTAATTAAAAAAAAATTAATCGAATGTTTATTTTGCAAAACTAAATCAGTAAAAAAATCAATAATGTCTCCCAGGATTTCTCATAAAAAGAAAATAAATTTTCCGTATAAAGAGATTAAGAGAATGAAAAAAGATTTAGCAAAATTAAGGAAATTTGTTGAAAAAAACTTTGAATATGTTGGTGAGAATTTTCCAATAGAGGTCAGAAAGGCTTATTATGATAAGAAGAAGGATAAAAATATATATGGTGTAGCAACCCCAAAAGAGGCCCAGGAACTTAAGGAAGAAGGTATTGATTTAGCATCAATCCCTTGGGTAAATAATAAAGAAAATTAATTTTTTTTGGCTACAATAATATAGTTTACAGAATTATCCTTAGATTTCTTCCATGTTTGTAAAAATAAATTAAAATTAAATCCATCTATTTCTATATTTTCAAAGTTTAATTTTTTTAATTTTTCATGGATCTCATTTGGTTTAAGAAATTTATTCCAATCGTGTGTTCCTATTGGAAGCCATCTTAAAATATATTCTGCGCCAACTATTGCTTTTATATAAGACTCAAAAGTTCTATTTATGGTCGCAACAAACATTATGCCATTTTCTTTTAATAATTTACTTGAGGACTCCAAAAATAAATCAACATTATCAACATGCTCTATAATTTCTAAATTTAAAATAACATCAAATTTTTTTTTAATTACTTTTTGCTCAGGTGATGTATTTATATAATTTATATCCAGACCACTTTTCTTTGCATGAAGTGTTGCAACATTTATATTTTTATTTGATGCATCAATTCCAGTTACTTTTGCTCCTAGCCTGCACATTGGCTCGCTTATCAAGCCGCCTCCACACCCTATATCCAGCAACTCTAAAGGCATGAGTGGTTTAGGATGATCTTCTTTTAATTTAAAATGTGAAATACATTTTTCTTTAATATATTTTATTCTTATAGGATTAAACATGTGCAAAGGTTTGAATTTCCCTTTTGTATCCCACCACTCATCTGCTATTTTTGAAAACTTTTGAATTTCCTCTTTATTTACTGTAGTCATCTACCTCATTATTATAAATTATTTAACTTAATTTTAACTTAATTATCTTATAATAAAATCTAACTATGGCAAAAAAAGTATTAAAATTTGGTGGTACTTCCGTTGGATCTATTAAAAGAATCCTGCATGCGGCTAAAATTATCAAAAAAGAACATGACAATGGTAATAAATTAATAGTTGTAGTGTCAGCTATGGCAGGCACAACAAACAACTTAATTGAACATTCTAAAGGGATATCAAAAAAATTTAACAAAAGGGAGCTAGATGTATTATTGACCTCTGGCGAACAAGTTACAAGTGCATTAATAGCAGGAGCATTAAATGATTTAGGAGTCAAATCAAAATCCTGGTTGAATTGGCAAATTCCAATTATAACTGAAGGTGAACATTCAAATGCTAGAATTATTCATATGAACATAAAAAATATAAATGATTATATTTCTTCAGGCGGTATTGCAGTTGTGCCAGGTTTTCAAGGAGTCTCAAAATCTGGAGACATTACATCTATTGGAAGAGGTGGATCGGATGCAACTGCTGTAGCGATAGCTAAAATTTTTCAAACAGATAGTTGTGAAATTTATACCGATGTAGATGGTGTGTACTCTTCTGACCCAAACAAAATACCTCTAGCTAAAAAAATCGACAAGATATCTTACGAAGAAATGTTAGAGCTTTCATCTTTAGGTGCAAAAGTAATGCAATCCTCAGCCGTGCAATCTGCCATGATGGGTGATATTCCTATTCAAGTTAAGTCAACATTTACTGAAAGGGAGGGAACAGAAATAATTAATCAAGATAACATAGATTATACCAAAGCAGTAACTGGTGTTGCCTATTCAAAAGATGATGCAAAAATTACTTTACTTGGAGTTGAAGATAAACCAGGTGTTGCAGCAGATGTATTTGAACCGTTATCAAGAAATCAAATCAACGTTGATATGGTGATTCAAAATATCTCAACTGATGGAAAAAAAACTGATATTACTTTTACAACAAAAAGACAGGACAGTAAAAATGCTATTTCATTAATAGAAACCAATAAAAAAATTAAGTATGAAAAAATGTATATGAATGATAAAGTTTCAAAAATATCAATTGTTGGTGCTGGAATGGTTGCTACCCCGGGTATTACTTTTAAAATGTTTAGATCTTTAGCAGACGCAAATATTAATTTGTTAGCTATCTCTACATCTGAAATTAAAATTTCAGTAATAATAGATGAAAAATTTACTATTGATGCAGTAAAAAAATTACATAAAACTTTTAAACTTGATTGATAATAATATGGAAATAAGACCTCATAGATTAATAAAAAGAAAAAAAACAAAAAAAATTAAAGTTGGCAATGTC
>CACLSS010000015.1 GCA_902609645.1 uncultured Pelagibacteraceae bacterium | reverse complement strand
TGCATTTCCCATGGAACAGTAGCTGAGAAATTTAATGATCATGACGAAATTTATAAAAAAATTATTGCATCAGCAGTTTTCGGAGGTAGTAGTAAATACTTTGCTATACAGAGTAAAATAGCTGAAAAATCTCTTAATACACATAAAATAAATGGAAAAAAAATTTTAACTGGAAATATACTTTTTAGTGAAAAAAGAAAAAAAAATCTTGTTTTAAAAAAAAAATATATTCTTTTTGCTGTAACTTTAAAAAAATTTTACAATTTGCAATTTTTAGGTGTTGAAATGTTCTATGAGTTTATTAGAAATCTTAATATTCTTGAAAGATTTTCAAAACAAAAAAAAATTAAGGTTCTTGTTAAGATACATCCGTCTGAAGCAAATTGTATCAAATCTTTAAGAATTCTTTATCCAAATTTGTTATTCACTAATAAACCAGTTGATAATTTATTTCAAAAATGTTTTGTTACAATAAGCTATTCTTCATCAGTGATAGAAGACTCTCTAAATAGCAGAGTACCAGTAATACTCTTTGATCAATGGAAGCGATATATGCATTGTAAATCAAATCTGACGGAAAGAAATGCAATTTATTATATTAATACTTATGATAGTTTATGTGAGTCTGTTGACAAAATTTTAAGAGTCAAAGATTTTGATTTTAATGAATTTGTATTTGAGGGTTATTCAAAAGATAATATAAATAAAAAAATATTCACATTAATTAATAAATGAAAATTTTAGTTATAGGTGGAACAGGTTTTCTTGGCTATCATCTTGTTAAATATTTAGAAAAAGAGGGTCATTACGATTTAAGTCCTTGTAATTACGTCCCAATAAAGGACATTAAAGTAAAAACTAAATTACTATAACACTAAAGGGAGCGATAATAGAATTAATAGAAGAACAAAAAAATGAAAAAAGAAATTAATTTATTAGATTGTACCTTTAGAGATGGAGGATATTACAATAATTGGAATTTTGATAAATCTATAATAAATGCTTATTTTAATACTATCCAAAAAAGTAAAATTAAGTTTGTGGAGTTAGGATTTAGATTTTTAGATAAAAGCAATATTAAAGGCCCAACAGCATACACCAAGGATAATTTTATAAATCAATTAAAAATTCCCTCTAGTATTTCAATAGGTGTTATGATCAATGCTGGCGATCTTCTAAAAGAAGCCTCATCTCCTCTTGAACACTGTAAAAAAGTTTTTCCTAATAGAAGGACAAAAGTTAAATTTGTTAGAATTGCTTGTCATTACGACGAAATTTATAAAATCGACAAAGTAATTTTATGGTTAAAAAAACAAAATTATTTTGTAGGCGTTAATTTAATGCAAATTAGTGAAATTAATTATTTGAAAATAAAAAAAGTTTGTAAATATTTAAAAAAATTAAATATTGATGTATTGTATTTTGCTGACAGTTTAGGATCATTAAATTCACAAACAACAAAAAAGATCTCAAAAACCTTTAGAAATAACTGGGATAAAGATCTTGGTATTCATGCCCATAACAACTTGGGATTAGCCTTATCTAATTCTATTGTTGCTAATAATAATGGTGTTAAGTGGATAGATTGTACAATTCACGGGATGGGACGCGGACCCGGTAATTTAAGAACAGAGGATATCATTACATATTTATTAAAACAAAAAAAAATCACAATTAATATTAAAAAACTTATAAAAAGATTTTTTTCCAAGCTAATTAAACAGTATAAATGGGGACCTAACAAATATTATGCTATAGCTGCCAAAAACAAAATTCATCCAACATATATTCAAAAAATATTATCTGACAAAAGATATAAACCACAAGATTATTTAAGCATTTTAAATACTTTAAAAAAGATAGGTGCTAAAAAATTTAATCCATATAAACTGGTTAACTCATCTCAATTTTTTTATAGCAATCCGAAAGGAAAGTGGTGTCCTATTAACATGTTTAAAAATAGAGACGTTTTAATAGTGGGACCTGGAGTTAGTATTCTAAAACATAAGAAAAAAATTGAAAATTTTATTTTAAAAAATAATATCTTAGTTATTTGTATCAATACTTCAAAAAATTTAAATGAGAAATTAATTGATTTTAGAGTGGCTTGTCATCCTATGAGAATTATGTCAGACATGAACTTTCATTTTAAAAATAATTCTAAAATAGCAATGCCATATACAATGATGCCAAAAAAAATAAAAAAATCTATTTATTTAAAAAAGAGTAGAATTTTAGATTATGGATTATATTTAAATTATAAAAATACGGTCAAGGTAAATAAATATTTTTGTGAATTACCAAATCCATTGGCTATTGGTTATTCTTTATCAATTGCAATATCTGGAAAATCAAACAATATATATCTAGCAGGTATTGACGGTTATGAAAGTAATGATCCAAAATCTGATGAAACACAAAGAATTTTAGACCTATTTAAAAAGAGATATAAACCCTTAAAGTTAAAAAGTTTAACAAAAACAAAATATAATTTAAAAAATAAAAGACTAAATTAATTTGAAAACTTTAATTGTTATTCCAGCAAGATTTAAATCTAGTAGGTTTCCAGGCAAACCTTTAGCAAAGATTAAAAATAAGGAAATGATTATTTGGGTAGCACAAATATGCAAAAATATTATTGGAAACTCGAATATAATTATTGCTACAGATGACTTGAGAATAAAAAAAGTGGTAAATAATTATGGTTTTAAAGCTATAATGACTTCTAAAAATTGTAGCACAGGAACAGATAGAGTTGCGGAAGTCTCAAAAAAAATAAAAGCGGATATTTATATTAATGTTCAAGGTGACGAACCAACCATAAAAGCAAAAGATATTAAAAAAATTATTTCAGCTAAAATTAAATTTCCAAATCATGTTATTTGTGGTTATACAAATTTATCACAAAATGAAAAACCAACTGATACAAATATTCCAAAAGTCTTAATAAATAGTAATAAAGATCTTATTTATATGTCTAGATTACCTTTGCCGGGTAAAAAAAATTTCAAAAAAAACACTAAAATAAAATACTTTAAACAAGTATGTATATATGCTTTTAATAAAGATGAATTAAAAAAATTTAAAAATTTTAAAAAGAAATCGGTTATAGAGATTGCAGAGGATATAGAAATTTTAAGATTTTTTGAAATTAATAAGAAAATAAAAATGATTAAAACAACAAACAATAGTATCGCAGTAGATCAAAAAAAAGATATAAAAAAAGTTGAAAAATACCTTAAAAATGAAAAAAAAAATTAAGTATTTAGACCCCAGTATTGAGAGAAAAAAAGGAATAACTGATAGTAGTTTCCAGATGATTAAAGGTACAAATATTCCATTACCTTCTGAAGTTGAAATAAGTGAATCGGGCATTTGCAATAGAAAATGTTCATTTTGTCCAAGAAGTGATCCAAATTATGAGCATGTACAAGAATTTATTTCTGCAAAACTACACTCTAAACTAATTAGAGAACTTAAAGATTTAAATTATAGGGGTGTAGTAAGATATTCAGGATTTGTTGAACCACTATTAGATAAAAATATTTTTAAATTAATTAACGAAACTAAGAGAAATATTCCTAAATCAAAATGTGAAATTGTAACAAATGGAGATGTTTTAAATATTTCGAGATTAAAGAAATTATTTACAAATGGTTTGGATACTCTACTGATTAGTGTGTATGACGGACCAGAACATGTAATTAAATTTCAAAAAATGTGTGACAAAGCTAAATTAAAAAAAAATCAATATGTTATTAGACACAGGTACTACTCCGCTGAAAAAGATTTTGGAATAACAATAAGCAACAGAGCAGGTATGATGGAAAATTCAGAACATAAAATTCCTGCACTTAAAACAACATTAAGATCAAAATGTTTTTATCCAAGCTATACATTTTTTATGGACTATAATGGTGATATTTTAATGTGTCCTCACGATTGGGGTAAAAAAATGATTTTGGGAAATATGAATGATAGTTCTTTTTTAGAAATATGGACGTCAAAAAAAGCGATTCAAATTAGAAAAAGGCTTAACAAAGCTGATAGAGGATTTTCACCGTGTAATGTTTGCGATGTTTCAGGTGAATTAATTGGTAAAAAACATTCTTTATCCTGGGAAGGTGTTAATTGAATAAAAAAAATATTTTAATTTTAGGGGCAAGCTCTGACATTGGCCAAAAAGTAATTAACATTTTTTTACAAAATAATTGGAGAGTTTATGCACATTATAACAGCAATTTAAAAAATATTAAAAATAATAATTTTTTATTTAAAAATAATTTAGAATTTCTTAAATCTGATTTTTCTAAACAAAAAGAATTTACTAAATTCTCTAAATTTGTTAATAAAATACACTTTCATTCCTGTATAAATTTAATTGGATATATTGATAACGTAAGTTTTAAAAAGACGACTATAAAATCTCTAGTTAAATCTATTCAAATAAATGCTTTAATGCCTTTAATTATACAAAGAGATATGCTGAAAAAAATGGAACAGAAAAAATTTGGTAGAATTCTTAATATTAGTAGTATCGGGGTTAAATACGGTGGAAGTGAGTTTACATTTAATTATTCATACTCAAAGCATTGTTTAGAATATGTGCCAAGGCATATTAGAAAACTAGCTAAAAGTAATATTTTGTGTAATGTATTAAGAGTAGGTGTTGTTAACACCAAGATCCATAAAAAAATAAAATCAAAAAATATTAGCAAAAGAGTGAAATTGATACCAATTAAAAGAATGGCAACAACTAATGAAATTTCAGATATTATTTTTAATTTAGCGTCCGAAAAGAATTCTTATATTTCTGGAGAAGTAATTACAATTGCTGGCGGAGAGTAGTGGATCTTATTAGATCACAAATAATCTTAATACAAAAAGTTAAGAGTTTTATAAAAAAATCAGAAGCACAAAAACTATCTGTTTTTAAACTTGGAAGATATTATTTTGCACCATTTGGTAAATCAAAAGGCTTTGCAAAAATAATATCTGAGCAAAATAAATTAAAGGGAATAATATTAAATTTAGAAATATTATTGAAAGATATTTATAGAATTTTATTTTTAGGTAAATTCAAAATTATTCAAAACTCAAATAAAAAAAATTATAAAAATATAATAGTTAATTGGGCTTCATCAAAGGATTTTGATAAAAACGGAAATTTCAAAGATAAACATTTTTACACAACTTCAAAAAATAATTCTGATATTTTTTGGGTTTTAATTTTAATAGGTGATGATATTCCCAATAAAATTTCTGATAACATTGCTTTAATATTAAATGAAAAAAAAAATTTCAATTTAAAATTTTTATGGGACGCTATTAAAAAATCTCTAAAGTCAAATAATGGTTCGAGTTTTTTTGATCAAATTTCGTATTTTACCATTCTAGCTAATTTTTTTTACGAAAATATTGATCAATTTATATTTAAAAACACCCAAAAAATTTTAATGCCTTATGAAGGGCAACCTTTCCAGAATGCAATTTTTAAGAAAATAAATAAAATTAATAAAAAAATTAAAACTATTGGATTTTTGCACTCCTTCCCAATTGGATTACCTTTGAATTTAATAAAAAGAGATGGTGCACCAAAAAAAATTATTGTATCTAGTGACTCCCAATTCTATTGTTTAAAAAAATTTTTAGGATGGAAAAGTAACGAAATTAAAATTTTACCATCTACAAGATTAAGAATATCAAAAAAGATTGATATGAAAAATAAAGTATTTTTACCAATTAAGTTTGAATCTTCAGAAAAAATAATTCATAACCTTAATATATTATCGGATAAATTAGATATCAATTTATCAAATTTACAAATTAAAAATCATCCAAGTTGTACTAAATCAAAAAAACATATTAAACTAATAAAAAAAATTAAGTATGCGTTAGCATTACATAAAAAAAAAAAAATAATAAAAAATTTATCAATATTTATTGGTGCTACTGGATCAGTTGTAGAGGCGTTAGAAAGAAATGTCTATACAATTCATATTTGTGAAAATCCTTCTTTAGAATTATATTCAAAAAAGTTATGGAAATTTATTCAAGTTCAGAGGATTAATAATTATATTTATAGATATGGTAGTATTGGAAGAAATAGGTTGATAAAATTTGGAAAGAATGTAAATTTATATAAAAAATATCTTCATTAAAAAATGTCAGAAATAAATTTTTTAAAAAACTATTTTACCAGTCTCAAGAAACTGTTAGATAATGATAAATATCTTAAAGACCTTATAAGTGTTAAGGATATTTTAAAAGGAACACATTCAAATGGAAAAAAAACCATGATTTTTGGAAATGGTGGTAGTGCAGCAATAGCTAGTCATTTTAGTGTCGATTTAACAAAAAACGCAAAAGTCAGATGCACAAACTATAACGAGTCAGATTTACTCACATGTTTCTCTAATGATTTTGGGTACGAGAGATGGGTAGAAAAGGCAATAGACTTTTATGGTGATGAAGGAGATTCGTTAATATTAATTTCTGCTGGAGGAAATTCTCCAAATATGATTAACGGTGCCAACCAAGCTCGAAAGAAAAAAATTGAAAAAATTATTACATTCACAGGTAATAGCGAAGATAATAAATTAAAAAAACTCGGTGACATAAACTTTTGGGTGAACAGTAAAGCATATAATCATATTGAAAATGTTCACCAAATTTTACTATTATCTTTAGTTGATCTAATTATAGGTAAAACAGAGTATCCCCCAAACTAAAAAATAAATTGATAAATAATAATTCTTTCTTAAAAAGTTATAAAAACTTAAAGGTCTTAGTTACTGGCTCAACTGGATTTAAGGGATCTTGGTTATGTTATTGGTTATTCTTATTAGGATCAAAAGTGGTTGGTGTAGGTCTTAAACCTGAAAAGGATTCAATTATATTTGATAGTTTAAAATTAAAAAAGAAAATAAAACAATACTTTGTAGATATTAAAGATTTTTATAAAATTAATAAAATTATCAAAAGTGAAAAACCAGACATCATTTTCCATCTCGCAGCTCAATCTATAGTCTCTACGAGTTTTACAAATCCATTAGAAACATTTGGAACAAATATTATTGGAAGTACAAATATTTTGGAAAGTACAAGAATAAATAAAATTTCAAATTTGGTCTATATAACTTCAGATAAATGTTATTTAAACCTTGGAAAAAAAGACAGTTTTAAGGAAAGTGATTTATTAGGTGGCCTTGATAATTACTCATCTTCGAAAGCAAGCGCAGAGTTAGTTTTTGCATCATATTTTGATAGCTATTTCAAAAAACATAAACGATTGTCTATTGGCAGTGCTAGAGCTGGGAATGTAATAGGTGGTGGCGATTTTAAAAAAGATCGAATAGTTCCTGATGTTATTAAATCGCTTAAAAGAAAAAAAAATATTATTATAAGAAATCCAAACGCGACTAGACCCTGGCAACATGTTTTAGAGCCATTGAGTGGATATTTGTATTTAGGAAAAATGTTAATGAATAGAGAACTTAAATCAAACATTATACCAAGTTGGAATTTTGGTCCTTATAAAAGAAATTGCAAAAAGGTTATTTTGATAGTTAAGTTATTAACCAGAGGATGGGGAAATAATAAAGTAAAAATATTATATAAAAAAAATAAAAAATTTCATGAGTCAAAATTACTAAGTCTAAATATAAATAAAGCTAAGAAAGAATTAAAATGGCAACCAAGACTCAATTTAGATGAAACAATAAATTTTACTATTGAATGGTATAAAAGTTATCTTTCAGGAGAAGATATTGAAGATATTACTAATTATCAGATAAAGTATTTTATAGATAAATAGCATAATGAGTAATTGCAGGATTTGCGACAATAAAATTAAAAAAATTATAGACTTTGGAAAAATTGCCCTAGTTGGTAATTTTTTAAAAAAAAAAAGAAAACAAAAAAAATATAAAATTAGTCTTAATTATTGTGTGTCATGTAAGCATGTTCAAATTTCTGAAAAACTTAATCCACATTTGCTTTTTAAAAATTACCTTTGGGAAACAGGAATTTCTGAGAGAAATATTCATATATTAAAAAACTTTTTACAAAAACTTAAAAAGCTTGGAATAAATAAAAAATCAAAAATTTTAGAAATAGCTAGCAATGACGGTTCCTTTATTAAAATTTTAAAAGAGAAATTTGATTGTTTTGTAATAGGAGTTGATCCAGCAAAAAATCTAGCCAAAAAAGCTAACAAAAAAAATATTTTTACAATAAATAATTTTTTCGATTATAAACTTTCTTGCTCTATTAAAGGAAAATATAATAAATTTGATTATATTTTTGCGCGAAATGTTATTGCTCATATCAAAGAACCTAATAATATATTTAGGGGTATTGATAACCTTCTTAAAGATGATGGAACATTTATTTTAGAAGTTCCACATTTATTAAATATTTTTAATAAAAACCAGTACGACAATATTTTCCATGAGCATATCGGGTTTCACAGCTTGAAATCAATTCAGGATTTATGTAAGGCAAATAATCTTAAAGTTTTTGATGTAGATAAAATAAATTCACAGGGTGGTTCAATAAGATGTTTTATATCTAAATCGACATCAACTCAATTAGTATCAAAAAAAATAAGTGTTATTAGTAAAATAGAAAAAAAATCTAACTTATTTTTAAACTCAAATTTAAATATGTTTAAAAATAAAATTTTAAATCATATAGAAAGTTTACATGAGCTAATATTAAGTCTTAAGAGGAGGAAAAAGAAAATATCTGTTTATGGTGCATCAGGAAAAGGACAAGCTTTATTACAATTTTCAAAAATGGACAATAACATGATAGATTTTGTTTTTGACAAAAGTAAACTTAAGCAAGGACTTTTTACTCCTGGTACAAACATTGAAATAAAAAATCCCAAATATATTTCAAGAAAAAATGTAGATTATTTGTTAATTTTATCGTGGAATATTAAAGAAGAAATAATAAAACAGGAAAAAAAATTTTTAAAAGAAGGTGGAAAATTTATTATTCCTTTTCCACAACCAAAAATAATAAATTGATATGAAAGTTGTTATTTTAGCTGGAGGTTTTGGAACTCGTTTATCTGAATATACAGATACAATTCCAAAACCGATGGTACCGATTGGCAATAAACCAATAATCGAGCATATAATGGATATTTATGCAAGCTATGGTCATATAGATTTTTATATTGCTCTTGGCTACAAAGGTGAGATTATAAAAAATCATTTTAAAAATTTTCCAAAAAAGTGGAATATAAATTTAATTGATACAGGATCAGACACCCTCACTGGAGGAAGATTAAAAAGACTAAATAAATACCTTAATGATGATGATTTTTTGCTAACTTACGGAGACGGAATTTCTGACATCGACATAAATCAACTTATCAAATTTCATAAGGATCATGGGAAATTAGTTACTATTTCTGCTGTACGACCACCCGCTCGTTTTGGATCACTAAGTTTAAAAGGTTCAGACGTTTTAAAATTTAAGGAAAAAACTCAATTAGGTGAAAGTTGGATTAATGGTGGATTTTTTGTGATGAAACCAAAATTCTTAGATTTTATTCAAGGAGACGCGACTGTTTTAGAGTCTAATCCTTTAGAAAAAGTAACAGACTTAAGGGAAATCAAAGCTTTTAAACATGAGGGTTTTTGGCAATGTATGGATCACAAATCAGACAAAGATCTTTTAGACCAAATGTTGAAAGCTAAAAAAGCTCCTTGGATTAAATGAACAAACCATTAGTTAGTATTATAATGAATTGTTTTAATGGTGAAAAATATCTTAAAGAAGCCTTAGAAAGTATTTTAAATCAAACATATGAAAATTGGGAATTAATATTTTGGGATAATTTATCTACAGATAACAGCAAAAAAATTTTCCAAAATTTTAAAGATAAAAGATTTAAATATTTTCTTGCAAAAGAACATGCTGTTTTGTACGAGGCAAGAAATTTAGCGCTGAAAGAGGTGAATGGTGAGTTTATAGCTTTCTTGGATACAGATGATATTTGGTTAAAAAATAAACTTTCAGAGCAAATTAAATTATTTGCAAATAAAAATGTTGGGTTAGTTTATGGAAATTACTGGAGGTACAATTCAAAAAATCTGTTCAAAAAAAAAAAATTAGCCAGAAAATTAAAATTACCCTCGGGTAAAATCACAGCTATTTTGTTGAAAACTTATTTTATTGGTATGCTAACTGTCGTTTTAAGAAAAGAATATCTTAACATGCAAACAAATGTTTTTAGTGTAAAATTCGATATGCTTTCTGACATGGATTTTATACTACGATTTTCTAAGAATTATGAATTTGACTGCATTCAAAAACCAGTTGCAATTTCGAGACAACATCAAAACCAATTACAAAACAAAAATTTAAAAAAGCAGGCAGTTCAAATGAATGAATGGTATGAAAATATTAAATTATCAAGAGAGTTTGGAGAGGAAAAAAAATTAATAAATATAAAAAATAGGTGTAATTTTTTTAAAATTCTTAGTTTAATAAATGAGCAAGAATATTTAAAAAGTTTAAAGGAAATAATATTACATCCAAACTATATTGAAAAAATAAAACTATTTTTAATCTTAGTTTTTCCTAAAGCAATATTTAATAGAATTTTAAATTTAAGATAAACTTATTATTTAAATGAAACAGGAAAATTTGGCTATAATAAGCAACGAAAAAACACAAAATATTAATAACAAAGTTTTTTGTGACAATATTGATATGAAATCAATCCCTGAGGGATTAAGTCAGAATTTTAATATAGAATTATTTTTACGAAAATCAAAAGTTGAAAGGATTTCACATCAAATTAACTTAAAAAAAATTTTTATATCAGCCAGTATATTTGCCTTTTTACAAAAAATATGGAGTAGATCAGCAAAACATAAAAAATTTTTAGTAATTTCGCTTTCTCCATTTACGTTTTTTGCCTGTTTATTACTATTTATTTTAAAAAAAAGAATTTATCTATATCTAAGAAGTGATGGTTACGAAGAGTATAGATGCTACTCAAAAATTTTTGGCCCAACTATTTATCATATTATGTTTATTATTGCATCTAAGATCACAAATTTAATAGTATGTAGATCACATTTGTTAAGGAAAAAAACAGGATTTGTTGTTTCACCTTCTCAACTAAATGATAAGTGGTTTTCAAAAAGAAAAGAACCAAATCTTAATCAAGTAAAAATTTTATATGTTGGAAGAATAAAAAAAGAAAAGGGGATATTTTCGTTTCTTAATCTTATAAAAAAAATAGAAGAAAATATTAAAATTAAAATTATAAACTCGGAAAAAAAATATGATAAAAAGTTGGTTTCTAGAAAGGTAGAAATAATCAACTTTGTAAACGAAAACGACTCAATCATAGAAGTCTATGACGATCACAATATTTTTATCTTACCATCTTTTACAGAAGCTCACCCCCAAGTATTGGACGAGTCTTTAGCAAGACTGAGACCTGTAATTATTTTTACTGAAATCTCCCATGTTAAGAGGGACCGTGAAGGTGTATTTGTTGTCGAAAGAAAAGCAGAATCCTTAGATAAGGTTATTAAGTTTATAATGAAAAATTATTTCGACATCCAAAAAAAAATGATAAAAAATAATTTACCAACAAAAAAAGCTTTTCTAGATGAAATTTCACAAATTATAAAAAATGAAAAATCAAAATAATTATATAGATATTATTCTACCAAATTTTAACAAAGCAGAGTATTTACAAGAAGCAATCGACTCTGTTGTAAACCAAACTTTTCAAGATTGGAAACTGTATATAATTGATGATTCTTCGACTGACGATTCGCTCGAAGTATTGAATAGCTACAAGCAAATAAAAAAAATAAGTATAGTAAAATTAAAAAAGAATAAAGGCCCGAGTTTTTGTAGAAATTTAGGATTACGAATTTCAAATTCAAATTTTATATCATTTATAGATTCAGATGATTATTGGGAAAAGAATAAATTGAAAGAACAAATTCAGTTTATGGAAAAAAATAATTTTTCTTTTTCATTTACTGACTTTATTCCTTTTATTCAAAATAGAAATGAAAAAAAGTTTTTAAAAAAAACAAATATCCAAAATACATTTAATTTTAATCAATTCACGCTAAATTCATCGATAAATACTACAACTATGATTTTTTCAAGATCAATATTAAAAAACTTAAAATTTAAAAAAATTGAAAAATTAGAGGATTATCTTTTTAAATGCCAAATTTTGAAGCAAAATATTCTTGCGCACAAACTTAATAAAGCATCAGCATTTTATAGAATTTTAAATAAATCAAGGTCTAGTCAAAGATTTAAAAATATTTTATATTTGTGGAAAATTAATCAAAAATATAATAATTTTAATTTGTTCAGGAATTTATTTTCCATATTTATGATTTCTGTGAATTCCTTAAGAAAATATGGCTTCAAATAATTTTAGGGCGTGTAGTTCAGTGGTAGAACGCTTCGTTGACATCGAAGAGGCCATAAGTTCAATTCTTATCACGCCCACCAAATACCCTCCTCTAAGCTAATTTCAGCTATTTACATCACTCAATAAAAATACTATAAATTCTGGCCTGGTGATTATTGCGAAGGGGTCATACCCGATCCCATTCCGAACTCGGAAGTCAAGCCCTTCTGCGCCGATGGTACTTTATCTTAAGATATGGGAGAGTAGGACGTTGCCAGGCTAAAATTATGAAAATTGCAAGTTCTTTGAAATCATTAAAAAAAAGAGACCTCGACTCAAAATTAGTTCGAAGAAGAGGGAAGGTTTACATTATTAACAAGAAGAAGCCAAAATTTAAAGCAAGACAAGGCTAATTTTTTCAATGAACGTCGGATCAACAAAAGAACTTAGTCCAGAAAAAAGAATATCAATTACACCCGAAACATCGAAAAACTTCAAAAATTTAGGTTTAAAAGTCTTTTTAGAAAAAGGTTTTGGTGAAAGTTTAGGTTTTAGCGACAAGGATTACACTGATAATGGTGCAGAAATTTTAAGCAATGCTTCAGATGTATTATCTAAATCAGATTTAATTTGTAAAGTAAACTTTCCAGAAGCTAAAGATTTAGGGAAAATTAAAGAGAATTCACATTTAATCGTATCAAATTATAATCCTGAAAAAGAAAAACAATTTATTAAAAGTAAACTCAATATTTTTGCATTAAATTTACTTCCCAGAATAACAAGAGCACAATCAATGGATGTTCTCTCTTCTCAAGCTAATCTAGCAGGTTATAGAGCTGTTATAGAGTCGATATATGAATACCAGAAGGCAGTTCCAATGATGATGACAGCTGCAGGTACAGTTCCTGCTGCTAAAGTTTTAGTTGTTGGTGCTGGGTTGCAGGATTACAAGCAATTGCAACTGCTAAAAGATTAGGAGCAATAGTTTCTGCTACTGATGTACGACTAACTGCAAAAGAACAAGTTGAGAGTTTAGGTGGAAAATTTTTAACAGTAGAGGGTTCTGAAAATTTAGAGACAAAAGGTGGTTACGCAAAAGAAGCAAGTGAGGATTTTAAAAAGAAACAAGCTGAAATGTTAGAAAATGCAGCTTCAAAAAGTGATATTATTATTTGTACAGCTTTAATACCTGGAAGACCTGCACCAAGAATTATAACAGAAAAAATGATAGACAAGATGAAATCCGGATCTATTATTTTTGACCTAGCTGTTGCCCAAGGTGGTAATGCAGCTTACTCAGAAGTAGATAAAGTTGTTAATAAAAAAGGAACAAAAATAATCGGAATATCTAATGTAATGAACAAATTACCTTTAACAGCGTCAAATTTATATGCAAAAAATTTATTTAGTTTTGTTAGAAATCTTTATAGTAAAGAAAAAAAACAATTTGTTGTTAATCTTGAAGATGAGATTATTAAAAACACTTTGTTAAAGGAGTAGAATTAATATGGAAATTGATCCGTTTATATTTAGGTTTAGTATTTTTATTTTAGCAATTTTTGTGGGTTACTATGTTGTTTGGAGTGTTACACCATCACTTCACACTCCACTAATGTCGGTAACTAATGCAATTTCTTCAGTAATTATTGTTGGTGCAATTATAGCTGCTTTAGCAGGCTCATCAGAAAATATTTTTGAAATATCAAGTATCTTTGGATTTTTAGCTATAGTTTTAGCAGCAGTAAATATTTTTGGTGGATTTTTAGTTACCCAACGAATGCTTCAAATGTACAAGAAAAAGAAGAAAAATAAATAATGATCTCAGCAAACTTATCAGCAATATTTTATTTAGTTTCTGGAATACTTTTTATTCTTGCGCTTAGAGGTTTATCTTCACCCGAAACATCTAGACAAGGAAATCTTTTTGGAATCTTAGGAATGATAATCGCTATAACTGTTACTTTTCTAACAGTTGGTAATTTTTCCACATCAACAATTTATGTATTTATATTTCTACTTGTTGGTGGGGCGATTGGAGCATTCATTGCTTTTAAAATTCCAATGACTGCTATGCCAGAGTTAGTAGCTGGTTTTCATAGTCTTGTTGGTTTAGCTGCAGTATTTGTAGCAATATCTGCATTTAAAAATCCAGAAGCTTTTAACCTCGGTTTTCCTGGCGATATTAAACTCGCTAGTTTGATAGAGATGTCAATTGGCGCAGCAGTAGGTGCAATTACCTTTTCTGGTTCAATAATAGCTTTTTTAAAATTAAGAGGGATAATGTCAGGATCGCCTATTACTTTTCCTGGCCAACACATTGTTAATTTATTAATTGGAATATCAATTTTTGTATTAATTTATTTTTTATGTAGTTCACAGTCAGAAAGTTTCTTTTGGAGCATGATCGCTATATCTTTTTTAATTGGTGTTCTTTTAATTATTCCAATTGGAGGAGCAGATATGCCTGTAGTAATTTCAATGTTAAATTCTTACTCAGGCTGGGCGGCAGCTGGTATTGGTTTTACATTAGAAAATACAGCATTAATAATAACTGGAGCACTTGTAGGATCATCTGGTGCAATTCTTTCATATATAATGTGTAAAGGAATGAATAGATCATTCTTTAGCGTAATTCTTGGAGGTTTTGGGGGAGACGCTAGTGTTAGCAATGATAAGAAAAAAGATCAAAAGCCAGTCAAAAGTGGTAATGCAGAAGATGCAGCATTTCTTTTAAAAAATGCTTCTTCAGTAATAATTGTACCAGGATATGGTATGGCAGTTGCACAAGCTCAACATGCATTAAGGGAAATGGTAGATACTTTAAAGAAAAACGATATTAAAGTTTCTTATGCTGTTCACCCTGTAGCTGGAAGAATGCCCGGACATATGAATGTTTTATTAGCAGAAGCAAACGTGCCATATGACGAGGTATTTGAATTAGATGATATTAACAATGACTTTGCAAATACAGATGTTGCTTTTGTCATTGGTGCTAACGATGTTACTAACCCTGTCGCAAAAACAGATCCGCAGAGCCCAATTTTTGGAATGCCAGTATTAGATGTTGAAAAATGTAAGTCTGTTTTATTCGTTAAAAGAAGTTTATCCCCAGGGTACGCAGGTGTTGACAATGAACTCTTCTACCGTGAAAATACTATGATGTTATTTGCTGACGCTAAAAAAATGACAGAGGACATAGTAAAAAATATTTAAAAATGGCAAAAACAAAAATCTTCTGTGATATTGCTGACAGTAAGGCAATAAATAAGTTTAATAAAAAATCAATTGTTAATGGTTTTACTACTAATCCAAGCTTAATGAGAAAAGCTGGCGCCAAAAGTTACGAAAAATATTCAAAAATTTTACTAAAAATTTGTAAAAAAAAACCAATTTCTTTAGAAGTTTTTGCAGATAATTTTAAAGATATGGAAAAACAAGCTTTAAAAATAAACTCTTGGGGGAAAAATATTTATGTTAAAATCCCTGTAGTAAACAGCAAAGGAAAATTTACTGGTCAATTAATAAGAAAATTAAACAAAAAAAGAATTAAACTTAATATAACTGCTGTTTACACAATTGCTCAAGTTAAGAAGATTAATAAATGTCTGGATAACAAAACCAATTCAATCATTTCAATTTTTTCCGGTCGTATGGCTGATGTTGGAAAAGATCCAGTACCTATTATTAAAAAAGCTGTAAAAATGACTAATAAAAAAAATAAGGTTGAAATACTTTGGGCAAGCGTAAGAGAGCCGTATAACTATATTCAAGCCAAGCAATTAGGTTGCCAAATCATCACAATGCCACCTAAAATAATTGAAAAAGTATCTAATTTTGGAAAATCATTTGACCGACTAACCAAAGATACTGTGATAGCATTCTTAAAAGATAGTAGAAAATCAAGGTTTAGAATTTAGATTATTTCTTAATAGGAATAGTTGGGTGTCTCGCTGTTGAAGTAACAATATTTTTCTTAAGCTGCATTTCTCTAAACACAATATATAAACCAGCACCTATTATGATTATATTTCCGATATAATTATTTAATGTAGGAATTTCAGAAAAAATAAAATAACCCACCAAAACCCCACCAAATATTTGTACATAAAGAATTGAGCCAAAAATAGCTCCTGGTAAATGTCTTGCTGCATTTACCACAAAAATTGTTGCAATTCCCCTCATTAAACCTGCAGCCCCATTTAACATTAAGTGGTCTAGAGAGACTGGCTTAAAAATAAATAAAGCAAAAACTCCTGTTAAAACAAGCATTAATATTTTTCCATAAATCAAAAATGAGAATAAATTTTCTTTAAAACCGTACTTTCTAACTATTAAATAACTTGCTGAAGCAAATATTGGGCAGAAAAGTGCAAAAAAAATATAATTATCATACTCTGTACCAAAAGGATTAATGGAAATTATTGCTCCAATAAAACCAATCAATATTGCTGTAAACCTTTTCCATCTTACCACTTCACCTAAAAAGAAAACTGATCCAATTGTAATCATTAAAGGTATCAAGAATACAATGCTGTACATCGTAACCATTGGTAATCGGTAAAAACCGGTGTAACCGAAAAATAATGCTAAAGCCATTGTTAAAGCTCTAAAAAAGTGAACTGTAAAATTAGCTTTTTTTAATTTTCTCCAACCATTTAAAGTTTGTGTGTATAAAACAATAGGAATTAAAGCGAACCAAGAATTTACAAAAATAATTTGAACAATTGAATAATCTGAACCTAAATATTTAACAATTGAATCACTTCCTACAAATAGGCAATAAGCAAGGCATGCAAGAATAAAGTCTGTAAGGTAGACCCTTTCCGTAACTGATTTCATAAATTAATTTAATTTCTTAGAATAATCTTGCTTGGAATGTTTATAAACAGGTAAATAATATTTGAATGTATATCCCTTGTTTAATGATTTCATGAAACCTTTGGCTTTTAGCTCTTTATTTATTTTGTTTTTCACAGTCTTAGAATCTTAATTTATTAATTAAAATCATATATCGTCCGTATTAAACTGCAAGTGCTTTTCTCATTTCTTCGTCATCCATTTTTTTACCTAAATAAGCCTCAATCACAGCGTTATCATCCTTGATCTGGGAAGGGGTACCCTCTGCTATCTTTTCACCATGATCAAGAACTGTAACTTTACTACAGGTATCCATAACCACTTTTAATATGTGCTCAATTATAATTAGTGTTAAGCCGTATTTTTCTTTTAACCGCATTAATATCTTCATCAAATTATCAACGTTCACTGGTGATAGACCTGCAGCAGGTTCGTCCAACATTAATAATTTTGGTTTTCCTGCAATAGCTCTAGCTAAAACAAGAAGTCTTCTTTGACCTCCTGATAGTTCACTTGCATTTAACTCTGCGTAGTCAGCCAAACCAACAAAAGAAAGAAGCTCCATCATTTCCTCTTTAATGGTTTTCTCTTGATCCCATATCTTTTTTCTACCAGTAACAGCATCAATAAAACTATATGGCACTAAAGTATGATAGCCTGACATTACGTTATTTATTACTGACATATCTTGATACAACCTCAGTAATTGAAATGTTCTAGCTAATCCAAGCTCTCCAACTTTGTGTGGAGGCTCATTAGTAATATCGTTACCATCAAACTCAATGTAGCTACCTGGATCTGGTTCATAAACACCAGATACTAAATTAAAAAAAGTACTTTTTCCTGAACCATTTGGTCCGATAATTCCTCTAATTTCGTTTGCTGGCAATTCAAAATCAACTTTATTTATAGCTTTTAATCCACCAAATGCTTTCATTAATTTATTTGTTTTTAATAGCATTATTTACTCGCTGCTCCTGTTTTGGTTTTAAATCTTCTATCAATAAAGTATTTGTCAATAAATCCACCAATACCTTTGGGCATAAATAGAATTGTTAATACAATTGTTAATCCAAAAATAAATAATTGATACTCATAAAGTGGCCTTGTTAAATCATAAACAATCGTAATAATAATCGCTCCAATTATTCCTCCCCAAATATGACCCAAACCACCAAAAACAACCATGGCTAAGAAAGTTACCATTTCAATTACTGTATAATTGTTTGGATGAATATATCCTGGAGGTAAATGAGCGTATACTGCACCTGCACCTCCTGCAAACATTGCGCTTAAAACGAAAGCTAGCATTTTATGTTTTTTTACATTTATTCCTGATGCTGCTGCAGAAATCGGATCTTCTCTCACAGCCATAAAAGCTCTTCCAACTGACGATCTTAAAACACTAAATGAAAAATATATTGCTATCAGCATTATAGGCATTGCGATGTAGTAATATTTATCAGGAGTATCAAAAGGTACTCCAAAAATTATTGGCTGAGGTATATTGGAAATTCCATAAGTTGACATAAAAAAATCTCCGTTTTCAATAAACAATCGTATTGCTTCTCCACCACCAAGGGTAGCTAAGGCTAAATATGGACCTTCTAATCTAAAAGATGGAATTGCAAAAGCCACACCAAATAAACCAGCTATTAATATTGCTGCAGGCAAAGTTAACCACAAACCAGAACCTAAATATAAAAACATACATCCTGCGGTGTATGAACCGACTGCATATATCCCAACATGTCCTACAGTAACCTGACCGCAAAACCCTTTAACAATATTTAGTCCTGCAGCAACAATGATGTTGATACAAATTAAACTTGCTAAATGTGATTGATATAAATCTGTAAAAAAAACAGATGGTACTAACATTAAAATTATAAAAGCAATAACAAAACCTAGGAAAGGATATTGTCTTATAATTTCTTTAAATTTATCCATTATTTTATTGCCTTCAGATTAAAAAATGAGCGGTAGTAATTAAACTACCGCTCATAAATTTTAGTTATTAAAGACCTGCGCTAGCGTTAAATGTAACTGTACCAGCTACTTTAGTCTTCCAGTTTTTACCACCTTTTGTGTACTCGATCATAACAGGTGTTCTGTTACCATCTCTACACTCAGGGGAACCAGCAGCACAGAAGCTGATTGGTCCTGAAGCTAAACCAGTAAAGTTAGTTATACCAGCAATAGAGTCTCTTACAGCTTTTCTATCAGATGTAAGATCACCGCTAAATCCTTTTTCTGCTTTTTCTAAAGCAGGTTTTAACATAGTTAATAAGTCCTCCATTTGAGAGAAGTCATGGCCAGGTACTACGCCATATGTACTTTTAATATGTTTAACAAATTTTTTTAGCGATTGGTCTTGTGTCAGAAGCAGCGAAAGCAGCAGCATAAGATACACCAACAGCTGCTTTACCAGCGTTAGTTGGTACTTCTACTTTTGATGCTACAGAGTTTGCAACTCTAGCTACGCTCTTAGGTATTCCCACTTCGTAAGATTGAACTAAGCAACGAACTGTTTCATCTACTAAACCTGAACATACAAGTGCGTCTGGATTTGTTGCTTTAGCTTTTAATAAGTAAGATCTAAAGTCAGTTTCTTTTTCTCCAGCTTGCGCTTCATAAACAGGATCAACACCGTATTCATCTTTCACATAAGCAATCATAGATTTAGAAAAGTCCATACTAGCTTGGTCAGGTACATAGATATGAGCT
>CACLSS010000014.1 GCA_902609645.1 uncultured Pelagibacteraceae bacterium | reverse complement strand
TAACGACAATAGCTCTCTCCTACCTCTACATTCAGATGTCTGGTCTGGTGACTCGCCTTATGAAATGGTTGCTTGGTTACCATTGGTAGATTGTTATAAAACTAAAGCTATGTATATCTTACCACCTAACAAATATAAAAAATTAAAAAAAATATTTATTAGTGGAAAAAATACTTCTTCTTCAAAAATTTTTTCAAAAATAAAAAAAGATTTGAAATGGATAAATATAAAATTTGGACAAATTTTATTATTCAACCAATGTTTGCCACATGGAAATGTTATAAATAGAGAAAATGAAACAAGATGGTCTTTAAATTGTCGTTTTAAAAGTGTTTTTTCACCTTACAAAGATAAGAAAATTGGGGAATTTTTTGAACCGATATCGTTAAGAAAAATATCTCAATTAGCAATCAATTACAAACTCCCTGAAATAAAATGAAAAAAGTAAGAGGCTATAACTTCAGCAGATCATTTATGGGTGAAAGGGTTCCGCAACATGTTCAAAATATAGTCATTAAAGATTTTTGTCAAAAAAGAAATTTTAACTTTTTATTAAGCGTTAGTGAATATGCGATGCCTAAATCATTTCATATTTTAAAAGATTTGTTAAATAATCTAAAAGGTATATATGGCGTAGTAGCATACAGTGTTTTTCAAATGCCATTTGAAGATGAGGAAAGAAAAAAAATATTTAAAAAAATTTTAAGTAGAAAAAAGAAAATTTTTTTTGCTTGTGAAAATTTAGAAATTACTAGCCAAAAAGATATAAAGAGGATTGAAAATATTTGGTTAGTTAAAAAAGCTTCATTAAAAACAGAACAACAAATTAATAAGATAATTTTATGATAAAAAGAAACTTCGTATCTAACTTACACAATTCAACTAAAAGAGATTATCTCACAAGAATGATCGATAAAAAAGTTTATTGTATGAAAATTGCTAAAAAATATGGAAAAGAATATTGGGACGGAAACAGACGGTATGGATATGGTGGGTATAAATATATTCCTGGAAGATGGAGATATGTAGCTAAAAAATTAATAAAATTTTATAAATTAAAAGCAGGTTCTAGAGTTCTGGATGTGGGTTGCGGAAAAGGTTTTTTATTAAAAGAAATGTTAATTATTCAGCCAAAACTAAAAATTTATGGTTTCGATGTCTCAAATTATGCTATTAAAAAGTCTTTTAAAGACAAAAACTTAAAGTTATTTAAGCATAAAGCAGAAAAAAAATTCCCCTTCAAATCCAAACATTTTGATTTAGTTATATCATTGGCTACATTACATAATTTGAAAATTTTTGATCTTAAAATTGCATTAGAAGAAATTGAAAGAGTGGGTAAGAAAAAATACATAATGTTGGAAAGTTTTAGAAACGATCAGGAACTCTTTAATCTTCAATGTTGGGCCTTAACATGTGAGTCATTTTTTTCAGTTAAAGAATGGCTGTGGTTATATAAAAACTTTAAATATTCTGGTGATTACGAATTTATTTTCTTCAATTAATTAAAAAAACACTTTTAAAATTGAAAAATTTATTAAAATTTCTCCGTCAATTAATATACTTCGAAGTATTTAATAAAAAAATTATTTATTATTTTTTAATTATAATAAATTTTATTTTTTCAAAGTTTAATAAAATTTCTTATTTTCTATTTTTAAGTAAGATTCTAAGCGAGCGTAGAGTTCAGGGTGGTTTATTTAAAGGAATGATTTATTATCAAAGCCAGAAGTATATGAATGGCGGCTTTATGCCAAGAGTTCTTGGTGTTTACGAAATGCAATTAACTGATTGGATAAAAGAAAGTTTTAATAAAAAATATGATGACTATATAAATGTAGGCTCAGCTGAGGGATACTACTCACTAGGCTACTTATACAAAAATAAAGATATAAATCTAACAGCAATCGATATTGATAAAAAAGCTATCGATTTTTTATCTGAACTAGCAAAAGCAAATAAAGTATTTGATAGATTAAATATTTTTCATGGAGATGCTAAAAAATATTTTACTAAAATAGATAAAAACAAAAGATACTTTATCTTAAGTGACTGTGAGGGTTTTGAAAAAGAATTATTTAATACTGAGATAATAAAAAATCTAGGCAACAGTGATATATTGATAGAAATGCACTACACTGCAAAAAGTAAGTCCTGGATTACTGGGATCCCAGACGAAAATGACAGGAAATATGCTGATGCAGAAAGAAAAGAATTCTTAAAAAAATTTGAGAGTACTCATACTTATTCAATTAAAAAAAGTTTATTTCCAAAAGCTGAAGAAATCAAACTTTTAGAAAATGTACCTTCCAAATATATAAGTAAGATTCTTTATGAAAAAAGATTCGAAAACCAGGAGTGGTTAATGCTTACTTCTAAGTCTGCTATTAAAAAATAAAAAATATATGAATAAAAATAAAAAAAATTACATAATGGGATTGATGACACCGTTAACTGTCTGTCAGCATGATGGAGCAGCCGCTACCTTACTTAATGGCCAAACAACTTATTGTGGAGAGGAAGAAAGATATTTAAGATATAAACACGCAAGAGGTCATATACCAGTTAATGCAATTGCTAAGTCACTAGAATTTAATAAAATAGGCATCAAAGATATTAAGGCTGTTTTTATATCAGCTTGTAAATATCCTGATCTAAAAAAAAGAGTTCAAGTATATTTCAAACATTATTTTGGACACTCCCCTGAAATTATTATGGTTGACCATCAGTTGTCCCACTTAGCATCAGCTTATTTTCCATCTAATTTTAATAAATCTATGATTTTATCAATAGATGGAATGGGCGATTTTAAAAGCATGGCGGGAGGAGTTGGAAGTAATGGAAAAATTAAAATATTACAAACAAAATCAGTTGATCAATCTCTCGGAATTTTTTACCAAACGATGACACAATTCATTGGTTTCGATGGAATGGGCGATGAGTATAAAGTGATGGGCCTATCTGCTTACGGAAAAAAACATTTGGATTTTTCAAAAATAATTAAAGTATCAGAATTTGATTATCAAATTGATCCAAGCTTTTTAAAAAGGGAGCCAATACATAGAAACTTTGATGAGCCTAGGTACGGAGAAAAGCTTATAGAATTATTTGGCAAACCTAGAATTAAAGGTGAAAAATTAAATCAGTTTCACAAAGATTTTGCGTTAAGTGTTCAAACTAATTTTGAAAAAGCTGTAATTGCTTTAGTAAAAAAGCTCCATAAAAAAACTGGATTAAGAAATCTTTGTCTAGCAGGAGGCTGCGCTCTTAATTGCGTGACAAATATGAAATTACTAGAATTAGATTTTATAGACAATCTTTATGTTCAACCCGCAGCGACCGATCAAGGAAGTGCACTAGGCGCTGCTTTGTACGGCTCTAATAGCTATGGAATAAAACCAAAAATTATAAAAAATTATTATTTAGGTGAAGGTTTTTCAAATAGTGAAATCTTAAAAGCTTTAAAATTATGTAATGTAAAATTTAACAAAATTAAAAATGTATCAAATTATGTTGCTGAAAGCTTAAATAAAGGGAAGATTGTAGCAATTTTTAATGGAAGATCTGAGTTTGGACCTAGAGCCTTAGGAAATAGATCAATACTGGCAAATCCTAAAATAAAAAATATTAAAGATGAAATAAATAGAAAAATTAAATTTAGAGAGAGCTTCCGACCTTTTGCTCCGGCAGTCCTTGAGCATAAATCAAATGAAATATTTTATATGAAGAATAAAAGCCCCCACATGACAATAACTTATAAAGTTAAACCTAAATGGATCAAAAAAATTCCTGGCGTTGTCCATATTGATAAAACAGCGAGAGTTCAAACCGTAAATTCTTCTGATAATAAACAGTTTTATTCAATCATTAAAAATTTTTATAAACTTTCTAAGGTACCTGTGGTCGTAAATACGAGCTTTAATATTAAAGGTGAACCGATGGTTGACAAGCCTTTAGATGCTATAAAAACTTTTTTTAGTAGTGGGATAGACGAATTATACTTAGGAAATTTTTTAATAACCAAACAAAAAAAATGATAGTTCTTGGTGTACATTGTGGATTTAATATTCACACCCATGAGCCAGGAGCCGCTCTGGCGGTCAATGGTAAAATCATTGCTTGCTGTGAGGAGGAAAGATATTTAAGAAATAAAAATGCGATAGGCTTTTTACCAAATTATTCTATAAGAGCTACTTTAAAGATTGCAAAAATAAATTTTAAAAAAATTAATTTAATTGTATCCACTGGAATTACTGCAAAAAATTATTCAAAAACTTTAAGAAAATACTTTATGGATAATTTTGGGTATTGCCCAAAGATTGTATTAGTTGACCATCATTTAAGCCATATTGCTTCAGCTTTTTATTCATCAGGATATGAAAAGGCCACTTGCTTGTCTTTAGATGCTTTTGGAGACAAAAAATCTGGGTTGATAGCTGAAGCAAGTATCAAGGGTGGTATAAAACCATTAAAATATATATCAAGCAAAAATTCTCTAGGTAATTTTTATTCCGCCGCAACAGAATTTTTAGGTTATTCAGACGGTGACGAATATAAAGTTATGGGTTTAGCATCATACGGAAAGCCCAAAGTGAATTTAGATCAAATTTTAATGAATTCTGACAATTTATGGAAATTAAATTCTAAATTTTTTGTTAATCAAAAAACACCATTTGAGCATAGATATTCTGAATATTTTATAAATAAATACAAAAAATATAAGAGGAAAAATGCTGAAAAGATTACAGTGTCTCACAAAAATTTTGCAGCAAGTGTCCAAAGTCACATAGTTAAATTTATAAAAAAAGCATTTCTAAATTCATCAAAAATGTCCAAATATAAAAACAGTATATGTTATGCAGGGGGGGTCGCATTAAATTGTTCTGCTGTAAAAGAGATTTTATATTCAAATATTTTCCAAAATATTTATATTCCACCCAACCCTTCCGATAGAGGTTTAGCTTTAGGCTGTGCATATCTTGGTTCAGTTCATTTAAAAGATAAAACTAAACCAATTACTTCCCCTTATTTGGGTTCTCAATATTCCGACAAAGATATAAAAAAAGAATTAATTAACAACAACTCTGTTTTCAAAAAACCTAAAAATATTTATTCTTTAACAGCCAGACTTCTCTCAAAAGGAAAAATAGTTGGTTGGTATCAAGGAAGATCTGAAATAGGAGCTAGGGCTCTTGGTAACAGATCAATATTAGCAGACCCATCAAAAAAGGAAATGAAAGAAATTTTAAATAAAAAAATTAAATATAGAGAGGAGTTCAGACCTTTTGCACCTGCAGTACTAGAAGAACACGCTGATAAATATTTTAATACCAATAATTCTAAAATCCCTTTTATGAATTGCACAGTAAAAGTAAATAAGAAATTAATTAAAAAAATGTATTCAGCCGTTCATGTTGATGGCACATCCAGGGTTCAAACCGTATCAAAAAAAATGAATATTAAATTTTATAATTTAATAAATAGTTTTTATAAAATTACCGGGGTTCCTATTTTAATTAACACTAGTTTTAATTTAAAAGGTCAGCCAATAGTTGAAACACCCAGGGATGCTTTAATGACTTTTTACGGAAGCGGAATTGACTATCTAGTTCTAGGCTCTTATTTAATTTCAAAAAAATAGAAGTTTATCAATGAAAACTAAATACGATTTCAAATCAATTTTTAAAAATAAATTAAATAGCCTACTCGAAAAGTTTCATTATAATGTATCTGAAATTGATAGTATTAATATTGATATAAAAAAAATTAAAAAAATAAAAAATAATGATGAACAATTATCAAGCGCAAAACAATTAGTTCAAAAACACCCAAATGATCCAAAGGTTCATTTTAATTTTACAGAATTATTATTTAGAAATTTTAACAAAGATTGGATACCTCATTCACATGAATATGCAAAAAAAAGAACCATATGGATAAAAGAAAATAATTTAGAAAATATAAACATGGAATTTATAGGGTCCGAAACTGTCAATGGGAGTTTAGGAAATCATATAACTATAGAGGGACTTGTTAATGCGAACAACTTTAATTTAAGACCAAAAAAAAATATTACTCTTTTATTGCCTGAGTATTTAAAACTGAGAAATAAAACGCTTTTTAGTTATTTCAAACCTCATATTAATGTAATTAGTAAGGAAAAAATTATTAATACTTTAAAAAATTTAGAAAGTTATTTGAGTATTCCTATGGGTTTTTTAATACCATTAGAAAACAAAAGTATTTTTCATGAATTCTTGCCCGCAATTATCGAACAAAAAAAGAAAGAGAATAATATTACAAGGCCATTTTTCATTTTGAATAAAGAAGATAAGAAAAGAGGAGAGGATATATTAAAAAAAATCGGAATTAAAAATACCAACTGGCATGTAACTTTGCATGTTAGAGAGCCAGGGTATAGAGGTGAGACAAAAAGTAATACAAATGAAAAATTTAGAAACTCAAATATTAATAACTTTATTAAATCAATAAAACTTATAACTGATAAAGGAGGCTGGGTTTTTAGGATGGGTGATCCTTCAATGCAAAAACTCCCAAAAATGAATAATGTTGTAGACTACGCTCACAGTAATATTCGCTCTGAATTTATGGATGTTTATTTAGGAGCAACATCAAAGTTTTGTATTGGGACACCTTCTGGCTATTATACAATCCCGAGTTTTTTCGGAGTACCTGTATTACTTACAAATCTTTCACAACTATCCACTTATTATAGTTTGACTAGTAAAGACATTTTTATTCCAAGATTTATTAAACAAAAAAATACAGATAAATACTTAAACTTTAATGAACTTTTATCTCATCCTTATTTGCACTTCTATTCTGATAAATTTTATGAAAAAAATAATCTAGTTACTGAAGAAAATAAATCAGAGGACATTACAGATGCAACCCAAGAAATAATAGAAAGAGTTTTTAAAGAAGAAAACAATCAGCAAGATCCTCTTCAATCAAAATTTAAAAATTTAGCAAATAAAAATATTTATAGTTTGATCAATCAAAAAATAATTTGTAATGCAAATATCGGTTCTAGATTTATCAATAAGTACCAAAGCGTTTTGATGTAAATTTCCAATTTATAAATAATCTTAAAATGAGTTTACAAATTATAAATAGTCCAATCTTTAGACATTCTGACCTTAAATTAATTGGAAAAAAGATTGTAATAAAAAAAACACCTTTCTATTATGTAAATAAGTCAAAGAAATTGTCATCTTTTTTAAAAGAGTTTAGGACTAAAAAGTATAGCAAAATTAATCACGATCAGAAGCTTTTTTTCCAAGGATCCAAAAATATTTATTACAAAAGAAGTCAAATTATTTCAAGAATTATTTTAAGGAAATTTAAAGAAAAAAAAATAAAAATTTTAGATTATGGATGCAACAATGGTTCTTTATTAAAAGAATTGAAAAAACTTAATTTTAAAAATTTATTTGGATATGACATTAATAGTAATTATAAAAAGTTTTTTAATAAATCAAAAATTAAATATTTAAATAAAATAAAAAGTAATCAAAATGAATTTGATCTTGTAATTTTTTCTCATTCAATCGCTTATACCCATAATATTAAAAAGCTAATGAAACTTATAAAAAAAATTGTAAAAAAAAAAGGTCACATATTAATTAATTTACAAAATATTAGTAAAAGACCTTTAAATTTTTTGTATGGGGATCAAAAATATCATTTTAATAAAAAAATGATAAAAAATTATTTTGGGAAAATTGGTAAACTGCAATTTATAAACGAGAGATGCTTAAATCATGAATTTATTTTTATTATAAGATTAGGAAAAAATAAAATTGGAAGTAAAAAAATCTCTTATAAGGAAATTTCAAAAATAAAAAGAATGATTACGAATATTAAAAAAATAAACTCAAATTGTTTTGTATACGGAGAAAATATTTTGGGCGCATTATGTAATAAATTAATCAACAAAAAAATTATAGCTATTGTAAGCACTAAATCCAAAAACAAAAAATTTTTTGGGAAAAGAATCGTTGATCTAAAAAATTTTCAACTTAAAAAATCACCTTTAATTTGTTTAAATGATAGAAGTAATTTATTAATTAAGAAAACATACATAAGTAAATTAATTAAAGTTTAAAACATGAAAATAAGATTTTTAGATTTATCAGTAAAATCAAAAGACGAACTAAAAAACCAAATAAGTTCATACAAAAAGTTTTTAAAAAAGGGAATATTTGTTTTAGGTCCAGATGTTGTAAACTTTGAGAATAAAATAAGTAAACTTGTCCAAAAAAAATATACTATAGGTTGCAGTTCTGGTACGAATGCAATTTATTTAGCTTTAAAATCTATAGGTATAAAAAAAAATGATCATGTTTTAGTACCAGGATTGTCATGGGTTTCAACTTTTACAGCAGTAAAATCTTTAGGAGCCATTCCAATTGGTGTTGAAATAGATGATGATTTCATAATCTCATTTGAAGACATTAAAAGAAAAATTACCAAAAAAACAAAAGCAATTATTATTGTATATTTTACAGGTTATTATAAAAAAATTAACCAACTAAAATCTTTTTGTAAGAAACGATCTATAAAAATAATTGAGGACTGCGCACAATCCTTTGGAGCAAAAAATAACAATGAACCGAATGGTAAATTTGGTGATTTAGCTTGCTTTAGCATGAATCCGATGAAGGTATTCGGAGGTTATGGAGATGCAGGTGCAGTTTGTTCAGATAATTTAAATACTGTAAATAAGATTAAATCATTACGATATGCCGGAACAATCAACAAAGAGTTTGTAGTTGATCCAGACTTAAATCATAAAATTGATAGTCTTCAAGCAACAATTCTTTTAAACCAACTTAAATTTTTAAATTCAAAAATAAAAAAAAGAATTAGCAATGCTTTTTTTTATGAAAAAAATTTAACAAATAAAGTAATAAAACCTAAGTTTTATTCTGATGGTCGACACGTCTACTACACATACTCGATTATGGTAAGAAACCGAGAAAAACTTATAAATAAATTAAGCAAAAAAGGGATAGAGACCAAGATTCAACACCCATTTATAATCTCTGACCACCCAGGTTTAAAAAATAATCTTCATGGGAGTTTAAAAAACACAAGATCAATCTCAAAAAGAATTTTGAGTATCCCTGTTCATGAAAAGCTCAAAAGAAAGCAGTTACAATATATTGTTGATAATATTAACGAATTCTATGAATAATTTTCTTATTCATTAGTTTGTTTAGATGACTAGTTATATGAAATTTAGAAAAAGATTCTCAAGAATATGGTCTACTTTAAGTAGACAAAATAAAAAAAAGGTTGTTATTGCAACCCTTTTATTATTTACCTCAAGTATATTTGACCTATTAGGTGTAGTATCAATACTTCCAATTACTTTAGCTTTGGCTGACTTTTCTGTTCTGGGGGAAAATCAAATCTTTTTAAAAATTAATTCTTATCTTAATTTTAATAAAAATGAATTAATTATATTTTTATCACTCTTTTCATTTGTGGTGATAGTATTAAATCAATGTTTGAGAGTTTTATCTAAACAATATGTCACTATTTTAAGTTTGAATTTAATGTATGAAAACTCACGAGATTTATTTTTTTATTATCTAAATAAACCCTATGATTTTTTCTTATCTCAAAACAATGCAAACTTGCTACAAAAATGTACTAATTATGTTAAATCCGGAATTGGAGGTCATATACAGCCAATACTATTAATTTTTGGAAGCTTATCATCATCAATTTTGATTGCATTTTTTTTACTTTTAAATCAGCCAGTAATCACGATCATGTTAACGATTGCTTTATTACTTTTTTATTCAATTTTCTACAGACAAATTAAAGATAAAATATTAGAGTCATCAAAGGCAATTCCAAATCATTTTAACAATATAGCTAGAACAGTTGGTGATGCCCTTGGTTCAATAAAGGAGGGTAAACTTAGCGATAATTCAGTATTTTTCTTAAATCGTTATAAAAAAACAGCCATTAAGGAGAGGGATGCAAATGCGGTTTTAAACTTATTTAGAGAGTTACCCCAAGCTTTTGTTGAGATATTCGCGTTAGGATTATTATTATCAATTTTTGTTTTTCTACATTTTTACACAGTTAATTTAACAGAAATGATACCTATTCTTGCGTTAATTGGTATATCTTTAAAAAGGTTGATACCAGCTGTTCAGAGTATTTACACCCAGATTTTAGTAATTAAATTCTTTCAGAATACAGTTGACAACATAATTAATGATATAGAAAGTAGTTCTAAATTTAATAATAAGTTTAATTTTGATTCAGAAAACAAAATAAAAGAAAATAATATAAAATTTGATGATAAATTGATTTTTAAAAACATAAAATTTTTTTATAGTAAAAATGGAAATAGTCTTCAGGCTAACGAAACAATTAAAAAAGGCCAATTCATTGGAATATGTGGAAAGAGTGGAGATGGTAAAACTACATTCGTAGATTTAATGACTGGTTTGTTAACTCCAAATCAAGGAAAAATTTTAATAGACAAAAAAAGGTTTGAAAAACAAGACTTTAAATCTTGGGTTAAAAAAATTGGTTATGTTCCACAGGAAGGATATTTGCTTAACGATACTTTATTAAATAATATTCTATTTGGCCAAAAAAAAATCGATAGAAGAAATATTAAGAAAATATGTAAACTAGTTAATTTATCAAATTTTATAAATAGAAAGTTGCCAAACTCTTATCAAACCAAGTTAGGCCAAGACGGAGTAAAGGTAAGTGGAGGAGAAAAACAAAGAATAATGATAGCAAGAGCCCTTTATAAAAACCCAGAGATATTAATTCTTGATGAGTCGACTAGTGCTTTAGACAGTATTAATGCAGAAAAAATAATTAAAAACATAAGAAAAGAATATAAAAAAATTACTTTAATTTTTATAAGTCATAAAATTAAATCACTCAAACAGTGTGATAATATTTTATTTTTTGACGATGGAAAAATCACTGATAACGGCAAATACAATTATCTAATAAAAAATAATAAAAATTTCAAATTATTAACTAAGTCGGAAGAAAAGAATTTAAGGATATAAAATGGGAATTGGACATCAGGCTCTAGCACTTTTTGAAGAAATTATTGATAATAAAGACTTCTCATGTTGTAAGTCAGTGGTAGAAGCAGGATCACAGTTTATTGATGGTCATTATCAGGAAAGAGCAAAGCTTCTTTTGTATAACCAGTCTAAAAAAATCTATAACAAAACTTTATCTGCAAAAGAGTTTTACCAGCATTTAGGTTTTGAAGAATATAAGGCAATCGATGCTGATGGAGAAAGAGGCTCAATAGTAATGGATTTTAACGAAAATTTAAAAAAGACAAATAATTTTAGTGAAAAATTTGATTTAGTAACCAATTTTGGAACAAGTGAGCACGTTTTTAATCAAAGCAACTTCTTTGAAAACATACATAACTTAGCAAAAAAAGATGGTTTGATGATACATGTTTTACCTTTCGAGGGTTACTTTAATCATGGTTACTTTAATTATCATCCCATCTTCTTTTTTGATCTAGCTATATTTAATAACTATGAAATTTTAGGCTATTGGTATTTTTCAGAAAAACCCGATAAACTTCTAAAATATTATGGAACAAATTTTAAAGCTCTAAAATATAATGAAAATTTAATAGAAGAATTAGACAAGCTTGTAACAGAGGGCAAAATCGTAAATACACCTAAAACAAATCATTCATCACTTGGAATAGTTTACAAAAAATTAGAGGATCAAGAATTTAAATCACCTTTCCAAGGTAAATGGTTAGAACAGTGCAAGATTGATAAATATAAAGGTAATAAAAATGCTGATGTTAATAAAGTTTTAAGTATCAATCAAAATGTAAATAATAAAAACCAAATTGAAGAAAATCTCGGAGGAGGCTATTGGAAAAATAAAATAAAAAGATCTCTAACAAATTACAAATATTTAATAAAAAATATCAAACTTCTTTTAAATAAAATTGGTTTTAAATTTAAATTTAAGGGAAAATATTGGGAAAGAAAATAATAAAATTTAATGATTAATTTAAGAAAGGAAAGTTTAGAAGTTTTTTACACAAATCAAAAAAGAGTAATTTTAAATAAAAAAATATTAAATTTTATTAAAAATAAATCAAAGTTATCACCTAAAAAAATTGTGAGATTATGTGTTCACAAATCAAAAAAGGAAAAAATTCATGAAATGTTTATCATTTTTCCGAAAAATTATTATTGTCTTCCACACTATCACCCCTCAGAGGAGTCATTTTTAATTCTTAAGGGCCAAGCAGATATTGTGATTTTCAAAAAAAATGGAAAATTAAAGAAAATTGTTAAAATGGGAGATCTGAATTCAGGAAAAATCTTTTTTCAAAAATTTGAGAAAAATACAATACATTTGTTAGTAGTAAGATCAAAATTTTTATACTTTAAAGAAGTAAAAAAAGGGCCTTTTTCGAAAAGAGGTATGAAAAAACCCTACTGGTGCCCCAATAATCAAAAAGATGAAAAAGGATTTTTCAAATCTCTTAACTCTCGTTTAAAAAAAATAAAAAAAAATTCTCCTCTTATTATTAATAAATAAATCAAAATGAGTAATTATAAGTTAGCAATTTTCGGAGGTAAAAAGACAAGGTCTACACCTATGCCTTTCAGACAAGCTTTTGGAAAAAATGAACAAAAAAATTTATATGAAACAATACAATATTATAGAAAAAAAAGAATTGATCCAAAATATAAAGGAAAATTCGAAAATCAATTATGTAGAAAATTTAGTTCTTATATGGGGGGAGGGATGTCAGTTGCGGTCTCAACTGGAACAGGCTCTATTTTTATAGCACTCAATTCTTTGAGTCTTCCAAGAGGTTCTGAAGTAATTATTTCTCCATTTTTTGAACCAGGACCTTTAAGTTGTTTAATATTTTTAGGCTTGAAACCAGTAGTTGCTGATACTAAACCAGGATATTTTAATACCAATATTGAAGAAATTAAAAAAAAAATTACTAAAAACACCTCTTGTGTAATATTGGTGCATTCAGCTGGAGAAGCTTTAGATGTTATTAAAATTACAAAAGAATTAAAAAAGAAAAATATTAAAGTAATAGAAGACTGCAGCCAAGCATCAGGTGCAAAAATAAATAAAACAAGAGTAGGAAGTTACGGCGATATAAGCGCTATATCTACAATGTTTTCAAAAACATTAACCATGAGTGGTAGTGGAGGTTTAGTTTTCACAAGAAACAAAAAATATTATAAACCAATAATTGCTTATTCAGATAGAGGAAAGCCTTCATGGGTTAAAAATTATGATTCAAGAGATCCAAGTAAATATCTTTTTCCAGCATTAAACTGGAATTCAAATGAGTTTTCATGTTCTGTAGCTCTTTCATCTTTAAGTAGATTAGACGAAACAATAAAAAGAAGAATGAATTTTATTAAGAAATTAAGTTTAAGTTTAAAAAAATATAGTGACGTATGCAGAGCGTATGATTTTAGAAAGGGTTCATCCCCTTATTTTTTGCCTATATGGGTTAAAACAGGAAAAATTAAATGTAAAAAAATAAAATTTGCAGAAGCTATTAAAAAAGAGGGAATTGATCTGAATCCAAACTACAAATTTTTATGTTCAGATTGGAGATGGGCTAAAAAATATTTTAAAAAAAAAATTCATATACCTAATGCTGAAAAAGTAAGAAACAACTCATTTAATTTATTTTTAAATGAAAATTACGGAAACAAAGAAGTAAAAGATATTACAAAAGCAATTCTTAAAGTTGAAAAACATTTCAAAAAATAAACAATAAAGCTATAAGTTGAAAAATATTATTAAAAAAATTTCACTATTACTGGGATATTTTCTTGGTCTTTTATGCACCGTAGTTTTATTTATTTTAAGACCTTTTTTACACATAAAATTTTTTCATATCGATACGATGAATTTTGGCCGTTTTATCGATCAGATCAATTTATATCAAAATCACAAACATATAAGAGATGCAGAAAATAAATCTTTTTTTTATATATTAGTATTTGATAATAAAAACTTTTGTAATTTAGCCTTAAAAAAAATAAGTAGAAGATATTTGAATGTTTATGATCAAAATATTTTTCTTTATTGGACAATCAAGTTTTTGAAATTCTTTAAAATAGAATCTCATTTATATAAAATAATGAATCCTTTTGAGTATGAAACTTATTATACAAAAAAATATAATAATATTAATAAAGATTGGGGTTGGTCATATCCTATACATCTTAATTTAACAAAAGAAGAAACAAAAAGTAGTCTTGAAATACTAGAAAAATTTAATTTAAACAAAAATGATAAATGGATCTGTATTCATAATAGAGACCAGGTCTTTAAAAAAAAGACTTATCTTAATCCAAAAGATGAAATAGAACATAGTTATAGAAATTTTGATATAAATTTAATGTTAGACGCCGCAGAACACTTTGCTTCTTTAGGATATTTTGTTTTCAGAATGGGTAGAGAGCAAGAGAAATGTTTAAAAACAAAAAATAAAAAGATAATTGATTATGCCTTTAGCGAACACAAATCTGCTCTTGCAGATATTTATTTTTTAAAAAATTGTACAGCTTACTTTGGAAGCAATTCAGGTATTTCTACCCCATGTATATTATTCAAAAGACCGATCTCCCACATAAATTATGCTACTACCACCCTTAACCATTTGACTTATTACAAGACTTTACCTTGTATTATAAAAAGAATTAGGTGCAAAAATTCTGGAAATAAATTATCAATACGTGAAATTTTAGAAAAAAATTTGATAAAAATAGTGAAAAATAGTGAAATTGTTAAAAAGGGTTATGAATTAATTGATAATGAAAAAGTTGATATTAAAGAATTAGCTGTCGAAGTCGGAAATTATTTAGATGGACGCTACACATATTCTAAAGAGGAGAAAAATAACCTAGAAAGGTTTAATGATTTAATTATCAAAGGTTACGAAAAAAAAAATTTGGGAATGAAAAAAATAATAATTGGAAAAAACTTTTTATCTAAAAATTTAGATTTAATAAATTAAATTATGTTTAAAAAAAATACTTTTTTAATTACTGGCGGTACAGGCTCATTTGGTAAGAGATTTACTGAAGTTTTAATAAAAACATATAAGCCCAAAAAAATTATCATTTTTAGTAGAGATGAATTGAAACAACATGAAATGCAGAAAAATTTATCTTGGAACAAATCAACCGAAATGAGATATTTCATTGGAGATGTAAGAGACCTATCTCGCTTAGAAAGAGCTATGAAAAATGTTGATATTGTAGTACACGCAGCTGCATTAAAACATGTACCAATTGCAGAATATAATCCATTTGAGGCTATTAAAACAAATGTAATAGGAGCCCAAAATGTCATTCAAGCCTGTTTATCATCAAGCGTTAAAAAGGTGGTAGCATTAAGCACAGATAAAGCAGCAGCACCAATAAATTTATATGGAGCTACAAAATTAGCTTCAGATAAATTATTTATATCTGCAAATAATTATAAAGGATCTAGAGATATAAAATTTTCAGTTGTCAGATATGGTAATGTTATGGGTAGCAGAGGTTCAGTAATTCCTCATTTTTATGAAACAAGTAAGAAAAATTATATTCATATAACCCATAAAGATATGACAAGATTCAATATCACTCTAGAAGAGGGTATAGATCTAGTTATACATTCGCTTAAAAATATGTGGGGAGGTGAGCTTTTTGTACCAAAAATTCCATCTTTTAAAATATATGATCTAGCAAAAGCAATAGCTCCAAAAATAAAGCCCAAAATAGTTGGAATAAGACCAGGCGAAAAGATTCATGAAGAAATGATTACTGAAACAGACTCATTAAATGCAGCAGAATTTAAAAACTATTTTGTAATACTTCCTGACTCAAAATACATAATATGGAATAGAAAAAAATATCTAAACAAAAATAAAAAAGACAAAGGCAAAATGTGCAAGCAAAATTTTAGCTATAATAGTAAAGATAATAAAAAGCAGTTAAATATCAGTGATTTAAAAAAAGTACTTCAGAAAAACTTCACTAGTGATAAAAATTAATTACAATAGACATTTTATAGACGAAAAAGACATAAACTCAGTAGTTTCTTCTCTTAAAAGTGATTACTTAACTAAGGGTCCTAAAATTAATGAGTTTGAAAAAGCTTTAAAGATTAAATTTAAAGCAAAATATTGTTCATTAGTCTCTAACGGGACGGCTGCTTTACACTTAACAGGGATAGCATTAGGTTGGAAGAAAAATGATATAATACTATCATCACCTATTACTTTTCTTGCTGGCCCAAATTCAGTAGTCTATTCTAATGCAAGACCAGATTTTGTAGATATAGATGAAAAAACTTATAATATAAGTATTCATGAATTAGAAAAGAAAATCTTAAAATTAAAATTATTAAAAAAAAAAATTAAAGCAGTAATAGCCACTGACTATGCAGGTCAACCGTGCGATTGGAAAAACTTAAGAAAATTAGCGAATAGACATAAATTTACTCTCATTAATGACAATTGTCACTCAATAGGTGCAAAATATTTTAATAATCTTGGATATGCAGCTAAATATGCAGATGTTGTTATTCATAGTTACCATGCAATAAAAAATATAACAACAGGTGAGGGAGGAGCAATTTTTTCAAAAAATAAAAAATTTATTAACAAAATTAATTCACTTAAATCACACGGGCTTGAAAAAATTCAGTCAAAAAATGGTTTAAATTCAACCTGGCCCTATCAAATGCTTAATTTAGGATTTAATTATAGAATAACAGATTTTCAATGCGCATTAGGTATAAGCCAGCTTAAAAAACTTGAAAAGTTTGTAATAAAAAGAAACCAAATAGCAAAAATTTATAGAAAAAATTTGTCTAATATTAAGAATCTTACTCTTCCTCACATTGAACCTAATATATCTCACGCTTATCATCTTTTTCCAATTAAAGTGAATTTTAAAAATATTAAGATTTCAAAAGAAACAATTTTAAGAAAATTTAGAAAATATAACATTAATTTACAAGTACATTATTTTCCAGTTCATTTACAGCCATTTTATAAAAAAAAATTTAATTTTAGGCAGAATTCATTCCCTTGTGCAGAAAATTTTTACAAGTCTACTTTATCTCTACCAATTTATTATAATCTCAAGAAAAAGGAGATTAATAAAATAGCTAGTATTCTTAAAAAATTAATAAAATGATAAACGAAAAAAAACTATTTAATTGGGCAAAGGATATTTTTCCTATTTATAGAAGTATAACTGGTGAAGGTGTTAGACAAACGCTTAGATATCTAAAAACAAAAGTTCCTAGCTTAAAAATTAAAAGTGTACCATCCGGCAAAAAAGTATTTGGTTGGAAAATACCTTTAGAATGGTCAGTAATAGATGCGTATATAAAAAACAAAAAGGGTAAAAAAGTAGTAGATTTTAAAAAAAATAATCTACATTTAGTTAGTTACTCAAGTCCTATTAATAAAAAAATAAGACTTAATGATTTAAAAAAAAGGCTTTATTTCCTCAAAAACCAACCGTCTGCAATCCCTTATATCACTTCTTATTATTCTAAGCATTGGGGGTTTTGTTTAAGTTTTAATCAATTTAAAAAATTACGAGACGATAAATACAATGTTGTAATTAAAAGCAAATTTAAAAAAGGCTTTTTAAATTATGGTGAGGTTATAATTCCCGGTAAAACAAAAAAAGAAATTTTAATAACAACAAATATTTGTCACCCTTCGATGGGTAACAATGAAACATCTGGTATTGTTGTTACAACAGCACTAGCTCAATGGATATCAAAAATTAAAAATAGAAGATATACTTATAGAATTTTATTTATACCAGAAACAATAGGTTCAATCGCCTATATTCACTCAAATAAAAATAAACTTAAAAAGAATGTTATTGCTGGTTTTGTTGTTGTCTGTGTTGGAGACAACAAAGTTTACTCTTATTTGTCATCTAAAAGAGGAGGTACTTTATCTGATCGAGCAGCTCTATATGCACTTAATAAATATATAAAAAAATTTAAAAGTTACAGTTTTTTAGAAAGGGGAAGTGATGAAAGACAATTCAGTAGCCCTGGTGTTGATCTACCAATTTGTTCAATAATGAGAAGTAAGTATGGAACCTATCCTCAATATCATACCTCTTTGGATAATTTAAATTTTATTTCAGGGAAAGGTCTTCACGGATCCTTTAAAATTTTAAAAAAAACTTTAGAAATTATTGAAATAAATTTTACATATAGGAATACTTATAAATATCCTTGTGAACCAAAGTTAAGCAATTTTAATTTAAGACCACCAATAAGTTTTAAGAAAAGTTATGATTATGACAAAAATCTTTTAAATATTTTACTTTATGCTGATGGCAAAAAAGATTTAATAGAAATATCTAATAAAATTAAATTAGATATTTTTCAAGTAAATGAGATAGTCCAAAGACTATTAAAAGCAAAACTTCTAAAAAAAATTTAAATTTAAAATATGAAAACAAATAATGTAAAAATTATTTTACAAGCAAGAACATTATCTTATAGACTATGGGCTAAATCCCTCTTACCAATTGGAAATATGCCTTTAGCTGCTCTATGTGCTAAACGATTAGGTAATAAAGGCCATCCAGTAATAGTTGCAATACCAAGTGATAAAAGTGATGACGCGCTCAACAAAGTTTTAAAAAAAAATAATTTAAAAGTTCTTCGTGGAAGCCATAAAAATGTTTTAGATAGATATCTTAAGTCTTCAATTAGTATGAAAGATAATGATCTAATAGTAAGAGCAACTGCAGATAATCCTTTCCCCGACGGTAAGTTTGTTAATGAAATAATAAAAATATTTCATAAATTTGAAAGAAAATACATCTGTACTCACCAAAAATTTTTTAATTTACCATATGGTCTCGCAATTCAAATTTTTAGAGTTGGTGATTTAAGAAGGGTTTCAAAAAAAAAACTTTCAAAAAATGATAAAGAACATGTAGTACCTAGTTTAGTAAGAGATAAAATAAACACAGTTTATGGTAATCCAATCACTCAATATAAAAAGTTTTTTACCACAACAAAGTTATCGATAGACACAATAGAGGATTATTTGAGAGTAGAAAAAATTTTTAGTAAGTGCAAAAATCCAATAAAAGATTATTGGTATGATATCATTAAAAGGAAATAAAAGTGATAAGTTTAGATAAAAAACTGACTTTAGGAACAGTTCAATTTGGAATGAATTATGGATTAATCAAAAATAATCTTTATAAATCAAAAAAAAAAATTACAAAAATTTTATCATATGCAAAAAGAAGAAGAATTGAGTACTTAGATACTGCAACGGCATATGGTTTATCAGAAACCAATATTGGAAATTTTCATAAAAATAAAAATAAAGAATTCAAGATTATAACAAAATTGAAAAATCTTTCAAAAGTTAAAAAAAAAAATTTAGAAAATGAAATTTTTTCAAGTGTAATAGAGTCACTCACTCTTTTACAAAAATCAAAAATAGATATTCTTTTAGTTCATCATTATAAAGATTTGATTATTCATGAGAAGAAAATGATTAAATATTTAAGCAAGCTTCGAAATATTGGTCTAGTAAATGAAATTGGTGTGTCAGTTTATAGTCCCAAAGAGGCAATAAGATGTCTTAAAATAAAGATCATAAAACATATTCAGATACCATTTAACTTACTGGATCAGAGATGGTTAAAGCATAGTTTCAATAAAAAACTTAAAATACGCCCTGATGTTAAAATACATGCAAGAAGTATTTTTCTACAAGGTTTATTACTTAATAAAAAAAACTATTGGCCTAAATGGTTTAAAAATAAAGATAAGGTAATTAAAAATATTGATTTTTTAATAAAAAAACTTAAAAAATCAAACAAAATAGATTTATGCTTATCTTATGTAAAATCTTTTAATTGGATCAATTTTATTGTCGTTGGAATAAACAATATTGAACAATTAAAAAAGGTATTATTAATGTATAATAAAAAAAGTCTAAATAGTTATCAAAGATCATTTGTAGTATCTAAAATGAGGAATATTGCAAGCAACAGAATTTTATTACCATACAAATGGAAAGAAAATTAATGAATTTAAAAAACAAAAAATTTTTATTGACCGGAGGAACAGGTTATATCGGAAGTATTACCGCAAAAGAAATACTGAAAAATGGTGGTAAACTAATTTTTACAACTACTACGTATAAAAAACTTAAAAATTTTAAATCCTCATTACGACCACGACTTAGATCAAACTGTGAAGGTTACATTGTTGATCTAAATAATGAAAATGAAATTGAAAATTTAATTAATAAAATTAAAAAAAAATATAAATACCTTAATGGAATAGTCAATAATGCTTATGGTGGAAGTACTGGCTCTATTCAAAATATAAAAAAAATTGATTTTTTGAGAGCGACAAATTTAAATTTATATGCGCCTTTTAAAATTATTAAAGACTTGAAGCATTTATTAGAGAAGGGGTTTAACAAGAGCAAAACTTCTTCATCTATAGTTAATATTGGATCTATGTATGGATCTGTAAGTCCTGATGGAAAAATATATAAAGCATCAAAAGATCAAAACCCAGTTCATTATGGCTCAACAAAGGCAGGTTTAATACAAATGACTAAATATTTAGCTTGTAATTTAAATGGTAAAAAAATTAGGGTAAATTGTATTTCGCCAGGTCCTATACCAAACAAAAAAGTATCAAAAAATTTTATAAAAAAATTAATTAAAAAAACACCTGCTCAAAGAATCGGCAAACCTATTGAAATTGCTTTTCCGGTAGTATTTTTATTATCTGATGCTTCTTCTTATATAAACGGAGCAAATATACCAGTAGATGGAGGCTGGACTTCTTGGTAACCCATTGGAAAATTTGGAAAAGAAATAAGAATGTTGAGGCAAGGACCTTTAAGAGAGTTAAAAATGAACTACCTGAAATGGAGTCAGCGAAGCAACTAAGAAAAATTATTTTTAAAATTTACAAACCTAATATGAAAATTTTAGATGTTGGTTGTGCATCTGGACATTATTATAATAGTCTAAAAAAAATCGATAACAATTTATTTTATTGTGGTTTAGATCCCACAAAAGCGTACATAAATTTTGGAAAAAAATATTTTAAATCAAATAAAAAAGTAAGTTTTTTGCTTGGTGATATAAACAAACCACCAAAAAGAATAAAAAATCATTTTGATATTGTTTTTAGTTGCAATGTTTTACTTCATTTACCCTCAATAGATAAAGCCTTGGTCAATTTAATTCATTCTTCAAAAAAATATTGTATTATCAGAACACTGATAAGTGAAAAAACACATTTAAGTAAATATTTATACTCTGACAAATTTGATAAAATGGGAAATCCAAAAGATTTTGTTTATCAAAATACTTATAGTTTTAATTATTTAAAAAAAATTATAAAATCATGTGGAAGATACAAAATAAGACTCTTAGAAGACAAATTTGAGTCAAAAAAAATTAATAACGAGTATCAAAAGTTTAAAAACAAACAAGGAGCTGTGACAAAAGTAATGGATAAAACTCAACTAGCTGGAAGTAAAGTATTTGAATGGAAATGGGTGATTATTACAAAATGAAAAAAAATAAAAAAATTAATAAAATTATTAATAAAATTGAGAGTACAAGATCTAAAAATAATATCAATTGGATGGATATATTACGGATAGCTATGAAGCATTCTCCAAAAGAAACTCAAAAAGCTTTAAAAAAAATAAACAACCAAGATCAAAAAATTTCAAAACTTTTAAGAAAAATTACTTAATTTAATAATTGATAAAAAAAAGTTTATATTTAATAAAAATAAAAATTTCTGACTCAGATCTAGTTTTAAAATTATCAAATGAAAAAAAAGTCAGAAAATGGTCTCTTAACCAAAAAAAAATTAAACCTTCAGATCATTTACGCTGGTTAAAATCAAAACTAAGAAATAAGAATTTTTATTTCTGGAAGTTTATAAATACTTCAAAATGTTTAGGATTAGTAAGAATTGAAAAAAAGAATCGAAAATATTTCTTAAGTTATTTGATATCAAAGGAATATAGAGGAAAGGGTCTTGGCGCTATAATGATAGTTAAAGCACTAAATAAATTAAATAAAAAGATTATTTACGCTAAAAGTTTTTCAAAAAATTATTCATCAAATAAAACTCTTATAAATTCAGGTTTCAAAATATTTAATAAAAAACAAAATATAAATTTATATGTTTATAAAAAATAGAAAAATTAGCATCTATAATCGACCATTCATAATTGCTGAAATATCAGGCAATCACAAAGGCTCTCTTTCAAGAGCTTTAAAAATTATTAAACTAGCACATAGGGCCGGTGTAAGTGCAATTAAACTACAAACTTTTGATTTAGATGAAATGACACTTGACCTCAAGAGAAAGGGATTTGTAATAAGTGACCCAAAAAGTTTGTGGTATAAAAAAAAATTATATGATCTTTATAAAATAGCTCAAACACCAAAAAAATGGCACTATGCTATTTTTAAATTATGCAAAAAATTAAATTTAACCTGTTTTAGTTCTGTCTTTGATCTTAAATCGCTCAAATTTCTTAATGAATTAAAATGTCCAGCATACAAGATTGCATCATTTGAAAATAATCATTTACCTTTGATAGAAGCAGTTGCTGCTACAGGTAAGCCTGTAATTATATCTACCGGAATGGCAAAAATTAGTGAAATAGATCAATTAGTTAAAATATTTAGAAAAAAAAATAACAAAAATTTTGCACTTCTAAAATGTACAAGCACGTACCCCAGTGATCCAAAAGAAACAAATCTCTTAGCAATAAAAAAGTTAAAAAATAGATATAAATGTGAAATTGGTCTTTCTGATCATACGATTGGCATTGGAGCCTCAGTTGCCAGTATATCTCTAGGCGCAACAATAATTGAAAAACATATAGTTTTGAAAAAAAAAGACGGAAGTGTTGACGGTGAATTCTCTCTGGACCCTAATGAATTTAAGAAATTAGTTTATGAAACAAATAATGCTTGGCTAGCTTTAGGAAAAAATAAAGTTCAACCAAGTAAGAATGAAAAAAAATCATTAATTTTTAGAAGGTCAATTTATATTGTAGAGAACGTTAAAAAAGGTGAAATTATAACTAAAAACAATATAAGAATAATTAGGCCTGGAAATGGTATGCATCCAAAATATTTTAGAAAAATTATAGGAAAAAAATTTAATCGTAATATTTCTAAAGGCACACCTTTAAATAATAATTTATACAAATAATTTTTTAAAATAATGACTACAAAAAAAGACTATTTAGATAGCTTGTTAATGTCTTATTTAAAAAATAAAAATCTTAAAATAGCTGTATCTGACAAAAAAAATTGCACTCTAAATGAGTTCAAAAATAAAGTATTAAATTATAAAAAAAAATTAGAAACTATTTGGGATAGTGGAACAAAAAAAAACAGGGGTGTTGCAATTTTATTAGACAGAGACGCAGACTATATCTCAATAATATTTGCAGCCTGGCTAACAAAGGGATTTTATTTACCCCTTTCCTTATCCTCACCAAAAAAAAACATACATTATCAATTACAAAATTCAGGTGTTACAGTTTTAGTTTATAAAAAAAAAAATAAAGTTTATTTCTCAAAATTGAATTCAAAAAAAAATAATTCACCAAAGTTAGTAAAAAATAATTTTAAAAAAATTGCATATATTATATTTACATCTGGCAGCACAGGTGAAAAAAAAGGTGTTTGTATTTCAAGACAAAATCTAATTTCATATTTTCAAGCTATTAATAAAATCTTTAAAAATAAATTTAAAGCTAAGTCTGTTTTAATCAATGGTGAGCTGACTTTTGATATTTCTTCTGCGGATTTTGTATTTGCATTACTTTTTAAATGCGAAATAATTTTGACCAATGATTCTCGGAATCTTTTATCTCTTTTACATAAATTAGATGAAAGAAAAGCAGAGTCTATTTATGTTGTTCCGTCTACTTTGGAAAAATTAATAAATTTTTTAGATAAATATAAAAGTATAAATCTCAAACATGTAAAACAGTTAAATTGCGGAGGAGAAATTTTACCCTATAATTTAATAAAAAAAATAAGTTCGAGAATACCTAATGCCAGAATTTACAATTTTTACGGACCTACTGAATTCACTATAAATTCAACTTTCTTTGAAGTTAATTTGAATAAGCCACAGAAAACAATAATACCTATTGGAAAACCATTACCAGGGAATAATTTTTTTCTAAAAAAAAAAACAAGAAATAACAACAGTGGAGAGCTCTATCTTAGTGGCGAACAAAGGATGCTAGGTTATGTAAATTATTTAGATCCGAGCATAAAAATTAATGGAAAAATTTTTTATCCAACTGGCGATATAGTTGCATTAGACAAAAATAAAGATTTTATTTTTTTAGGCAGAGACAAAGACTATATTAAGGTTTCTGGCTATAGGGTTAATCTTATTAGAGTAGAGAATATAATTAGGGAAAATTTAAATTTGTCTTCTGTAATTATTGTGCACAAAAGAAAAATAATGTTATTTGTAAAGCGTTCTAATTTAAAAGACAGATTAGTTTTAAAAAAGTTGAAAAATGTTTTTAACAACAAATTAGAAAGATACGAGGTTCCTTATAAAACAATTTTTTTAAAACATTTTCCTCTTAATATGAATGGGAAAATTGATAAAAAAAAACTTATAAAAAAATTTAAAAAATGAAAAAATACTATTATGTGCATACTGACTTTTTTAATTTTTTAAGTTTTAAACTAAAGAAAAATGTCAGTTTTGAAAAAACCCAGAAAAACATCAATAAATACCTAAATAAAATGTTGAGTACGCTAAATGAAATAACAGCAGGTAATTTAATTATACCAACTTATAACTATGATTTTGGAAAAAAAAAAATTTTTGATTTGTATAATGATAAAAGTCATGTTGGTGCATTTTCAGAATTTTTTAGAAAAAAATTTGTAAAAAACAGAACAAAAACCCCATTTTTTTCCTCATGTTCAGCAAAAAAAATACCTTATCACGATATTGAACTCGATTTTATTGATCCATTTGGAAAGTATTCAGAATTTAATTTTCTTAAAGAAAATAATGGGAAAATCTTAAATTTTGGATCAAATTTTGCTCCAACTTATATAATATTTATTGAAAGATTTATTCCAGGGGGACCTCTATATAGATATGAAAAAATATTTAATGGTAAAATTATTGAAAAAAAAAAAGAACGTAAAATATCTTTGGTTTATATCGTAAGACCAAAAG
>CACLSS010000013.1 GCA_902609645.1 uncultured Pelagibacteraceae bacterium | reverse complement strand
TCCATGATGCGCTCAAAGAAAAAATTGCTGACAGATTTCTGCTAAATTTACCAAGAGAGAATTTTTTTTCAACACAAACGCCGCAATCATTCAAATTTAAAGAAATATTTAATCTTCATATAAAAAACAAATCACTTTATAAAGATGACGATCTATCTTTAGTTCAGCCATTGAAAAATGTTAAATTTATTGATGGAGAAAAAAATAATTTTAAAATTACAAATATAAATGATCTAATGATGCTTAAAAATTATATTAATCTTAAAACAAGTATGGGAATTGGTTTTGATGTTCATAGACTTGTTCCAAAAAGAAAGCTTTATCTTGCTGGATTGAAAATTAAATCAAAACTAGGAACACTCGGCCATTCTGATGGTGATCCTGTTCTTCATGCTATCACTGACGCAATTTTAGGTGCTTGTAAAATGGGTGATATAGGTCAAATGTTTTCAGACAAAAATAAAAAATTTAAAAATATTAGCTCGACAATTCTATTGAAAAGAGTTTTAAAAAAAATAAGTACTTATGGATATATTATTAATAATATTGATATTAATATCATTGCTCAAACACCTAAGATAAAGAAACATAAAAACAAAATGATTCATAGTATTTCTAAAATTTGTGAAATCTCAAAAGATCAAATAAATATAAAAGGAAAGACCACTGAGAAATTGGGCTTGATTGGAAAAGAAAAAGCTATAGCTACCGAAGTGATTGTGTCCATTGTAAAATATGATCAATAAATTTAATTACTATTTTGTAACCCTTTTAATTTTTGGAGATTCTGTTCAAAAATATAGAGGGACATGGGCTTCTTTATTTACGGTATTATTTCTTTTTATAATTATTTATTTTTTAAAAATATCAGTTTTTGTAGTAACGATTTTATTACTTATTATTTTTGTTTATTCGTATTTTGCAATAGCCTCTTCGTTAAAAAATTTCAAAGAGTCGGATCCACAGGAAATTGTAATTGATGAGTTTGTTGGTCAATCTATACCAATAATACTTTTTGAAATCTTTCATGGTGATAGAAATTATTCTGCTTATGAAGCCCTTCAGATATATTTCTGGTTTTTTTTATTATTTAGAGTATTTGACGGTTTAAAACCTTTTCCAATTGATTACGTAGATAAAAAATTCAAAAATACATTCGGAATTTTATTTGATGATATTTTAGCAGGTATTTATGTTGTTTTATGTTTAATATTATTCATGGTTGGTAAAACTTACTTGCTTCAATGAAAAAAATTAGTGTAAATTTAGTAAAATCTTTAAAGAAAAAAAAATTAACTTTAGCTATTGCAGAATCTTGTACAGGAGGTTTGCTTTCTTCATCTATAACAAGAGTAAGTGGTTCATCCAAAGTGTTTAAATTTGGTTTAGTTACATATTCAAACCAATCAAAAAATAAAATTTTAAAGGTTCCCAATAATATTATAAAAAAGTATGGTGCCGTAAGTATTCAGTGTTGTTTATCTATGGTTAATAATCTTAGTAAAATTGCGAAAAGCAATATATCTATATCGATTACAGGAATTGCTGGTCCTGGTGGTGGGAGTAAAAATAAGCCAGTTGGTTTAGTTTACATAGGCTTAAAAAAAGGTAATAAAGTTAAAGCTCTAAAATATATTATTAATAATAAAGGAAGAACTTATATTCAAAGCGCTATTGTAAGAAAGTCTCTAAAATTAATTAAAGACCTCATCTAGTTTGATATAAAAATCATCATTTTAGCAACTATAAGATTTGAAAGTAAAAATAATATAAGAGTATCAATATACAATAAAAAGATTAATTTATTTCTTATCCTTTTTCTTTGGTTTAAAGATTGAATGTCCTTGTCCCAATATTTTTTAAAGTCTTTGTCGTCTTTGAAATCATATGAAAACATCCAGTAGTTTTGATTATTTTCATTTGGATCACCAGTTTTATAATAATTGATAAGATCTCTAAGATAATACCAAATAATAATAAATAAGGTTGTAAATAATAATGTTGTAATCATTTTTTTGTATATAATTTAATTGCTCTTTCCTCAAAAGCATCAGCAATTTTTTTTAATCCCACATCAAATGATTTTTGCATTATCATATTGTATACTATATTCTTAATTTCAAAATCAATTTCAAAGTGAACTTCGCTTTGATTGTTAATTTCTCTTATTTGCCATTTATTTTCTAGATGTTTCAGTGGTCCACCAATATTATTTACTAAAATTTTTCCATTATCCTTATAATAAGTAACGTGACTAGTATAGGTCTGATTTAAAAATTTTTTTCCAACAGTTAAATCTGCCTCCATTTCAATCATATCTGGTTTGTCCTCTTTTCTATGAATTTTACCTGATAAACACCAAGGAACAAATTCAGGATATTTTTCAATATCTAGTATCATTGTTACTAAATCTTTTTTATTACAAGGAATAATTTTTTTTATTGAAGCTGTTGGCATTTTAGTTGCTCATCTCTTTTAATTTTTAGTTTTTTAAAATCTTCATCAGCATGATATGAAGATCTTGTTAAAGGTGATGAAGCAACTAATAAAAAACCTTTAGATAACGCTATTTCTTTTAATTCTTTAAATTCATCAGGATGATAATATCTTTGAAGCGGGTAGTGTTTAGGCGATGGTTGTAAATATTGACCAATTGTTAAAAAATCGACATTAGCTATTCTTAGATCATCCATAACCTGTAGAACTTCATTTTTATTTTCTCCCAAGCCAACCATTATTCCTGATTTTGTGAACATATTTGGTTTAATTTTTTTTACGGACTCCAATAATTTAATAGATCCAAAATATCTTGAACCTGGTCTTACCTGTAAATATAAACTGGGTACAGTTTCTATATTATGATTAAAGACATCGGGATTTGCCTCTAAAACCTTTTTAAATGAATCTCCTTTTCTTAAGAAATCTGGTGTTAAAACCTCTATAGTTGTATTGGGATTTTTTTTCTTTGTTTCTAGAACCACATTTTTAAAGTGTTCAGCACCTCCGTCTTCAAGATCGTCTCTATCGACTGAAGTAATAACTACGTGATTTAAATTCAATTCCTTTACAGCTTTAGAGATTTTAAGATGCTCAAAAGAGTCGAGTGCCCCTGGTTTTCCAGTTTTCACATCACAAAATGCACATCCCCTCGTGCAAGTGTCCCCCATAATCATAAATGTTGCATGTTTTTTACTCCAGCACTCAGTAATATTTGGACAATTAGCTTCCTGGCAAACAGTGTGAAGATTATTTTTATTTACGATTGCTTTAGTATTAAAAAATGTCTGCGTATCAAGAACTTTAGATCTTATCCAACTTGGTTTTTTTTTAATTGGGTTGTAAGGTTTATTTATTTTTTCGGGGTGACGTGGTTTAGTCATTGGTTTTAATTAATACCTCCCCCTTTTTTCCATACATAAATTTTTCTCTGATCAAAGTATCAACTAAATCATAGCTTTGAATGTTAGATAATAAGTTGTTTTTATTTTCAATACTTTGCAGTTCATCAACTAACAGTCCTTTTTCATTATTTAGATTGGTCAATAGTGTTTTTTTCTCAAAATAAGATATTAAACCTCTTTCACCAGTAAAAAGATTTATAGATATATATAATAGAAAAAAAATGTTTAAAAAAAGTAGTTTTTTTCTTTTTAAAACTTTTAAAAACTCCATTATTATATTTTAGCTATTTTTGAGGAATTTCCAAGTTCCTCTTCGATTCTTATAAGGCGATTATACTTAGATACTCTCTCAGATCTTGATAATGAGCCTGTTTTAATTTGTGATGATTTTGTCGCAACAGCTAAATCGGCTATAAATGTATCTTCTGAGTCGCCTGATCTATGCGAGATCACTGTCTGAAATTTATTCTCATGTGCTAAATTAATTGCATCCAATGTCTCACTGACTGTACCAACTTGATTTGGTTTGATCAGAATTGCATTTGCAGATTTTTCTGAGATACCTTTTTTTAATCTTTTTAGATTTGTAGCAAAGAGATCATCACCGACAACCTGAATATTTGTTTTAGAGGTAAGCTCGCTACTTGACCTCCAATCGTCCTCCCTAAAAGGGTCCTCAATTGATTTTATAGGATATTTATTTAATAAGTTTGTAAAGTATTCAACATTTTTAGGTTTTTTTAATTCATTTGCTGCCACATCTAAACATATTGAAATATCTTTACCTGGAACAAAACCCGCGGATTCAATTGATTGTATAATGAATTCTATTGCCTGTTCATCCGATTTTAAAGAGGGTGCAAAACCACCTTCGTCTCCTACACTCGTTGAAATATTCATCTTTTCTAAATTTTTTTTTAATTTTTGAATAACCAAATAAGACATTCTCATGCACTCTTTGAAACTTTCAGCTCCATCTGGTCTAATCATGAATTCTTGTATTTCTAAAGAATTATTTGCATGTGCCCCTCCATTAATTATATTCATCATAGGGATGGGTAGTTTGTTTACGGCATTACCTCCCATAAACTTAAATAGTGGAGTTTTTTTTTCTAATGCAGCGTTTTTAATTGCAGCAATTGATACTGCTAATATTGCATTTGCGCCTAATTTTTTCTTTTGTTCTGTGCCATCCAATTCTATTAATATTTTATCAATTTTTTTTTGATCTTTTGTGTCAATATTATTTAAAGCTTTAAAAATAGGACCATTTATATTTTCTACAGCTTTAAAAACACTTTTGCCTAAATAGTCGTTATTTTCGTTATCTCTTAATTCGTAAGCTTCATGTGTTCCGGTTGATGCACCTGAAGGTACAATTGCTAAAGTAGAACCAATTTCTGAAAATAATTCTGCCTCAACTGTTGGATTACCTCGGCTATCAAAAACTTGTCTACCTATAATTTTTTTAATTTTTGCCATTCTTTATAAGACTATCTATCTCAACTAATTGTTTTAAAAGTTTTGGCATTTGCGATAATGGAACCATGTTAGGTCCGTCAGATGGAGCATTATCTGGGTCTTCGTGAGTTTCCATAAAAACTGCTGCTACCCCAACTGCTATTGCTGCTCGAGATAAATGTTCAACAAATTCTCTTTGACCTCCACTTTTTTCTCCCATACCGCCCGGCTGTTGAACTGAATGAGTTGCATCAAAAACAACTGGGTAACCAATCTTTGCCATAATAGGTAATGATCTCATGTCAGATACTAAAGTGTTGTAGCCAAAACTTGCACCTCTCTCTGTAACCAAAATATTTTTATTTCCTGATTGTTCAATTTTTTTTGTTACATTGGTCATGTCCCAGGGAGCAAGAAACTGTCCTTTTTTAACATTAATAACCTTTCCAGTCTTTGCAGCAGCCACTAGTAAATCTGTTTGTCTACATAAGAAAGCTGGAATCTGTAAAACATCAACATGCTTTGATACAAGTTCACATTGCTCAATTGTATGTATGTCTGTAAGAACTGGAATTCCAATTTCTTTTTTAATTTTGTCAAAAACAGGTAAAGATTTTTCTAATCCTGCTCCCCTCTTACCATTTAAACTTGTTCTGTTAGCTTTATCGAAAGATGTTTTATAGATAAGACCAATGCCTAACTTTTCAGTAATTTTTTTTAAATCATTTGCAATCGTTAAGGCGTGTTTTTCGTTTTCAAGTTGGCAGGGACCGGCAATAAGAGTGAAAGGACCTTTGTTTGAAATGCTTAATTTTCCACACTTTACAGTTTTATCCATTAATTTATTCTCCTTCTTAGATTAGCTGCCTTAATAAATGAAGAGAACAACGGGTGTGGAGTGAAAGGTCTTGATTTGAATTCAGGATGGAACTGTACCCCTACAAACCATGGATGATTATTTAATTCAATTATTTCAGGTAAAGTACCATCTGGTGATAAAGCAGAGAAAATAAGTCCTTTTTTCTCAAAATCTTTTTTGTATTTTATATTTACTTCATATCTATGTCTGTGCCTTTCTTTAATTCTTTTTTCTGAGTAAATTTTTGAAATTAAAGAATTATTTTTAATTATTGCATCGTATAAACCTAATCTCATAGTTCCACCTAAATCTTTTTCACTACCTTTGAAAATTTTTTTTCCTCTCTGCCATTCTTCAATCAGACCGACAACTGGCGTACAGTTATTTCCAAATTCGCTACTAGATGCATTCTTAATATTCAACATGTTTCTAGCAGCCTCGATAACAGCCATTTGCATTCCAAAACAAATTCCAAAGAAAGGTATATTATTCAATCTTGCGTATTTTATGGCAGCAATTTTACCTTCTGTGCCTCTTTTTCCAAAACCGCCTGGTATTAAAACTCCAGATATATTCTTAAGTAAAGGCTTGATTTTTTTTGGGTCTAGATGTTCAGAGTCAATTCTTTCCAGTTTTACTCTAACATTATTAGAAATACCTCCGTGGATTAGGGCTTCGTCTAAAGATTTATAAGCATCTTTAAGGTTTATATATTTTCCTATAATTCCAATATTAACATCAGTTTTTGGGTTTAAAACTTTTGAGGTTATATTTTTCCATCTTGATAAATTAGGTTTCTTTTTATTTTTAATATTAAAATATGAAAGAACTCTTTCATCTAATTTTTCTTTATGAAAGCTAATTGGAGCCTCATAAATAGTTTTTACGTCAACTGTTTCAATAACATTTGCTATCGGAACATTACAAAACAATGATATTTTTTTTCTTTCTATTTTCGGAATCTCTCTTTCGGATCTACAAATAATTATATCGGGTTGAATACCTAAGCTTCTTAGTTCTTTAACCGAATGTTGTGTCGGTTTTGTTTTTAATTCTCCAGAAGCTTTTAAATACGGTACCAAAGTAAGGTGTATAAACAGACTATTTTTTTTTCCTGTATCATTTGAAAATTGTCTAATAGCTTCTAAGAATGGTAAACTCTCTATGTCCCCTACTGTTCCGCCAATTTCACAAATTATAAAGTCTTCATTTTTTACGTTATGAGAAATAAATTTTTTGATACGGTCAGTTACATGGGGAACGACCTGAACTGTTCCACCCAAATAATCTCCTCTTCTTTCTTTTTTGATTATATCGCTATAAATTCCACCTGTAGTAATATTGTCAGATTTTGTTGCTGGTATTCCAGTAAATCTTTCGTAATGTCCTATATCTAAATCTGTTTCTGCTCCATCATCAGTTACAAAAACCTCTCCGTGTTGAAAAGGATTCATGGTTCCGGGATCTACGTTTAAATAAGGATCTAATTTTCTTACTCTTACTTTAAAACCTCTTAATTGAAGTAGCGACGCTAAAGAAGCGGAGGAGAGACCTTTGCCTAGTGAGGAGACCACGCCGCCGGTGACAAATACATATCGCGCCATGGAAGATTATTATATGGGATTTTTTTAAAAAAATAAAGTTTATTTTTGGCTGTCTGGGATTTTGGGTAAATCAGAATCTTTTTCTTGCTCTAATCTCTCAATTACTGACTTTTTTTCCTCTATGTCACCCCTTGATAATACCACCAGGGATATACTGGAAATAATAAATAAAGTAGCGATTATCGCTGTAGATTTAGTTAGAAAATTTCCAACTGTTCTTGTTGAAGCAAAATTGTCTTGCGATAAACCAAGACCGAGTGCTCCACCCTCAGATCTTTGTAATAATACAAGTATAATAAGAATGACTGCTAGAATTACATTTACTGCGATAATGATAGTTTCCATAGAGCTTATTTATAGAAATTTTTTATTATATCAATAAATTTTTTCGATGATTTTGATGCTCCACCAATTAAAAAGCCATCTAAATGTTTAATTTTTTTAAATTTATGTATACTTTTGCTGTCAACAGATCCTCCATAAAGTATTCTAAAATTATGTTTTTTGTTATAATTCATTTTTAAAAAATTTTTCAAGTTTATAATAATATTACTTAATTCATTTTCTGATGGTAATTTACCCGACCCTATTGACCAAATAGGTTCATATGCTATCAGTATTTTTTTAAAATCATATTTTTTGTTTAAGGATTTTCTAATTTGATTTTTAAGAACATTTAAAGTTAATTTTTTTCTTTTCTCGTATTTATTTTCACCTATACAGAAGATAATATTTAAATTATTTTTTACAGAGGCTAAAACCTTTTCTTTGAGAATATGATTATTTTCACCAGCTTCTCGATTTTCTGAGTGACCAATTATGACGTGCTTAACTCCTAGTTTTTTAATCATGTAAGGACTTACAAAACCAGTGTGAGAACCGTAGTTATTTTTGTGAAAACAATTCTGAGCACTTATTGAAATTTTTTTATTTTTGAAGGACTTGGCAAAATTTTCTAATAAAGTGTAAGGTGGTGATATAATGACTTTATAATTTTTAGATCTTGTTTTATCTTTTTTAACATAGTTGTTAATCCTTTCTAAAATTTTGATAGAACCAGGAATTCCAAACATTTTCCAATTTCCAATAAAATATTTCATCACATTGCCTTATTTAAACACTTTATATATAGATTTTTTAAACTAATTAATTTAAATTTCATAAATTAAAATTATGCTGTCATCAATAAGAAAGTTTTCAACGTCATTCATGGGAAAAATCGTCATTGCTCTCATAGCTATTGCTTTTATTGTTGGATTTGGGATGAGTGGTAGTTTTTCAGGTAAACAAAATATAGTAGCTGAAATAAATGATGAAAAAATCTCAACACAAGAATTCGTTAATTATCTTCGTTCAGTAAACATAACTTATGAAGAGATGGAAAAAGTAGGAAAATTAAATTTATTAGAGAGAGTTTTAACAAACTATATAAGCGAGAAAATTGTTGCTATTGAAAGCAACAAAATGGGATTTCAACTCAGTGACAGATCATTATTTAGAAAACTTGCAAATGATAAAAAATTTCAAAAAGATGGGGAATTTTCTGAAACTAGATATGAAAAGTTTATTTTAACAAATGGATTAACAAAACCGTTTTATGAGAGTCTGCTTAAAGAAAACGAAATTAAAAGTCAGCTTTTAAACTTCTATTCCGGAGGATTAAATTTACCGAGATTTATTATTGAAGATCTTTACAAAGAAGAAAATAGATCTCTGGATATAGAATTTGTGAGTCTTACAAAAATTTATGATAAAAAAATAGTTAAAGAGGAGGAAATAGTAAGTTTCTTTGAGAAAAATAAAGATTCCTTCGAGGAAACTCGTAAAAAGTTTAGATATTTAACTTTATCACCGGAAGTTTTGGTAGGAGATAAACTTATAAATGAAAATTATTTTAAAAAAATCGATATTATTGAAAATGCAATATTAGATGGTGAAGGTTTTGATCAACTAACTTTAGAATATAAATCGAATATAAAAAATACTCCTTTTATAAATCAAGATGGTTTGAAAAGTGACGGAAATCTTTTTAAAGATTTAAATAATGAGGCTTTAAATGAAATATTCAAAATTTCTGATTTGGATACACCAGTTTTTATAAACCAAAATAATAATTTTTATATTGCTGAATTAAAAGAAAGTAAAAAAGAAATTTTAAATTTGGAAAGCGCAGGATTAAAAGAAAAAATTATTAATCAGATAAAATTAATTGATCAAATTGAAAAAATCAGCAAGCTTATTAATGATATAGAGGAAAATACATTTAAAAAAGGCGACTTTACCGATTTTGCAAATAAAAATAATGCGCAAATTAAAAATTTAACTTTAAAAAATATTGATGATACATCCAAATTTAATCGTAAATCTTTAAAAAGAATTTTTGAATTGAAGTCAGGATCGATTTTTGTTTTACCAGATGAAAATGAAAATTACTTAATGACAATTGTAAATGAAAAAATTCCTAACATTGATATAAACTCTAAAGGTTATAAAAATTACCAAAATAAAGCAAAAGAACTGTATGTATCTAAAATATATAAATCTTATGACAGTTATATTAATCAAAAGTATAAGATAGATATAAAAAAAAATGTCCTTAAAAGAATTGAGAACTCATTTTAATGAAACTCAGTACGGATTTAGAAAGATTTAAAAGATTACATAAAAAAAAATTTAACCAAACAATTCATTTTTCTTTAAGGTGTAATAATTACAAATTTATTGAAAACTTATATAAATTTATTTTAGTAAAAAAAAATAGTTTCATATTTGAGTCTGTTGAAAAAGGTAAAGTTAGAGGAAGGTATACAATAATTGGGTTTAACCCTGATAAGATCATAAATATAAAAAATAATAAGATTATTGAGGACAATTTTAATAAAAAGAAAATAATAAAACAAAACATTTTAAACTATCTAAACAAACTTTTTAGAAATTTTAAGGTAAAATCTCCAAAAGAACTTCCCAGAATGTCATCGATGTTGGTTGGATATTTTTCATATGATATTATTCGTTTAATTGAAAAAATTCCTAACAGTTGTAGTGACGATATAAACATTCCCGATATAAGATTAATGAGACCAAAAAATTTAATTATTTACGATAATTTTAAGAGTAAAATTTTTTTCATAGAAAATATATTTGAAGATCAAAAAATTGAGGATTATCAAACAGAATATAATAAAATTGGAAATAATCTAAAAGAATTAAGTCATTACGGAAACATTCCCCTACCTACAAATTTTTACAGACCAGCAAAAAAAATTAATATTAAATCGAACATAACAAAATCAAGATTCAAAAAAATTGTTAGAAAAGCGAAAACTTACATTCGCAAAGGTGATATTTTCCAAGTTGTTTTAAGTCAGAGATTTAAGGCAAATATAAATAAACCACCACTTGAAATTTATAATAGTTTAAGAAAGTTAAATCCATCTCCATTTATGTTTTATTTTAATTATGATGATTTTCAAATTTTAGGTAGTAGCCCAGAAATTTTAGTGAGATTAGTAGATGGTGAAGTCACAATAAGGCCAATTGCAGGTACAAGACCTAGGGGAAAAAATAGTAAAGATGATAAAAGATTAACAAATGAGTTGTTAAATGACCCAAAAGAATTATCTGAACATTTAATGCTTCTTGATCTTGGTAGAAATGATGTTGGAAAAGTCTCCAAAGCAAATTCTGTAAAAGTTACAGAAAAATTTAAAGTGGAAAAATATTCTCATGTTATGCATATTGTTTCGAATGTTATTGGTAAACAAAAAAATAAATTGTCCCTTTTTGAAACATTTTTATCTGGATTTCCTGCTGGAACTGTAAGTGGGGCTCCAAAAATAAGAGCAATGGAAATTATTGATGAATTAGAAATGTCTAAAAGAAAACTTTATGCTGGTGGTATTGGGTATTTTACGGCAAATCAAGAATTTGATACTTGTATTGCTTTAAGAACAGCTTTAATCAAGAATAAAAAAATATATGTTCAAGCAGGTGCAGGGGTTGTTGCGGATAGTAAGCCAGAAAATGAATACGAGGAAACTGTTAACAAAGCAAAAGCTCTGCTGCAATCAATACGTTAAATGAAAATATTATTAATAGATAACTACGATAGTTTTACCTATAATCTTTATCATTATCTCGAGGCTCTAAGATGTAAGGTAGATGTAGTAAGAAATGATAAAATCACATCAAAGGAAATAATTAAAAAAAAATATAAAAAAATTGTGATATCGCCAGGTCCAGGAAATCCAAATCAGGCTGGAAACTGTTTAAAAATTGTAAAAGATTTATTTAAAAAAATACCTATTCTAGGGGTTTGTCTTGGTCATCAGATCATTGGACAAGTCTCTGGTGCTAAAATTATAAAAGCTAAAAAACTTATGCACGGGAAAACTAGCAAAATTTCACATAATAAAAAGGGAATTTTTAAAGGTGTAAAGAATAATATTGTTGGAACAAGGTATCATAGCCTCATAATTGATAAAAAAACACTGGGTAAAGATTTTATAGTTACTGCAAAAACAAAAGATAATGTGATTATGGGAATTATGCACAAAAATTATAATGTTCACGGCGTACAATTTCATCCTGAAAGTATAAGCACAAAAGAAGGAATGAAATTAATAAAAAACTTTTTAAAATATTAATATAATGGATGAGATTTTAAAAAAACTTGAAAATAAACAGAATCTTTCTTTTGAAGATAGCAAACGGGCTTTTGAAAATATGATGTCTGGAAGATTAAAAGATAATCAAATTCATGACTTTTTAACTTTTTCATCTGCTAAAGGTGAAACATCTAGCGAAATTGCCGGTGGTGTTTATGTTTTACGCGATAAAGCTACTAAAGTTAATGTTCCGGATGATACTGTCGATACTTGCGGAACTGGAGGTGACGGAAAAAATACCTTGAATATATCTACTGCAGCAGCACTTTTATTATCGAGTTTCGGCGTGAAAGTAGCAAAACACGGGAATAAATCTGTTTCATCAAAGTGCGGATCTGCTGATGTTCTTGAAAAATTAGGGATAAGTATCTCTCTAAGTGCTAAAGAAATAGAAGAAAGTATAAAGAATTATAATTTTGGATTTATGTTTGCTCCAAGTTATCACTCTGCAATGAAATTTGTAGGCCCAGTAAGAAAAAAAATTGGAAAAAGAACTATATTTAATTTAATTGGACCTTTAAGTAGTCCAGCTCAGGTGAAAAGACAAGTAGTAGGTGTATTTGATAAAAAGTTACTTAAAATTTTTGCTGAAGCTTTAAAAAACCTTAAATTAAAAAAAGCTCTAATAGTAAATAGCGAAGATGGTCTAGATGAAATTTCTCCCTACGCTAAGACAAATGTCGTTGAATTAGATGGTGAAAGTATAAAAGAATTTATTTTGGATCCAAAAGAAATGGGAATAAATGCAAATAATTTTAATAATATTGTTGGTAAAGAGCCTGATTATAATGCTGAAAAAATAAAAGAAGTTTTTCAAGGAAAAGACAATGATTTTTCAATGGCTATATGTTTAAATGCTGCGGCAGGTTTAATTGTATCAGATAAAATTAAATCTTTTAAGGAAGGTTACGATCAATTAAGAAAGCATATACTTTCAGGAAAAGTAGAAAATCATCTATCTAGATTGGTTAAATGAGCAACATATTGGATAAAATAATTGCCGATAAGAAAAATAGTGTAGAGAGATATAAAAAGTCTCATCCTTTAGAGAAAATTAAAAAAAATATATCTGAATTTAAAAATTACATTTCTTTCAAAGATAAATTAACAAAAAATAAAATTAATGTAATTGCTGAGATAAAGAAAGCTAGCCCGTCTGCTGGCATTATAGTAGAAAATTATAATCCTAAAGAAATAGCAAGAAAATATTTAAAATCTGGTGCCTCATGTCTTTCTATATTAACAGAGGAAAATTATTTTAAGGGCAAATTAGAACATATTGAAGAAGTAAAAAAAGAGGTAAAGCTACCTATTTTATGTAAAGATTTTTTTGTTGACCCCTATCAAGTTTATCTTGCTAAAAGTTTTGGTGCAGATGCTATATTAATAATATTAGCTGCTATTGATGAAAAAACATCAAAAGATATTTTTAGTGTTGCTGAAGAATTAAATATTAGCACAATAATTGAGGTTCATACTAAGGAAGAAGCAAAAAAAGCACTTTACTTTAAGAATTCAATAATTGGTATAAACAATAGAAATCTTAAAACATTAAAAACAGATATAAAAATTACTTTTGACTTGTATAAGGATTTTGCCAAACACGAAGGGCCTATTATTTGTGAAAGTGGTATTAAGTCAGAGGAAGAAGTCGAGGAAATAGTAAAAAAAACGAAAATAAATAATTTTTTAATTGGTGAATCACTTTTAAAAAATATAAACGAAAACACCTCGCTATTAGAAAAAATCATTCAAATAAGCCCATAATATAGGGTTAATTTGGCATTGATATTAAAGTAGAACTTTTGTAGAACATAAATGTACAGGATTTGTTCTATGCTTACAAAAAAACAGAAAAACTTATTACTTTTTATTAATAAGAAAATTAGATCGACTGGAGTTTCTCCTTCATATGAGGAGATGAAAAATTCACTCAACCTTAAGTCGAAATCAGGAATTCACCGACTAATATCAGCCCTAGAAGAAAGAGGATTTATAAAAAGATTAGCACATAAAGCTCGTGCACTTGAAGTTGTTAAACTTCCCGAAAACGCTAGCGCACACGATTTATTCAATAGCTTTACTCCAAGCGTAATTAAAGGTGGCTTAGACAAAAACTCAGGAAAATCTAGTAAGATCTCAGTGTTAGGTTCAATTGCTGCAGGCACACCGATCGAAGCCATACAACAAGAAGTTGATAAAGTAAATTTACCAGCTGACTTCAATAAAAATGACGATCACTTTGGATTAAAAGTTAAAGGTGACTCTATGATTGAAGCAGGTATTAACGATGGAGATACAGTTATTATTAAAAAAAGCTCAAACGCAGATAATGGTCAAATTGCGGTTGTTTTAATTGATAACGAAGAAGCTACTTTAAAAAGAATTAGAAAAAAAGGCAATACAGTTGCATTAGAAAGTGCCAACAAAAAATATGGCACAAAGATATACGCAGCAAAAAGAATTAAGATTCAAGGAAAATTGGTTTCTTTATATAGAAACTTCAATTAAAATAGTTTAATTTCAATTAATGGCTTTTATTTGCAGGTTTGCGCCCTCACCCACAGGACCTTTGCACATAGGTGGTGTTAGAACAGCTTTATTTAATTGGTTGTTAGCAAAGAAAAATAAAGGAAAATTTTATCTTAGAATCGAGGATACAGACAAAGAGAGATCAAAGGAAGAATTTAAAAAACAAATTATAGACTCTCTTAACTGGATAGGAATTAAACATGATGATAAAGAATTTATTCAATCTAAAAATATAAATAAACACAAACAAATAGCAGATGAACTTCTAAAACAAGGTTTTGCATATAAATGCTATTGTTCAGAAGAAGAAATACAACAACAAAAAGAAAAATGTAAAAAACAAGGTATACCTTATGTCTATAATAGAAAATGGAGAGAACCAAAAGATTTGGAAATTCCAAATGATGTTAGGCCAGTTATAAGATTCAAAAGTAAAATTTCAGGAGAAACAAAAATAAAAGATTTGGTTCAAGGCGAGGTAAATATATCTAACTCAATTATTGAGGATTTTGTTATATTAAGGAAAGATGGTTCACCAACTTACCAATTGTGTGCTGTAGTTGATGATAACGAAATGAAAATCACGCATGTTATTAGAGGTGATGATCATAAAATAAATACTTTTAAACAAAAACAGATTTATGAGGCAATGAAATGGAAAATTCCAGAGTTTGCTCATATACCTCTTATTCATAGTGAAAAGGGATCAAAACTATCCAAAAGAGATATGGCTTCAACTATAGGAGATTATATAAAAAAAGGAATTTTGGCAGACGCACTGAGAAATTACCTTTTGCGTTTGGGCTGGGCTCATAAAGACAAAGAGATTTTTACCCTTGAAGAAAGTATAAATTTATTTGATTTAAAAGGTGTTGGAAAATCTCCATCAAAGTTGGATTTATCAAGAATTTTGTCGATCAATGAACATTACATTAAGAATATTGATGAAAAGCAATTGTTTGAATTACTTAAAGATTTTGCTCAAAATTTTAGAGAGGGAATAAACCCCTCAAAAGAAAAAGCTGTGCTACAATCAATAAATTTTTTAAAGAACAAGGCTAAAACACTTGATGATATTTATTGTAATTCTGAATACATAATAAAAGATAATATTGATATAGTAGCTGAAGATAAAATGCTTTTAGATAATTCGGCAAAAAAAATTATCTTAGAATTCTTGGAAAAATTTAAGAAAATAGATGTTCCTAATAAAGAAAAACTCGAGGAAATCATTAATAATTTGATAAAAAAACACAACACAAATTTTAAAGGTGTTGGTCAACCATTAAGGATAGCTTTGGTTGGATCTAAATTTGGCCCAGGTATTTATAATATCATTCTTTCACTTACAAAAGATGAAGTTATAAAAAGAATTTCTAAAATTAATTAAATTCTTTTCATAATTAAACTTGACGATCCTATATCTTATCTTTATAAAAAGAACAAATCAAGAACATTTATGAAGCTTAAATTACCTTTTTATATTCACAAAGTTGGCGCGGGTTTTCCCTCGCCTGCAACAGATTACATCGAGGACGATGTAGATTTAAACACACATCTAATAAAAAATGCACCCGCAACATTTATAATAAGAGTGCAGGGTAAATCCATGGCCAATGTTGGTATTTATGACGGAGATCTTTTGATTGTTGATAGAAGTATCAATCCTAAAAATTCGTCAACGGTAATAGCAAATGTTAATGAAGAACTAGTAGTAAAAACTTTTATAAAAGGAAAAAATAACAATTATTTAGCCTCTGGTCCTAATAAAATTGAATTAAGTGAAAATCCTAACGTAATAATTTGGGGAGTAGTTACTTATGTCATCCATAAATTACAATAAAAAAAAACTTGCTCTTGTAGACTGTAATTCCTTTTACGTCTCTTGCGAAAGATTATTTAATCCAAAAATACAAAATAAGCCCGTTGTAGTTTTATCAAATAACGACGGATGTGTAATTTCAAGATCTAATGAAGCAAAAGCTTTAGGGATAAGAATGGGAGAACCATATTTTAAAGTAAAAGAATTGATCAAAAGAAATAACGTTCATATTTTTTCTTCAAATTATGCATTGTACGGTGATCTATCAAGGCGAGTAATGAAAGTTTTAAAAACCTTTTCAACTAATGTTGAAATTTATTCTATTGATGAAGCATTTATAGATCTATCTTTTTTAAAAGAAGAAGATGTCGAGAATTACGGAAAAGAAATAAGAAAAAAAGTTTTAAAATGGACTGGAATACCAACAAGTGTTGGGATTTCAACGACAAAAACACTTAGTAAAGTAGCAAACCATATTGCTAAAAAGGAAAGAACTGGTGTTATGTACTTAAATAAAAATATTGATGAAAGATTAAAAAAATTTCCTATTCAAGATGTTTGGGGTGTGGGTAGACAGTTGTCTAAGCTATATGTAAAAAATGGGATAGAAAATGCTTATCAATTAAAATCTGTTTCAAATACGTGGGTAAAGAAAAGCACAAATGTTCTTGGATCAAGAACAGCAATGGAGCTACGGGGTATAACTTGTATTGGGTTAGAGCTTCATGAAGAAAAAAGAAAAAATTGTTGTGTTTCAAGATCTTTTGGAAAAAGAATAACAGACTTACAAAAACTAGAGGAGGCTGTATCAACTTACTGCTTAAATGCTGCTGAAAAAATAAGAGGTGACGATCAAATATGTAGAGGGTTAACAGTATTTATTAGAACTAGCCCATTTAATAAAAATAAAAAATATTATTCAAACTCACAAACTGCTGAGCTGCCAATTGCAACAAATAATAGTATCGAGCTAGTTAAATATGCAAGAAAGATTTTAAAAGGTATGTATAAACCTGGGTATCATTATCAAAAAGCTGGGATTATTTTATCAAAACTAAAAGATGCAGATAAAAATGAAGTAAATCTATTAACACCACTTATGGATGATAGATCTAAAACATTAATGAAGGCTATTGATCATACAAACAATAAATATGGTAGACATGCAATAACAATAGCTAGTGCAGGAATACATAAAGGCTGGAAAATGAGAAGAGAACATTCGTCAAAAATAGATACTGCTTCTTTTAATTATCTACCTAAAGTAAGTGCGTCATAAATATAATAAATCTAGGTTGAAAAAAGGGTAAAGAATTGTTTATAAAAAAACCATGGATAAAAATATCTATGTGATACATGAAAATGATGAGTGGCTTGCTCCATTAAGGGAAAGTTTTAAGAAGATTAAAGCTCCATTTAAAGAGTGGCATATGGACAAGGAAAGCTTTGACTTTAAAAAATCCCCACCTAACGGAATTTTTTATAACAGAATGAGTGCGAGTGCACATTCGCGTGGTCACAGGTACGCTCCAGAAAATACAAAAGAAGTACTTGGTTGGTTAGAAAAAGATAAAAAAAGAGTTGTAAACAATTCAAGAGCTTTAGAATTAGAAATAAGTAAACAAAAACAATATGAAGAATTAAAGAAATTTAATATAAATTTTCCAGAAACTTATTATGCTAGAGACAAAAATGAGATCTTAGAAAAATCAAAAAATTTTAAAAAACCATTTATTACAAAACACAATAGAGGCGGAAGAGGTCTAGGAGTAAAATATTTTAAAAATACAGTTGAACTTAAAAAATATATTAATGGAGATTTTGAAGATTCAATTGATGGAATTACATTGTTACAAGAATATGTGGAGTCTGATCCAAAAATAATTACAAGAGTGGAGTTTGTAAATGGAAAGTTTTTATATGCTGTGCAAGTTGATGCTAGTGATGGTTTTGAACTATGCCCTGCCGATGCCTGTAATGTTGAAGAAAAGTTTTGTCCAACAAATCCAGACGGAAATAAATTTATGATAGTAAAAGATTATGAAAATCTAGAACTTAAAAAATACGAAGATTTACTTAAATCAAATGGTATTGAAATAGCAGGTATTGAATATATTAAAGGTAATGATGGAAAACATTATACTTATGATATCAATACAAACACAAATTATAATTCAATTGCAGAGAGAAAAAGTAATTTAAAAGGAATGGATTCTATTGCATCATTTCTTTATAATGAATTAAAAAAATAATTTAAGGGGTGTCTATCAAGACTGAGATTATACCCTAGAACCTGACCGGTAATTCAGTGAGGGATAAATGGAAAAAACATTTTTTTTACAACAAAGTTCAGCATTATCAATATTAATTTTATCAAGTTTCTTATTTGCATTTATCGGAATTTTTTACTCTCGAAAGTATAGAGGATCATCAAACTATTTAACAGCAGGACGAAAAATTGGAACCTTGTCATTAACAACAAGTCTTGTAGCTTCAGCGTTAGGTGCGTGGATTTTATTTGGTCCAGCATCTGCAGCGACTTGGGGAGGTATAGGGGCTGTAATAGGTTATGCATTAGGAACAGCCTTTCCAATGATTGCATTAATTTTTCTTGGAAAAAAAATAAGAAAGGCCTTCCCTAAAGGTATTACTTTTACCCAATATATTTTTTATAAAATTGGTAAAAAACTATTTAAATTTATAATTTTTCTAAGTATTTTTTATATGTTTATCTTTTTATGTGCTGAGATTACAGCCGTAGCAATATTAATAAATTATATTTCTAGCACACCTTTGTGGTTAACGTCCTCTTTAGTAATTATATCAACATTAATTTATACTCTATATGGAGGTTTGAGAGCGTCTATTATAACAGATAATCTTCAGTTTTTTATAGTAATAGCTTTATTATTTATTTGTTTATTTAATATTTTTAGTTCAGACTTGATTGTTTCGAATGAATTATCCAGTAGTTCTTTAAATTTATTAAGTGGTAATTACATCCCAAATTATACATCTGGAATAACTTTTTTTATAGCCGTAGCGGCAACTAATCTTTTCCATCAAGGAAATTGGCAAAGAGTTTTTGCAGCAAAAGATTATAATGTTTTGAAAAGAAGTCTTAAATTTTCATTTCTGATAATTATACCAACAGTTTTCATTATGGGTATAACTGGAATATTTGCGATTTCTCAAGATAATAAAATTAATCCAGACCTTGCTTTTTTTTCTTTATTATTAAAAGAAAACTCAGAAATTATTGCAGTAGCTGTGATTATTTTGGCAATATCGCTTACAGTAAGTACAATTGATACATTAATAAATGGTATCTCAAGTTTAATAATTGTTGATGGAAAAAAGATAAGTAAAAATATAAATTCACCAAATTTTATAATAATAATTCTTTCAATTATTGCTCTATTTGTTGCTTCAAAGGGTTTTAGTATTTTATATTTATTTTTATTAGCAGATCTTTTATGTTGTGCTGCTGTCTTTCCGGTATTTTATGGTTTCTTTAAAAAGAGAATCATTGAGTCGGATTTAAAATTATCAATTGTTATTGGATTAGTTTTAGGCTTATTATTTTTTCCAAATACTAGTTTTACAAACAGTTTGTTAGTAGGCGGGCTTATAAATAATGAATTTTTTCCTGCAATAATAAAAAATTACTTATTATTTTGGTCTTTCTTAATAGCTACAATAGCTCCTGCAGTTACAGTATTGTTTAAATATAATCCTTCAAAATAGACGATGCAATTTCAGATGATTTGTTTGTTTTAAAATTGCTAATAATGGACTGTGTCTTATTTAATTGATTTTCTAAAGAAAATTTATCATTCATTAATTTATCAACAGTATTATAAATATCTTTAGCATTACATTTAGATTGCAATAATTCAGGGATCACTTCTTCTCCTGCTGCAATATTAATAACATTAGCAAATTTTACCTTAACTAGCATTTTAACAATAAAAAAATTAATTACTCCCATCTTATAAATAATAATTGAAGGAATTTTTGAATTACAAATTTCTAAAGAGATTGTTCCAGATTTAGCTACAGCAAATACTGATGATTTTAATATATGTGATTTGATCTTTTCGTCAGCTATAGCACCACAGTTTTTTAATCCTTCGTCTAGAAGTTGTTTTTGAAGTAATTGAACGTGTTCTTGGGTAGAATGAAATACAAAAAAAAGATCCTTATATTTCTTATTCATTTTTTTTATAAATTCGAACAAAATTGGAGTTAAAGTATTTAATTCAGATATCCTACTGCCAGGAAATATTGAAAATATCTTTTTATTATCTTTTATAATTTGACTTATATCGACTTTACTTTTTTCTACATCTTCCAATAACGGATGACCGACAAAAGTTGACTTTATTTGCTCTTTATCAAAATATTTTTTTTCAAATGGAAATAATAATAAAACATGATCAAGAAATACCTTAAGTTGTTTAACCCTATGTTCTCTCCATACCCAAACTTGTGGGGCAACAAAATGTATTGTTTTTATATTAGGATCTTTTTTTTTAACTTCTTTAGCTACACGAAGTGTAAAGTCTGGACTATCAACAGAAAAAAGAATATCTGGCTTAAATTTAAGAATTTCATTAACAGTTTCATTTATTTTTCTCTTAATTTTAAAAAGATTGAGAAAAACTTTAGTAAATCCTAAATAAGTAATTTCCTTTAAGTCATAAAGTGACTTAATACCGAGGCCTTTCAAATATTCACCACCAACACTTAAATATTCAATATCTGATCTTGTGCTTTTAAATTCAGAAATAACTTTTGAGGCTAATTTATCTCCAGATGGTTCACCAGTTAAAATAAATATTTTTTTCATCCCCAAATTTTATTTAATACTTCTTCTCTTTGACATCCTTTTTTGTACATTAAATACCTTATAAAATTCTTTTCATAATAATCCTGATGGTATGTCTCTGCCATATAAAATTCTTTGAAATTTTTAACGTAAGTAACAACTTTTTTATTAAACTTTTTTTCAATTTTCTTAATTGAAGTCTCTATAATTTTCTTTTGATCACTATTTTCATAAAAAACTACTGACTTATAACTTTCACCTTTATCACAAAATTGACCGTTAGCATCAAATGGATCAATATTAATCCAAAAAATTTCTAAAAGCTTTTCAAAGTTCGTAATAGTTGAATCGTATGAAATCTCTAACGTTTCATAGTGACCAGTGGTATTCTTAACAACTTCTTTGTATTTAGGATTTTTTACATGTCCACCAGAGTATCCTGATATAGTTTCTATAACTCCTCTAACTTTATCAAAAGACTCTTCCATACACCAAAAGCACCCTCCAGCAAAATAAACCTTTTTTATATTTGAAGCATATAAATTTGTTGAAAAAATTATGAAGAATAACGTTAGGAATATTTTTTTCATTTATACATTCTCCAAAGCTCTCCATTATCTGATAACATGTATAATTCGCCAGTTTCCTTCTGTATCTTGATATCTCTTATTCTTCCAATATTTCCTTGGAAAATTATTTGTTCACTTATGAATTTATTATCTTTGAATTGTATTTTTCTTAACGATTGATCTTTGAGCGAAGTGATTAGAGCATCCCCATTCCATTCTTTGAATTCATCGCCTTTATATATAGCCATCGCACTAACAGCTATTGATGGGACCCAATATTTAATTGCTTTAGTAAAACCCGGTTTCCATTTTGGTCCAATTTTTGTACCTGAATAGTTTGTTCCGCCCCAACCTAATATTTTCCAACCATAATTTTCTCCTTGATTAGCTGTGCCAAACCAATCTCCGCCTTTTGCTCCATGATTTGTCATATAAATTTTATTGTCAAAAGGAGATAGTGCCATTCCTTGAGGATTTCTTACTCCAATTTGATAAATTTCAGGTAACCAGTTTTTTTTACCTTTAAACTTCGGATTATCTTTGGGTATAGATCCGTCTAAATTTATTCTTATAATGCTTCCCGGATGTTTTGAGGCGTCTTGTGCGATCATACCTTTGCCTCTTTCGCCAGCAGAAATATATAAATGATTATTTTTTTTAACTATTCTTGAACCAAAGTGATATCCAGAGTCTATAGGTGGATCAGCTCTGAAAATATTTCTAAATTGAATATTGTTTATATTAAATTTACCTTTTGCAACAGAAGTACTTGTTTTCCAGCCGTCTCTTTTTTCAGAGTAAGATAAATATACATTTTTATTGTCGTAAAGCACATCGAGCAGACCTCCTTGACCATCCTCAAGAACAGACAAATTATGTTTAATTTCAGATATGTTTTTATTTTTTAGGTCTAAATGAAATAACTTTCCTTTTTTTTCCGTAAAAAGAATACTGTTTTGATTTATGAAAGACAAACTCCAAGGTTTATTCATGCCATCAACAATCTTTTCTAATTTGGCTTCAAATCCAAATAAGTTTGTAATACTTAAAAAGTATATTATTAAGATTATTTTTTTCATTTCGCTATAAGAAACATTTTGTTTTTATTTGCAAAATTAATACATTTCTTTTTCTCAAGTAAAATATTACTTTTACTTTTAAGAACAATTCCTTTTAAACCCACGGATTTACATTGAATAAATGTTTTGTATCCAACGGTTGGTAAATCTATTCTTAGATCTTGTTTCTTTTTAGGAAACTTAACAAGAACTCCTTTATTTTTAATCTTAAGTTTTTTACATTTTCTTAACATCGCTTTTGTGCCACCTCTTCCTTCAATTGCCATGACTTTGTTGTCTTTAACAACTATCCCCTGACTATAGTTGTACTGATCTAGTCTATTTAAAGTTCTTATAGCTTTATTAATGTCTCTATTATTTTCTTTATTTGGTTTCGTAATTGTTAAATTACCTTTTTTTAATGAAAGTTCTGGATTAAAATAAAGTGAACTTATTGTTTTAATTTTTTCCTTAGAGAGTATTTTGATTATTTCTTTTAATATTGCTGCATCTCCAAGTTTAGAGCTTTTAATTATTCTAGGCATATAATAAATACCTTTTAAATCTAATCTAAGCTTTGAAAAATTTGGTTTTTTGACGCTCCCAGCGAAAATAACTTTTTTACAGTCATTTTCTTTTAGTATATTGATTATTTTTCCAAATTGACCAATAGATACTGTAAAACAATTTTTCTCTCTTTTAAAAATTCTATTTTTAGTAAGATCAATAATTAAATATTTTTTTTTCTTTTTTTTAATTTTCTTTAAAATTTCTTTGGGAAAAGATGTTTCACCAAATATTAATCCAATCATTATTCAGATAAAGGTGTACAAATAGGTCTTTTTTTATCTTTTTCTATAAATTTAGTTACCTCTTGTACTAATTCATTAGCTTTAAACTCACCATTAATTTTACTCAGGTTCTCCTGTAAATTGTTTGTTGAAAATATCTTTTTATAAGCTTGATCTAATTCTAGAATTTTTTTGTTATCATATTTCTTTCTTCTAAGACCTATTAAGTTAATACCTTTCAGGTAATTTCTGTTTCCAAACGATAGGCCAAATGGAATTACATCTTTTAAGACGCCTGTCATTCCTCCTATCATTGCTAACCTTCCAATTCTTGTAAATTGTTGAACAGCAGAATTTCCTCCTATTACAACAGAATCTTCTATAGTTACATGTCCTCCTAAAGGGACATTGTTTGCAATTACTACGTTATTACCAATCACGCAGTCGTGAGCTACATGTGAGGAAATCATAAATAAACAATTATTACCTATTATTGTTTTACTGCCACCACCAGAAGTACCAGGATTAATGGTTACATACTCCCTTATTACGTTGTACTCACCTATTTCTAAACTGTTATTTTCACCCTTATACTTTAAATCTTGAGGTTGAGTTCCAATGCTTGCAAATGGAAATATTTTTGTATTCTTTCCAATTTTAGTATTTCCTTCTATGTGAACATTTGAAACTAGCTCAACTCCATCTTTTAATTCAACATTGGGACCAACAAATGAAAAAGGTCCAATTTTTACATCTTTACCTATTTTAGCTTTGTTATCTATTACACTTGAATTGTGTATCATTTATTTCTTTCAACTATTGTTGCTGCCCATTCAGCATCAGCAACTTTTTTTCCATCTATTTTTGCAACACCTCTATATTTCCAAACTCTTCCGTGAGATCTAATTGCTTCAATGTCTAAATGAAGTTCACAATCAGGCATTACTGGACTTCTAAATCTAGCTTTGTCAACACTCATTAAATAAACTAATTTATTTTCATATTCTTTTTTGTCTATTCCATGTGCAGTCAATGCTGCTGCGGCTTGTCCAAAAGCTTCCACAATTAATACTCCTGGCATAACAGGCTGACCAGGAAAATGTCCATCAAAGAAAAATTTACCTTTTTTGATATCTACTATTGCTGTTGCAGATTTAAGTGGAACTACATTAATCAATCTATCAATTAAAAGCATTGGTTCCCTATGAGGGAGGAGGCTTAAAATTTCTTCTTTTGATATTGTATTGGACATTTTATTTTTTTTTTATAAAGTCTTTTAAAGGCACAGCTGGATAACCCATAACAGTTGCATTGTCTGGTATATCTTTAACTACTCCACTACCACCACCAATCCTAACATTATTTCCAATATTTAAGTGACCAGAGACTCCAGCTTGACCTCCTATTGAAACATTGTTTCCAATTGTAGTACTTCCTGCAAAACCTACTTGACCAGCAATCATACAATTTTTTCCAACTTTAACGTTATGTGCCATATGTACTTGATTATCTACGAAAGTATTTTCTCCAATAAAAGTATCTCCAATTGATCCTCTATCAATTGTGCAGTTTGCACCTAATTCAACATTATCTTGTAAAATAACTCTGCCTATATGAGGGAAACGGAAATTTTTATCACTCATAGGTATAAATCCAAACCCCTTTACTCCAATTTTACAACCATCCTGTATCACAACATTATTTCCTATAATTGTATTTCGTAACGTTACATTTGAACCGATAAGACAATTATTTCCAATAATAACTTTTTTTTCAATAACAGTATTATGTCCAATAGAAGTCTTTGATCCTATTTTGACTCCTTTTCCAATTAAAATATTTTTACCAAATGTGACAGACCTGTATTTAGATGAAATTCGAGATACCACGCTTATTGAACTATCTAGGTAATCTAAATCTGCAGAGGGATAAAGCTTTTTTGTTACTTTAGCAGTTGAAAATAGAACATTTTTAACAAATACTTTAATGCATTTTCTAGGTAAATATTCTCCTAAACTTTTTTTAGTTATACAAGCAATAGCTTTAGTTTTTGAAGCTTGCTCATTATATCGAGTAGAGTTAAAAAATGTTAAATCTTTACTCGATGCATTTTCCAATGTCTTTATATCGAAAATTTTGGTTTTATAATTATCTTTTGGTATGTGATCAAATAAATCTTTTAAAAATAAAGGTCCTTTTGGCTCAAAAAAAATAATTTCAGACATTTAAAATTAATTTAATTTAATTGATTTTAATTCTTTATTTAATAATTCAATTATTTTGCTTGTTAGATCAACTTTAGAATTAGCAAGTATTATATTTTTTTCGTTTAAAATCATAGTAATATTATTGTCATCCATATATTTTTTTAGAATAGGATTAAGAGCTTTTAAAAGTTCATTTCTTGCATTGTTTTTCTTTTTAACAAAATCTCCTGATGCAGTTCTTCTTCTCTTTTGAAAATCAGCATTTTTTTTTCTTAAAGCGCTAACTTTTTTTTTATAGTCCTCGGGAGAAAGAGTTTTTTTTTGCGTAATAAGTTCAGTTTCTTGTTTTTTTAAAGCATTTGACTCTCCTTTAAACTTTTTATCTTTACTTTCAAATTCTTTTAAAAGTTTACTTTGAGCATCACTTCCTGCTTTGCTTTCGTTTAAAACTTTTTTTAAATTAATAAAGTATACATCGTTTGAATGAGCTTGATTTAATGGTGCTAATAATAAAACTATAAGGATTAATACATTAAATTTTTTCATATTTTTAAAAAGATGTTCCTATTTGAAATTTAAATGTTTGTGTTTTATCTGAGTCAGCTTTTGAAATTGGTTGTGCTAAAATAAAATTAACTGGTCCAATCGGTGTATAAAGCTGAGTTGTTACGCCTACAGAAGATCTTATTTTACTTGAACTTCCAGCGCTACTATCATAATCAACTGACCACAAATTACCCAAATCTAGAAATGCGGCTACATCAGTTTGTGTTGCTTCTGGAAGTAGATTTGGTAACTGTGCCTCTAAATTTAAAGCACTTGCATAATTACCACCAACATAGTCACCTTGATCAACTGGACCAACTTTACCAGACTCAAAACCTCTCAATCTTCTACCGGGTAAGTTTAATCTTTTACTCAATCTAACATCATCATCTAATGCGGTTATAGTTGCCCCATAAAATTTTATTGCACCAATAACATCATCGCTAAATCCATAATATTTTGAAAATGTAAATCTATTAAAGAGAGAAGGTTGATCAGAGAAAATTGGTAAGCTTTGTGAAAAAGACATTATACTTCCGCTTGTAGGCATAAATGATCTATCTCTTTTGTCCATTTCTAAACCATAATTAAAATTAAACTCTGTAAATTCACCTGCTTGTTTTTTTAACTTTTCTGAAGCAGAACTATCGACTCTTAAATCATCAAAGGATAAATCAAGTCCTGGAGATAAATATAAATCTTCATATTGTTCAAATTTAGTTCCTATATTTAAATTTGTAATTGTGTTCTCATAACCTGATGACTTTATTTTATCATTGTTTGTGCTTGTAATTCCGCCGTATACTAAATTTCCACTATAATTAAAATTAGGGTTAGACATAGTTAGGCCGCCCCTTAAAGACTCCTCAGATGCAGACAATGTTGCATCTACCATTAAACCTTTTCCTAAATAATTATTCTCTTGAACTGTAAAACTGAAACTTGTTCCCTCTGTACCCACGCCTGCGCCAGCAGCTATTTCACCTGTGGGTTTCTCTTCAACCGTAATTTCAAGAATTTTTAAATCATTTTTAGAGCCATCTATAATTTTTTCTTGTACTTTTTTAAATATATTTCGTGCCTTTAATTCAGATATTGATTTACTCAATTTAAGTTTGCTATAAGGGTCTCCCTCATCTAATAAAAGTTCTGATCTTATGACGGAGTCACTTGTAACAGTATTACCAAAAATATTAACTCTTTCGATTTGAATTTTAGGTCCTTCAAATATTTTGAATTCAATATCAATATTTTTACCATCAACAGTCTCAAGAACACTTTGTTGAACAAATTGTAATTCATTTTGATCAACTATATTATCAATTTTTTTTAATATTTTTTGTATTTTAAAAGGGGAATAGAATTCTCCAGCAAAAGAAGTAAATTCATCCTTTAGTCCGGCAAATATAGAGCTGTCGAAAACAGGATCGATATTGGTTGATAGTTTTTTTATTCTATATCTTTCTCCAGCATTAATACTATATGTAAGTTCAATTTCTGTATTTTTATTTTTACTTTCAGCGCTGCTAGAAACAATTTCAACATTATAATAACCTTTACTTAAATAAAAGTTTTTTAAAAGTCTTTTATCTAATTCAATTCGTTCGGTATTTAAATAAATATTTCTTGAAATAAATTTCCAAAACTTTGACTCTTCTGAAGCAATAACATCCCTTAACCTTTTAAACTTAATTTTTTTATCTCCAATAAAATTAATTTTAGAAATTTTATACTTTTCTCCCTTATTTAC
>CACLSS010000012.1 GCA_902609645.1 uncultured Pelagibacteraceae bacterium | reverse complement strand
AAGAGCAATTAAATTCTCATCTACGGTCTTTTGATTTTTCATTTTACTAGATTTTAAGTTTTCAATATTTGATTTGTTTATAAAATTAAGTTCTGATATTTCTTTGCAAAAATTTTTAAAATCATTATTTTTAGCAACGAAATCGGTTTCACTGTTTATTTCAATTATAGACATGGAATTATCTCTTTCAAAAATTAAAGCTAATCCATCAGCTGCAATTCTACCCATCTTTTTTGAAGCTTTAGCAATTCCTTTTTTTCTTAAATATTCAATAGATTTTTCAATATCACCATTATTTTCGTCTATAGCAATTTTACAGTCTTTGAAACCTACACCAGTAATCTCTCTCAACTTTTTAATATTTTCTAAGTTCGATTTATCAGACATTATGATTTAATTTATGATTAGTTCTTTTTTTTTAAATCTTTGTTTTCAACTTTTTTTTCTACGATTGTTGATTTGCCATTTGGGTCATCATTTTTATCCTTCAAAATTTTAGTCTCAGCAGTTTTTTTAGATATATACTTTTTTGCATCTACAATTGTATCCTTCAGAATTTCACAGTATAAATTTATTGATCTTCTAGCATCATCGTTACCTGGTATTGGATGATTTATACCAGTTGGATCAGAGTTAGAGTCTAAAATCGCCACTATTGGAATATTTAATTTTATTGCCTCTTTAACTGCTATAGATTCAATATTTGTATCGATAATAAAAAGCATATTAGGAACTACTTTCATGTCTGCAATTCCACCTAATGATCTTTTTAATTTATCCTTTTCAGTAGTAAGTTTTAAAATTTCTTTTTTTGTAAATCCAATATCATCTTCTTGGGATAAATCTTTTTCTAATTTTTTTAATCTTCTAATTGAATTCTGTATGGTTTTCCAGTTTGTAAGCATTCCACCAAGCCATCTATGATTTACATAAAATTGTTCTGTTTCATTAGCCAATTTTAAAACACTTTCTGATGCTTGTTTTTTAGTTGAAACGATAAGAATTTTTCCACCGCTTGATATACATTTGTGTACTTCTTGCATGGCTTCTTTTATTAAATTTACAGTTTTTGTAAGATCGATTATATGAATTGAGTTTTTTTCACCAAAAATAAATTTATTCATTTTTGGATTCCACCTAAGTGTTTTGTGTCCCAAGTGAACACCGGCTTCTAATAATTGTTTAATTGTTACTTCTGGTATATTCATAATTTTCCGGTTAATCCTCCACAGCTTTCCTTTCGGACCGGCGGGCTTTAACCCTTTGCTGTGTGCGAAATTATGAAATTTTTAATATTTATTTTTAAAAAAATCAAGAGATTAAAAACTTATTTTTTCAATGTATTCTTTGTCTTTGATGTGATTAAAAGTACCAGCATTGAACTTTCTTAAATTTTTTAGTTCAAATGTGTAAATTTTTGAGGTTTCTTTGATTTTGATCTGAATTTTCGTATCACCGTCTTCCATAAGTAATTTCTGAAGTTCATCTAATTTAGATTGATTTTTAATTTCAATCGTTACTTTATCATATTTTTTATTTGTAAAATCATTAAGGCTAACTAGTTTTCTTATGTTTATCCGCCTCGAAAAAGAGTCAGCACTAGCATTATCTTTTTGTAGTGTTAAAATAAATGAATTAGCAGTTTTAAGATTTTCTCTATTAGATACTAAGAGATCAGAAAACAAGAATAACTCAAACTCACTTTTTAAATCACTGAATTTAACTATAGCAAAAGGTGTTCCTTTAGAGCTTTTTTTCTCTTGAATAGACATTATTGTTCCTGCTACAAGTGCTGAGCTTTCTTTTCCATCAACAAATTTGTTGAAACTAATCACATTCATTTTTTCAAAATAATCTCTATAAGCATTCAAGGGATGATCTGACATATAAAATCCAATTGATTGAAACTCATTCATAAGCATTTCATTTTTGGTCCATTTTTTAGTTTTGTTAGAATTAAAAAGTAAATCATTCTCACTACTATTATCTTCGAAAAGATTATTTTGTTTACTTTGTTTTTCATCCCACAAGCTTTTGTTTAATTGGATTATATTTGGTATTAAATTTAATAAAGTACTTCTATTACTTTCTAAATCATCAAAAGCTCCTGCTTTCGTTAAACCTTCTAATTGGAGTTTATTAATATCTTTTGGATTTGATCTTTTGATAAAATCATTAATCGATTTAAATTTTCCATTTTTTTCTCTCTCTTTCACGAGATTAGAAACGGCTTCTCTACCAACGCTTTTAATACCTGATAATGCATAAAAAATTTTATTTTTTTCAGATTTAAAATCCGAAAAGCATAAATTTATATTTGGTCTAATGATCTCAATTTTAAGTCTTTTCAATTCCTCTACAAATTCTCTTAACTTATCGGTATTTGATAATTCTGTAGACATCGTTGCGGCAATAAAATCCTCTTTATGATAATACTTTAAGAAAGCAGTTTGGTAAGCGATTAAAGCATAGGCAGCTGCATGACTTTTATTAAAACCGTATTCAGCAAATGGCATTATTTTTTTGAAAATGAAAGAGGCTATATCTTTACTAATATTATTATTAATTGCGCCTTTTATAAACTTTTCCTCTTGTTTTTCTAATTCTTTTCTCTTCTTTTTTCCCATCGCTTTTCTTAAAATATCAGCCTCACCTGCCGTAAATCCCGCAAGAGTCTGTGCGATTTGCATAACTTGTTCTTGATAAATTATTATTCCATAAGTTGGTTTAAGGATATTTTCTAAACTTTTGTGAATGTAATCAGGTTTTTTTATTCCATTCTTACAGTCATTATAAATTGGAATATTGTTCATTGGGCCAGGTCTATAAAGAGCTACGAGCGCAACAATATCTTCAAATTGATTTGGTTTCATTTGTTTTAAAGCTGATCTAACACCGGAGCTTTCAAGCTGAAATAAGCCTGTTGTTTCACCACTTGATAACATTTTATATATTTCTGTGTCATCAAGTGGTATTTTTGAAATATCTATTTCATTATTTTTGCTTCTTATAATTTCAATAGTTTTATTAATTATTGTAAGTGTATTAAGTCCCAAAATATCAAACTTGACCAATCCGGAATTTTCCGAAGAGTGCATATCAAATTGAGTTGAAGGTAATAATAAATTTGAGCTACTATCCTTATAAAGCGGAACTTTTTCTGATAATTTTTCATCTGCAATTACTACACCAGCCGCATGTGTTGCTAAATTTCTATTTAATCCCTCTAACTTTAATGATAACTCAATTAATTTTTTAACCTTGGGGTTGCTTTTTTCCTCCTCAGCAATTCTTGGTTCTCTCGCGATTGACTCTTTTAGTGTTAAGGGTCTAGAGGGATCAAAAGGTATCATCTTGCATAATTTATCCACGTGTCCATATTGTAAACCTAAAACTCTTCCAATATCTCTTAATGCCATCCTGGCTTTAAGTTTTCCAAATGTAATTATGTGTGCAACTCCACCTTTATATTTAGATTTTAAATATTTAAAAACCAAGTCTCTTTTTTCTTCACAAAAATCTATATCAAAATCTGGCATAGATATTCTATCTGGATTTAAAAATCTTTCAAAAATAAGTCCAAATTCAATTGGGTCTAAATCAGTAATGTCTAAAGAATACGCTACTAGCGAACCGGCCCCAGATCCTCTACCGGGACCTACAGGAATATTATTTTTTTTTGCCCATTTTATGTAATCAGAAACAATTAAGAAATATCCTGAGTAGTTCATTTTATTTATAATTTCAATTTCATGGTTTAATCTTTCATAATAAATTTTTTCAATCTGCACTTTGTCATAAGTATTTTTTTTCTTTAAAATGAAGTTTTCAAGCCTGTTTTTTAGTCCAATCTTTGAAAGTGATAGAAGTTCATCATTTTCACTTAAATTACTTGAAATTTTTATAGAGGGTAAATTTGGTTGTAATTTTTTTAACTTATAAGAAAATCTGAATGGAAAATTATAATTATTTTCAATAGCTTCTGGGATATCCTTGTAAAGATTTTCTAATTCATCTGAATTTTTCATGAAATGTTGATCGCTAAATTTTTTTCTATTTTTTTCGTCTACATAGGTTTTTTGACCTATACATAGTAAAGCGTCATGAGCCTCGAACATATCTTTACTTATATAAAAAATCTCTTGTGATGCTATTAATGGGACTTTAAATTTTTTTGAGAGACTAAGAAGATTATTCTCTAAATATTTTTCTCCAGGATCATTATGTCTTTGAATTTCAAAATAAAATCTATCATTAAATGTTTTCATCATTTTTGAAATAAACTCTTCTACTTTTTTTGTGATATTTTTTTTTATTAGATTGTTTAACAATGAATCTAATCCACCGCTAGTTACAATTATATCTTCAGAGTGTAAAAAAAGTTCATCCAAATTACAATGCGGTGGTAATGTATCGTTTACGTCAAGATAACTTTTTGAGGACAATTTTGTTAAATTACTAAAACCTTTTTTAGTTTGAGCAAAAATAGGAATTTTGCCCATAACTTTATTAAAAATAAAGTTTATTTGAGTACCAATGATTGGTTGAGTACCTGACTTGCTAATTTCTTCTGAAAATTCAAGAGCACCGCACAAATTAAAACTATCGCTTAAACCAATAGCTTGTATTTTGTTCTCCTTACAATATTTTCCTAAATCTGTGATTTTAATTGCGCCTTCGCAAATTGAATATTGAGTATGTATTTTAAAATGTGTGAATTTTTTTTTTTCATTTTCCATTTGATGTTTTTATAATACCATCCCTTATGCTTAAAGTATAATCAGCTTTTTTTGCAATTTCTCTATTATGGGTTGCAATTAAAACTATTTTATTTTTTTGTTTTAATTTTAAAAAATAAGATAAAACTTCAGAAGAATTTTTATTGTCAAGATTACCAGTTGGTTCATCTGCTAGAATAATTTTTGTATCTGAAATTAACGACCTTGCTATTGCAACTCTTTGTTGTTCTCCTCCTGACAAATCAGATGGAAAATGGTCAAGTCTATGACCTAGATTAACTTTTTTTAAGTAACTTTCTGCTTCTTTAATTGAACTGTTGTAATTTTTGTTTCTTATTATTAAGGGCATCGCAACATTTTCGACAGCAGTAAAATCCAAAAGTAAATTATTGTTTTGGAAAATTATTGATATGTGATTTCTAATTAACTGGTTTCTTTTATTTTCAGTTATATTTTGTGTTGGCTCACCAAATATAGTAATTTTTCCATCAGTAGGTTTATCTAATAAAGCGAGCAAATGAAGCAAAGTTGATTTTCCCGAACCAGATGGACCTACAAGTGCTATAATCTTTCCTGTTTCAAGATTAAAATTAAGATTGTTCAAAACATTTACTACTACTTTATTGTTTACAAAATTTTTTGATAATTTCTCAACCTTAATACTATTTTTATTCATACTTTAATGCTTTTATTGGTTCAACTTTAGCCACTGCAAAAGATGGAAATATTGATGCTAAAGATGTAATTATGATCGAAAATATTGATATTGACAAAATAGATCTTGCGTTTATTTCACTTGGCATCTCGTCTAAAAAATAAACATCTTCAGGAAAAATTTGTAAATTAAATACTGAGGATAAAAACTGTCGTATCTCCTCAATATAAATTGAAAATGTTACTCCTAATATGACTCCAGCAATTGTTGCTGTTAAACCAATGATGAATCCTGTTAAAAAAAATGATTTTATAATGGATTTTTTTGATAAACCTAATGCTTTTAAAATTGCTATCTCTTTAGTTTTATTTTTAATTAAAATTGTTAATCCAGAAATTATATTAAATGCTGCTACAATTATAATTAAAGTTAGTATCAAAAACATCACATTTCTTTCAACTTTTAAAGCTGATAAAAAAGATTTATTTTGATCAGACCAAGAATTTACAAATAAACCTGGGTCTATTTCTTGTATTTCATTTTTGTATATATCGGCATTTAAGGGATCTTTAAGATATATATCTAGATTTATATCGTCATTTGTTTTTTCAAAAAAAGATAAAGAGTCATTTAAATTGAAAAAAATAACATTTTTATCATATTCATATAATCCACTACTAAACACTGAAATAATTTTGTAATTAGATTGTTTTGGTACCATGCCAAAAAGTGAAGGTGATGAAGTAGAGGACATTAATTTTATTTTATCTCCGACAACAACTCCAAGTTCTATAGCAAGATGTTTGCCTATTATTATTTTACCGTTATTAAAATTCGAAATTTTTCCGTCAATTATATTTTTTTGAAACAAATCTAGCTCTTTAATTTGGTTTTTGTTTATTCCTCTAACTAAAACACCTTTGGCTTTGTTACTTGTAATTATCACGCCTTCACCATTTAAAGATTTAATTACTTTGGCTTTTTTATACTTATTTTTTATATCAGAATAAAAATTTTCAGTGATATTATTGTTATATGGTTTTATTGTAATATGAGGATTAAAACCCAAAATTTTTTCAGTAAGTTCTGTCCTAAATCCATTCATAACAGACATAACAATGATTAAAGTTGCAACACCCAACATAATGCCAAGAAATGAGAAAATTGAAATTACTTTTAAAAAACCTTCTTTTTTTTTAGGTTTAAGATTTCTTGTGGTTATTAATTTTTCTGCAGTGGTAAACAATTTATTTTTTTAATATGTTAATAATTTTATTAATTTCAAATACCTGTGGATCCTTACCTACTTCTTTAAATTCAAATTGATCTTTTGTTGATTTTGATCCAACAACAATTTGATAAGGTATACCTAAAAGATCATGTTTTTTAAATTTGTTTGAAATATTCTCCTCAACATCGTCAAGTAATACATCAATCCCCTTTTCTTTAAGTAAACTATAAATTTTACTTGATTTTTCTATATTAGAATTATCATTTTTATTTATTGCTGGTATAATTACAACATCAAATGGGGAAACGGCTTTTGGCCATTTCATTTTATCATTATTAAATTTTGCTTCTATTATGGCCGCTACTAATCTGGAAACACCAATGCCATATGAACCCATTTTAACAAAAATTTTTTTTCCATCCTTACCGTCCACTGAACAATTCATGGGTTTAGAATATTTATCTCCAAAATAAAAGATGTGTCCTACCTCTATTCCTTTAGTTTGAAGTTGATCATTTTTTTTCACTTTTTTATTAAAATCATTAGGATCAAACTTTTCATCGGTTACAGAGTAGAATTTTGAAAAATCGTTTCTCATTTGGTTTAGTGAATTATTTTCGTTTTTATAATTATTAATCGGTATATCAAAGATTCTTTTATCTGTATAAATTTTACTTTCACCTGTTTCTGCCAAAATTATAAATTCGTGTGATAAGTCACCGCCTATTGGTCCTGTATCTGCCTTCATTGGAATCGACTTAAGTCCTAATCTTTCAAAAGTTTTAAGATAAGCAAAAAACATTTTGTTGTATGATAAGACCGCATCATCTTCGCTAAGATCGAATGAATAAGCGTCTTTCATATAAAACTCTCTACATCTCATGACACCAAATCTTGGTCGTAATTCATCTCTAAATTTCCACTGTATGTGATATAAAATTTGCGGCAATAATTTGTATGATTTAACACTAGTTCTAAATATTTCGGTTATTTGTTCCTCATTTGTAGGTCCGTAAAGCATTTCCCTTTTTTGCCTATCAGATATTCTAAGCATTTCTTCGCCATAATCGTCATATCTCCCGCTTTCTTTCCATATATCAGCAGATTGTACCGTTGGCATTAACATCTCTTGCGCGCCTATAATGTTTTGTTCTTCACGAACAATTTTTTCAATTTTTTTCATTACTTTAAATCCTAAAGGTAACCAAGAGTATATACCTGCCGAGGCTTGTCTTATCAGACCAGTTCTAAGCATCAACTGGTGAGATTTTATCTTTGCCTCTGCAGGCAAGTCTTTAGTAATAGGTATAAATAATTTTGATAAAAGCATTAAAGCCTTGCTATATTTATATTTGTGAACGGCTTTTTGCCCGTTTTATCTTTTATTAATCTTCGACAATTTTGTTTAATCATCTCAATTAAATTTTTTTCTTGATTTTTGTTTTTCATTGAGAATGTCCTGCACGTATTAAAAATTTCATCCTCCATTTCAAAAATAATTTTTTCATCAAAACTATTATCAGGTATACCTCTATAAGATATTATAGGTTTATTAAGTTTTCCGCTATTATTTAATATCAAAGTTATTTCTAGATATCCATTAAGTGATAAATTTCTTCTTTCTTTAATGGATTGTGAATTTTCTCCAACAGCTACGTTTCCATCTAAGTACATTTTTCCTGATGGTGCTTTATCAACAATTTCTGCATTTTTTCCGGGAGAAATTCTGACAATGTCTCCATCTTCAATTCTTAAAGCATGGGGGACCTGCATTTCTTTTGCAAACTTAATATGTTCATTCATGTGTCTATGTTCTCCATGAACTGGAATAATAGTTTCGGGTTTTACCCAGTTATACATATCTTTTAAATCTTCTCTATTTGGATGGCCTGAAACATGAACGAAGTCTGTTTCTTCAGTAATTAATTCTACTTCTTTTCTAACTATATCGTTGTGAAGTGAATATAATTTTTTTTCATTTCCAGGAATTATTTTTGATGAAAATATTACAGTATCACCTTTTTCTATAAAAACGTCGGGATGTATGTCCTTTGTTATTCTTTTCATTGCTCCCATTGGTTCGCCTTGACTACCAGTGCATATATAAACTATTTTTTCTCTAGGAATTTTTTTTGCGTCTCTAGGGTCAATTGGATCTTCAATATTGTTTAAATAACCACATTGTCTTGCAGCTTTAAAGATTCTATTCATTGATCTACCAACTAAAGATACATGTCGGCCAATTTTATTAGCGCAATAAAACACACTCTCCATTCTCGCTACATTTGAAGCAAAAGAAGTAATTATAATTCTTTTTGATTTTAAGGACATTATTTTTAATAAACTATTTCTTACATCTAACTCTGATCCTGCTCTTCCAGGATTAAAAATATTTGTTGAGTCGCAAATCATTGCTAAAACTTTATTTTGACCCAATTCTTTCAACTTTTTTTCATTAATTTTATCACCGATGAGAGGGTTTGGGTCTATTTTCCAATCACCTGTATGCAGTATTATTCCTGCTGGTGTTTTAATACTCAAACCATTTGGTTCAAGAATTGAGTGGGTTAATGTAACAAATTCAATATCAAAAGGACCAAGTTTAATTTTTCCATTTAATTGAACAATTTTTAAGTGCTGTGTTATATCTATTTTTTTTTCTTTAAACTTTTCTGTAATTAGAACCGCAGTGAAGGGTGTCGCGTATATTTTGCATTTAAGATCTGGCCAAACATGTGATATTGCTCCTATGTGATCTTCGTGAGCATGTGTTAAAACAATCCCTAATAAATCGTCTTTTTTATCTATAATAAATCCAGGATCTGGGTAAATTAAATCAATACCTGGTATTGAGTCGTCTGCAAAACTTACTCCAGTATCAACGATTATCCATTTTTGATCTTCCTCTTTACCATAAGCATAAAGGTTCATATTTCCACCAATTTGGCCAGAACCTCCGAGTGGACAAAATAGTAATTCTTCCTTACTCATATAATAAAGTTTCTGTAAATTTTAATAATACCATGCATTGTAATATCTTTTTCAATTTTTGCTTTTTTGTATAAATGCTTCTTAAATAGATAAGAATAACCACCAGTTAATACAATTTTACAATTTTTTCCATTTTTATTAATAATCTTACTTAAAATATTATTTATTAGCCCTTGGTAACCCCAAAAAAAACCAGAAGTTAAAGCCTGTTTGGTATTTTTTCCATAGTTACGTGGATATTTTTTCAGCTTAAATATTGGTAATAAGGCAGTGGAGGAAGATAGATTTTCTATTGAAGATTTTACACCTGGAGCAATAACACCACCGTCATAAACATTTTTTTTCTTTATAATGTCAAAGGTTGTTGCTGTACCAAAATCAATAATAATATAATTTGATTTTAAATTTTCACCAATACCAAAAGCATTAGCAATTCTATCAGACCCTAGTTGGTTAAAGTTTTTAATTTTAAACTTCATTAATTTTCTTAAATCAAACTCTTTAATCTCGTGAGTTTTAAAACTTTTTGATTTAAGAACTTCTTTAAGTTTAGAGTATACTTTTGGGACTACACTTGAAAATAATACTATTTTACTTGTATTGTCCTGAAGCATTTTATTGATTTTTTTTTTAAAATTGAATAATAGATTTTTATCTTTTGTATTAAATAAAAAAGATTTGGTAATTTTAAATCTTTTATTCAATTTACAAATTTTTATATTTGTATTTCCAATGTCGCCAATTAGATAATTCATAATTTTTTTTTAAATTTGTTAAAATTTCGTAATTATTTATCATTTTATCTGAACATTCTAGTAAAGAAATTGATTTAAATTTTTTATTATTAGGAGAATTAATAGTGTTTATACCAATACCAATGATTAAAAAGTTTTTTTTATCTATTTTTATTAGTTCTTGAAGAATGCCGCAAACTTTTCTACTCTTGATAAGTAAGTCATTTGGCCATTTTATTTTTATATCAATTCTTGAATATTTATTTAAAACTTTTTTAATTATTAATGGATTAATCAATGAGAATTCCTCGGGTTTTGGCATATTTTTTTTTAATTGAAAAAAAATTGAAGCAAATAAATTTCCATTTAAAGAAATCCATTGTTTACCCATTGTTCCTCTCCCTTTAGTTTGATTGTCCGAAATAATTATCCCTGCATTACTTTTTTTGGATCTAATAATTTTAATAGCAATATCATTTGTGCTTTTTACAGTACCAAATTTAATTAAGTTTAATTTCATCAAAAAATATTAATTTTTGAAATAATGCCGTTAAAAATAGAAGGATACATAAAAAATGAAGAAAGGAATATACAGCTAAATATTAAAGACCCATAAACTCCATAATTTTTGAAATTTTCAAAAGGTTTTTTGGGACTATCAAAATACATTACCTTAACAATTCTTATATAATAAAAAGCAGACACAACTGTTGTTACTAGACCAATAATAGCTAGAGCGTACATTCCACTTTCTATTACCGACATAAAAATATAAAATTTAGCAAAAAAACCTGCTAGAGGCGGGATGCCTGCGAGAGAAAATAATACTATTAATAATGATAAAGCCGCTAAAGGATGGTTTTTTGAAATCCCCGAAAGTTCATTTATATCCTCAATATATTTACCACTTCTCTTCATTAAAAATACAAATGCAAAAAAACCAATATTCATTGCAGAGTAGATCAAGATATAAATTATTGTACTTTTAAAACCGCTTTCGGTGCCTGTTGATATGCCAGCTATTGCATAACCCATATGACTTATTGAACTGTAAGCTATTAATCTTTTAATATTTTTTTGATTTATTGCTGCAACAGCCCCTAAAATCATAGAAGCAATAGATATAAAAACCAAAATATATTGCCATTGGTCTAAAATATTTTGAAAAGGTGAATACATGAATCTTATAAAAACTGCTATTCCTGCAATTTTGGGAACAATAGCAAAAAAGCTAGTAACAGATGTTGGTGAACCTTCATAAACATCTGGTGTCCACATATGAAAAGGAACAGCAGAAACTTTGAATGCTAACCCAACTAATATAAAAATCATTGCAAAAATAGTTCCTATATTAATATCTCCAACATTATTAGATATAACTTGAAAATTTGTTGAGCCAGTAAATCCGTAAAGTAACGAACATCCATATAATAATAATCCAGAGGAGAGAGCGCTTAGTACAAAATATTTTATACCTGCTTCAGATGATCTCAAATTATCTCTATCTATAGATGCGAGTATATATAATGACAGTGACTGAAGTTCTAAGCCAAGATAAAAAAGTATTAAGTCATTTGAACTTACCATAAAAAACATACCTAAAATGGCAATTAACATAATAACAGGATACTCAAATTTATTATTATTAATATCTTGAATATATTTTTTTGACATTATTAAAACAAAAAACGAGGAAACTAAAATTAAGATCTTCATAAAAGATGAAAACTCATCTAATGCAAAACTATTATTAAATATTTTTATATTTTCAAAATTATTATTTAATATAAGAAAAATTACGATCGGTATTATGACAATAGTTGCCCTGTAAATTAAATCAAAGCTATTTTTTTTAAAAACCCCGAAAATAATAAATGCAAAAATTGACAGTGCTAAGAAAATTTCTGGAATTAAAAAATATACTGCGTTTATCATTAATTATTTTAAAACACTAAGTTTGTTTATCTCCATATTGTAATTATTAATCAAATTATCTACAGATACATTTACCGTATTGAATAAAGGTTCGGGATAAAAACCAAAAAATATTACTAATATTCCAATTGATACCAAAACTCCCATTTCTGATTTATTTAAATCTTTCATTTCTTTTATTTGGTTATTTTCTAGTTTTCCAAAAATAACTCTTTTGTATAACCAAAGAATATATGCAGCGGCTAAAACCACTCCGATACTGGCCAAAATCGCTACTAAAAAATTAACTTTAAAGGCCCCAACTAAAACCAGGAACTCACCAACAAAACCACTTGTTCCAGGTAAACCTAGAGTCCCCAATACAAATATCATTAAAATAAAGGAATATTTTGGTAAAATATTTACTACCCCACCATAATTATTTATTAGTCTTGAATGTGCTCTATCATAAAGAACACCTACGCATAAAAATAATGCTGCAGAAATTAAACCGTGGCTAAACATCTGAATAATACCACCTTCAATTCCTTGTTTATTAAATGTAAAGATCCCAAGTGTGACATATCCCATGTGTGCTACAGATGAGTAAGCAATTAACTTTTTCATATCATCCTGCATAAGTGCCACCAGTGAAGTATAAATTATTGCTATCACACTTAACGTGAAAACTAATGGTGTAAAATATTCTGAAGCTAATGGAAACATACCAACTGAAAATCTTAAAAAACCATATCCAGCCATTTTAAGAAGAATAGCTGCAAGAATTACTGAGCCAGCTGTAGGAGCTTCGACATGCGCATCGGGTAACCATGTGTGTACAGGCCACATTGGCATTTTTACTGCAAATGAACTAAAAAAAGCTAGCCAAAGTAAGTTTTGAAACTCTGCTGGTATTTTAATTTTGTATATTTCAGTTACATCTGTGGTGCCTGTTATCCAATAAATAGAGATTATTGCAATTAACATTAAAACTGATCCTAGAAGCGTAAATAGAAAAAACTTAAATGCAGAGTAAACTCTTCTAGGCCCTCCCCAAATTCCAATAATTAAAAACATTGGAATTAAACCTGCCTCAAAGAAAAGGTAAAAAATTACTAAGTCTAGAGAACAAAAAACACCTATCATAAAAGTCTCTAAAACTAAAATAGCAATTAAAAATTCTTTTAATCTGGTTTTGATACTATTAACACATGAGATAACACATATAGGAATTATAAAAGCGGTTAGTAAAATAAATAAAATTGATATGCCGTCGATACCAAACTTAAATTTAATAAAACCACTTATCCAAACCGCCTCCTCAACAAATTGAAAATTTGATGAAGTATTATCAAAAGAATACCACAAGAATAAAACAAGAAAAAAATTTGCAAAACTTGTAAATAAGGAAACATAAATAGCTCCTTTGTTTACTTGGTTTAACTCACTTTTTGATAAAAATACAAAAAAAGCCCCTATTAAAGGTAAAAACGTTATTGATGATAAAATAGGAAAGTTCATTATTTTATAATTAAAAAAGTTAATAGTAGGGAAAATCCAATCAACATAACAAAAGCATAATCAAATAAATAACCAGTTTGAAATTTTGATACTTTATAAGAAATAGTTTTAATTAATTGTGAAATACCGTCAGGGCCATATCTGTCTATGGTTTTTTGATCCCCAAATTTCCAAAAAAAAGATCCTAGTTTTTGAATTTGTTTAACAAAAATAGCATCATAAAACTCATCGAAATACCATTTGTTTAACAAAAATTTATAAATTTTTTTATTTTTTAAAATTATTTCATCTAAATATTTTGGCTTCTTTAAAAATAAGTAATAAGACAAAGGTATGGAAGAAACTACGATAACTGGAGTAATATATAAAATCCATAATGGTATCAAACTATGATCAAAATTTTTCAAAATTAAAATAGATGATGCCCAAAATTCTTGATTAGTTTTTCCTATAAACAAATCTTTGAAAAGAAATCCAGAAAAAATTGATCCTAAAATAAGAATACCTAAAGGTATAGTAATAGATAAGCTCGACTCTTTTATTTTTGATTTTGAAATATTTTTATTATTAAATCTTCCATGAAAAGTTTTAAATATTAATCTCCATGAATAAATAGCTGTTAAAAGTGCCGTTATTATTCCTACTGCAGTTGCAATATAACCAATGTTACTTTGGCTTAAATATGCATATTCAATAATTGCATCTTTAGAATAAAATCCTGATAAAAAAGGGAAACCAGTTAGTGCAAGCGTTCCAACTATCATGGCTATCCAAGTAAAAGGCATTTTTTTCCATAGATCGCCCATATTTCTTATATCTTGTTCATCGTTCATTGAATGAATAACAGAACCAGAACCTAGAAATAAAAGTGCTTTAAAGAATGCATGTGTGAATAAATGAAACATTGCAACATTATAAGCTCCTACACCAGCTGCAAAAAACATATAACCTAGTTGGCTGCAAGTTGAATAGGCTATTATTTTTTTTATATCATTTTGCACAATTGCAACAGTTGCGGCAAAGAATGCTGTGGTCATTCCAATAATTGTGACAACGTTCAAAGCAAATTGAGAATACTCAAAAATTGGAGAACATCTTACAACTAAAAAAACTCCAGCTGTAACCATTGTTGCTGCATGAATAAGAGCAGAAACAGGGGTGGGACCTTCCATGGCATCTGGTAACCAAGTATGTAAGAAAAATTGAGCAGATTTTCCCATTGCACCAATAAAAAGGAACAAGCATATTAAAGTTATTAAATTTGCCTCTAAACCAAGAAAATTAATTTTATTTTGAGAAAAATTTGAAGCTTGTTTGAAAACTTCGTTATAATTTAACGTTCCAAAATACAAAAATATTAAAAAAATACCAATTGCAAGTCCAAAATCGCCAATTCTATTTACCAAAAAGGCTTTAATTGCGGCTTTGTTAGCAGAATCTTTTTTATACCAAAAACCAATTAAAAGATAAGATGACAGACCAACCCCTTCCCATCCAAAAAATAGTTGTATGAAATTATCTGATACAACTAAAACTAACATGGCAAATGTAAATAATGAAAGATAAGACATAAATCGAGGTTTGAAAGGGTCATGACTCATGTAACCTATTGAATAAATATGAACTAAAGCAGAGACAAATGTCACTACAACTAACATTATTGAACTTAGTGGATCAATATTTATTGCCCAATTAATCTGAAAATTACCTGACCTAATCCACTCAAAAATAATGTAATTTCCATAATTGTCATGAACTAAACCATTATAAAAAATTACTATTGATAATATTGCTGCAATACAAACCGTAAGAGTAGTCAATAATTGTGAGGCTAAATCACCAAAGTATTTAGATAAATATCCAATTATTGTTCCTAATAACGGTAAAAAAATAACCGCGTACTCCATTTAACCTTTCATCTCATTAATTTCTTCTACTCTGACTGATCCTCGATTTCTGTAGTAAGAAACAATAATTGCTAATCCAATTGCTGCTTCGGCTGCTGCAACAGTTAAAATAAGCATTGTAAATATTTGACCAGTAATATCTTGAAGATATATGGAGAAAGAAACTAAATTGATATTTACCGCAAGCAATATTAGCTCTACGGACATTAAAATAACAATAACATTTTTTCTATTTAAAAAAATACCAAGAGTACCTATTGAAAATATTATTGCACCAAAAGTTAAATAGTGGCCTAAACCAATTTCAATCATCTAAATTTATTCCTTTACCTGACTCAACTTCAACAAGCTTAATAGAGTCCTCTCTTTCTCTTCCAACTTGTGTAAAATAATTTTGCCTTTTGACTCCTTCTCTTTTCCTGTAGGTTAAAACTATAGCTCCAATCATTGATAATAGTAATATTAGGCCAGATATTTGAAAGAGATGTATATATTCGGTGTACATCACATTGCCAATTGCATGGGTATTAGTAAAATCTTTTTCAAAATTTAAGAACTTGGTTTCAGAAAAAGTATCTCTATATTTCCAGCCGCCAACAACAACTATAAGTTCAAGCAAAATTACAGCGCCGACGGCTAAACCTATTGGTATATGCTTTGTTTTTCTTGATCCTCGAAACCAGGAAAGTTTTTGTTCACTAACGTTTAATAGCATCACTACGAATAGAAATAAAACTGCAACAGCTCCAACGTAAACTATTATCATCATCATTCCTAAAAACTCTGCACCTATAAGAATAAAAAGTGATGCAATTGATATAAAGTCTAATATTAAAAAAAATACTGCATGCACAGTATTTCTAGAAACAATGACCATGATTGCGGAAAGTATTGCTATTATTGAGAAAAAATAAAAAAATAAAGCATGAGCTATCATTAAAATTATCTGTAAGGTTTATCCAGTTTTAAATTTTGATCCAAAACAGACTCCCATTGATCTCCATTTTTAAGTAACTTTTCCTTATTGTAATAAAGCTCTTCTCTCGTTTCTGTTGCAAATTCAAAGTTAGGTCCTTGAACGATAGCATCTACTGGACAAGATTCTTCGCACAACCCACAATAAATACATTTTAACATATCAATATCATAACGGGTCGTTTTTCTACTTCCATCAGCCCGTTCTTCAGATTCGATTGTTATAGCTTGAGCAGGACATACGGCTTCGCATAATTTGCAAGCGATACATCTTTCTTCGCCATTTGGATATCTTCTCAAAGCGTGTTCACCTCTAAATCTTGGACTTATTGCTCCTTTTTCAAATGGATAGTTAATCGTTTTCTTCTTCTTAAAAATTTCTTTAAAAGCAATTGCTAAAGACTTGATAAATTCTGATAAAAAAATAATCTTTAAAATACGATTTAGTTTCATTTAATTTCCTGTGTTTGGAAGTAAGTCAAAATAAATTAAAAAACTTGCTGTCAATACAACATATATCAGAGAGAAAGGTAAAAATACTTTCCAGCCTAATCTCATAAGTTGGTCATATCTATATCTTGGAACTATTGCTTTTATAATTGCAAACATAAAAAATAAAATTAATATTTTTATTATCATCCACACAGCACCTGGAATTAAATTTAATGGATAAATATCAATAGGTGATAACCAGCCACCAAGAAATAAAATTGAACCAAGTGCACACATCAATAAAATGTTTGCATATTCTCCAAGCCAAAACATTGCATACATCATCCCAGAATATTCTGTTTGATATCCAGCCACCAATTCAGCTTCGGCTTCTGGTAAATCAAATGGAGGTCGATTGGTTTCTGCAAGTGCAGAAATAAAAAAAATAACAAACATCGGGAAAAGAGGAATTACAAACCATAAATTTTGTTGTGCTAAAACAATTTCTTTTAGATTTAAAGAACCTGTACACAAAAGAACATTAATAATGATTATTCCAATTGATACTTCGTAAGAAACCATCTGTGCAGCAGATCTTACTGCACCAAGAAAAGGATACTTGGAATTTGATGCCCAACCACCCATTAAAATTCCATAAACACCTAGAGAGGAAATTGCAAAAATATAAAGTATTCCTACATTTATATCAGCGATTACCATCTTCTCACTTAAAGGTATTACAGCCCATGCAGATAAAGCGAGTGTCATTGTGACTATTGGCGCTAAAATAAAAATAACTTTATTAGAACTTGCAGGAATAATTATTTCCTTAAATATATATTTTAATGCATCGGCTAAAGTTTGAAACAATCCAAATGGACCAACAACATTTGGTCCTCTTCGCTTTTGGACAAATCCCCAAACTCTTCTGTCAAACCAGACTATCATGGCTACAGAAACTAAAATTGGAATTAATAAAAACAAAATTTTATAAACTTCATTATATAGAACAACTAAATATTCCATTTATCCTGTCTTTCTATTTTCTAAATTACGAATTTTCTCAAGTCTACAATCGCTCATAGTTTTTGATGCTCTAGCAACTGGATTGCTGAAATAGTAATCAATTGGTCTTATTGAAACCTCTTCGCTATAAAAATTACCTGAAGTTAAATTTATTTTTTTCGTTTGGAGTTCAGGCAATGTATCAATATTTTTATTTTCTTTAATTTTTGACAAACTATCTTCAATTAAAGTTTTGTAATTTATGAATAAGTTTTTATTTTTTATTTTATCAACAATAAGATTAAATATTTTCCAATCCTCTTTTGCATTACCTATTGGGTTTGTTGCTTTAAATGCTTTTTGTAATCTTCCTTCTAAATTTATAAAAAAACCATTTTGTTCTGTATAAGCTGGGCTAGGTAATATTACATCTGCAATTTGAGCCATTCTATCTCCGTGACTACCTTGATAAATAATAAACTCATTATTTTTTTGAAAATTTAATTCATCAGAACCAACCAAATATAACAGATCAAAATTATGATTATTTAGTTTATCAAAAAAATTTCCACTTCCGTTAGGTTTATTAAAAAAGTTTAAATCTAATGCACCGACTGTAGCAGCGTTTTGAATTAATATATTAAAAGAATTCCATTCTTCGTTTATAAATCTATTTTTATACAGAAACTCCTTAAAACCTTCAAAAATATATTTTCCAGATTTTAACTCTAGTGCTGATTCACCAATGATTACTAAAGGGTTTTTTGATTTTTTTAATAAATTATTAATCTCACTTTTACCATCTAAAATTTTCTGAATATCCTCAGTTTTATTTCCAACTATTTTATATGGATAGGTTAAATCACCTGGGTCACCAATAGAAAATATTGGTAATTTATTCTTTAAATAATTTTTTCTAATTCTTGCGTTTAAAATTGTTGCCTCATGCCTTGGGTTAGCACCCACTAAAAGTAAAAAATCTGCTTTTTCAATTCCCTGTATTGACGAATTGAAAATGTAATTCATTTTTTGATCAGAGTTAACATAAAAGTCTTTTTCCCTAAATTCATAATTTTTGACGTTGATTTCCTCTAAAAATTTCTTAAATGAATTTATAGTTTCGACACTACTTAGACCTCCAACATGAGCTGCGATTTTATCAGAGCTTGTTGATTTTATTTTTGAAGAAATTAAGTTAATTGCATCATCCCAATTTGCTTCTACTAATTGGTTTTCTTTTCGAATATAAACTTTGTCTAGTCTCTGTTTTAATAATCCATCGCAAGCGTATCTAGTTTTATCTGATATCCATTCTTCATTTATTGAATTATTAAGTCTCGGCAGAATTCTCTTAACTTCCCAACCATAACTATCAATTCTTATATTTGAACCAACAGCATCCATCACGTCTATGCTTTCAGTTTTTTTTAGTTCCCAGGGTCTTGCTTCAAAAGCATAAGGTTTTGAAGTTAAAGCGCCAACAGGACATAAATCTATTACATTGCCTGATAATTCTGAAGTCATTGATTTTTCTAAATATGTGGTTATCTCCATATCTTCTCCTCTCCCTATTGCGCCAAGTTCGGATACTCCAGCAACCTCGGTTGCAAATCTTATGCATCTTGTACAATGAATACATCTAGTCATTTGAGTTTTAATTAAAGGCCCCATATATTTATCCTTCACTACTCTTTTGTTCTCTTTAAATCTTGATCCATCAAAACCGTAGTATAAAGATTGATCTTGTAAATCACATTCCCCACCCTGGTCACACACAGGACAATCCAAAGGATGATTAACGAGTAAAAATTCCATTACTCCTTTTCTAGCTTTCTCAACCATTTTGGTATTAGTTTTAATTTTCATTCCCTCCGCTGCAGGCATTGCACATGAAGCAATCGGTTTAGCTGATTTTTCCATTTCAACTAAACACATTCTGCAATTTCCTGCGATCGATAATCTCTCGTGGTAACAAAATCTTGGAATCTCAACACCTGCTAGTTCACAAGCTTGTAAAACCGTCATGCCCTCTTTAAATTCTATTTCATTATTGTTTATAAAAATTTTAGGCATCTTTACTTTCTAATTTATGTTGATCAATTAAATATGGTATTTTTCTTTTCTTTTTAATAATTGGTTCAGAAAAACATCTTTTATCAATATCTTTTCTGAAATGTCTTAAAAGTCCCTGGACAGGCCATGCTGAACCTTCTCCAAATGCACAAATAGTGTGACCCTCGATTTGTTTGGTAACATCAGTTAATAAATCGATATCTTTATGTGTAGCCTCTCCTTTTACTGTTCTCTCTAGGATACGCCACATCCATCCTGCACCCTCTCTACAAGGTGTACACTGACCACAACTTTCATGTTTGTAAAATCTTGCAATTCTAGCCATGCATTTAACAATATCTTCGTCTTTGTTAATTACTACTACTCCAGCAGTGCCTAATCCACTTTTAACCTCTACTAAAGAGTCAAAATCCATTTTTAATGTTTCACAAATATCTTTTGGAACCATTGGCATTGAAGATCCACCAGGGATTACAGCCTGAAGATTTTTCCAGCCTCCTATAACTCCACCACCATGTTTTTCTATAAGTTCTTTTAATGGGATACCCATTTCTTCTTCAACATTGCAAGGTGTATTTACATTTCCAGAAATACAAAATATTTTAGTACCTGTATTTTTTGGTCTACCCATGGAAGCAAACCATTTAGCTCCACGTCTCAATATTGTTGGAACCACAGCAATTGTTTCAACATTATTTACAATTGTTGGACAACCATAAAGTCCAACCAAAGCTGGGAAAGGTGGTTTTAATCTTGGTTGACCTTTGTTTCCTTCTAAACTCTCTAGAAGTGCGGTTTCTTCACCACAAATATATGCTCCTGCGCCATAGTGAATATAAATGTCTAAATCCCATCCTGAATTACACGCGTTTTTACCAATTAAATTTTTTGAATAAGCTTCGTCTATCGCCTCCTGAAGTCTTTTACCTTCATTCAAGTATTCTCCTCTTATATAAACATAACAAACTTTTGCATTTACAGCATAAGAAGCGATCAAACATCCTTCTATTAATTTTTGAGGCTCAAATCTAAGTATATCTCTATCTTTACAAGTTCCAGGTTCAGACTCGTCAGCATTTATAACTAAGTAATGTGGTCTTGAACCAACTTTTTTTGGTGCGAAAGACCATTTTAATCCAGTCGAGAAGCCAGCTCCCCCTCTGCCTCTGAGTTCCGAGGCTTTAATTTCATTTATAATCCAGTCTCTTCCCTTATCTATAATTTTTTTAGTATCTAACCAATCATTTCTCTTAAGAGCATTTTCTAACTCCCAACCTTGTTCGTTATATAAATTTTTGAATATTTTATTTTCCTCTTTAAGCATTTTTATGTCCATTTGTTAGTATTTGATTTTTTTCTGGTGCAGAATTATTTCTATTTCTGTAAGATCCTGGTTTTAATGGCTTGTCTTCTAAAAAAGAATTTAATATTTTTTTTGTATTTGTTTCATCTAAATCCTCATAATAATCTTCATTGACCTGCATCATTGGTGCATTAATACAAGCGCCTAGACATTCAACTTCAGTCCATGAGCAAAGTTTATTTTGTGATAATTCATTTTGATTGTTAGATATCTTTTCTTTACAAATATCTACTAGCTTATTTGCACCTCTTAACGCACATGGGCTTGTTGTACAAACTTGAACAAAGTATTTTCCAACAGGGGCCAAATTATACATGCTATAAAAAGTTGCTATTTCATAAACGTTTATGTAAGGCATAGAGAGGAATTTGCCTATGTATTTCATTGCAGCTAAAGGTATCCAATTTTCATTTTGATTTTGAACTAAATAAAGTAATGGCATGATGGCACTCTTTTTTTGATTTGATGGGTATTTTTTTAAAATCTTGTCAGCAAGCTCTAAGTTAGCTTTTGTGAACTCAAATTTATCAGGTTGATTATCATGAATTTTTTTTAAGCTCATCTGTCAACCTCTCCAAAGACAATATCAAGAGAACCTAAAACTGCGGGTACATCAGCTAACATATGTCCTTTAAGCAAATAATCCATTGCTTGAAGATGAGAAAAGCCTGGGGCTCTTATTTTACATCTGTAGGGTTTGCTGCTTCCATCTGATATTAGATATACTCCAAATTCTCCTTTTGGAGCCTCCACTGCGGTATAAACTTTTCCTTCTGGTACTCTGTATCCTTCTGTAAAAAGTTTAAAATGATGAATTAGAGCTTCCATTGACTCCTTTAATTGATCCCGAGTTGGTGGAGATATTTTTCCATCAACAGTTTTTATTGGACCAATTGGTATTTTTTTTAAACATTGTTTAATTATTTTTACACTCTCTCTCATTTCTTCAACTCTACAAAGATATCTATCGTAACAATCGCCATTTTTACCTACAGGCACTTTAAAATCTAAATCTTTGTAGCACTCATATGGTTGTGATTTTCTCAAGTCCCAAGGCACTCCTGATCCTCTTAGCATTACGCCAGAAAAACTGTGAGCAAGGGCTTCTTCTTTAGTTACAATCCCAATCTGAACATTTCTTTGTTTAAAAATTCTATTATCTGTCAATAAATTTTCTAGATCATCAATTATTTTTGGAAATGTCTCACAAAACTTTCCTATATCAACTAAAAGATTATTAGGAACATCTTGGTGAACACCTCCGGTTCTAAAATAATTTGCGTGTAATCTTGATCCTGATGCTCTCTCATAAAATGTCATTAGAGTTTCTCTTTCCTCAAAACCCCAAAGAGAAGGTGTCAAAGCTCCTACATCAAGTGCTTGTGTTGTTATATTTAGTAAATGACTTAAAATTCTTCCTATTTCACAAAATATAACTCTTAAATATTGAGCTCTAATTGGTATCTGAATATCTAATAATTTTTCAGTAGCAAGTGCAAAAGCATGTTCTTGGTTCATTGGCGCAACATAATCAAGTCTATCAAAGTAAGGTAATGCCTGAGCATAAGTTTTATGTTCGATTAGTTTTTCAGTTCCTCTATGTAATAATCCTATATGTGGATCAACTTTTTCAACAAGTTCGCCATCTAACTCTAGAATTAATCTCAAAACTCCATGTGCAGCTGGATGTTGAGGTCCAAAATTTAAATTCATTGTTTTTTTTTCTTTAGCCATCTTGTTTTCCTTTATTTTTAATTTCATCAATGTATTTTGTACCTTCCCAAGGGCTATCAAAATCAAATTTTCTATAATCTTGTTCTAATTTAACTTTCTCATAGATTACTTTTTTATCTTTCTCGCTGTACCTAACCTCGTTAAAACCTGTTAGTGGAAAATCTTTTCTAAGTGGATGACCATCAAATCCATAATCTGTTAGTATTCTTCTTAAATCTGGATGATTTTTAAATTTTATTCCGTACATGTCAAAAACTTCTCTTTCCATCCAATTTGCAGAAGGATAAAGTTTAGTTATTGATGGAATTTTTTCATCGAGGTTAAAATTTATAATAATTTTTATTCTTAAATTATTTTCGTGACTTAAAAACAAATAACAAATTTCAAATCTATATTCTTCATCTGGATAATCTGCTGCTGCAATATCTATAAGTTGTTTAAATTTACATTTTTCATCTGTTTTTAAAAATAAAATTACTTGGTATAAATTCTCAACCTTGACATCAATTGATAACTCATTGTTCTCAATGTTAGTATTTTTTATTTTAGTTGTTAATTCTGAATTTATCAGTTTATTAAGGTCAGTAAGATTCATTTGAATTATCTATTTTGAGTTCCCTCTCTTCTTATTTTTTTCTGAAGCTGAAGCACTCCATACAATAATGCCTCTGCCGATGGAGGACATCCAGGTACATAAATATCGACTGGTACAATTCTATCGCAACCTCTTACAACAGAATAAGAATAATGATAATACCCTCCGCCATTGGCACAGCTACCCATTGATATTACATATCTTGGTTCTGGCATTTGGTCATAAACTTTTCTAAGTGGCGCTGCCATTTTGTTTGTTAATGTTCCTGCAACAATCATAACGTCAGACTGTCTTGGTGAAGCTCTTGGTGCTGCGCCAAATCTTTCAAGATCATATCTAGGCATAGATGTTTGCATCATTTCTACTGCGCAACATGCAAGGCCAAACGTCATCCAGTGTAGAGATCCTGTTCTCGCCCAATTTATTAAATTCTCTGATGATGTTGTTACAAATCCTTTTTCGCTAAAATCCTTTGCGATTTGTTTAAACTCCTGTGGAATTTGCTTTTCTTTTTCTTTATTAAAAAACCCTATTCCCATTCTAATGCTCCTTTTTTCCACTCATAAATAAAACCAATAGTTAAAATAAATAAAAATGCCATCATTGAGTAAAAACCCAATAAACCGATATTTCCAAGTGATATTGCCCAGGGAAATAAAAAGGCAATTTCTAAATCAAATATTATGAAAAGTATTGCAACTAAATAGAACCTTACATCAAACTCTATTCTGGCATTGTCAAAAGCTTCAAATCCACATTCGTAAGCTGATAATTTTTCGGGATCAGGGTTACTTGGAGAAGCAATATAATTTATTACTATAAAACCTATGCTCAACAGTAATGAGATAAATAAAAATATTATTATAGACAGGTATTCTGACAAAAAGTTCGTAATCATGTTTCACCAATATGTACCTCAATGCAAATAGCTTGAGGATTTTCATACTAAGTGATTCCTAATATATAGTATTTTTTTAAACTGTATAGAGGACAGATATTCACACTAATTTGAAACTGAAAACGATTCTCAACCCAAAAGTGGCGGGAGTGACGGGACTCGAACCCGCGACCTCCTGCGTGACAGGCAGGCGCTCTAACCAAACTGAGCTACACCCCCACTGGTGGGCGGTAAAGGACTCGAACCTATGACCCTCTCGGTGTAAACGAGATGCTCTACCAACTGAGCTAACCGCCCTGGTCAAACAACACGTGGTATACAACAAAAAATTAGGAATGTAAAAACCTAAAACTTTTGTTAATCTATTGTATCAACTGAAAGATAATTAAAATGATAATTAGTTGTCCAAATTGTAGCAAAAAGTTTCAAGTGCCAGATAATGCCATTCCAAAAGCTGGTAGAACTGTACAGTGTAGTTCATGTTCGCATGAGTGGATGCAATACCCTGTCAAAGAACAGAAGGTAGTTAAGCTAAAAAATCCAGTTCCTATTAAATCAGCACCTCTAGTTAAAAAAGCAAGAAAAATTCAAAAAAAGGCTTCTGGGCCCGCACCTTATTCAAAGGAGTATATGGAACAAAAATGGGGATCTACAGTAAAAAAATACGCAGAACAAAAAGGAATTTCTAAGAAAAAAACTGAGACTAAAAAAATACAAAAAACTAAATCGCCAAAATTGAATGAAAAAAGAGAACAACCAAGTTTTGGTTTTTTTAATTATATCATTACATACTCAATTGGTTTCACTTTTCTAGTAGGTATTTTAAATTTTGAAAGAGCAAGGTTATCTAGAAAATTTCCAGCATTAGAACCATATATCGACACCTTTTTTGAAACTATCGATAACTTAAAAATTTTTATTTTAGACTTAATCAGATAAAAATTAATGAAAAAATCACAATCTGCATTATGGTCAGCAAATGTTGATTTAAAAAAAAATTCACAATTAAATAAATTTTGCGACCAATTAGAAAGCAAAGGTTTCATTAGAAATAAATCAAACTTTAAAAATCTCTGGAAATGGTCAATTAAAAACAACGAAAAATTTTGGTCAGAAGTATGGGATTTTACTAAAATAAAAGGTGATAAAAAAGACTTAGTTTTAAAAAAAAATAAAATTTTTTATAAAAATATTTTTTTTCCAAAATCCCAACTAAATTATGCAGAAAATTTATTAAAAAAAAAGAATAACGAGATTGCTATAAATTTTTTATCAGAAAGTTCTTTGAAAAAAAAGATTTCATGGCGCGAACTTTATGTGAAGGTTTGTAAGTTCTCCTATTATTTAAAAAATATTAATATACAAGAAAATGATAGGATCGCTGCTTATGTTCCCAATTCAATAGAAAGTATAATTGCTTTTTTAGCATCTTCTAAGAACGGGCTTGTATGGTCTTCGTGCTCGCCAGATTTTGGTTCTGATGGTGTCATAGACCGATTTTCACAGATAAAACCAAAAGTATTAATTACATGTGATTATTATTTTTATAATGGAAAGAAAATTAATATTTTAAAAAAAGTACCTGAGATTTTAAAAAAAATTAAATCAATTAAAGAAGTTATTGTTTTTCCATATGGCAATAAATTTGATAGTAAATTGGTTTCGAGATTTAAAGACTTTAACTTAATTCTTAGTAAATCAAAAATTGATAAAAGTTTTAAGAAATTCCCATTCAACCACCCGCTTTATATACTTTATTCGAGCGGTACCACTGGTGTTCCAAAATGTATAACACACGGCGCAGGAAATGTTTTAATCGAACATAACAAAGAATTTTCTTTGCACTGTAATGTTAAAAGTAATGACAAAGTATTTTATTACACAACTACTGGGTGGATGATGTGGAATTGGTTAGTTGGCGCTTTATCAACGGGTGCGAGTTTATATTTATATGATGGGTCCCCTACCTATCCAACAAAAGATATATTGATTAAATTTTGTGCTAAAGAGAAAATAAATTTATTTGGAGTTAGTGCAAAATATATCGATTTTCTTAAAAAAGAAAAACTTAATTTTAAAAACCAGAATTTATCTAATTTGAATACTATCGCGTCTACAGGATCACCTTTAGTTAAAGAAAGTTTTGAGTTTGTATACAAAAATATTAAAAAAGATGTTCATCTTGTATCTATAAGTGGTGGAACTGATGTTGTTGGTTGTTTGGTATTAGGTAATTTATTTTCAAAAGTTTATGCTGGAGAGATCCAGGGAGAGAGTCTTGGTTTAGATGTTGATATTTATAATGAAAATGGAAAAAAGGTATCTGGAAATAAAAAAGGTGAATTAGTTATTAAAAAGCCTTTTCCTACAATGCCAATTAAGTTTTGGAATGATAAAAAAGATAAAAAATTTAAAAAAGCCTATTTTTCTAAATTTAAGAATATTTGGCACCATGGAGATTTTATACAACGAACACAAAATAATGGTTTTATAATATTAGGAAGATCAGATGCAACTTTAAATCCTGGTGGTGTAAGGATTGGGACAGCAGAAATATATAGGCAAGTAGAAAATATTGATTTTATTCGTGAAAGTTTAGTAGTAGGTCAAAATTCCAAAGATGATGTAAAAGTAATACTTTTTGTATTATTGAAAACTAATAAAAAATTAGACGAAAAAAATATTTCACTAATAAAAGATAAAATCAAAAGAAATTGCTCACCAAAGCATGTGCCTTATAAAATTATACAAGTGCCTGATATTCCAAGAACAAAAAGTGGAAAAATTGTTGAACTGTCAGTAAAAAAAGCTATTCATGGTGAAAAGATTGATAATTTACAAGCTTTGGCCAATCCGAATAGTTTACTTTTCTTTAAAAAACTTTATGAAAATAAAATATTAAATGAAAAATAAATATAAAATTAATGAAATTTTAGATGCTGTAAATGTTATTTTAAAACATAAAGATAAAATAACAGAGAAAAAAAAAGAAACTGTATTAAGACTAGTTGATGAAATAAAAGAAAATAAAGTAAGCTTGGATGAAATTCCAAAAACAACAGAAAATATTATTGCGCAAGCAGAGAAATATTTAAAAAAATAAATTAATTTTCTAAGTCTTTTATATTAATAAAATTATTTGAGAGATCTTTATTATTTTTTTTTATATCTTTAAAGAAATTCCATGCCAAAACTAACATATTATTATTTTTACTAATAACTTTCTTCTTACTGTTGATTGGTATTCTAACTCCAGGTACAAATTTACCTTGTTTAAGTTTATTGTCTTCAACGATAAAATCTATTTCTTTAGATATTCCAAAGTAATTTAAAGCTGTAGTAGCTTTTGCAGGTGATCCGTAGCCTATTAATTTTTTACCGTTCGATTTAAGGTTGCTAATATTCTTTTTTACATTCTCTCTTATAACTTTAACCTTTTTACCAAAATCTTCATATGTTTTATAACTTTTAAGTCCAGCACTTTCTTCTTCTTTTAATAAATTAATTATACTTTTATCCGGTTTGTGGCTTTTCCCTTTTTTAATAAAAATTCTAATTGATCCGCCATGTGTATCTATTTTTTCTGCTTTATAGATTGTTGAATCAAAATTTTCGAAGAAATTTTTTAGTGATGTTAAAGACCAATAATTATAATGTTCATGGTATATATTATCAAAAGTTAAGTCTTTAATAGTGTTTAGCAAATATTGAACCTCTATTACTATTACTCCCTTTTTGCCAAGAAGTTTAAACATACAACCTGCCATTTCTTTAAGTTTATCGGAATGGGCAAATACGTTTGAAGCTAGAATTAAATCTGCATTTTTCTTAATTTTACTTAAATTTTTTGTTTCTAAAAAACCATTAAAAGTCTTTATTTTATTTTTATTAGCTAGTTTTGCTAAATTTTTAGCAGGTTCTATACCCAGAATATTTTTGTATTTTCTATCTTTAAATGGTTTTAAAGCAACTCCATCATTACTTCCTACATCAATAATATATGAATTTTTGTTAGAAAGTTTAAGTTCTTTAATATATTTCTCGGCAGCAGTTTCAAAATGTTTTACAAATGATTTTGATGTTGAAGATAAATACAGGTAGTTAGTAAACATCTTTTTTGGATTAACAACAATTGAAAGTTGACAGTTAAAACAATTTTCACACACATTCACCTCTAGAGGAAATAGTTCACAATTAGAGTCCTTTTTATTTAAAAGATTATTTGCCAAAGGTTGATAGCCTAAAGAAACAACTCTTTTTAATTTTTTACTTCCACAACAACGACACTCTAACTTATAATTCTCTAAAAGCATTTTTCTATGATCTTCCTCAACTAAGGTATGTTTAATTGTATGTGTAATTCCATAATTTTTGTGCTCTCTCTCTCCCCTAACTAAATTGAGAAAAACAGAATCTTCGGTAAATACCATAGTGTGTGCAACGTTAGGCTTAGTAACGATTAGGTCACCTGCATTAACAACATGGGTAACTTTGAAAGAATCTTTTTTTAATAAATCTTGATATACGCTTATAAATTGACCTTTAACTAGTAACACTTTTTGTTCTTGTATGGGATGAAAATGGTTTGCTCTTACTGTTCCTTTTTTAGATTCAATGTAGCCAATTAAATTTACAGGTTCTGGAAGTTCAAAATTACTTATTTTACCTCTTTTGTCTATAAATTCCTTCTCGCCTCTTTTAATAAATTCAAGATTTTCATTTAAATTTTGTTTTGACCACTTTGTAATCATTTCCTTAATTGAATCTTCTAAATTATAGAGAAACTTAAAACCGGTTTGCATTAATTTTTTATTTGAGAGCGTATATCCTAAATTTGGAGTTTCATCATTAGTGACTTTGATTGATAATTTTGGATTAATTTTTTTACAAATCTCAGCAACCTCCTTAACGGTTATAGACTCCTTTGTTAAATTAAAAGTTTCCTTATTCAGACTAGGATTTTCTGCCATAAACTTCATGCACCTAGCCACATCAATTAGGGGGACAAGACTCTTAATTTGTTTGCCTCCAGAAAATAAGTTTATAGTACCATTTTGAGAAGCAATTTTAGAAAATAAATTTGGCATTATATTTATCCTCATTGTATCAGTTGAGTATCCATAAACAGAACCGAGTCTTAGTATTATGTAGTTTTTATTTGAAGATTTTATTTCGTTTTCATTTTGAACTTTACTCGAAGAATAAGCAAGAATTGGGCATGGTTTTTCATCCTCATGTATATTCTCTTTAGTGTTTTTTAATCCTTCATAAATGACATGTGTTGAGGGAAAAATAAGTTTACATTTACTATTAATTGAATTTATTACATTTCTTGTTCCCTCAATAGCTGTGGTTTTGATTTTGTCATCTTGTTCTTTGTTTGAATCTTTTTTTACATAAGCAACGTCTGTAATACCTGCTAAGTGATAAACAATGTCTGCATCTTTAAGATTTTCCTTTAAAAAATTTTTATCAAGCAAACCACCTTGATTAAATTCAATATTCCAATTTCTAAGTTGTGAAACCCTTTCAGATATAAAACGACTGTCTATTGCAATTACAGAGTTGTGCCAACTCTCACCAGAGTAGATTTTACAAAGCTCTGTTCCTATGTAACCTAGTGCTCCTATTATAACTATCTTCTTTTTCATAAGATAAATAACAAGATAACAATTATATTAAATTGATTGATATTTAAAGGTTAGTGTCTACTAGTGACTTCGTCTTTTTTTGCAGAAGCTTGATCAATTTCTGCCCATTTAACAGGTTTTAGAGTTTTTGTTAGAGCATGTTTTAATACTTCGTCAACTGTGCTTACTGGTATTATATTTATACTTTTTTTAATAATCTCTGGTATCTCTGTCAGATCTTTTTTATTTTCATTTGGTATCAAGACAGTTTTTATTCCTGCTCTGTGTGCAGCTAGTAATTTTTCTTTTAATCCCCCAATTTGTAAAACATTTCCTCTTAGCGTAACCTCGCCAGTCATGGCCACATCTTTGCTTACGGGAACTCCTGTTATAGAGGATATAATTGAAGTTGTGATAGCAATACCAGCTGAAGGTCCATCTTTTGGTGTAGCTCCCTCTGGAACATGAATATGAAAATCTTTTTTCTCAAAAAATGGAGGGATAATTCCATACTCCAAAGATTTAGATCTAACATAAGATTTAGCAGCTTTAACAGACTCTTGCATTACCTCACCAAGTTTACCCGTTATCTGCATCTTTCCTTTTCCTGGCATATTTACCGCTTCAATTTTTAAAATCTCTCCTCCTACTTCAGTCCATGCAAGACCAGTTGCTACACCAATTTTATTCTCTTTTTCAATCTCACCAAAATTAAACTTTTGAATACCTAAGAAAGAACTTAGATCTGTTTCAGATATTTTCTTGTTAACTTTTTCTTTAGAGTCAATTTTTTTTACCATTTTTCTTGCAATCTTAGAGATCTCTCTCTCCAAATTTCTTACGCCGGACTCTCTGGTATAGTCTCTTATAATTTTTTTATTAACGTTCTCACTTATTTCCCACTCATCTTTTTTAAGCCCGTTATCTTCACTTTGTTTAGGTATTAAAAATTTCTGAGAAATATTAATTTTTTCATCCTCTGTATAACCAGGAAGTCTTATAATTTCCATTCTATCAAGAAGTGGAGGTAAAATATTTAAAGTATTTGCAGTGGTGACAAAAAGTACGTCAGATAGATCATAATCAACCTCTAAATAGTGATCGTTGAAAGTTTTATTTTGTTCAGGATCTAATGCTTCTAGTAGCGCTGAAGATGGGTCACCTCTGTAATCACT
>CACLSS010000011.1 GCA_902609645.1 uncultured Pelagibacteraceae bacterium | reverse complement strand
TTACAAATTATTTAAATTATGTCAGGTAAAAATTTTTATATTACAACTCCAATATATTATCCATCCGGCAAACCTCATATGGGTCACGCATATTCAAGTATTATTGCTGATATATTTGCTAGGTTTAAAAGATTAGAAAATTACAATGTGAGATTTTTAACTGGTACTGACGAGCACGGTTTAAAAATTCAAAGGGAAGCTGAAAAAAATTCTAAACAACCTAAAGTTTTTTGTGATGAGTTATCCCTCAAATTTAAGAGTCTAAGCAAAACTCTTAATCTCTCTAATAATGATTTTATTAGAACTACAGAAAAAAGACATCATAAAGCAGTCAATGAAATCTGGGATAGATTAGTAAATTCTAATGATATTTATTTATCAAAATATAGCGGCTGGTATTCAGTTTCAGATGAAGCCTATTATGACAATGATGAAATTGAGTCAAAAAATAACATTAAAGTTGCTAAAGTTTCTGGATCAAGAGTTGAGTGGGTTGAAGAAGAGTCTTTTTTTTTTAAATTATCTTCCTGGGAAAAAAAATTGCTTGATTTCTATCAATCAAATCCCAATTTTATTCTGCCAAAATCACGTAGAAATGAAGTCGTTGAATTTGTAAAAGGCGGTTTAAAAGATTTGTCTGTAAGCAGAACGTCATTTTCATGGGGTATACCTGTACCGAAAAATAATAAACATGTTATTTATGTTTGGCTTGATGCTTTGACAAATTATTTAAGTTCTTTAGATTTTCCAGATCAAAAAAGTATAAAATATAAAAATTTTTGGCCAGCTGACGTTCATATTATCGGAAAAGATATCTTGCGATTTCATGCAATTTATTGGCCTGCATTTTTGATGGCTGCTAAACTACCTTTACCTAAAAGAGTTTATGGCCACGGATGGATATTATCGGATGAAAAAAAAAATGTCTAAATCTCTTGGAAATATTCTGGATCCTTTAGAAATTATAAATGAATATGGAATAGATCCTTTAAGATATTATTTAGTTAAGGAGGTTTCCCTAGGAAACGATGGAAGCATTTCTTTAAAAAGTTTACATGATTGTATTAATAATGATTTGGCAAACAATTATGGAAATTTATGCCAAAGAGTATTTTCATTTGTTGAAAAAAATTGTGATTCAAAAATTCCAAATTATACAAATCTCTCAAAAGAAGATGATATTATTACAAAAAATCTGATAAAGAAAATTCCTGATTTACAAAATTTAATGAATAAACAAGATTTAAACCAATATATTAAAGAAGTTATAAATTTTTCTTTCAGTGCTAACAAATATTTTAATGATCTAAAGCCATGGGACTTGAAAAAAGTTAATATAGAGAGGATGAATGCAGTTATTTATACAGTACTGAATCAAATAAAATCTATTAGTATACTATTATATCCAATAATACCTGATTCAACCCAAAAAGTATTAGACTGTCTTGGCGTACCAAATAATGAGTTTAATCTTGATTGTCTATTAAATTTAAAATATTTAAAAATGGATTTAAGTATTAAAAAACCCGGTATCTTATTTAAGAAAATTGAAAATGATAATTGATTCACATTGCCATTTAGACTATCAGCCACTATTTAATAATTTACAAAATGTTATTGAAAGAGCAAATAACAATGGAGTAAAATATTTCTTAACTATTTCTACTACTGATCAAAGCTTCAAAAATATTTTAAATATATTGAAAAACTATAATAATATTTTTGGCTCTTACGGTATACATCCTCATGAGGCTAAAAATTATGAAGATTTGAAGGTTGAAAAGATAATAGAAAATTTAAGCTTAAACAAAAATTTAATTGGTGTTGGAGAAACTGGTTTAGATTTTTATTACAATCATTCAGACAAGAATATTCAAAAAGAATGTTTTATCAAACATATTAACGCTAGCCAACAAACATCAAAAACATTAATTGTACATTCAAGATCTGCTGATAATGAAATGTTTGATATTTTATCTAGCGAGTTTAAAAATAAAAGTTTTAACATTCTAATGCACTGCTTTACAGGTAATAAAGATTTCGCACATAAACTTTTAGATCTAAATTGTCATTTTTCAGCAAGTGGAATAATAACATTTAAAAAAAGTAATGACCTAGCAAATACATTTAAATCTATTCCTAATAATAGAATTCTTATAGAAACTGACTCTCCTTATTTATCCCCAGAACCTTTGCGTGGTAAGACAAATGAACCAGGAAATTTAAAATATACGTTAAAATTCTTAGCAAATTTAAAAAATGAGACAGAAGAAAACTTTTCAATGATTACAACTAATAATTTTTTTAAATTGTTTAATATAAATCTTTGAAATGGAATTGATTATTTTAGGTTGTGGAAGTTCATTGGGTTCACCCTGGATAAATAATCACTGGGGAAATTGTGACAAAAAAAATAAATTAAATATACGCACAAGATGTTCTGCTTTCATCAAAAAAGGTAATTTATCAGTTTTAATTGATTCATCTCCAGATATAAGAGAGCAATTTATTAAAAATAAAATAAATGATGTTGATTGTGTTCTATACACACACGAACATTCAGATCAAACAAGTGGCATATTTGAATTAAGACCTTTTTTTTGGAAACACAAAAAAAGAATTGATATTTATGCAGACTCAAGAACGTTAAAGGCGTTAAAAAAAAAATATGATTTCTGTTTTTACGGTGGCCAAGGATATATTCCAATAATGAAACCTAATTTAATCAAGAAAAAACAAATTATTAAGAAAGGTAATAATAAAATATCCTTTAATACTTTTAAAGTTGAGCATGGACAAATTACTGCAACAGCTTATGTTTTTAATAAAACAGCTTACATTAGTGATTGTAGTAATATTAACCCTTTTGATTTAAACAAGCTAAAAAAACTAAATTATTTAATAATAGATTGTCTTAGGTTTAAAAGACACACTGGACATTTTAATCTAGAAACCAGCATAAGAATTAGCACTTTTTTAAAACCCAAAAAAACAATTTTAACAAACCTTCATACAGAACTAGATTATAATTTTTTAAAGAAAAATCTTCCAAAAAATATCTTGCCTGCCTATGACGGTATGAGATTAAAAATTTAATTTATTTGTTAAGAGCTTCTTCTATAACTTTTACAAATTTACCAGATGTAGGTTTAGTCATAGATGAAAATGTATTAAAAATCTTTCCATCCTTGCCTATTATAATTTTATGAAAATTCCACTTAGGTATAGCATTTTTACCGTAATTTTTATTTGCCCATTTATAAAATTCGTGCGCTTCACTACCTTTGACTTTGACTTTTTCAGTCATTGGAAAACTAATTCCAAATTTTGCTTCACAAAAATTCTTAATTTCCTTATTCGTTTCCATTTCTTGATTAAAAGAATTTGAAGGTACACCTATTACCACTAATCCTTTATTTTGATATTTTTCCCAAGTTTCTTGAAGATCTTCATATTGAGAGGTAAAACCACAATAACTTGCAACATTAGTAACAACCATTACTTTATTTTTAAAATCAGCAAGTTTCATTTCTGAACCGTCAAGATCTTTGAAAGAGAAATCAAATGCCAGCTTTTCATAAGAAGCATTAAGATTGGATGAAAAAAGAGAAATCATAATTATTAAAAATATTATTTTTGATTTAAGCATTTAAATTTTATTTTTTACTTAATAAAATCAACATATACCCAAAAAGAGTTGAGGCAAGTGAGCCTAATAGCACACCTATTTTAACACCACTTAAATATTGAGTTGTTTCAACAAACGCTAAGTTTCCGACAAACAAACTCATTGTAAAGCCGATTCCCGTCAATACACCAACGCCATATAATTTTAACCAATCCGAGTCATTTGGCATCTCAGCAAATTTTAATTTAATTGAAACATAAGAAAAAATGAAAACGCCAAATTGTTTACCGAAAAATAATCCACATAAAATTCCTAATGGCACTGGATTCATTAATTTTGCTACACTTAATCCTTCAAGAGATACCCCGGCATTTGCAAAAGCGAAGATTGGCATAATACCAAAAGCAACATATGGTGAGATTGCATGTTCGAGTTTAATCAGCATTGAATTTTTATGAGAGCTTTTATTTTTTTTATCTTTATGTGGTATCGTTAAAGCTAATAAAACTCCTGCTATAGTTGCGTGAATACCAGATGAATGAGTAAATTCCCATAAAAAAATACCAACTATGAGATAAGGAATAAAGTTTCTTATATTTAACCTATTAAAAATTATTAAGATAATGATTGATACTAACATTAGTATTAAATACATAGCTTGTATTTTTCCGGAATAGAAAAAAGCAATTATCACAATTGCACCTAAATCATCAATAATAGCTAAAGCAGTTAAAAAAACTTTTAGAGAAATTGGAACTCTTTTTCCAAGCAAAGATAATACACCCAATGAAAATGCTATATCGGTAGCTGAAGGAATCGCCCATCCTTTTAGTGTTTCAGAATTTCCATAATTGATAGCAACGTAAATTAAAGCTGGCACCAACATCCCACCAATAGCAGCAATTATTGGAAGCGATGCTTGTTTTGGGTTTGATAATTCTCCTTGAATAAATTCTCTTTTTATTTCTAAAGAAACCAAAAAGAAAAATATTGCCATTAAAACATCGTTGATCCAGTGTAATACAGATAATTTTAATTTAAATTCTCCAAAACCTAGAGCAAAATAAGAGTTTAAAATATCATAATAGATAGATGCTAATTCACTATTACTGACAAATAATGCAATTATTGCAGCAAAAAGTAAAACGAGACCCGATGCAGCCTCTAATTTAAAAAACCATTTAAAGGGTTTTGATATATGTTGAATCATAACACTAATTATATCTCAATTATATTGATTGCACTTATGTTTCAATTGATAAAATTCATTTATTCATCTATATAAATAACCTTTCGGGGCGTAGCGCAGTCTGGTAGCGCATCTGGTTTGGGACCAGAGGGTCGCAGGTTCAAATCCTGCCGCCCCGACCATTTTATGAAAATTAACAAAGTTGTTATTATAGGATCAGGAACAATGGGAAGTGGTATAGCCGCACATTTATGCAATGCAAATATTCCAGTTGTATTACTCGATCTAAAAGATGAAATCGTAGAAAAAGCCCGAGAGAGAATATTAAAATCAAAACCACCACTTTTATTTGAAAAATCTAAAATTGATGGATTAAAAATAGGCACAATAACTAAAAATTTTGATCAAGTTTCCGATGCAGATTGGATTATAGAAGCAGTTGTAGAAAGAATTGACATAAAGCACGATATATATAAAAAAATTTTTGATAAAAGAAAGAAAAATTCTGTAGTTTCGTCCAATACATCAACAATTCCTCTTAAAATATTATCTAAAAAATTAAATGAAAATGATAAAAAAGATTTTTGTATAACGCATTTTTTTAATCCAGTAAGATACATGGGGCTTCTTGAAATTGTCAGAGAAGAAAACAATGACAAAAATAAAATAGAATTGCTGAAAGACTTTTGTGAAAAAAATCTAGGAAAAGGTGTAATCGTATGTGGTGATACACCAGGTTTTTTAGGAAATAGGATTGGTGTCTATTCAATGCAAATTGCTATGACAGAAGCTATTTCAATGAAACTTTCAATAGAAGAAGCCGATGCTGTATTTGGAAGGCCAATGGGTATCCCAAAAACAGGTGTTTTTGCATTATACGATTTAATAGGTATCGATTTAATGTCAGATGTTCTTAAAAGTTTTAAAAAAGAATTGGATCCAAAAGACGATTTCCAAAATGTTGTAGACGGAATACCAATTATCAAAACTCTAATTGATAGCGGATATACTGGTCGTAAAGGGAAGGGTGGTTTCTATAGAATAAATAAAAAAAATAATAAGAAAACCCTTGAAGCTCTTGATATAAATAAAAATACTTATTCTCCATCAAAAAAGATTGAACTAAATATTGAAAAAGTAAATCTTTTAGAATTAATTAATAGAAATGATAAATATGGAAAATATGCATGGTCAGTAATATCAAAAATAATTCTATATTCTTCATCTTTAGTACCCCAAATAACAAAACAGTATAACGATATTGACGAAGCACTAAGGCTTGGTTTTAATTGGTCTATGGGACCTTTTGAAATGCTAGAGTCGATTGGTTTGGATAATTTTTTTTCAAAACTAGGTGATACAAAACTAAACCCTTTTTTACAAAATCTTAAAAACAAAGGATCTAAAAATTTTTACGAAGAACGTCAAAAATATACAAATATCCGAACTCTTGGCAAAATTAAGAGATTAGTAACAAAGGTTGACAAAAATGATTCTGCAGAGATTTTTAGATTTAATGATTTTAATATTGTCGAATTTAACACTAAAGCTAATGCTTTAGACTACAATTCTATGGACGCTTTAATGAATGCTACCGACAAACCTTTGATTATAATAAATGAGAGCATGCAATTTTCTGCAGGAGTTAATCTTAATTATGTTATGGAGTTTGTTAAAAAGGGTGACATGAAATCTGTTGAAAAATTTATAAAGTATTTTCAAAAAACCTGTAAACATTTAAAGTATTGTGAAAATCCAGTTATATCTGCACCTTCTGGTTTAGCTCTTGGTGGTGGTGAAGAAGTATTGTTGCAGAGTAATTACGTAGTTTCTCACACAAATATAGTAATGGGTTTAGTTGAAACTATTGTTGGTTTGGTTCCTGCTGGCGGGGGCTGTAAAGAGCTTTTATGGCGCTGGACACAAACTGATGATTCAAAAAATGATCCAGAATTCGCTTCACTTAAGGTGTTTGATATTATTGGCTATGCCAAAACAGCCACTTCACCTCAAGAGGCAAAACCTCTTTTATTTTTAGATAGCAACCATGAGGTCATTATCAATCGAAACAACCTTTTTGAGGTAGCAAAAAAATTTATTGAAAAAAATAAAGAATTTAACCCTCCTATTGAATGCAAATTTAAATTATCAGGTAACCAAGTGAGACAAAAAATGCAAAAGAAACTTGATGAATTATATAATAATAAAAAGATATTAGATCATGGTATGGTAGTTGGTGAAGAATTAGCATATGTATTGAGTGGAGGAGATACTGAAAAAAATAAAGAAATTTCCGAAGACCAAATGTATAATCTTGAATTAAATAGTTTTATGAAATTATTAGAAACTCAAAATACCCAAAATAGAATAGCTCATACTTTAAAAACAGGAAAACCACTTATAAATTAAATGCCCATATATAATGCACCAGTTGAAGAAATGATGTTTTTATTTGATCATTTAAAAGATAATAAAAATTATAAAGAAATAGATAAATACAAAGAAATAAATTCTGATTTAGTTAAAGATATTCTGCAACAAGCTGCTAAAATTAATCAGGAGTTAATCTTACCTCTAGCAAAAATTGGTGATGAAAAGCCTTGTGTTTATGAAAATGGAATAGTCAGATCTCCACCAGGATATAAAGAAGCTTACAAAAAATTTATTGAAGATGGATGGACATCGTTATCTTGTGACCCAAAATATGGTGGTCAAGGTATGCCAAAGACCGTCAGTACATTTTTTGAAGAGATGCTTTCATCTTCCAGTCTATCTTTTAAACTTTATAGTGAATTAAGTATTGGAGCATATAACTGCATACTTCATCATGCAGATGAACAAATTAAAAATAAATATTTACCAAAAATTGTTGAAGGTAAATGGAGTGGCACAATGTGTCTTACTGAGTCTCACTGTGGCACAGATCTAGGGCTATTGAAAAGCAAAGCTGTTAAACAAAAAGATAATTCTTATAAGTTAACAGGACAAAAAATCTTTATAACCTCAGGTGATCATGACTTAACTGAAAATATAATACATTTAGTTTTAGCAAGAGTACCCGGATCTCCATCTGGAACAAAAGGTATTAGTTTATTTCTTGTTCCTAAATTTGTTGTTAAAGATAATGGATCAATTGGTCCAAAAAATGGAGTGAACACTGGATCAATAGAAACAAAAATGGGAATTAAGGGATCCCCAACTTGTGTTCTGAATTTTGAAAATGCAACTGGCTATATGATAGGACCCGAAAACAAAGGTTTAAGTTCTATGTTCACTATGATGAACTTAGAAAGAATAGTCGTGGGTATTCAAGGTTTAGGTATTTCAGAAACAGCATACCAAAATGCTCTTTCATACGCTAAAGAGAGAAAACAGGGTAAGGCAAATAATAGCAATAATAAAGACGCAGATTTAATAATTAAGCACGCAGATATTAGAAGAAGTTTAATGAATATGAAGTCATTAATTGAAGGTCAAAGATCTCTAGCTTTTTGGGTTTCTCAACAAATAGATGTAAGTTTAAATCATTCTAACTCAACAATTAAAAAAAATGCAAATGATATGGTCTCTATGATGACACCACTTATAAAATCTTTTTTTACTGACATAGGAATGGAAATAACAAATGACGCAATACAAGTTTTTGGTGGATATGGGTACACTAAAGACCAAGGTGTTGAACAACTATTTAGAGATAATAGAATTACCCCAATATATGAAGGAACAAATTCAGTTCAAGCTATTGATTTAGTTTTTAGAAAAATTCTTAATAATAATATATATAATAACTATATATCTCAAATTTCAAAAGAGATACAAGACTATGAAAAAAACGAAGAACTAGCATTATTTGTTCAAAAATTTCAAAAATATGTTGAACTAATAAATAATTTTACGTCCTGGCTTATTGAAAAAAATAAAAATTCAAAAGATGATGTTAGCGCAGCGTGTAATGATTATTTAAAGGTTTTAGGTTATTTAGGTTTAGCTCATTCTTGGTTAAAAATTCTTAAAGTTAGCTATGAAAAATATGATACTAATAAATCTTTTTTTGAAGACAAAATAAATACAGCAACTTACTATTTTGATAAAATTTTACCAAGAGCCCAAAGTCATTATTTGTCAGCAATAACAGGAAGTAAATCAATGATGAAGGCGAACTTTAATTGAAATGAACAATTACGAACAGAATCTTGAAAAAAATAAAGCAAACTATGTTCCTTTAACCCCTATAACTTTTTTAGAGAGGACAAAAGATATTTACCCAGATTATGAGGCTATAATTTATAAGAAAAGAGTCTACACATGGAAACAAGTTTACGAAAGAGCAATTAAGTTTGCCAGTGCACTAGAAAAACATGGGGTAAAAAAGGGTGATACCGTTTCTATTATGGCAGCAAATACACCTGAACTATTTGAGGCTCACTATTCAGTCCCAATGACTGGGGCAGTATTAAATACAATTAATACAAGATTAGACGCTAAGACGGTTGGTTATATTTTAAATCACGCAGATACTAAAGTTCTAATCGTTGATAGACAATTTAGTCCAGTTGTAAACAAAGCTTTAGAGACTTTGAGTAAAAAAATCTCTGTTATAGATATTATTGATAAACAAGAAAATTTAAAAGATGCAAAAAAAATTGGCGAACTTGAGTATGAAAGTTTTCTTAATACAGGAAATGAAAATTTTATTTGGAAAAGACCAGATGATGAGTGGCAAGCAATTTCATTAAATTATACATCAGGAACGACTGGAAATCCTAAAGGTGTAGTTTATCATCATAGGGGCGGATATCTCATGGCTACAGGGAGCGTAACTGCATGGAATATGCCAAATAGATTAAATTTTCTTTATACTGTACCAATGTTTCATTGTAATGGTTGGTGCTATCCCTGGACTTTAGCAATGCTACATGCTCGTGTTATCTGTATTAGAAATATAAGAGCTAAGGAAATTTTTGAACTAATTTCAGAACATAAAATAACTCATTTTGGAGGTGCACCAATAATACTAAATATGTTAGCTAATGCACCAAAAGAAGAACAAATAAAACTCAAACACAAGGTCTATGTTTTAACTGCAGCTGCTCCACCACCAAGTATAATTTTTAAAAAAATGAATGAATTAGGCTTTCAAGTTATGCACGTCTATGGGTTGACTGAAACCTATGGTCATATCCTTCAGTGTGCTTGGAATAGTGAATGGGATAAACTAAATGAGGATGAGAAAGCTGATATTAGTTCACGTCAAGGTGTTCGTTACCCAAACACTGAAGATGTTAAAGTTATGAATCCAGAAAATATGAAAATGGTTCCTCATGATGGCAAGACTATAGGAGAAATTATGATTAGAGGAAACGTCGTAATGAAAGGTTATTTTAAAGACAAGGATGCAACGAAAAAATCTATGAAAGACGGTTGGTTTCATTCTGGAGATTTAGCTGTAATGCATCCTAATGGTTACATACAAATTAAAGATAGATCAAAAGATATAATCATTTCTGGTGGTGAAAATATATCATCTATCGAAATAGAAAATACTATTTCCAAACACCCGTCAGTATCTTTATCAGCTGTTGTAGCAAAACCTGATGAAAAGTGGGGTGAGTCACCATGTGCTTTTGTTGAGCTATCACCACAGAAAAAAGCAACAGAAGAAGAAATTATTAAGTTTTGTAGAGAGACGCTTGCTGGGTTTAAAATTCCAAAAAAAATAGTTTTTGGAGATCTTCCAAAAACATCTACCGGAAAGATAAAAAAGTACGAACTTAGAGCTAAAGCTAAGGAATTAAGTTGATTATTGAAGTTGATAAAAAAAAAGTTTTTGCATCTGATGCAGGACTTACCTTCGATACTAATAAAGAAACAGTTATTTTATTACATGGTAGCGGCCAATCTCACGTTGTATGGTCATTAACTGAGCAATATATTTCTTCGCTTGGTTTTAATGTACTTACAATAGATCTTCCTGGCCATGGAAATTCTGAGGGTGAGAGTTTAAAAAGTATAGAAGAAATTGCAGTTTGGTTGGATAAATTGTTAAATAAAATTGGCACAAAACAAGTAACAATTGTTGGTCATTCTCAAGGCTGCCTGGTCTCATTAGAATTCTCATTGAGATTTCCACAAAAGGTTAAAAAGTTAGTTTTTGTTGCTGGTGCATATGAAATTCCGGTTAATAAAAGCTTAATTAATCTGTCACTGTCAGGTGATATGGAGTCATTAAATTTAATGATGAAATGGGGTTACGGTCATTCAAAACAGTTTATAGGAGGCAATCCTTTGCAAAAAATTTTAAACTCAACAAGAGAGGTAAGAGAGGTATTAGCCGTAGATTTAATAGCTTGTAATAATTATAAAAATGGCCTTAAAGCTGTAAAAAATATTAAATTTCCGACTTTGTTTATCTTTGGCGAAATGGACAAAATGATTAGATTGGAAAATGGAAAAAAATTTGCTGAATTAGTTCCTGGTTCGAAAGTTCATATCATTAAAAACTGCGGTCACATGATAATACTTGAAAATGCTTTTGAAATGAGAGAAAAGGTGGCTGAATTTTTAAAAAATGAATAAATTAAAAGTATGCCTTATAGGTTATGGTTATTGGGGACCAAAGTTAGCCAGAAACTTTCAAAATTCAAATTTTTTTAAACTGATATCTGTCTCAGATAAATCCCAGTCAAATTTACTAAAAGCAAAAAAAGACTTTCCATTCATAAAGACTTCAAAAGATTATAAAAAATTGATTACAGATAATATTGATATAGTTGTTATAGCAACACCTACAAACACACATTTCCAAATATCTGAGTTTGCATTAAAAATGAAAAAACATATCTTAGTTGAAAAACCAATTTCATTATCCCCAAAAGAGGTTCTAAATTTAGAAAAAATTTCAAAAAAAAATAAAAAGAAAATATTTGTGGATTATCCCTTTATTTTTTCAGGTTCTATTAATTACATAAAAAAGATTATTGAAAGCAATAGATTCGGTAAACTAAATGAAATAGAGTCTTATAGAGAACAGGCGCCTGTAAGAAAAGATGTCAATGTAGTTTGGGACTTAGCAGTTCATGATTTATCAATTTTATTTTATTTACTAAAAAGCAACCCAATAAAATCAAAATCTTTAAAAATTAACAATGCACAGTCTCCTAAGTCTGATACAGCATTTATCAATTTAACTTATAAAAATAATTTAAATGTTTTCATTAAAAATACGTGGATTTCACCAATAAAAATTCGACTTATGAAATTTAAATTTAAGAATGCTATTATTTATTGTGATGAAAATGAATCTATGTATAAAATTAAAATATATTTCAAGAAAACTAAACAAGCTAAATATAGTTTAGAGGTACCTGAAATAGATCTTACTGAACCATTATCAAGACTTGTCAATTATATTTATAAAAATATCAAAAATAATGAACGAAATATTTTTGATAACATGAATATTAATATTACTAAAACGCTCAAAAAAATATCTTAAATAAATGAAAAAATTTGAAATTTCAAAAAATAGAAGAGTTAAAATTACCCCATACACCTCTAGATTAGAAAGTTATGGAGTGGGCGGTTATACTGTTTATAATCACATGTTATTACCAACTCATTTTAAGTCTCTCGAAGATGAATATTTTCACTTAAAAAAAGATGTTCAATTATGGGATGTCTCTGTTCAAAAGCAAATTGAAGTTAGCGGTAGTGATTCTAATAAATTAGTTCAACTTATGACTTGTAGGGACCTAAGTGGTGCTAAAGTACTTAAATGTTACTATGTTCCTTTGATAGATGGAAATGGTAATATGATAAATGATCCTCTGATTTTAAAAGTAGAAGATACGAAATGGAGAATATGTATAGCGGATTCAGATGTTTTGCTTTATGCAAAAGGAATTGCTGACTCAATGAATTTAAATGTACAAATTCATGAGACAGAAATTTCTACTCTCGCAGTACAAGGACCTAAATCGTTAGATGTAATGAAAAAAGTCTTCGGAGATGACATCAGTAGGCTTAAGTTTTTTAATTTTAATTATTTTAAATTTGAAGGCATAGATTTTATGATATCAAAATCTGGTTTTTCCAAACAAGGTGGTTACGAGATCTACGTTGAAAATTCGAATTCAGGTCTTAAACTTTATGATTATATTATTAAAGTTGGTAACAAGTTTAATTTAAAACCAGGTTGTCCAAATGTTATTGAAAGAATAGAGGGTGCCTTGTTGTCCTATGGTAATGATATGGATAATAATGATAATCCATTTGAGTGTGGATTAGATAAATATGTTAATTTAGAGAGTAATATTGAATTTTTAGGAAAAAAAGCATTACAAAAAGTTAAATTGGAAGGAATTAAAAGAAAACTAATGGGTGTTAAAATAAATGAAAAAAACATTAATTTAACATCAGAGTTAAAACTGGTTGATGAAAACAAAGAAACTATCGGATATTTAAGATCTGCCGTTTATTCACCTAGGTTTAAAATGATAGTCGGAATAGCTATGATAAATCTTGAATATTGTAAAGATTCTCAAAATTTTAAAACAAATATAAATAATAAAGAGGTATCTGGATCAGTTTGTAGTTTACCAATGAATTAATATGAAAAGAGCAAAAATTTTTATACCTAGTAAAACAGCAATGCAATCGGGCAGGGGTAAAACAAAAAAGTGGGTTCTTGCTTTTGAATCAAAGAATACAAAAACAAATCCACTAATGGGTTGGGAATCTGGAGAAGACACTTTAGGTGAAGTGTTGTTAAAGTTTTCAACAAAAGAAAAAGCTATAGAATATGCAAAAAAAAATAATATTAATTTTCAAGTTATAGAACCCAAAAAATCAAATTTTATAATCAAATCATACGCTGATAATTTTTTGAAAGATTAATATGTGGAGAAGTTTTTTCACCGAAAAGAAATGGATGTTGTGGTCATGGGGAGGTGCATTCTTTATTTTTCTATCTTTACTAGCTCAAACCTGGATAGATGTTCAAATCAATCAATGGTACAAGGGCTTCTACGATCTACTTCAAAAAGCGACTGAAAGAGATATATCTGAATTTTATGATGGTATTTTCCTATTTATGAAGTTGGCTATACCATATGTAATGATCTACACGGTCACTAATTATTTTACTAGATTATGGGCATTTAGATGGCGTGAGGCCATGACTTTTTCTTATATGCCATATTGGAAAAAAGTTGATGCAAAAGTTGAGGGTGCTTCACAAAGAATTCAGGAAGACTGTATGAATTTTGCTAAAATTGTTGAAAGTCTTGGATTGCAGGTTGTTAGAGCGATTATGCTTTTAATTGCATTTATACCAATTCTTTGGGGCTTGTCTTCAAATGTAGTAATACCTTTCTTTAAAGATGTGTCAGGATCTTTAGTATGGGTATCACTTACAGCAAGTTTAGGCGGATTAATAATAAGTTGGTTAGTTGGAATAAAACTACCGGGTCTCGAGTATAATAATCAAAAAGTGGAAGCTGCGTTTAGAAAAGAATTGGTTTATGGTGAAGATGATAGACAGAACTATGTGAAGCCTCCAACTGTATTAGAGCTTTTTACTGGTATTAAATTTAATTATCACAGACTATTTCTACATTATGGTTATTTTGATCTTTGGTTGATTATGTATAACCAAACTATGATTATTGTACCTTATCTTTTAATGGGACCAGGCTTATTCACAGGAGCAATGACCCTTGGTGTATTAATTCAAACATCCAGCGCTTTCAGAGAAGTTCAAAGTAGTTTTTCTTTATTCTTACAAAACTGGACAAGAATAACTGAACTGAGATCAATTTATAAACGATTAAATGAATTTGAGAAAGCAATTGGTTTTAATAAACCCTTGAGAAAACCTAATAAATCTGATGTAAGAGCTTAATGGAGCTCTACCTCAAACTGATAGATGTTTTATTTCCAGTTTTTTTTATTATAGGAATTGGTTATTACTTAGGAAAAAAGGATCCTAAATTTAATACTAAATTTATTACAAATTTTGCTGGTACTATTGGTACTCCAGCAATGATTTTTTATACAATCACTACAACGGGTGTTACATTAGAAATTTTTACTGAGTATTTTATTTATGCTGTAATAATTTTAAGTGCATTCGCAATTGTTGGTTTTATTATTTTATTAATTCTAAATAAAGATCCAATTACAGAACTCCCCCCTATGTTTTTACCAAATACCGGTAATATGGGTGTTCCTATATGTCTTTTTGCTTATGGCACGGCTGGCTTAGGAGTTGCTTCAGCAATAGCTTCTGTAATTATATTATTTCACTTTACTATTGGTATTTTGTTAGCTAGCAAAAAATTCTCATTCGGAGTTTTGGTAAAAAATGGACCTATCTATGGAATTATCGCTTCAGTGATGTTTCTTTATTTTGATTTAGATGTGCCTGGTTATCTAGAGAACACTACTTTTTTGCTAACTTATACGACAATCTTTTTGGTTTTAATGGCTCTAGGCGTCGCTCTGACTAGGTTAAAGATAGTTTCTTGGACTCATGCAGCGATTTTAGGGTCTGTTAGAGTAATTTTGGGACCAATTATTGGATTTGGATTAATTAAGTTTCTAGATTTGTCTGGTTTTATGGCTGGCGTACTTTTAATCCAATCAGCTATGCCAAGCGCTGTCCTAACCTATCTTGTTGGTTCCATGTACTCGAAAAAGAGGGCAGTGGACAATATAGCTAGCGTAATTGTTTCTTCCACTCTCATGTCCTTTTTTACTATTCCTATTGTTGTTTATTTATCTCTAAAGTTTTTCAACTAAAGTACTGTATTTTAACTTAACAATATACTTTAAGTGTTTGTTTTATATTGTTGTTTTTATTGAATAAATTTGTTCTCTTATAAAACTGAAGTTTTGAAATAGATGTAAAAATATCATCATTGAGTTTTACAAATTCAAATTATCGCTGTTAACCAGAGGGAAGGTGAATAAATCGCGTAAAATAAGACTTTTTGAACAATACTATCGTATTAAAGTTCAAGATTGTAAGAACGATATGGATGCAAATTGAAGAGCAATGCAATATCAGAATATAGCGTTTAATGAGCCATATATAGGCCTATTTTCGTGATACATAAATATACGCTCTACTAGACTGCTTAAAATCTATATTTTTAAAAAATTACACCTTCAGATTGCAAAAAACGTTGAAAAATAAGGGTTTTTTGGGTATAAAACACCCCATATTTAGGGCTTTTTTTGATATCTTGCATACTTCTTTGAACCCTTATTGGGACCTACAAATATGATTGTCCAGGCTGATTTACCCTCTGGGATCTTTAAACTATGTCTATCTGTGCCCTTTCTAAAGCCGATATAACCAGGTCCTCTCCAAAAAGTCCCGTTTTCCCTTGTTTCCCAATATCCACCCTTAACTACAATAGTCAAATAAGACCAATAATGGTCGTGTAAATCACCTCTATCACTCTTTAGGATCTGGTGAACGAAGATATTGAAAGGGAACCATTTAGGTCTTTTACGAAATAATGGATAGTATCTGACCATAAATGGCTCAGCTTTATTATAATCTGGCCAGCTTGGACCTCTGTCCATTACAATTCTTTTTCTAGACTCGAACATCATCGTATATTTAATCACTTGACTTTAAAAATCATCTATTATATTGGTAGTGATAATTAATTGTTATCAATAGTAATAGATATGAATGAACTAGTTACAGATCTAAAAGCTTTACATGAGGAAACTCTAAATAACCTTAAAAGCTCAAAAGCAAGCAATACTATAAGAGCTTATAAATCAGATTTTAAGGATTTTGGAGCCTTCTGTGCTAAGCATGCTTTTAAATCATTACCGACAGAACCTAAAATAGTAGCTTTATATCTAACTTATCTATCTGGAAAAGACTCTAAAATGAGTACTTTAAGGCGTAGATTGGTCTCTATAAGCATGTTTCATAAACATAAGGGCCATTACCTGGATACAAAGCATCCGATTATTATTGAGAACCTAATGGGTATTAAACGTACAAAAGGAAGTATTCAAAGAGGTAAAAAACCTATATTAATCAATCATTTAAAAGCAATAATTAAAGTAATAGATGAAGATAAAATTGAGGAAATTAAGAAAATTAGAGACAAAACAATCATCTTAACTGGTTTCGGAGGCGGCTTTAGAAGAACAGAATTAATATCAATAGATTATGAAGACCTGGAGTTTGTACCTGAAGGTTTAAAAATCACTCTTAGAAGATCAAAAACAGACCAATTTGGAGAAGGGATGATTAAAGGACTGCCCTACTTCTCAAATAAAGATTATTGCCCTGTATCTCACTTAAAGAAATGGATAAATTTATCAAAAATTAAAGAAGGTCCAATTTTTAGAAGATTTGTAAAAGGATCATCATTAACAACTGATAGATTAACTGATCAATCGGTAGTTTTAATAATTAAAAGATATTTAGAAATGGCTGGGATAGATAATAAAAACTTTTCAGGGCATAGTTTAAGATCAGGATTTGCAACAGTTTCGGCTGAGTCTGGTGCTGATGAAAGAAGTATTATGGCAATGACAGGTCATAAAACAACTCAAATGGTTAGAAGATATATTAAAGAAGCAAATTTATTTAAAAATAACGCCCTAAATAAAGTTAAATTATAGACCAGGATTCTGGCCAGAAATCTTTATTATTTGAAGGATTTAAATTGTCAGAAGGTCTTACGCATATTTTATTTGGATTTTGGTTCAACCACGCACCCCACCAATGAAATGATGATGGGCTTACAATAAAATGTTTTGCGAAACTGAATAAATAGAAATCATTTATATAGTCATTATTCTGAACAAAAATAAACTTATTTCTATCGAATATTTTATCTAGATCAGAAAAATTGTTAGACCAAATAAAGAATTTTGGATTATCAATTTTATTTTCAAAATATGAGACAGCTCTATTAATATAATCAACAATATCTTCTAATCTCATATCCTTTTTTGGTTCTCTTCCTCTATCCTTGAAGTAACTTGGCTCAACAAATCTGTCTCTACGTACATGGATTGAAACTGAATTGCTTTCACTTAATAAATTAATAAATTTATTTTGATTGTTAATATAAGAGCTTTTTATTTTGAATTCTTCAATTAATTCAGTCTTAAGATCAAAAAAGTACTTTTCGGATTCAAAATATCCCTCAAGATATACTGTATCGGATAAAGGATAGTCAATTTTTTCGTAATAAGTTTTCTTATTTGAACCTTTCGGATCCGTCAAAAAAGCTTTGTTTTTTTGAAATCTATTTAGAGTTTTAATAATTTTTTTATAATTATGAGCAATATAATTATCGTATTTATCGGATTTATCTGCTAAATCCCCTGTCAAATTAAAAGAATTTAATCCAAATGCTCTCCCAAAAGTTCTGTTTTTCGCTTGAAAAAAACCTGATGTATTATCAATAAATAACTTATAATCAAACCTTTTAGCTAAAGAGAATGCGTTAGCATACATAAACATTTGATTTCCTAAGCCAGCAGCTACTTTTACAATAATTTTCTTATCCATAATTTCTTATAAATTTTAATTTTATATCATTTCTTAATTTTCTATTTTTTTTTAAAAAGTATTCGTATTTTAAAGCCCTACTTTTGTCTTTAAAATTTTTTTTATAAATTAATTTCCAATATCTCCCTTTTGTACTTTTTGCACCTTTATTTGAATTATGCTGATTTAATCTATTTTTAATGTTTTTTGCATATCCAACATAGGTTTTATAAAAACCTTTTTTTTTTGAAATAATCAAATAAACATTATGTGAGCCCGAGCTCATTTAATAATTGAAATATTTTTTTATTGTCTTAACTACTTTTTCAGCATCACTAAGTTTCATATATGGGTATACAGGGAGACTTAGACATTCTTTAGCCCATTTCTCAGATATTGGTAGATTCTCTTTCTTAACACTGGCCCTTAATGCCCCTGCTCTATTAAGACTATAAGGATAATGTAATTGTGAACTTATACCATTTTTTTGCAAATACTTTAAAAGTCTGTCTCTATTTTTAACTCTTATAACGTATAAATGCCTAGATGATCCAGGTCTAGTTTCTGTAGTTTTAACCTCACTAATAAATTGTAGCTCATAATCATAATACTTTGAAATTTTTCTTCTGTAATCATTATGTTTTTTTGTATGATTTACTTTTTCAAAAAGAATAGATGCTTGTATAGTGTCCAATCTACTGTTTAAACCCTCATATTCATGAACATTTTTTTTGATAGTTCCCAAATTTCTCAATATTTTTAATTTACGGTAAAAATTTATATTATTAGTAGTTATCAATCCACCATCTCCATAAGCACCAAGATTTTTTGATGGATAAAAACTATAACAAGATAAATCAGCGTAAGAATGATTGTCTTCTTTTTTGCAACAAGTTTCTTCATCTGCTCTACCGCAATTGTAACAACTAAATGCAAAATGAGATTGAGCACTATCTTCTATAATAAAAACTCTTTTACCTACAATTGATCTTAATTTTTTTATATCGACCTTTTGACCATATAAATTCACTGGGATAATAGCTTTGGTGTTTTTATTTACTTTTTTTTTTACAGATTCTAAGGATATCAATCCTGTATCAGAATCTATATCAGCAAAACAAATTTTTGTTTTATTTAATGCCAAACTTAAACCCGTTGATATATATGACATACCGGGAATTATCACTTCATGTTTTTTTTTAAGTTTTAAAACTTTAATAGACAAAATTAAAGCATCTGTGCCTGTTGCACAACCAACTGAATATTTAACATTGGCTAATTTAGAAAATTTCTTTTCAAATTTTTCTACATTATTGCCAAGTATAAAGTCTCCTTTTTTTACAGTAGATAAAAGAGATTTATTTATCCTCGATTGTTCGCTTTTAGTAAATGGATTAACATCAGTAAATTTCATTATTAAATTTTCCTCAAATATTTTGCAGGGTTACCGGCGTAGATACCTTTTTTTTTAATATTTTTAGTAACTACTGATCCAGCACCAATAACAGATCCCCTACAAATAAAAACTGGTAATATTGTAGAATTAGATCCAATCAGAACATCATCAGCTATAATAGTATTTTTAAAATATTTTGAGTTTCTATTTATTTTGCCATTTTTAAAATCATCATTTGTAAACATAGTTCCATGGCCTATAAAACAATTCTTTCCAATTTTTACTTTCTCACATATAAATGAATGACTTTGTATCCGTGTATTATCACCAATATAAGAATTTTTTTGTATCTCAACAAAAGGTCCAATAAAAACATTTTTACCAAATTTAGAGCCATAAATATTTGATGGCTCCATAATAGTACAGTTCTTTCCAAATTTTAAATTTTTAATCTTAGATTTAATTTTTTTAATTTTCATTTAATCCATCCATTTTAATTTTTTTGAAATTTCTCTATTAAATGATTTTGAAATAATGTAATCAGCTACCTTTTGGCATTCAAAAAGATCAAAATATTTTCTTCTACCTTTTTTTGCAACGTTAATTCTTTTTTTATCATTTGATTTATAAAAGTTTATTTTATCTGCTAAATCATCTAATCCTGAATAAAAAATAACTTCATTGCTATTAAAAAAATTACTTAATTGTGTCCTTTTGTCTATAAATGTTAATAAACCGTTTCCTATTAATGAAGCAATTCTATTACTTGTTAAATATTTAAGAGGTTTGCCTCTTGTTAAATTTAAAGCCATTTTAGAGTTTACTATAACTTTATAAAAATCTTCTGCCCATACTGGTTCTCTATTATTATATCCATAAATGTCAAAAATTATATTAGGACATTCAGTAATTAATTCAGTAATAAAATTGTGCCTTTCATCCTGTTTATCTCTTTTTAATTTACCTCTATTAACCCCATGACTCATTGAGAAAAAAACATCGTTTATTTGATTGTTTTTTTCATAAATTTTTAATTTTTCAATATTTTTGTCTACTGGAATTGGAAGATAATGAAAATTCTTTTTCTTTCTCAAAAAATCTAATGTTGACGGATGTGTTGTAATGAAATTTGAGGTAACAAAATTATCATATTTTAGTAATTTTTTTCGATTAGATGCAAAATCAGGGCCAGTATCAGCGAGATGATCCTCAAACCATTGTGAAATGACTGTTTTTTTACTTAAATCTTTAATTTTTTCCAGCGTATCATTCTCAATATCATAGGAATGGCCTAATAAAATTAAGTCAGGTTTATAATTTTTGGCTGTTTCATAAATCATTGTATTTAGATAACTTGTTCCCCTAAAGTCTCTTAATGATTTATTGAATTTTCCGACATCCCTATCACTCAAATTAATTACATCGTGACCATTTCTTATAAAACCATTAGCTAATTTTTTTGCAATTGAAATATAGTATAACCTATTAAACTGACGATTACCAAAATTTGAAATATTTAATATTTTTAAATTCGATATATTTCGATTAAAAAATATATTTTTTTCATTAATTATTTCTTCACGTAATTCATCAAATATTTTTGTATTTTTTTTAATATCATGAAAAACATAATTAATTGATTTTTTCTGTAAATCTTCTCTCAGTTTTTTGTTTAAAATTAGTTGTTTTATTTTTTTATATATTTCATTTTGATTGATTTTATTTAGATACAAGCCGTAAGGAATAGTCTCTGGAAGTCCTCCTTTTTTTGAAAGAATTGTAGCACAGCCTCTAGATGCTGCTTCTAACGATGTACGGCCAAATGGTTCTTCCCAATGTGAAGGAACAACAGAAATACTAGATTTTTTATAAATTTGTAAAGTTTCATCATGGGTAATCCATCCTAAATGAATTAATCTATCATGTTTAAAATTATACTTCTCTCTAGGCTCATCTCCAATGACAATGCTTTTCCAATCTGTATATTTTTTTAATATTCTAATTATTGCACGACCAAAGGTGTCATATCCTTTTGAATGATTTAATTTACCAACAAAAGTAATAATTTTTTCTTTTTTTGGCATTTTAGAAATTTTATTAATAGCTGGATATAAAACTTGTGTTTTTTCATGATTTTTAATATCTAAACCTTCAAAAAATTTTTCTTTAACCCAATTACTAACAAATGTGATTTTGCTACATAATTTTATAAGGTGTTTTCTCTCTTTTGCTGTCACTGCACCTCGTAGTGTTTGAGGATTATTGTGAATTACTAATATATACTTTTGATTAGGTAAATACTTTTCGATATGAAGAATATAAGATGGTCTATTATGAACTTCGATAAGAGAAAATTTTTTTCTATTTAATACATCGATGAATTTATTGACATATTTTAAGTTTTTACTTTGAACTCCAAAATTTGAAAATTTTAAATTGACATATTTAAAATTATCAAAAGTTTTACTTACATCTGATGTAAAGCCAAAGATAGTTGTGTTTTTTTTAAGCCTACTTTCCTTTGAAAAATCTTTAACCCAAATAGAAGCTGATCCAGCATTATCTTTAATAAATTGGTCTTTGTAAGGTAACAAAACAGCAATATTATTATTCTGCATTGAATTTAATATCCCTTGGCTTCCTTTTTTTCTATTTTTTTAAATTTACTTAAAGCTTCTTTTGCACCACCAGACATAAATCTCTGGTCAGAACCAACTGTTACTAATTGAAAACCTTTATCTATCATTTTCTGGGCGTATTCAGCTTTCATATTGTGAATTCCGGCAACAATGTTATTTTTTTTTGCATGTTCTAGTATTTTCATAATTGTGTCATAAACCTTGTCACCCTCTGGTTTATCAAAACCTGGTTCTTCACCAATAGCTAAACTTAAATCAGCTGGGCCAATATAAATTCCATTAAGACCAGGCGTGGTCATTATAGAGTCTAAATTTTCCAATGCTTCTTTAGTTTCAATCATAGCAAATTTTAATAACTCTTCATTTGCGTGCTTACCGTAATCAGCACCACCATACAAAAGACCTCTTATTGGTCCAAAACTTCTGTACCCTTTAGGTGGATATAGGCAGGCTTTAACAAAATTTTCAGCTTCTTTTTTATTACTTACCATTGGACATATAACTCCATAGGATCCAGCATCTAATATTTTCATAATTTGTCCAGGTTCATTCCAATTTACCCTTGCCATTGGAACTACATCAGTTGTTGAAATTGCTTGAAGCATTTGTAGTGCATTTGGGTAGTCCACAACACCGTGCTGCATATCAATGGTTAAAGAATCCCATCCTTGGTTTGCCATCACTTCAGCGGAAAATGAATTTGGTATTTGAAGCCAACCGTTTATTACAGCTTTACCCTCAGAAAAAATTTTTTTAAGCTTATTTTTTCTCATCAACTAACCAGATAAGCCTAGGTGAGTATATTTAATATTTAAATAATCTTTTATTCCAACTGAACCGCCTTCTCGGCCATATCCCGTTTGTTTGATACCACCGAACGGTGTTTCTGCGGTTGCTACTACCGGAGTGTTAACTGCAACCACTCCTGTTTCTAATTGTTCTGAAGCTTTGAATGCTTTCTCCATTGAATTTGTACAAATATATCCAGCTAGACCACAATCATGATTATTTGCTCTTTTAATAACTTCATCAAAATCTTTAAAAGTGGTGATAGCTGTTATCGGCCCGAAAGGTTCCTCCGTCATTACTGTAAAATTATCTTTAATGCCATCGATTATAGTTGGCTCATAAAAGTATCCTTTATTAAAACCAGATGGCCTTTTACCACCATATAGTATTTTGCCACCTTCTTTTTTAGTCTTTTCGACTAATTTTTCAATTTCTTCTAATCTTTTTTTAGTAGTAATAGGTCCAAGATGAACACCTTCTTTCATTCCGTCACCTAATTTAAGTTTTTTTGTTTTTTCAATAAAAGTTTTTGCAAATTCATTTTTTTTGCTTTCGTGTATATAGAATCTACTTGGAGAAATACAAACTTGTCCATTATTTCTATATTTCGAGGTAATTGCCATATCAGTAACTTTTTCGATATTTGAGTCTTCAAATACTATAAAAGGAGCATGGCCACTAAGTTCCATTGTAACTCTTTGAACTTTATCAGCTGCTTTTTTTAATATTAATTTTCCTACTCTTGTAGATCCAGTGATTGAAACTTTTTTTATAATATTTGATGAAATTAATTCATTAGACACTTCTTCTGGATCTCCAGATAAAAGATTAACAACTCCTGGAGGAATACCAGCGTCATTTATTATATTCATTAACTCCATAACAGCTCCAGGTGTTATAATGTCAGGTTTTACAATAACAGAACAACCTGCAGCTAAAGCTGTTGAAATTTTTCGAGATGCTAAAATAATTGGAAAGTTCCATGGGATTAAAGCAGCAACAACTCCCACTGGTTGGTAATTAACCTGAACTCTAGTATTTTCAAATCTACTTTCGACGGTTTGTCCAAATATTCTTTTAGTTTCTTCAGAATTCCATTCAAAAATATCCGCTCCGCCCCCTACTTCACCCTCACCTTCAACTAATGGTTTTCCAACCTCAAGAGCTAACCACTTTGCAAGTTCTTTTTTTCTTTCTCGCATGAGATCTGCAATTTTTCTAATTTTATAAGATCTCTGCCATGGTGGAGTTTTTTTCCAAACTTTAAAACCTTCTTCAGCTGATTTTAGTGCTTTTACAACATCTGCTTTTGTAGCTTTTGATGCTTTTCCGATTACGTCTTCTGTAGCTGGATTTATGACATCATAAGTTTCATTTTTTTGAGAAGGTTGCCATTTACCGTGTATGAATTGACCAAATTTAGAGTACATTTTTAAATTTTTATTGCTTAAAACTACAATATTTCTTAGGGTTCACTTTAATTAATTTATGAAAAAAATTCAACTAACTTGTGCACATGCTATTGTTAAGTATCTAATATCACAGAAAATATTAGTTGATGGTAAAAAATTACCCCTGTTTGCAGGTGCATTTGGAATTTTTGGTCATGGAAATGTAGCCTGTTTAGGACAGGCCCTAGAAGAAAATAAAAAAGAACTCCCTACTTGGAGAGGCCATCATGAACAGAATATGGCTCTAACAGGTATTGCCTTTTCAAGAGCTAAAAGACGAAAACAAATTTTTGTTGCAACAAGTTCTGTTGGCCCAGGTTCAACAAACATGATTACAGCTGCTGCTGTTGCTATGAGTAATCGATTGCCTATGCTTTTTTTACCTGGAGATACTTACGCTAACAGAATGCCTGATCCTGTATTACAACAAGTTGAACATTTTAATAATCCAAATATAACACAAAATGATGCTTTCAAATATGTAACTCGATACTTTGATAGAATAACTAGACCAGAACAAATACTTCAAACATTTCCCCAAGCTATTCAGACAATGATAGATCCTGCAGATTGTGGTCCTGCTTGTATTTCTTTATCTCAAGATGTTCAGGGTGAAACTTTTGATTATCCGGAAGAATTTTTTAATGAAAAAATTCATACAATTAGAAGACCAAGGCCTGATGATTATCAAATTAAACAAGCAGCAGATTTAATAAAAAAATCAAAAAATCCAATAATTATTTCAGGAGGAGGAGTTTTTTATTCTGATGCAATGAAAGAATTAAGTCAATTTGCAAAGAAACATAATATTCCTACAGCACAAACTGTAATGGGGTATTCAACTATGAAAAAAGATGATCCATACTTTTTAGGTGCTATTGGTGGATTTGGTGGAAAAGCTCCAAACGATTTTATGAAAAAAACAGATTTAGCTATTGCTATTGGAACAAAATTGGCTGATTTCACGACTGGGTCATGGACAAATTTTGAAAATCCAAATTTTAAATTAGTTTCAATAAATGTATCAAGATTCGATGCTAATAAACATATGGCACAATCTATTGTTGCTGATGCAAAAGTTTGTATTCAAGATTTAACTGTTGCTTTAGGAAGTTGGAAAGCATCAGATGATTGGTATAAAAAATCAAGAAGTGCTGTTAAATCTTGGAATAATTACCTTGATAAAGAAAGTGGTCCTACAAATCAAAAATTACCATCTTACGCGCATGTTGCAGGTGCAGTTTATAGAAAATCAGATCCATCTGATATTGCTGTCACTGCTGCAGGAGGATTAGTTGGAGAGGTCTTGCAGGTTTGGAGGCCTCGAGAATTAAATACTCATGAAACTGAGTGGGGTTTTAGTTGTATGAGTTATGAAATCTCTGGAGCCTTAGGTATAAAAATGGCAAATCCAGAAAAAGAAGTTATAGCTTTTGTTGGTGATGGATCCTACCTACTCTACAATTCAGATATTTATAGTTCAGTTTTGACTAATCATAAATTAATTATAGTTGTTTGTGATAATGGGGGCCATGCTGTTATTAATAGATTACAACTTTATAAGGGTGGTAAAGAATTTAATTGCCTTTTTGAAAGTTCTAAAGTTCAAAACATTAAAAAAATTGATTTTGCTAAACACGCTGAAAGTTTAGGTGCAACTGGTGAAAATGTAAATTCTATAAATGAGCTTGAACAAGCTTTTATAAGAGCTAAAAAGTCAAAATCAACTTATATAATATCTATTAAAACAGATGGATATCAATGGTTAGAAGGTTCAGCATATTGGGAGAGTCCTACTTTAACAAAACCATCTACTAAAGAAAATGAGAGAGCTCTGAAAGAACATCTACAAGGTAAATCAAAACAAAGACAAGGTGTTTAATCTAAATGGTTAAGGTTTTTAAAGTTGGTCTTATAGGTTGTGGACACATAGCCGAAACTTATTTTAGAGCCCATAAATACTTTAATAATTTCAGAATTATAAAATGTGCAGATATAAATCATTTAGCTGCAAAGAAATGCGCTACAACTTATAAAATAAAAGCTTTAAGCGTGAAAAATTTACTTAAAGATAAAGAAATTGAAATAATATTAAATCTTACTGTTCCCAAAGCACACTTTGAGGTATCCAAAAAAGCTCTTTTAAATAATAAGCACGTTTATACAGAAAAACCAATGGCTATTAATTTAAAAGATGGAAAGGAGTTATTAAAAATCTCAAAAAGAAAAAAACTTTATATTGGCAACGCCCCAGATACATTTCTAGGTGGTGGTAATCAAAAATCAAAAGAAATATTAGAGAAAAATTTTATTGGTAAAATTAATTTAGGAAACATTATTTTTGCTTACCCTGGAGTTCAATCTTATCACCCAAATCCTGAACCGTGGTTTGCAAAAAAAGAAGGCGGTCCTGTTATTGATATGGGGCCTTATTATTTGACTGCATTAGTAAACTTATTAGGACCGGCAAAACAAGTTTGGGGGAGCTTTATGTGGAATAAAAAAAAGAGGATAATTGGTATTGGTCCAAGAAAAGGTAGTTCAATAAAAGTTTTATGTCCAACAACTTATTTAGGAACAATTTTTTTTAACAGTGGAGCAATAATAAGATTTACTCTTTCTTTTGATGTAATAGCACATCACAGAAATCATATTGAACTATATGGTAGTAAAGGCTCAATACTCGTACCAGACCCAAACATGTTTGGAGGTTCAGTTTATACATGCAAAAAACTTGGAGGAACTTGGAAAGAACACAAAACAAATAAAATGTATTTAGGAAAAATTAATATTAGACAGAAAAGTTTGCGGGCAAACGAAGCACCGATAAATGCAAATTACAGAGGTGTCGGATTAGCTGAAATGGCCTATTGTATTCAAAATAATAAGAAACATAGATGCAATGGAGATTTATCTTTTCATGTATTAGATATAATACAATCGATCATGATAGCTGCTAAAAAAAGAAAAAGGATTAATATAAAATCCTCTTGCAGTATACCTAAAAAGTTTTCTTCGACTGAAATACGTAAAATACTCAAATAAGATTCTGTCTATTCAAAATTGCAGCCCCTCTAACTCCACTGGCATCACCGTATTTGGGCTTTAAAAAAACAGTTTTAAGATCTACCTTTTTAATATTATTAAACTCTGACAAGTATTTTTCTGTGATTATTTTAATCTCCTCAAGAGATTTGATTTCGTTTGATACACCTCCACCAAAAACAATTGCGTCAGGATCAATTATATTAATTATAAGTGATAAGCTTAGACCTAATTTATTGTTAAATTCTTCTACAATCTTTTTTTCATTCGGTGAATTTTCTCTAGATTTTTTAAATATATCTTTTGCAATAAGTTTTTTTTTAAATTTAGACAAATATTGTCTCTCTAAACCTTTTCCTGAAATAAACTCTTCAATGTTATGGTCTTTTTTGGATTTTCCTATAGGAACATGACCCCATTCACCGGCAAAAGCATTTGGACCAACTAAAATTTTTTTATCTATAACTAATCCACCACCACATCCTGAACCTAAAATTATTCCAAAAACTATTTTGTAATGCTGGGCTGAACCATCAAAAGCTTCTGATAATGCAAAACAATTAGCATCATTTTCACATAAAACTTTTCTATTTAAACTTTTAGAAATATCATCTGAAAATTTCATATTATTTAACCATGGAGAGTTATAAGCGTTTTGAATAAGACCGGTATCTAAATTTGTTGAACCTGGATGACACACACCAACATTTAAATTCTTTTTAAATTTGCTCTCAATTATTTTTACAGATTCTGTAATTGAATTTAATGTTTCTTTATAATTCTTTGGTGACTTTTTTCTACTTCTGTGTAGTTCAGATCCATTGTCATCTAAAAGAACTGACTCGATTTTAGTTGCACCTAAATCTATTCCAATTTGCATTAATTTTTAGCAATTCTGTCAATTTCTTTTAATTCGACTTCAAGTTTATCTAGTTCTTCTCCTCCTGCCATCATACCTAATAGTTTTTCTCTAGATAAATTCTTTTTTTCAAAAGTGCCCATACTTTTTCCTCTATTCAAAATAGTAAAACTATTTCCAACAGGGTATGCATGATGAACATTGTGTGTAATTAAAATAACACCTAAACCAGAAGCCGCAGCTTTAACAATGTATTTTAAAACCACAGAGGCTTGATGAACACCTAAAGCGGATGTTGGTTCATCTAATATTAATACTTTTGCCCCGAAATATATCGCTCTGGATATGGCCAAACATTGTCTCTCACCGCCTGACATAGTACCCACTGCTTGTGATGGATCTCTAACATCAATCCCAATTTGACCCATTCTTTTAGAAGCTATAGCATTTGCTTTATTTATATCGAAAGTTTTAAATGGACCAAAGCCTTTAGTAGGTTCTCTTCCCATAAAAAAATTTCTTGTTACACTCATTAAAGATACGAGAGCCAAATCTTGATAGACTGTAGCAATACCCATGTCCAGGGCGTCTCTAGGTGAGTCAAAAATAGTTTTTTTTCCCTCAACTACAATCTCACCTTCATCGGGCTTGTGGACACCAGATAAAGTTTTGATTAACGTTGACTTTCCAGCCCCATTATCACCAAGTAAACACATTATCTGACCTTTTTTAATGTGCATAGTTACATCCTTTAGAGCAATAACAGATCCAAAAAATTTACTTATATTGTTAAATTCAATTAAATTATCAGACATTTATTTATTTTCTGTAACCCTTCTTCTTATATAATTATTAAATATTACAGCTATTAACATCATCACACCTAGAAATACTTTGAACCAGTCGGTATCAACATCTGTATAATAAATTCCCATAGAAACTGTTCCAAATATTAAAGCTCCAAAAGCTGCTCCTATTGCTGAGCCATACCCTCCTGTTAACAAACATCCACCTACTACTGCAGCAACAATTGCTTCCAGCTCTTTTAAAAAACCTCTCATTGTATCAGCTGATCCTGCATCTAAAACTTGAACACAAGCGTAAATAGTAGCTGCCACTGCTGTTCCAATGAATAAACTTATTTTAACCTTACCTACTGGAACCCCAACATTTCTCGCACCAAGTTTATCTCCACCAGATGCAAATATCCAATTTCCATATCTGGTTTTCATAAGTAACCATGTTGCAAATATTGTCATAGCAATCCACCATATAACAGAAGCAGGAATTCCAGTTGCTAATGGAGTACCATCTTGTCTTAATTCAATTAAACCTAAAGATCCAAGCCAGGTAAAAACAAATTGAAAAGCATCTGCAGAAAAAATCCAAGCTATCGGATCGTCTTCTACTAAAACTCTTAATCCTGGAACCTGTGTTCTTCCTGTAATTAATCTTGTTATAGCTAAAGTTGCACCTCTTAAGATAAACAGCATCGCTAGTGTAACAATGAATGATGGAAGACCTGTTCTAACTACTAAAATTCCATTTGCATAACCAACTAAAACAGCCATTGAGAAAGCAAATAAAATACTCATCCAAAGAGGCCAACCCCAGTATATAGCTGGTATAGCTATACAAATTCCGGCAAAACCAATCATTGATCCAACAGATAAATCAAACTCACCACCAATCATTAGTAAGGCTGCAGCAACAGCGATAATCCCTAAGTTAGCTGATACCTCTAAAAAGTTTATTGTTCCATACGCACTAAACATTCCGGTATCACCGGCTATAATTCCAAAAAATATAAATACTAAAACTGAACCACCAAGTGCACCTAATTCGGGTCTATTTAACAATACTTTAAGCTTAGAAACTTTTCTTAATCTCTCGTCATTAGATTTATTTTGGATGCTTTTTGACTTAGTTGACATAATTTTAAATTTTTTTAAAAAAAAGGGCCTGATTTTTTAACCAGGCCCTCTTTAAAGATTTTTTATCTATAACCTTGTGCTGCCCACTTAATTACTTTGCTAGCATTATCTGGAGTAACGAAACCAGGTCCCGTCATAACAACACCAGCTGGCATTGTTCCCCATCTCATATACTGAGCAAAAATTGCAATAGGCAAATATCCTTGAAGATATTGTTGTTGGTCAATTAAAAACTCAACTTCTCCTGCAGCTGCAGCTTTTAGCATATCTGGAGACATATCAAATGTCCCAAGTTTTATTGAACCAACTTTTCCAGCAGACTTTAATGCTTTTAAAGCAGCTTCACCAGATAGTCCTGCACCTAAAGTAAGAATAGTGTCAACACCACCTAATTTAGCAGCAACAGCTTTTTGAATTTCTGTTGGGTCATTAGAAGTACCAAGTATTTCTACTGAACCTCCAAAACCTTTTTTGAAACCGGCACATCTTCTATCAAGTGCTACGTTACCTACTTCGTGGTTAACGCAAAGAGCTTTCTTACCGCCCGCAGCTTTCATTTTTTGACCACCACCAACACCTGCTTCAAACTCAGTTTGACCAACGTGAGCGCTAATACCTAATTTAGCGAAGTCATCAGAACCTGAGTTCATCGATACTACTGGAATTCCAGCAGCAATTGCAGCTTTTACAGATTTTCCTAGAGCTGCAGCATCAGGTAAAGTAATTACAATTCCTTTTGGTTTTTGTGAAACAGCATTATCAATCAGTTTTGCCATTTCAACCATGTCGAAAGTACCTGGTGCTGTGTACTTACATTTGATTTTCATATCTTTGCAAGCAGAATCAACTCCATTCTTAGCAACCGACCAGAAAGGATCGTTAGCTTGTCCATGTGAGACAACTATTACATCTATAGCAAAAGATGCTACAGACATTGCTGCCCACGAAAGAAAAGCCAATATAGTTAAATATATTTTTCTCATTTTTCCCTCTTTTGTTGTTAATATTAATTAATTAATATTTTTTATTTAAACAAAAAAAAACTTAAAAGAAAAGACAGTGTTATTTTTTTTTTCAACCATAGGTTTCAAAAAACTATCTAATTTTAATAACTTTTTTAGTAAATAAAGATTTATATGCAGCATTAGCAAGAAGAAGGGCTTTTTCTCCATCTACAAATGAAGCTCTTGGTTTTTTATTTTTATATGCGAGATTAACAAGAT
>CACLSS010000010.1 GCA_902609645.1 uncultured Pelagibacteraceae bacterium | reverse complement strand
TACAACAAGCCGAAGCTTATAAAAAAGAAGTAGTTGCCAAAGCTGAGGGTGAAGCAAGTAGGTTTTTAGCTATATACACTGAGTATGCAAAAGCAAAAAAAGTTACACAAGAGAGAATGTATTTAGAAACAATGGAAAAAGTTTTAGCAGATATTGACAAAGTAATCATAGATAAAGAATCAGGATCAGGAGTAGTACCTTATCTACCTCTTCCAGAAATTAAGAAGAAAGCGAACTAATGAAAAAATTTTTAATACCATTAATAGTAGTTCTAGCAGTAACTGGTTACCAAAGTCTTTTTATCGTTCAGGAAATTAATCAAGCTATCGTTTTACAATTTGGTGACCCGAAAAAAATTATCACCAAACCTGGATTAAATTTTAAATTACCTTTTATTCAAAACGTTGCTTATCTTGATAGAAGAGTATTAAATTTAGACACACCACCAGAAGAGGTTATTGCTGCTGATCAAAAAAGACTTATTGTTGATGCATTTGCGCGTTTTAGAATTGTTGATCCATTAAAATTTTATATTTCAGTAGGTAACGAGAATGTTGCAAGATCAAGGCTTGCTACAATTATAAATTCAAGAATTAGAGGTGTATTGGGTACTCAAAACCTAGCTACACTTTTGTCGATAGATAGATCGAAGCATATGGCAACAATTCAAAATGATGTTAACATTGAAGCCCAAAACTTTGGAATTACAATTGTTGATGTGAGAATTAAAAGAGCTGACTTACCCCAAGCAAACAGTGAAGCGATTTTTAAAAGAATGCAAACTGAAAGAGAAAGAGAAGCAAAGGAATTTAGAGCACAAGGTGCTGAAATAGCAGCAAAAATTACATCAACAGCTGATAAAGAAGTGACAGTTATTTTAGCAACTGCTAATAAACAATCTGAGATTATGAAAGGTGAAGGCGACGGTACAAGAAATAGAATTTTTGCAGAAGCTTTTGGCCGTGACCCAGAGTTCTTCGGGTTTTATAGAGCAATGCAGTCCTATGAAAAAGCTTTAATCGGTGGAGACACTTCACTAATCCTATCACCCGATAGTGATTTCTTTAAATTCTTCGGTAAAGCAGGAGTTTCAAAAAAACAATAATCAAGGAGTGAAGGAATTCATTATTGCCATTGGTTTGATATTATTCATCGAGGGGCTGATATGCGCCTTGTTTCCGTCAAAAATCAAGAATATGTCTAAATTAATTCAAGCTATGCCAGCTAATAGTTTAAGAATTCTAGGAGTGGTATTTACAATAATTGGATTTATAATTATTTGTTATATTAAAAGATAATGAAATTTTTAAAACATATTGCGACTAAAGTTTTCATATTAGTTTTTCTTATAAATACAAATCTTTGGTCAAAGGCAGCACCAGAATCGTTCGCAGATCTTGCTGAGGAACTAATGCCGTCTGTTGTGAATATTTCAACAACTCAAACTGTTAAAACTCAAGCAAATCCATTTCCATTTCAATTTCCTCCTGGCTCACCATTTGGAGAAATGTTTAAAGAATTTGATAGACCAACTGAAAGAAAAGCTACATCGCTAGGATCAGGATTTGTTATTAAAAAAAATGGAACAGTAATTACAAACAATCACGTTATTGCTAACGCAGAGGATATAATTGTTAGAATAAACAATAAAGAGTATAAAGCTAAAGTTATTGGTGCTGATCCTTATTCTGACCTGGCTGTTTTAAAAATTGATACAAAGGAAAACTTTGAGATAGTTGAGTTTGGAAACTCAGATAAAGCAAGAGTTGGAGACTGGGTCATGGCAATAGGAAACCCTTTTGGATTGGGTGGCACGGTAACCTCGGGAATTATTTCAGCAAGAAATCGTGACATAAACTTAACTCGTTACGATGATTTTATTCAAACAGATGCATCTATTAACCAAGGAAATTCTGGCGGACCTCTTTTTGATATGAATGGAAATGTAATTGGAATTAATACAGCGATTATAAGTCCTTCAGGTGCAAGTAGTGGAATAGGTTTTGCTATACCTTCGAATTATGCCTCAACAATTATCGATCAATTAATTGAGTTTGGAGAAACTAAAAGAGGATGGCTTGGTGTAAGAATTCAAGAAGTTACGAAAGAGATAGCATCAGTTGCAGGTTTAAAAGAACCCAAAGGGGCTTTTATAGGTGGAGTATCTGAAGGCGGCCCAGCAGATAAAGGTGGAATTAAATCAGGAGATATTATTTTAGAATTTGATGGAGAAAAAATTAAAACAATGAGAAATCTCCCAAGAGTAGTTGCCAATACAAAACCCAATAAAAGAGTAAACGTAAAAATTTGGAGAGAAAAGAAGCTGATATCAAAAAAATTTACATTAGGTAGAATGGAGTCAGCAGAAGAATTTAAAGACAAATAGATTGCCTGAAAAATTAAAAAGAAAGATAATACTTTTATTTGGTCCTACAGCATCTGGAAAATCAAGAATAGCGATTGATATAGCAAAAAAATATGGTGGAGAAATCTTAAATGCAGATAGCATGCAGGTATATAAAGAAATTAAAATACTTTCTGCGCGACCAGATAAAAGTGAAATTAAACATCATTTTTATGGTTTCATATCAGCAAAGAATACTTTTTCAGTAGGTAAATGGTGCAAGTTAGTAGCAAAAAAAATAAAAGAGATACAAAAAAAAAATAAAACTCCCATTGTAGTTGGTGGAACTGGGCTTTACTTTAGAGCATTAACTGAGGGTTTAGTTAAAATACCAAAAGTTAAAAAATTAGATTATTCTCATCTAAGTCCTCTTGGAAGATGGATGATGGGAAATCATTATCATAGAAAAAACCCAACAATTTTTGAAGGTATAAATAGAAATGATATTCAACGCGTTTCACGAGCTATTTCAGTTTACGAAGGGACAGGTTTAACTCTAAAGGAATGGCAAAATAAAGAAAATAAAAAATACTTTAAATCACCTGACTTTATTAAATTATGTCTATTACCTCCAAAAGACGATTTAGAAAAAAAAATAAATAGTAGATTTATCCAAATGTTAAAAAAAGGAGCCCTAGATGAAGTAAGAAATTACAATAAAAAATTTTTTGTACCTGCCTCTCATATTTCTGCTAACTCGATAATAGGTATTTATGAAATTGGTTTGTATCTGCAAAAATCTATTACTCTTAAAAATCTTAAAGATAGAGTTCTTATCAGAACTAGGCAATATGCTAAGAGGCAATATACCTGGCAAAGAGGCCAGATGAAGGATTGGAAGCAGTTCACTGATACCAATTATCTTGATTTAAGAAAAAAAATTCTAAGTTATTTATCTAAAACTTGACCCAAAATTTCCCTAAGATAGATTATATTTATGGGAAAATTAATATCTGGGGCTGAAATAGTTTTTAAAGTTTTAGAGCATCATAAAGTTGAACATATATTTGGATATCCAGGTGGAGCAGTATTGCCAATTTATGACGAACTTAAAAACCATAAAACAATAAAACATATTCTAGCACGTCATGAACAGGGCGCGGGTCATGCAGCTGAGGGATACGCACGCTCATCTGGAAAACCTGGAGTTCTATTAGTTACTTCTGGACCTGGAGCAACTAACGCTGTAACCGCTCTCACAGATGCTTACATGGATTCAGTTCCGTTAGTTTGCATAAGCGGCCAAGTCCCAACTCATTTAATTGGAACAGATGCATTTCAAGAATGCGACACAACTGGAATTACGCGACCTTGCACAAAACATAATTGGTTAGTTAAAGATGTAAATGATTTGGCCAAAGTAATGGATTTAGCATTTGAAGTTGCAACAACTGGTAGACCTGGACCAGTCTTAGTCGACATACCAAAAGATATTCAATTTAAAAAAACAAATTTTGTTTTAAAAAGTTCAAATAAGAAAAAGCTAAATGGAAAATCTAAACCAAATGGAAAAATAAGCTCTAGTGATTTAGACAAAGTTATAAATTTGATGAAGAAGTCATCAAAACCAATTTTTTATACTGGAGGAGGCGTAATTAATTCAGGTCCTGAGGCAAGTAAGTCATTACGAGAGCTTGTTTCAATAACTGGTTTCCCAATAACTTCTACTTTACAAGGTCTTGGCGCTTACCCTGGTGACGATCCTTTATTTTTAGGAATGCTAGGAATGCACGGAACATATGAGGCAAACAATTCTATGTATAGTTGCGATCTGATGATAAACATCGGAGCAAGGTTTGATGATAGAATAACTGGAAAAGTAGATGAGTTTTCACCTAAGTCAAAAAAAATTCATGTGGATATTGATCCATCGTCTATCGGTAAAAATATTAAAGTAGATTTAGCAGTTGTCAGTGATGTTGGCAGTTTTTTAAAAGCCTTAAATAAAAGAATAAAAGAAAAACATAAAGATTTTTTAAACTCTAATAAACAAAATATCTCTAAATGGTGGAAGGATATAGATAAGTGGAGACAAAAAAAATCTTTAAGCTTCAAGAATAGCAAAGAGGTTATCAAACCACAGTACGCAGTACAAAGACTTTATGAATTATCAAAAAATAAAGATACTTTTATAACAACCGAGGTAGGACAGCATCAAATGTGGGCTGCCCAACATTATAAATTTAATAAACCAAACAGATGGATGACCTCAGGCGGACTTGGTACAATGGGATACGGTTTGCCTGCTGCAGTAGGAGTCCAAATTGCTCATCCCGATAAATTAGTTGTAGATATTGCTGGAGAGGCATCAGTTTTGATGACCATGCAAGAAATGTCAACAGCTGTGCAGTACAAGCTTCCTATAAAAATATTTATTTTAAATAATCAGTACATGGGAATGGTCAGACAGTGGCAAGAACTTCTACATGAAAAAAATTATTCTGAAAGTTACACTGCAGCTCTACCTGATTTTGTTAAATTAGCAGAAGCATACGGTTGTGTTGGTATACAAGCTACAAAACCAGATGAATTAGATGAAAAAATAAACGAAATGATAAACACAAAAGAACCAGTTATTTTTGACTGTAGAGTTGACCCAGCAGAGAATTGTTATCCAATGATACCATCTGGAAAACCTCACAACCAAATGCTCTTAGGTCCTGAGGATGAAAAAGAAGAAGTAACAGATGAAGGTAAGACTTTAGTATAATGCCAAAATCAAAATCAGCTTATAGTGAGCCTGGTAAACTTGGAAAATCTGAGCACCATATAATTGTAGTTTGGGTTGATAACGAGGCTGGAGTATTAGCAAGAGTTGTTGGTCTATTTTCTGGTAGAGGTTACAACATAGAGTCTTTAGCCGTTGCAGAAGTTGATAAAAAAAAACATATATCTAGAATAACTATTGTTACTTCTGGTACACCTTCAGTTGTTGAACAAATTAAACTTCAACTAAAAAAGCTGATACCAGTTCATAAAGTTGCTGATTTTAAACGAAATGATCCAAATATTTTGTTTAAAGAGTTAGCCTTATTTAAGGTTGTTTCATCCAAGAAAAATAGGGAGAAAGCTCAAAAATTATGCAAAAAATATAATTCTTTTATATTAGATAAATCAAAAAACTCTTTTGTTATTCAAGTAACTGCTTTAAGAAGAGAGATTGATAAACTAATCGAGACACTAAGCCCGCTTGGATTAGTTAGCACGTCAAGAACTGGTGCTGTTGCAATGACAAGAGGCTCTGAAATATTTAAATAGTAAAGGAATTACAAAATGAAAATGTTTTATGAAAAAGATGCAGATACAAATTTAATAAAAGACAAAAAAGTTGCAATTTTTGGTTACGGTAGCCAAGGACATGCTCATGCACTCAATTTAAAAGATAGTGGAGTAAAAAACGTTGTTGTTGCACTTCGAGAAGGTTCTTCAAGTATAAAAAAGGCAGAGAGTGAAGGATTAAAAGTTATGTCTCTTTCAGATGCTGCTGCTTGGGCAGATGTTGTTATGGTTTTAACTCCAGATGAACTTCAAGCATCAATTTATAAAAATCATATAGAGCAAAGAATGAGAGAGGGTACGAGTTTAGCATTTGCTCATGGTTTGAATATTCATTTTAATTTAATCAATTCTAGAAAAGATTTAGATGTATTTATGGTTGCACCTAAAGGCCCTGGTCATTTAGTGAGAAGTGAATACCAACGAGGTGGCGGTGTTCCATGTTTAATGGCAGTACACAAAGATAGCTCAGGTAAAGCTAGAGACCTCGCAATGTCATACGCAAGTGCTGTTGGCGGAGGTAGATCCGGAATTATTGAAACAACTTTTAAAGACGAATGTGAAACAGACTTGTTCGGAGAACAAACAGTTTTATGTGGTGGTTTAGTAGAATTAATTAAAAATGGTTTTGAGACTTTAACAGAAGCAGGCTACCCACCCGAAATGGCATATTTCGAAACTCTTCATGAAGTTAAATTAATTGTAGATTTAATCTACGAAGGTGGAATTGCAAACATGAATTACTCAATTTCTAATACAGCTGAGTATGGTGAATATATATCTGGTAGAAAAATTGTAGATTCAAAAACAAAAGAGAGAATGAAAGAGGTTTTAAAAGACATTCAATCTGGCAAATTTACAAAACAATGGATGGATGAGTGCAAAGGTGGTCAAAAAAACTTTCTGAAAATGAGAGAAGAACTTGCAAAACATCCTATTGAAAAGGTGGGTAAAAAATTAAGAGATTTAATGCCGTGGATTGGTAAGAATAAACTCGTCGATAAATCGAAGAATTAAGCCAATCTAGTTCGTAATTTTTTAATTTTTTAAATAATTATTTTGCAAATTAACGCATAAATTGTATTATGCAAGACACCAAAATAAGGAAAAATGGAAGATAAAAATAGAATAATAATTTTTGATACTACGATGCGTGATGGAGAACAGTCTCCAGGTGCATCTATGAGTCTTGAGGAAAAAATTCAAATTTCTAGAGTTTTTGATGAGTTAGGAATTGATGTAATCGAAGCAGGTTTTCCAATTGCTTCACCAGGTGATTTTGAAGCAGTAACAGCAATAAGCAAAATTTTAAAAAAATCAGTTCCAGCAGGATTAGCAAGACATACAAAAAAAGATATAGACGCTTGTTACGAGTCTCTAAGATCTGCAAAAAGATTTAGAATTCATACATTTATTTCTACAAGCTCTTTACACATGAAACACAAATTAAATAAAACACCTGAGCAAGTAATAGACTCGATTAAAGAGCATGTTACTTACGCAAGAAAATTTACTGATGATGTTGAGTGGTCATGTGAAGACGGAACGAGAACAGATATTGACTTTATGTGTAAAACTGTTGAACTTGCCATTAAGTCTGGTGCTAAAACAATTAATATTCCAGATACAGTTGGTTATACAGTTCCTTCAGAATATAAAAAAATTATTGAAACACTTAAAAATAAAGTCCCAAATATAGATAAAGCTATTCTTTCAGTACACTGTCATAATGATTTAGGTTTAGCAGTTGCTAACTCTTTAGCTGGAGTGACTGCAGGCGCAAGACAAGTAGAGTGCACAATAAATGGTATTGGCGAAAGAGCAGGTAATGCAGCTTTAGAAGAGATTGTTATGGCAATGAAAACTAGAAGCGATTTAATGCCATACAAAACTGGTATTAACACAAAACTTATAAGCAAAGCATCAAAAACAGTTTCGAATGCCACTGGTTTTCCAGTCCAATTCAATAAAGCCATTGTTGGCAAAAACGCTTTTGCTCATGAATCTGGAATTCACCAGGATGGAATGCTTAAAAACAGAAATACTTATGAAATTATGACACCAGAGAGCGTTGGTGTTAAAAAAACTTCATTAGTAATGGGCAAACACTCTGGAAGACACGCTTTTAAAGATAAACTTTCTGATCTTGGTTATGCCGGAGTTACAGATGATGTTATTCAAACTGCTTTTGGGAAATTTAAAATTCTGGCTGATAAAAAGAAACACGTTTACGATGAAGATATAATCGCATTGGTAGATGATAGTTTGATTAAAGAAAGCAATGTTATTAATTTAAAATCTCTAAAAGTTTTTGCTGGTACAGGCGAACCTCAAAAAGCTGAGATGACATTAGAAGTTTATGGAGATGTAAAAAAAGCAAACGAAACTGGAGATGGTCCAGTAGATGCAATATTTAAATGTATAAAAAAATTATATCCTCATGATGTTAAGCTTCAACTATATCAAGTACATGCAGTTACGGAAGGCACAGACGCTCAAGCAACTGTAAGTGTAAGAATTGAAGAAAATGGCAAAACAACAGTTGGTCAAGCAGCCGACACTGATACACTTGTTGCTTCTGCTAATGCATATTTAAATGCATTAAATAAAATGATTATTAAAAGAGAAAAAACTGCGCCAGAAGAAATGGCTCAAGAGAAAGTGAAAGGAATATAAAATGTTTGGATTAAATAAATTATCAAAAATGTGGTCACAAGATATGGCTATAGATCTAGGAACTGCAAACACATTAGTTGTGGTTAAAGGTAGAGGTGTCGTTTTGAATGAGCCTTCAGTAGTTGCAATTATTGAAGAAAAAGGAAAAAAATCTGTTTTGGCGGTAGGTGATGAGGCAAAAACAATGTTGGGAAGAACTCCAGGAAATATTTCAGCAGTGAGACCACTTAAAGATGGAGTTATTGCTGATTTTGTAGTCACAGAAGAAATGATCAAACATTTTATAAGAAAAGTTCATAAAAAAAATGCATTTGCGAACCCTAGAATATTAGTTTGTGTTCCAACTGGATCTACACCAGTGGAAAGAAAAGCAATTCAAGATTCCGCATTAGCAGCTGGTGCTAGAAAAGTTCAATTAATAGAGGAACCAATTGCTGCTGCTATCGGCGCTGGCTTGCCAATATCTGAAGCCACAGGATCAATGGTAGTTGATATTGGTGGTGGAACTACAGAAATAGCGGTGATGTCTTTAGGCGGAGTAGTTTATTCTGAGTCATTAAGAGTTGCTGGAGACGCAATGGATCAAGCAATAATAAGTTACATGAGACAAAAATTTAATTTGTTAATTGGTGAAGCAAGCGCAGAAAAAATCAAAAAAGAAATTGGAACAGCAATTGCTACATCTGGAAACACATATGTAATGAAGGGAAGAGATATAAGATCTGGGACTCCAAGAGAAATTAATCTTAAAGAAGAAGATACAGCAGCAGCACTCAAACCTACATTAGATATTATGATGAATGGTATTAAAACTGCACTCGAGAACACTCCTCCAGAATTATCAGCAGATTTAGTTGATATGGGATTAATTTTAACAGGCGGTGGAGCACTGCTTAAAAATATTGATAAATTAATTTCAAAAGAAACTGGATTACCTGTTCAAATAGCAGATGACCCTTTATCTTGTGTAGCTGTCGGAACTGGAAAAGCATTAGAGCAAGAAGAATTATTCTCTACAATGCTTTCGGAGTACTAAGACTATCGAGTTTAAAAAATGTCTACAAGCCGAGATGATTTTGGTATAGTTATTCGTTCGGCTCTTTTACAAAGAGGAGCAAAACAAAAGTTTTCTTTATTTGTTTTAATTTTACTTTCTTTATTTATTTTTATTTTAGATAACTCAAATTTAAAACCTATTAAAGTTTTACGCAGTCTTATTAATGACGGTGTATATAGATTATCTGCCGTTTCATCTTCTCCTATTAAATTTTCAGGTGCATCAAAAGACTTTTTTGTAAAACATATTTTCACTTACCAAGAGAATGAAAGATTAAGAAAAGAATTAGAGGATTTAAAAAGCAAAGACTTTCAAACTTCTTTCTTGGAGGCTGAAAATAATAAGTTACAGGATGTTTTAGGGTTGGAAAAAAAATCCCCTTATTCTGTTATAAACGCAAAAGTAATTTTAGATAAAAATAGCCCTTATTTAAACTCTGTTATAATAAATAAAGGGAGCAATTCAGGAATAAAATTAGGTATGCCTGTTCTCAACGAGGGTTATCTTGCAGGTAGAATTGTAGAGGTAAATTTTGTGTCCTCAAGAATTTTGCTTCTTAATGATCTTAACAGTAGGATACCAGTAGTAATTTCTCCTTCAGGAACACAAGCTATATTATCAGGAGCCGGCAAAAGACAACCAAGCTTAGAATACTTACCAGATAATTTTATGTTAGGCGAAAAAGACAGTTTAGTTTTTACTTCTGGAAAAGATGGTGTTCTTTTTCCAGGTATTGCTGTTGGCAAAGTAGTTATTGATGACAATAAGAAAATGGTAAATCTCTTTGCAAATCCAGATCAAATAAATTTTGTAAGCGTTGCTCTAAAGCAGCAAGAAGATAGTGGGGCAAGATAAAATGGCGCTTGTACTATCAAAATTTAGAGATTCATTATTTAGGCTTGGTCCTCTAATTCTATTAATTTATATTTGTATTTCAGAATTCCATACACAATTTTATTATTGGGCAATATTTTCTTTTAATTTACAATTCATAGTAATTTATTATTGGATTTTAAGAGATCCAGATATTTTAGGTTACGGTTTTGTTTTTATATGTGGATTTATAAACGATGTTGTACTTAGTTTACCTCTTGGTACAAGTGCTTTGTCTTATTTATTTGTTTCACTAGTTGCTGCATATGTAAGAAATGCAACTGTCAGAACTTCTTTATTCACTGACTGGTTTACCTTTGTTGTTGCAGTATTTATTGGTAATTTTATTTATTTTTTTTTAATGAATAGATTTGCTGATGCAGAAATTGAATACGCAACATTATTTTATAATTCTCTTTTCACTTTTATTTTGTATCCTTTATTTTGGTCAATCTTTGAAGTTTATAAAAAAATGACTTTTGCGAGGAGAAATGATTAGCGATTCTGGTGGTGGTAGCAAAATAAGGTTAATAGGAAGAAGAATGTTTATTCTAACTGCTGCCAAAGCAGTAGTTGTCTTTGGAGTTGTTGGAAGATTGATCTCTTTACAAATCAATGAAAGTAAAAAATATAAAACCCTATCTGATAAAAATAGATTTAGAGAATGGAAATTTGCTCCTCCACGCGGTGTTATCAAAGATTATTTTGACGAGGAAATAGCATCTAATGAAAAAGTTTTCCAACTTCATTTAATTCCAGAAAATGCAGAGAATCTATCAGCATTAATTTTCAGATTAAAAAATATTTTAAAAATGTCTGATAAAGCTGTTTCTAAAATTCAGAAAAAAATTAAATCTCAGAAACCTTGGGATCCAGTTATCATTTCAGATAATTTAACTTGGGCAGAATTTTCAAGGATAAATTTATTTTTACATGAACTACAGGGAGTTGAACCAATAATATCAGTAGCTAGAGTTTATCGTGAACAATCTTCATCACATGTTATTGGATATGTATCTAAAATAAGTAAAAGAGATTTGCAGCAAAAAAATTATTTAGCAAACATGAAGGCTGCAGGTATGAGAGTTGGAAAAACTGGTTTAGAAAATAAACTAGACTCCGAAATTATTGGTGATATAGGGCACAAAAGATACGAAGTAAATGCTTTTGGAAAACGAATTAAAGAGGTTTCTATCGATCAAGGAAAAAATGGAAAAAGCTATAAAACAACACTTGATTTAGAACTTCAAAATCTTTCTGCAAATTTATTAAAAGATAAAGCAGGAGCAATATGTGTAATGGATATTTATAGAGGTGATATTATTACAATGGTTTCCTCACCAACTTTTGATCCTAATAAATTTGTACATGGTATTAATACGAAAGATTGGAAAGAGTTAATTAATCACAGAGATAAGCCCTTAGTTAATAAAGCCATATCAGGATTGTACCCGCCTGGATCTACCATTAAAGGATTGGTCGCAATAAGTGCATTGGAGAATGATGTTGTAAACACGAAAATGGTTCAACAATGTAGTGGAAGTATAGAACTTTATGGAGAAAAATTTCATTGCTGGAAGAAAAAAGGTCATGGATTTGTCGATATGCGGAAAGCAATTAAGGAGTCCTGTGATGTATATTTTTATGAAGTAGCAAGAAGATTAGGTATTGATAGACTTTCAGAAACTGCAAGAGCATATGGATTAGGTGACACTATGGTCAAAGGTTTTCATGAAGAAAAAACAGGAGTTGTGCCAAATACAAAATGGAAAAAACAAAGAATAGGAAAATCTTGGTATTTAGGTGAAACACTTCACAGCGGTATCGGCCAAGGCTATTGGCAAACAACGCCAATGCAGTTGTGTTTGATGACAGCAAGAATTGCTAACGGTGGATATGATGTAGAACCTAGAATAGTTTTAGGTGAGAAAAGTAAATTTAGTATATTTGCTGAAAAAAAGAAGAATCCAAAATCACTTGAGGAATTTTTCAATAGTGATTTATCGAATGAATTTGATGATACAACAATTGATTTCGGCTACAAGTCGTTATTTAAAAATCAAGAAAATATAAATTTTGTAAAAGATGCATTTTTTGGAGCCACAAACGAACCTGGAGGAACATCTTATGGATCAAGATTAAGCAAAAAAGAATTCATGTTTGCAGGTAAAACAGGGACATCGCAGGTGAGAAGAATAACTGAAAAACAAAGAGAACTTGAAATAAAAAATGAGGATTTACCTTATGAACAGAGAGATCATGCACTCTATGTTGCTTTTGCTCCTTATAATGATCCACAGTATTCAATTAGTGTAGTCGTCGAACATGGAGGATCTGGAAGTAAAAGTGCAGCGCCGATCGCAAAGAAAGTAATAAAAAAATTATTAGAGAGACATCCTTTAAGACAAAAAATTCACGATAATTATAAAGGCGAAGATGTTTAGATCTGGCTCAATACAATCACACTTGACTTTAAGGGATAAAATATTTTCTCTTGATCTCACCTTAACAATTTGTATTTTTTTAATAGGTATAATTAGTTTTTTTGCAATGTATTCTACTGATGGAGGTCATTTTGCCTATCACACTAAAAGCCATATAATTCGATTTATAATATTTTTTACATTATTCTTTATTATATCTTTTATAAAAACAAGTTTTTGGTACAGTTCTGCTACACTTTTTTATCTAGGAGTTTTATTTTTGTTAATTTTAGTTAAATATGTTGGCTTAACATCGTCAGGTTCTCAAAGATGGTTAGATCTTTATTTTTTAAACCTGCAGCCATCTGAATTAATGAAAATCGGACTTATACTATTTTTAGCTAAGTATTATCATAAGATTTCTTCAGGCGATGTGAATAAATTTAGATACCTAGCCCAACCTTTATTAGCACTTTTATTCCCAGTAATATTAGTGGTAACACAACCAGACCTCGGAACATCTTTTTTAATTGCAGTTGGTGGTGTAATAGTTGTTTGGTTAGCTGGTGTAAAAATGAAATTTTTTGCATATCTTGGCGGACTATTTTTACTTTCAGCACCAGTAGCTATTTCATTTCTTAAACCTTACCAGAAATCAAGAATTTTAACTTTTTTAGATCCATCAAGGGATCCTTTAGGTGCAGGATACCAAATTACACAATCAAAAATTGCGATTGGTTCTGGTGGTCTTTTTGGAAAAGGTTTTTTAGATGGGTCACAAAGTTATCTAGATTACCTACCAGAAAAACACACTGATTTTATTTTTACATTATTTTCTGAGGAATTTGGCTTTTTTGGTTCGATGAGCATTTTACTAATTTATATTTTAATAACTTGGAGAATTGTAAACATAGGGCACGCCCTAAGAACAAGCTTTGGTAGATTATATTGTTATAGTTTTGCTACAGCTTTCTTTATTTATGTTGCTGTGAACATGGGTATGGTTTTAGGATTGATACCTATAGTGGGCGCGCCTTTACCTATAATGTCTTACGGCGGTTCCTCAATGATGGCTATAATGATAGGCCTGGGAATTGTTATGAGTTGCAAGATACATAAAGATCAAGCTTTAGGATAATACAACCTAAAATTTAGTGAAATAGACCTAAATTAACCTAATTCTACAGTTGCATTAATCAATATAATTTGGTGAAATAATATTAATTATAATTATGTTTGGATCAAAAAAATCAAATGCCCCGAGACCTTTAAATGACACAGGTCGATCTTTAATAAGTGAAACTTTTTCACTAGAGGGTACTTTAAGAACATCAGGGGCAATAGATATAGCTGGCTTAATTAAAGGACCAGTTTACACAAACGATCTTGTAATAAAAGAAACAGGCTCAATTGTAGGACCAGTTGAAACTGATAAAATTGAAATTTACGGACATCTAGAGGGAAAAGTTGTTGCTAAAACAATTGTAATAGGAAACACAGCTGTAGTTAAAGGCGATATTTTATTTAGCGAAACTTTAAAAACTGAAGAAGGCGCTGATATAAATGGTTATATTAAAAAAACTGAAAGCACTAGCTTAGAAGCAGCCCAAGATGAATTTAAGCTTGAAGAAATTGAAGCTAAAGAAAACAAAGAAAAAGAAAAAGTTGCTAAAAAAGGCCGTCCTAAAATAGTTGCTAGCAACGCATAAAAAGAAGTACAATTCACCACATTTAATAAAGCAAGAATTAGCATAATAACTATTTTATATGTCATCAAGCGCTTGTAAATCAGTTGGTATAGTTGGTGCCGGTATACAAGGTGTTTGCATTGGACTTCAACTATTAAAAAAAAATATTCCGGCAACTATTTTTGACCCGAAAGATCCAGGAAGTATGGCTTCATATGGTAATGCTGGACATTTTTCACCATATGCGATCTTACAATTAAATAGACCTGATGTTTTATACGATATACCAAAAATGTTATTTAGTTCTTATGGTCCTTTAGCTCTCAAATGGAACTACGTGCCAAAAATGATTCCTTGGTTTCTCGGATATTTAAAAAACTGTAATAAAAAATCAATGATGCATACTGCTAAATACATGCATCAAATTTTAAATTTATCTTTAGATGCATACGATGAAATTTTTCAAGAAATTGACATTACAAACTTAGTTGAAAAAAAAGGTATCATTTACGTTTGGACTAATCAAAACATGAAAAGTAGAGATTTAGAGATTAAAGTTAGATCAGATTTTGGAGTTAAACAAAAATTATTAAATACTAGGGAAATTTTAGATTTAGAGCCTAATTTGAAACCAGTATTTGATGGTGGAGCATATTATGATTACGCTTATCACGCTAAAGATCCCGGAGGTATCGTAAAAAAGTTATTTGAATTATTTATAGAAAGGGGCGGGAAGTATATTAAAGAAAGTGTTCAAACAGTAAAACAATCTACAAACAATGAAACTATAATAAAAACAGAAAATAATGATCATAAATTTGAAAAATCAGTAATTGCATGTGGAGCTTTTTCAAAAAAATTTACAGATCAGCTTGATGAAAAAATTCCTCTAGATACTGAGCGAGGCTATCATGTTCACTTTAAAGGTATGGAAAATCTTTTAACAAGACCGGTTATTTTTTTAGATCGTGGATTTGGTTTGACTCCGATGAATCAAGGTCTTCGAGCTGTAGGAACTGTAGAACTTGGCGGACTAAAAAATCCTATTTCAAAAAAAAGAATTGACTATATCGTTAAATGCGCAAAAGAACTTTTGCCTCAATTAAAAGAACATAAAGATGAATGGTTAGGCTTTAGACCAACATTACCAGATTTCCTTCCAGTAATTGGACCCTCAAAGAATTATAAGAACATCGTTTATGCTTTCGGCCACCAACATTTAGGCTGGACCCTAGGTGCTATTACTGGCAAGGTGGTCTCTGGTATTTTGGCAAATGAAAAAACAAATTTAGATTTATCACCCTATAGCTCATCGAGATTTAATTAAATGATAAAAATTGCAGTTTTGGACGACTACCAAAATATTTTTGAGGAATTTATTGATATAGATAAATACAAAGATAAATTTGAATTTACAATTTTTAAAGAACCCTTCCAAAGTGAAACTGAAGCAATTTTAGCTTTAGAGAAGTTTGATGCCTTATTTATAATGAGAGAAAGAACTCCTCTAACCAAATCTCTATTAGAAGGACTTAAAAACTTAAAATATATCCTAACTAGTGGCATGAGAAACAAGTCAATTGATTTAGATTATACAAAAAGTAAAAAAATCATTGTTTGTGGCACTGAAATAAATTCCAATCCAACTGCCGAAATAACTTGGGCTTTAATTCTTGGTTTAGTAAGAAATATGAAACAGGAAATTGATAATATGTTTCAAGGGTATTGGCAAACTACTATTGGATTTGAATTAAAAGGTAAAATTTTAGGAATAATCGGTCTTGGAAAAATTGGTTCTCAGGTAGCAAGAATTGGAAAAGCATTTGGGATGCAGGTGGTTGCATGGAGTGAAAATTTAAATTTGTCAGAAGCTGACAAACTTGGAGTATTACCTATGAGTAAAGAAGAATTGATTAGACAATCAGATATTATATCTCTTCATGTTGTATTGGGCGAAAGGTATAAAAATTTAATTACTGAAAATGAATTAAAAATGATGAAGAAGACTTGTTTCTTAATTAACACATCAAGAGGACCAATAATAAATGAAAAAGATTTAATACAAGCATTAGAGGATGATGTTATCGCAGGGGTAGGCCTCGATGTTTTTGACAAAGAACCTTTACCTCAAGATCACAAATTAAGATTTTTACCTAACGCATTATTAACCCCGCATCTTGGTTATGTTACAGAAGAAAATTATTCTATTTTTTTTGACCAAATGATCGAAAACTTAAATTCTTGCATTGAAGGTAAACCAAAAAGACTAATAAATTAGCCTAAACTATAAGTTGTATTTAAAGCATAAACTTCTGTATATTTATCCCCAGATTTGTGATTGATTCGTTATTGGAGATAAGGAATGAAAAAAATCTTAGGGTTATTATTTTTTGGTTTATTTTTAACTGGTTGTTACACCAACTCGTTAACTATGGTAGGTCCTGCAACAGGTGTCGCATCTGGTAAATTAACTGAAACAGCAACATCAACAACAATTAATCACATAGTTAAGAAAAAAACTGGAAAAACTCCTTTCGAACACGTTTTAAGTGAAAAACAATTAAAAACATTAGATAGTAATAAATCTAAAATCAATCCATGCATTAAGAATCCTGAATTTTGTTCTATGATAAATAAAAGGATAGAAAAAACTAGAAAACAACTTTTGGGACTAAATCTACAAGCGAGAATAGAAAAAAATCATAAGAAACTTATAGGAAAACAAAAAAAAAAATAACACAACTTTAAGTTTACTTTTTAATCTAAGTAATATCCTGTAACGAAATATCACTCATAATTTTCTTTTAAAATTCAAACATTATGTTACTGACACCTATGAAAATTTTCGTAGGGATTCTATCCTTATTTTTTTTGTCAGGATGTTATCAAGCATCTTTAACTCCAATGCTTGGGCCAGCAGCATCTGCTTCCCAAGGGAACTTGGCCTATTCTGCAGCATCTACTGGGTTAAGTTATGGTGTTAAACATAAAACAGGCAAGTTCCCAGTTGAACACTTGTTTCAAAGAGAAAAACAAAAAATTGTAAAAAAAATTGATTCAATAGAAACTTTAGTTCAAGATAAATCAGATTTGATCAAAACAAATATTATTGACCAAAAAAATAATTTGCAATCTAAAGGTGTTAAAGCAAAAACACGATGGGTTTTACATTTAAAAGATATCAAAAACGTTAAGGAGAAAGATGCGTTCCCAGCAAGCAAACCTCGTTATTCTTATTGGCCTAAAGTAAAATAGCCAATTTTAATCATTTAAATCTATATCAACATATCATATTCTCTAAAGATGAAATCTAAAGCCAAAGTTGTAGTAGTAGGTGGTGGTGCTGTAGGCGTAAGCACACTTTACCATTTAGCAAAAAAAGGTTGGTCAGATGTTGTTTTAGTTGAAAGAAAAGAACTTACTTCAGGATCAACTTGGCACGCAGCAGGTTTGCTTCCACTTTTTAATATGAGTTATTCTGTCGGACAATTGCACCGATATGCTGTTCAACTTTATAAATCTTTAGAAAAAGAAACTGGTAAAAAAGTTGGTTTCAGCGTTGTATCAAACATACGTTTAGCTCAAACAAAAGATAGAATGGATGAATATCATCAGTACGCAGGAGTTGCCAAAACAATTGGAGTAAAAGTTAAATTTTTAAAACCGGAACAAGTAAAAGAAATTTGGCCTCTATGTAATATAGAAGGACTTGAAGGAGCAATTCAACATCCAGAAGACGGTTACATTCAACCTGCAGATCTTACTCAAGCGTTAGCAACTGGTGCAAGGAACCACGGAGCAGAAATTTATAGAAACACAACAGTTTTGGGAATTAAACAAACAAAAGATGGTTGGACTGTTGAAACAGATAAAGGATCTATTTCATGTGAACATGTCGTCTCTTGTAGTGGAAATTTCGCAAGACAAACTGGGGAAATGGTTGGGATTGAAATTCCAGCGATACCAGTTGAACATCAATATATTGTTACAGAACCACACCCAGAAGTTTTAAAAAGACAAAAAGAAAAAAAACCAGAGATGGGAGTTTTAAGAGATAGTGATAACGCATGGTACATGAGAGAAGAAGCAGGTGGATTTATTTTAGGTCCATATGAAAAAGGTGCACCTTGTTGTTACGTTGATGGCCCATCAAAAGATAGTGAATATGAATTATTTCAGGAAGATTTAGATAGACTAGCACCACACATTGAAGGAGCTATCAAAAGAGTTCCTGCATTTGGTGAGGTTGGAGTTAAAAAAGTTTATAACGGAGCTATTTGTTACACACCCGATGGAAGTCCATTGGTAGGACCAGCGTGGGGATTGAAAAACTTTTGGATTAATGACGGACATAGTTTTGGAATTACAGCAGCAGGAGGGGCTGGATGGCAATTAGCAGAATGGATTATAGATGGTGAACCAACAATAGATATGCTTGGTGTAGATCCTAGAAGGTACGGATCTTATGTAACTAAATCTTATTTAATGGAAAAAAATGAAGAAGCTTATGCAAATGTATTTACAATTCATTATCCAGACGAAGAAAGAGAAGCTGGGAGACCATTAAGACAAGCACCTTGCTACGATCGAATGAAAAAACTTGGAGCAGTCTTCGGACAAAAGTTCGGTTGGGAAAGACCAAATTTTTTTGCAACTGATGGAGAAAAACAAGAGGATGATTGGTCATTCAGAAGATCAAATTGGTTTAAAAGTGTCGAGAAAGAATGTAAAAACGTAAAAGAAAATGTAGGACTATTAGACATGTCTGCATTTGGTAAGTGCAGAATAAAAGGTCCGGGAGCTGAAGAATTTTTAGATAAACTTGTTGCAAATAAACTTCCTAAAAAAATTGGTAGGATAAATCTTTGTCACGCACTTAATACAAAAGGCGGGGTTCATTCTGAATTTACAATAATGAGAGAGGCTGAAGATAGTTTTTATTTAGTTTCAGCTGGTGCATACCAAAGATTAGATCATGATTGGATTCATAAATGGATGCCAAAAGATGGATCAGTTCAATATGAAAATTTAACTAATAGCATGGGAGTACTTGTTGTATCAGGTCCAAAGGCTAGACAACTGATGCAAAAAGTATCTAAAACAGATTTTTCAAATGAAAAATTTAAATGGTTGAGTGCCCAAAATATTAACATTGGTTTAGCACCTTGTAATGCGATGAGAGTAAATTTTGTTGGCGAGCTTGGTTGGGAATTACATCATCCAATCGAATATCAAAATCATATATTTGATAAACTTATGGAAGCTGGAAAAGAATTTAATCTTAAACCATACGGTATCAGAGCAATGAATAGTTTAAGAGTTGAAAAATCTTACAAGTTGGTTGGTACAGAACTTTCGATTGAATACGCGCCATACGAGTCTGGCTTAGATAGATTTATTCATCCAAATAAAGGAGATTTTATTGGACGTGCGGCACTGGATCAATGGAGAGCAAAAGGTTTTTCAAATAAATTAGTAACCATGGAAATTCACGGAGTCTCAGATGCTGATGTACTAGGTAACAATCCTATATATGAAAACGGATCTGTAATTGGTAGAGCAACTGGAGGGGATTATGGTTTTAGATTAAACAAATCTATTGCACTTGGAATGGTAAAACCTGAATATGCAAAAGTTGGACAAAAGCTAAAAATTGATATTCTAGGTAAGATGCATGAGGTTTCGATTATTGAAGACTCACCCTACGACTCAGAAAATAAATTACTAAGAGCATAATGAAAATATTAGTCGCTGTTAAAAGAGTTATTGATTACAACGTACAAATCAGAGTTAAAGAAGATGGCTCTGGAGTTCACACAGATAACGTAAAAATGTCAACCAACCCACCAGATGATAACGCAACAGAAGAGTCCGTTAAATTAAAAGAGTCTGGAAAAGTAAAAGAAATTGTTGCAGTTACAATCGGTGATGACAAAGCACAGGAAACTGTTAGAAAAGCTTTAGCAGTTGGAGCAGATAGAGGAATTCACGTTAAGTCTGATACATATATAGAGCCTTTAGGTATTGCCAAAATTTTAAGAAAAGTAGTTGAGAAAGAAAAACCAGATATGGTTTTCTTAGGCAAGCAAGCAATTGATGATGATTGCAATCAAACAGGTCAAATGCTTGCAGCAATGTTGAACTGGCCTCAAGCAACTTTCTCTTCAAAAGTGACTTTGAAAGATAAAAGCATGGAGATAGTAAGAGAAATCGACGAAGGTTTAGAAACTGTTGAGGTAAATTTACCAGCAGTTGTAACTTGTGACCTTAGATTAAACGAACCACGTTACGCATCACTACCAAATATTATGAAAGCAAAGAAAAAACCAATTGATCAAATGGTTGCGAAAGATTTGGGTGTAGACATTACAAACAGAGTTCAGCAATTGAAAGTAGAAGAACCACCCAAAAGAAAAGCAGGAATTAAAGTTGCAAACGTTGCAGAATTAGTAAGCAAACTTAAAAACGAGGCAAAGGTAATTTAATGTCAGTACTATTAATAGCAGAACACAATAATAAAAACCTTAAACCATTTACTTTAAATGCAATAACTGCAGCATCTAAAATTGATGCAGAAGTTCATGTTTTAGTAGCGGGTAGTGGATCAGAAAGTGTAGCTAAAGAAGCTGCAGCAGTTCCTCTAGTTAAAAAAGTTTTACACTGTGATTCTCCTAATTATCAAAATTATTTACCTGAAAACTTAGCTCCGCTTGTAACAAAACATTCCGAAAAATATGATCATATTGTTGCATCAGCAAATACTTTTGGAAAAAACTTTATGCCAAGGGTTGCGGCTGCGCTAGATACTTCTCAAGTGAGTGATGTTATAAAGGTAAACTCACCAGACACTTTTGTTAGACCAATTTATGCAGGAAATGCTTTTGCGACTGTAAAAAGTAATGATAAAAAAAGATGTGTAACAATTAGGCCTACTTCATTTGAACCTGCTTCAAAAACTGGAGGCTCTGCACAAATTGATAAAGTAGATGCAGCTGACGTTCATAACTTTTCTAAGTTTGTAAAAAGAGAAGAAACAAAATCAGAAAGACCTGAACTTGGAACTGCTAGAATAGTTGTATCTGGCGGAAGAGGATTAGAAAGTGGAGAAAATTTCAAACTCATTAATGATATTGCCGATAAATTAAATGCAGCAGTCGGTGCATCACGTGCAGCTGTTGATGCAGGTTATATAAGTAACGATCATCAAGTAGGTCAAACAGGAAAAGTAGTTGTCCCAGATTTATACATAGCAGTTGGGATCTCTGGAGCAATTCAACACTTAGCTGGCATGAAAGAGAGCAAAATAATTGTCGCAATCAACAAAGACGGTGAAGCTCCGATATTTAGTATTGCAGATTATGGTTTAGAAGCAGATTTATTTAAAGCTCTTCCAGAATTTTTATCCGAGTTAAACAAACTCAACACTATCCAAAAATAATTAGTTTGATATAGTCCCCGCATGGCTCGAGAGACAATGCAATACGATGTAGTTATAGTTGGTGCTGGTCCATCAGGATTATCTACTGCAATTAAACTCAAGCAACTAGAACCAAAATTAAATATCTGCATCTTAGAAAAAGGTGCCGAAGTTGGTGCTCATATATTAAGTGGAAATGTTTTAGAAACCAGAGCTCTTGATGAATTATTACCAAAGTGGAAAGAAGAGGGAGCTCCCGTCAAAACTAAAGTAACAAAAGAAAAATTTTTATTTTTAGGAAAAAAATCATCATTAAGTTGGCCTACTTGGCTTTTACCTGCGGTACAAAAAAATCATAATAATTATATAGTTAGTCTTGCTAATCTTTGTCGTTGGCTTGCGGAACAAGCTGAGAAGTTAGGTGTTGAAATCTTTCCAGGATTTCCTGCGAGCGAAGTTCTTTTTAATGAAGATGGTTCTGTAAAAGGAGTAGCAACTCTGGATATGGGATTAGATAAAGAAGGAAATAAAAAAGATGGATACCAAGAAGGAATGGAACTTCATGCAAAAGTTACAGTTTTTTCAGAAGGATGTAGAGGACATTTAGGTAAACAATTAATTAAAAAATTTAATTTAGATGAAGGAAAAAATCCACAGCAATACGGTATTGGTCTAAAAGAAATTTGGGAAGTTAGTGAGGAACAACATCAAGAAGGATTAGTAATGCATACTGCAGGTTGGCCTTTAGATAGCAAAACATATGGTGGAAGTTTTATTTATCATGCTGAGAATAAACAAATTTTCCTTGGTTATGTTATTGGACTTGATTATCAAAACCCACACCTATCTCCATTCGATGAGTTTCAAAGATTTAAAACACATAAAGCAATAAGAAAAATGTTTGAAGGTGGAAAAAGAATTTCTTTTGGTGCCAGAGCTTTAATTGAGGGCGGTATTCAAAGTTTACCAAAAATGTATATGCCTGGAGCATTATTAGTTGGTTGTGATGCAGGAACTTTAAATATGCCTAAGATTAAGGGGACTCACACTGCAATGAAAAGTGGAATGATCGCTGCGGAGACTATTGTTGAACATATTAAAAGAAAAAGAAAGTTATCTCTATACGAAGAATTATTTAAAAAAAGTTGGGTTTACAAAGAACTTCATGCAGCAAGAAACGTTAAACCAAGTTTTAGTTGGGGTTTATTACTTGGAATTATCTTTACAGGAATTGACCAGATTTTATTTAGAGGCAAACTACCTTTCACGTTGAAGCACAAACATGCAGATCATGAAGCTTTAAAGCCTGCAAGTAAAATGCCTAAAATTGAATACCCAAAACCTGATGGTAAACTTACTTTTGATAAAACAAGCTCGGTTTATTTAACAGGTACAAATCACACTGAAAACCAACCTGTACATCTTCAATTAAAAAATAAATATTTGCCCATACAATATACTTTAAAAGAATATGATGAACCTGCCCAAAGATACTGTCCTGTTGGTGTTTATGAGATACAAAAAAATGAATTTGTAATTAATTCGCAAAATTGTATCCATTGTAAAACTTGCGATATCAAAGAACCTTCTCAGAATATTAATTGGGTAGCACCAGAAGGTGGTGGCGGTCCAAAATACGGCAATATGTAATGTCAAAAAACAAAATTAGCTCAGCTATGTTTTTTGTTTTGTTAGCTGGGTTAATCTGGTCTTTTGGTCCATTAGTAGTAAGAAATATGGACAATGCCGAACTTGTTCCATGGCAGTATTCATTAGTAAGAGGATCAGCAATTTTTATAATCTTAAATATTTATTTATTTTTAACTGAAGGCAGCAAGTTTACAAATAATTATAGTAAAATAGGTCTTTCAGGAATAATTGGCGGAATAAGTCTTGGTATTGCAAATTTAACTTTTATTCTTTCATTAACATCAACTTCAGCTGCAGTCACACTTTTAATGCTAGGCGCGTTACCTTTTTTAGCAGCACTTATAGCTTATATTTTTTTAAATGAAAAAATATCTAAAACAACTTTTATAGCCATAATAATTGCTGCTGCTGGAATAATATTTATGTGTTTTGATAGTATCCAAACTGGAACACTTTTTGGTCTCGTTAATGGTTTAATATCTTCTTTAGGTTTTGCCGTATTTACAGTCACACTAAGATGGAAAAAAAATACTCCTAAACTTACGACCGTATCTATAGCGGGAATTTTTGCAGCCATAATTTCTTTATTAGTTATATTTTTTAATGACAGTAATGTTTTAATGTCTTTAAAAAATACTTCACTTTCTTCACTACATGGATTTATAGTTTGTTCAGCACTAATTTTATATTCAGCAAAATCAAAATATTTACCAGCTGCAGACTTAACTTTGTTATCTCTTACAGAAATTTTAGGTGGTATTTTTTGGGTTTGGCTTCCTCTATTTGGAATTAATGAGGTTCCAAATAACAATACAATTATTGGCGGGGTTATAATTACTCTAGCAATTATCTTTTACGGATTTAATACTAGAAGATATGTTTTTAGATACTAATCTGATTAAAAAAATTTTTATATTTCCCAGTCAAATCTTGGAAATGTATCGAATAGTTTAACAACTTTGTCTGACCACTGATTACAGACCTTGTAATAATCCTCATCCGAAGTATTTAAACACTTTAATGATGCAATCTTATTTGTATCCTTTTTGTAAATAGCAAAATCAATCGGAGGCCCCACGGTTAAATCACTTTTTAAAGTTGAGTCCATCGAAATTAAAGCACATCTTGCAGCGTCACCAATTTTTACACTCGGCGTTATAACTCTATCTAGAATAGGTTTTCCATACTTAACCTCACCAATTACTAAATAAGGTTTGCTATCTGCTGGTCTAATAAAATTTCCCTGCGGATAAACTAAATAAATTTCTTGAGGTTGACCTTTAATTTGGCCACCAATAATAAATGTTGCTCCAAGAGTAAGTATGTCCGTATTGACACCGTCAGGTGATGAATGTTTTATGTTTAATTTACCTAAATAGCTTGCGATCTGTTCAAAATCTTTACAGGTGTTAAGATTCGTTCCAGACTTACTTTTTAAATCTTTTTCTATAGATTTATACACAGCCTGCGATGTGCCTAAGTTTCCTGAAGTAATTATAACTATTGTTCTATCATCAACATCGTGTGTAAACATCTTAGAATAGATATTGACGTTATCCATTCCAGCATTTGTTCTTGAGTCTGATGCAAAAACTAAACCTTCTTTTGTCTTGATTCCGATACAATATGTCATGTACGAATACTTAATTAAAAAATTATAAATATACAAATTAATAATAGCATGCCAGCTATCTAATTAATGCAATTGCTTGTTTTGCATAATTGTTAACAATGAAAGAATGTTTATGGGATCACTTTGGGATAAATACGACTCGGACACCACTTATGATGAATATCTAGGTGAAGACAATAAGCTTAGGAAGCAAGCTAAGGTAATCTCAAATATTCTCGAAAAAATTGGCAGCAAAAAACTACAAGAAATTGAAAGGAACTGCGCAAGTACTATTAACGCAAGAGGTATAAATTTTCGTGTTTATTCATCAGGAAAAAAAGCTCAAGAAAAAAAGTGGCCACTAGATATTATTCCAAGAATTATTCCAAAAAGAGATTGGTCAAAAGTTTCAAAAGGTTTGTTACAAAGGGTAAAAGCTTTAAATCTTTTTATTGACGATGTTTATAATGATAAAAAAATATTTAAAGACAATGTCATCCCAAAGGAGTTAGTTTTTAAATCCCCTTATTATTTAAAAGAGTGTGACGGTTTTTCCCCAAAGCATAAAGCGTGGTCAAATATTTCTGGTATTGATTTAATAAGAAATATTAAAGGGGATTTTTTAGTTTTGGAAGATAACTTGCGGGTCCCTTCAGGGATCTCTTACATGTTAGAGAACCGAATGGTAATGAGAGATGTCTTCCCTGAATTATTTACTAGATATAAAGTTTCAGATATTCATCAATACCCAAACAAACTCTATCACTGTATGCTCGAATGTATTCCAAAAAAAACCAAAGATCCTCACATGTGTGTTTTAACTCCAGGAAGAGCAAACTCTGCATATTTTGAGCATAGATTTTTATCTGAGCAAATGGGTATCGCGCTAGTCGAAGGAAAAGATTTATTTGTAGAAAAAGATATTGTTTACATGAAAACAGTCAGAGGAAAATTAAAAGTTGATTGTATCTATAGAAGACTTGATGATACTTTTCTAGATCCTAAAGCCTTTTTCAAAGGTTCATTGATTGGAGTTCCAGGATTATTTAAAGCCTGGAGAAAAGGTAACGTTGGAATTTTAAATGCTCCAGGAACAGGTATAGCAGATGACAAAGCAATTTATTCTTACGTCGATAAAATGATTGTTTATTATTTAGGAGAGCAACCAAAAATACAACAAGTTGAAACTTTACTTTGTAGTGAAAAAATTCACAGAGAACATGTGATAGAAAATATTTCTAAGTTCGTTGTAAAACCAACAAATGGCTCAGGTGGCGCAGGTATTTTAATTGGGCCACATGCTTCTAAAAAAAATAGAGAAGCAATGAAAAAAAATATATTAAAAAATCCAAGGAATTATATTGCTCAGCCTTTGGAAATTCTTTCAACAACACCAACTATCACTGATAATAGTATAGAGCCTCGGCACTTAGACTTAAGACCATTTATATTAAGTGGAAAGTCTACCTGGGTTACGACGGGTGGATTAACAAGAGTGGCTTTAAAAAAAGGAAGTACGATTGTAAATAGTTCACAAGGTGGTGGATCTAAAGATACAATGATAATTGATATGTAGATCTAAGAAAGATCTACTGCAAATTCTTTTAATTTTTCTATTTTTACTAATTCTAAAGTTTTTTCGTGTGTGGCTTTTAAATAAATCGGACAACCTTTTCCTGCTTCAAGTGCTCTTGCATACCAACTCGCACAAACACACCACTTGTCTCCATCTTTAAGTCCTGGAAAACCAAACTCTGGATGAGGTGTAATTAAGTCGTTACCTGCTTCCTTACACCATCTCAAAAACTCATCATTTACTTTTACGCAAACTGTATGAAGTCCACGGTCATTTTCGTCTGTATTACAACAACCATCTCTATACCAACCAGTTATTGGATCAGTTGAACAGCTCTCTAAAATTTCACCTAATACGTTTTTTTGTTTTTTCATTATAAGTTTACCGAGTCTAACAAGCGATCTCTTAAATAATCTTCAAAAGATTTACCACAAGTTATTAAATATTTATCTTCAAGTTTATATATACAGCAATCAATTCTGGCTACTAAAGTTTGGACCATTGTTGAGGCTGGAAACTTTTTATTTCTAAAATCAAAGTGGGTTAATTTATTTAAATAGTGGTCTTTATCTTCGCCACTAATTTCAAAATAAGATTGACCCTCAGAGTAATTAGAGGCTAGCATTACATCATTTTTATTAATCTCCGAAACCATTCTTAAGATTTCTTGATCTTCCTCTTTATTCTTTGCAATCAATACCCATTGGTCAAAAGATTGCTTAGCAAAGATAAAACGATCATTATCAACCATCCTTAAGTTGTCTGAAGGCGGAAGGAGTGAGACTTCTTTGTTAACAGCAAATGCAAAAGCTCCATCACCTTTACCTCTTAAAGTAATTTGCTGACGTGTAACTTGGTTTATTTCAATACCATCTTTGTAGGTTAAGGTTGTCATAACATCATCCTTTCATTTTTAGGATCAATAAAATTAGGTTCTACTACTTCAACCGCAATAGTATTTAAATTTTCTGTTGAAACAAAAAGACGGCTACCAATTTTTCTTTTACCACCTCTTATGAGAGCCATAGCAACTGAGTGATTTAAATTCGGACTAAAATAACTTGATGTTACATGACCAAGCATATCTACAGGATCTTTAATTGGCAAAGACAAGTCTTTTTGTTCGATAACATGCTGACCTTCTTCAATTCCTAAAGTTTTATCAATAGGAACAAGTCCAACAAGTTGTTTTCTAGTTTCTCTTACAATATCAGTTCTAGTTAAAGATCTTTTACCGATAAAGTCCTTTTTCTTTTTACCAATCATCCAATTCAAATTCAGATCAAGTGGAGTTACGGTTCCATCTGTATCCTGACCTACAATGATGTAACCTTTTTCAGCTCTTAAAAGATGCATAGTCTCTGTTCCATAAGGGACTAAATCAAAGTCTCTACTATATATAAAAATTTTCTGCCAAAGTTTTAAAGCATGACTAGGTGGAACGTAGATTTCATATCCTAATTCTCCTGTAAAACTTGCTCGTAAAATTCTAATTTCTGTATCTAAATATTTAAAATTATTAAAGCTCATAAATGGAAACTGGTCATTTGAAAAATCGATATCATTAAAAACTCTACTCATTATTACTCTTGATTTTGGCCCGCTAAGATTAAACGTAGCAAATTGTTCTGTAATTGAATTCATATACACATTTAAATTTGGCCACTCGGTTTGCGCGTATTCTTCCATGTGAGCTAAAACACTTGCAGCATTACCGGTTGTTGTAGTGACTATAAAATGTTGATCATTTATTTTACAAACAATTCCATCATCTTTAACCATTCCATCTTCTCCCAACATAAGAGCGTATCTCCCTGTCTTAGGTTTCATTTTTGTAAAACTATTTGTGTACATTAGATTTACAAAAGTTAGGGCATCCTTACCTTTAATTTCAATTTTACCAAGTGTCGATCCATCCAAAATACCAGCGGCCTTTCTAACTTGCTCAGCTTCTCTTTGAACAGCCTGATGCATCGTTTCATCTTCAGATTTTTTGAAGTACCAAGGTCTTTTCCACTGTCCAACATTTTCAAAAACAGCGTTCTGTTTCACATGCCAAGAATGTAATGGTGTTTTTCTTTCTGGATCATAAAATTCATATGTACTTCTTCCAGCTATAGCAGAAAAATTAACAGGACTATAAGGAGGTCTATAAGTTGTTGTTCCAACTTCAGAAATATCTTTCTTTAATATTTTCGAGACAATTCCAAGTGCATTAATACTACTAATTTTTCCTTGATCAGTTCCCATACTATTTGTTGTAAATCTTTTTAAATGTTCAATTCTATTAAAGCCTTCATTAACTGCTTGTCTTAAGTCTTTCGTAGTTACATCGTTTTGAAGATCGATAAATGATTTAGACCATAGTGATTTTTTTTCGTGTTTAGTTTCCCAAAGCTCTTTAATTTGAAATTTTCCGGGCCCGTTAAGTTCAAACTTTACTTCGAGTTCATTTAGACCTTCAAATTCACTTAATTTATTTTCAACTTCTACTAAAAGTTTTTCGTAGCTAAAGTTACCGCTTACAGATCCCAGAGTAATTGTTTTTTGGAAAATTCTATCTGGTTTAAAGGTTAAATGTTCCTTGTCCCATTTTAAAAGACCTTTTGATTGAGTAAACAAATGAATATCTGGATTAAAACCACCTGACACACACAGCATTGAGGTTTTGATTTTACTAATTTGATTTTTTTTAGTTCTTATAGAAACCTTTTTAACTTCTTTTTGTCCCTCACAACCTTCAATTTCAGATTTTGGATAGAAAGGAATATTGAATTTTTCCAGAAGGTCTATTGTCTCTTTTTCAATATTTTTTTGATCTCTAATATCAACATAAGCTTTTGGCTTGTGACCTAGATCTGTAAGTGATTTTAATAGACTATAGGTTGATGAATTATTTGTAAAAATAACAGGGCTTTCATCAGGAACAACACCGTATCTATTTAAATATTTTTCAAAAGATGCTGCAAGCATCACTCCAGGTAAATCGTTATTTCTAAAAGTAATAAATCTTTCAATATGCCCGTTCGCTAAAATAGTGTGCTTCGTTCTAATTTTATGTAAAACTAACTCTGGTTTTTCGTTATCTTGAGGCTTTCCAACATTTTTATCCTCTAATGCAATTAGATGATCACTAAAATTATATGTGGTGACCAAAGTATTTTTTAATATTTTTATATTACTTGAATTCCTAATTAATCTTTCAGTTTTTTCTAACCATTCGTCTTTAGGTTGATCGTTGATAGATTTTATTTTATCCGCATTTTTTAAAACACCGCCCAAAGCATCTTCTCTTTCAACCATCAAAACATCATAATTTGTACCTGCAAATTTTCTAGCCGCTAAAAGACCACTTAAACCCCCACCAACGATAATAATGTCGACGTTATGATGTTGATGGATGCTTTTTGATTTAAATTCTTTCGGAGGCTTTCCTAACCCAGCTGTTCTTCTGATCAAAGGCTCATATACATTTTTCCAAAATCCCTTAGGTCCCATGAACGTTTTGTAATAAAAACCCGCAGAAAAAATTGGTGATAAAATATTATTTATTGACCCTAAATCTGTTTTTAATGAAGGCCAACGGTTTTGGCTTTTAACAATCATTCCTTCGTAGATTTTTTTTACAGTCGCTCTTACGTTAGGTTCATTATGTTCGTTTATAATTTGAACTAATGCATTAGGCTCTTCAATTCCACATGTATAAATACCTCTTGGTCTATGATATTTAAAACTTCGTCCAATTAATCTTACGTTATTTCTTAATAAAGCAGCGGCAATAGTATCGCCCTGATTACCAGCATATTTTTTTCCATCAAATTTAAAATATATTTTACTTTCAGTCATATTTTCTACTTTAGTAATTTCTTTTTTTCCCTTTCATATTCATATCCGGTGATTACGCCATCTTTATAAAGGTCCAAAAGCTTTTTTAATTGATCAGAAACTTCATCGCTTGTGGCTTTATTAGTCTCTACTTTATTAGACTTTTCTGCATTTATATTTTCAGAGAATAAAGAGAAAAAAAATGTGATTAAAAAAAGAGTTATAATTTTTTTCATGGTTTTTTCACCGAAAAATTGCCTGAACCAACATCTGGTTCTCCAGATGGTGTTTTTATTGTATTTTTAAATCCTTTTAATGGAGGAGGGGCCTCTCCCATTTTATAAACTTTTAATATTTCATCTGTTGAAGTGTTTCTTACTGCGTTAAACCATTTTTTGCATCCATGAGTATGAACCCAACGTTCGTAATAAATTCCTTTTGGATTTGCACGAATGAAAACATATTCAGACCACTCTCTATCACTTATTTGTTCAGGGTCTTTGGGTCTTGCTACGTGAGCCTCACCACCATTAGAGAATTCAGATTGATCTCTTTCTCCACAATAAGGGCATCTTATAGTAAACATTTAATGTGCTACAGCTGCAGCTCCGTGTTCATCTACTAATCTTCCACTTACAAATCGATCTACACTAAATGGAGCATTAATTTTATGAGCTTTGTTTTTTGCTATTGTATGTGCAAAAACATTTGCACTTCCTGGTGTTGCTTTAAAACCGCCTGTTCCCCATCCACAATTAAAATACAATCCTTCTACTTCACATTTACTAAGTATTGGACTTGCATCTGGAGTTATATCTACAATGCCACCCCATTGTCTGAGCATTTTCATTTTTCCAAAGATCGGATAGAGCTCAACTATTGCTCTGATCGTATCTTCAATAATATTATAACCACCTCTTTGAGTGTAAGAATTATATCCGTCAGTTCCTGCACCAATAACAAGTTCACCTTTATCAGATTGACTTACATAAGCGTGTACAGCGTTCGACATAACAACTGTATTGATCACAGGCTTAATGGGTTCAGACACTAATGCTTGCAGAGCTTTACTTTGAAGCGGTAATTTAATTCCGGCAGTTGCTGCTAAAACACTTGTGTGACCAGAAGCAACAACACCAACTCTATTTGATCTAATAAAACCTTTGGATGTTTCAACCCCTTGCACTTTTCCTTTAGCTGTTCTTATTTTTTTAACTTCACAATTTTGTATTATGTCTACTCCTAATTCATCCGCTCTCATCGCATAGCCCCAAGCAACTGCATCGTGACGTGCAACACCTGCTCGTGGTTGATAAGAAGCCCCTAAGACAGGATATCTGCAATTTTCAGTATTCATTATCGGTACTAATTTTTTTATTTGATGTGGATCAACCCATTCAGAGTCTATACCATTTAATTTATTTGCACTTACTCTTCTTCTAATTTCTTTAACGTCGTGCTCATTGTGAGCAAGATTTAAAACACCTCTTTGGCTGAACATAATGTTGTAATTTAATTCTGAAGATAAACTTTCCCAAAGTTTCAATGAATGTTCGTATAAATGTGCACTTTCATCCCAAAGATAATTTGATCTTATAATTGTTGTGTTACGACCTGTATTACCTCCGCCTAACCAACCTTTTTCAATAACAGCAATATTTTTTAGACCATGTTCTTTTGCAAGATAATAAGCTGTACCAAGACCGTGTCCTCCACCTCCAACAATAATTACGTCATAGAATTTTCTAGGCTCTGGATTACGCCACATCTTTTTCCAATTTTGATTATCAGAAAGTGAATTTTTTACTAAGCTATATATGGAGTATTTTTTTTTCACTGTTTAAAATTATCAAAAAATATTGATTTCATCTAGTTAATTTAGGTTGAAGACCCCATTGGAATTGGCTGAGAAACCACCGTAGTTAGCCAACAATTTTTCAACGGACCATCTTCTAAAAACTTTTCAACCTGCCATCTAAATTTAAAGTATTTTTTTTCTGGTCCCAAGATAATTACCTCATACAAGGCCTTTTTATTGTCATTATCTATTTCAGAAATTTCATGACCAATATGACCAATTAACATTTTATAAGAGTCACCTTTAATCATTTTTGTAAAATTATCCAATGGACCAGTAAATCGTTGATTACTTGGGTGAGCAAACTCCCACGTTTGTTTAATCCCATTATCTTTTGAAGGGACATCATTTTTCATTAAACTTTTAAGCTGAATTTTTATTACTTCATCAGGCTTGATGTCGCTATTTGGTTTAACAAAATCTGCTTTTGCTGAGCTTTGATTAAGAAATAAAATAATTACAAACAGTTTAAGAAATTTGAGCATAATACGTTTGTAGATTAAAGAATTAGTACGTCAAGTGTGCTACTTGACGTACTAAAAAGAATTTTTTTATGCTGCTAATGCCTGTTCGATATCGGCAATAATATCATCAGGATGTTCAATACCGATAGAAAGTCTTACATATCCAGGTGTAACCCCAGCCTCAGCTAATTGTTTTTCGTTTAGCTGACCATGAGTAGTAGATGCAGGATGTATAGCTAAACTTCTCGCATCTCCAATGTTAGCAACGTGATATAAAAGTTTAAGGTTGTTTATGAATTTTGACCCAGCCTCTAAACTACCTAAGTCCATTCCAACTAAAGAACCATAACCACCCTTCATATATCTTTTAGCTCTATCTCTTATTTCACCTTGGTGATTTGTTGGATAAATCACGTTCTTAACTTTCTTTTGTGTCTCTAAAAACTTAACAACTTTTTCTGCGTTAGCACAGTGTTGCTTCATTCTTATAGCCACAGTTTCTAATCCTTGAATTATTTGGAAAGCGTTGAAAGGTGATAGTGGTGCTCCAAGATCTCTAAGTAAAACAACACGGGCTCTTATCGCAAACGCAACATTTGCTCCTGTCATTTTTGGAACATCTCTTCCCCAGATTGCTCCGTTGTAACTCGGGTCTGGTTCATTAAACAAAGGTTGCTTTTTAGGGTTCGCTGCCCAATCAAAGTTTCCTCCATCAACAATAATTCCACCAATTGTTGTTCCATGTCCTCCAATATATTTTGTTAAAGAGTGCATTACCACAGCAGCGCCATGTTCTAATGGTCTGCAAATAACTGGAGCTGCAGTATTGTCAATTATTAATGGTACACCGTGCTTCCTCCCAATGTCCGCGACTTCCTTAATTGGAAAAATTCTAAGAGAAGGATTTGGACAAGACTCACCGTAGTAAGCTCTTGTTTTTTCATCTGTTAGTTTTTCAAAATTTTTAGGATCTTTAGGGTCAGCAAATCTAACTTCAATACCTTGCATACGTAAAGTATTTTTAAAAAGATTTACTGTTCCACCATATAAGTCAGTTGAAGAGACAATATTATCTCCAGCCTGACAAACATTTTGAACGCAGAATGCAGAGGCAGCTTGACCTGAACCAACTGCTACCGCAGCTAATCCACCCTCAAGTGCCGCGACTCTTTTTTCTAGAATATCGCAAGTTGGATTATTTATTCTTGTGTAAATATTTCCAAACTCTTTTAATGCAAACAAGTTTGCTGCTGTTTTTGTATCTTTAAATTGATATGAAGTCGTTTGATATATTGGAACCGCTACCGATGTAGTAGCAGGATCACTTCTATATTCTCCTCCATGCAAACCTATAGTTTCTGGATTTTTTATTTTATTTCCCATTTTTTTTCTCCTTTTTTAGTACTTCGACGAAATGTCAGGCGTACAATACAGTTCAAATGCCCGGTTTTAATTTGAGACTATTTCAAAAAAAAACCACCGACTAAAGCGGTGGTCTCGAAAGATCTAACGCTTTAGCGGATTTTTTAAAGCGCTCGCAATTTGTCTTAAATCAGCGCTAATTTTGAAATTATATTAGATTTAACATGACAAAGTCAATAACAATTTGCTCCATTTTTAACACAGCAAAAATGATATAATGTGTTGTAATGAGCAATAAATGGAACAGTGATTTAACTCCTGAGCAAAATTATATTTTAAAAGAAGAAGGTACAGAAGCCCCTGGATCTAGCCACTTAAATCAGGAAAAAAGGGAAGGGGATTATCATTGCGCTGGGTGTGGAGTAAAACTTTTTAGTTCAACAATGAAGTACGAAAGTGGCTCTGGTTGGCCATCTTTTTTCTCATCTCTGCCGGATGTTTTTGAAACCAAAACAGATACCCACA
>CACLSS010000009.1 GCA_902609645.1 uncultured Pelagibacteraceae bacterium | reverse complement strand
AAAGAACCTTGGGCTGCAAAATATTCAGATGAAAATTTTATAAATTATAAAACAACTAATTTAACAAATTTTTTAAAGGAAATAAATGAACTTAGAAAAAATTGAAAAAACTATAAATGAAGCTTTTGAAAAAAAAGATAAAATTGATAGTTCAGATAAAGCGCTAAATGATTTAGTGCGTGAAACTATTGACTTGTTAGATAACGGTAAAATCAGAGTTGCCGAAAAAAAGGATAACAAATGGCAAGTCAATCAATGGATTAAAAAAGCCATACTTTTAAGTTTTCGGGTAAACAAAATGAAAGCATCAAAAGGTCCTTACTCTACTTGGTACGATAAAGTTGATGGAAAGACACAAGGATGGAGTGAAGAACAAGTTAAGAAAGCTGGATTTAGATATGTACCAAATGGCGTAATTAGAAAAGGAGCTCACATAGCAAAGAATGTTGTTTTAATGCCTTCGTTTATAAATGTTGGAGCTTACGTCGACGAGGGAACAATGATAGATACATGGGCATCTGTTGGATCATGTGCGCAGGTTGGAAAAAATTGTCATATTTCTGGTGGTGCTGGTATTGGAGGTGTCTTAGAACCAATGCAAGCAAATCCTACAATTGTAGAGGACAATTGTTTTTTAGGAGCAAGAGCAGAAATAGCGGAAGGTGTAATTGTTGAAAAAGGATCGGTACTGTCAATGGGCGTTTATATTGGCGCATCAACTAGAATAGTTGATCGTGCAACTGGTGAAATTCACCATGGTAAGGTTCCTGCCTATTCTGTTGTTGTTCCAGGCTCAATGCCAAGTAAAAATAATCCTAAAGGACCATCGCTATATTGTGTGGTAATTGTAAAAAAAGTAGATGAGAAAACTAGAAGTAAAACTTCTATAAACGATTTGTTAAGAGATTAAAATCATGCAAATAAGTGAATTAAAGTTAGCAAAAGATTTAATTCGTAAACCTAGTATCACACCCAAAGATGCTGGAGCTATAAATTTATTAGCTAAAAATTTAAGATCTATAGGTTTTAACTGTAAAATTATTAATTTTAAAAATATAAAAAACCTTTATGCAAAACTTGGAAAATCTTCCCCAAATTTTTGTTATGCAGGACATACAGATGTAGTTCCTCCAGGTAATGTAAAAAACTGGACCACCAACCCCTTTAAACCAATTATAAGAAATAAAAAATTAATTGGACGTGGTGCTAATGATATGAAAGCATCAATTGCATGTTTTGTGGCTGCAGTAAGTAGATTTAAAAATGAAAATAAAAATTTTAAAGGTTCAATTAGTTTGTTAATTACAGGGGATGAGGAAGGAATAGCGGTGAATGGAACAAAAAGACTTATAAAATATTTAAAAAGAAAAAGAGAAAAAATTAATTTTTGTATAGTGGGTGAACCAACTAATCCAAATAAACTTGGAGAAATGATAAAAATTGGAAGAAGAGGAAGTTTAACAGGTAGGCTTACTATTATAGGTTCGCAGGGTCATGTTGCTTATCCACACAGAGCTAATAATCCCTCAAATACATTAATTAAAATTTTAAAAAAAATTAAGGATTTAAAACTTGATAAAGGAACAAAAAACTTTCAACCATCTAATCTTGAGGTAATAAAAATTAATATTGATAATCATGCGGATAATGTAATTCCTGGATCTGCTGAGGCTGTTTTTAATGTTAGATTTAATGATAGACACTCGTCTGGTTCTCTAAAGAGTAAACTTGGTAAAATATTTAAAGCAGTTACGAAAGCCAATAAATCTAGATTTAAAGTAAGTTATGAAGTTTCAGGCGAAGCGTTTTTGACTAAGCCAAATAAAACTACTTATATGGTTCAAAACATCATTAAAAAAGTCACTGGTCTTAAACCAAAACTATCTACCTCTGGCGGTACATCTGATGCAAGATTTATAAAGAATATTGCGCCTTGTTTAGAATTTGGCTTAGTAGGTAAGACAATGCACAAAATAGATGAAAGTGTATCTGTTTCTGACTTAAAAAAATTAACTAAAATATATAAAAATATTTTGGTAAGTTATTTTAAGTGAAAACAGGAATTATTACTACAGACAGTTATTTAAATCACGACACCGGACAAGGTCATCCTGAAAGAGCAGATCGTGTTTCGGTCGTAATTGAAAACCTAAAAAAAAACAAAAAATTGATTTGGAAAAAACCATGTAAATTTGACACTAAATATTTAAAAATTGCTCATAAATCTGATTATATTGATGAGGTAAAAAATTCCTTTCCAAAAAAGGGTTTGCATTTTTTAGATGGCGATACCATTGTGTCTCCAGGTAGTAGACAAGCTTCATCAGATGCAGTTGCATCTATAATAACTGCTATTGATAGTGTTCAGAATAAAGAGTTTAAAAATGTTTTCTGTCCTGTAAGACCACCCGGGCACCATGCAGAAAAAGATAAAGCAATGGGATTTTGTATATACAATAATGTGGCAGTTGGGGCTCATTATCTTATAGAAAAATATAAACTTAGTAAAATTGCTATAATAGATTTCGATGTTCATCATGGAAATGGCACGCAAGATATTTTTTACGATAATGAAAAAGTTTTATATGTATCAACTCATCAATATCCCTTTTATCCAGGAACAGGTACAAATAATGAAAAAGGTAAACATGATAATATTTTAAACATTCCTTTACCAGCTGGAACAAACTCAGAGGAGTACATGTGTGCATATGAACATGTTTTGAAAAAACTTAAGGAATTTAAGCCAGAATTTTTATTATTTTCTGCTGGATTTGACGCGCATCAAGATGATCCACTAGCACAATTTAAATTAAAATCTGAAGACTTTTATGATATTACGAAAAGAACTCTTAAAATTGTTAACGAATATACTGATAATAGAGTCGTTTCAATTCTAGAGGGTGGTTATGATTTGAACGCATTAAGAGAAAGTTCGGAATACCATTTGAAGGCACTATTACAAGACTAAAATGATAAAAAAACTTTTTATAATATTTATGTCAACATTTTTGGCTTTGTGTTTTGTTATTTTAGCTTTAAATGTAATAATAAGTATAAATAATACCTTTAAAGAAAAGGCTGAGATTTTTTTTAAGAGTGGAAAAAATTACAAAATTTTTAACTATAATATTATTTATTTAACTAGATCCTTTTTTCCAGTTTTAAAAATTACAGAAAAATTAGATGCAGCTGAAAGAAGAAATAAAGAAATTTCAGTGAGGAATAACGAATTAGCTTTAGCAAAAGATCTAGTAAATGAATTAATTTTCCCATCAACGCAATTTTTAAATCTTGACTTCTTAGAAGTACAACTTAAAAATAAAACAAAAATTAAAAAAAATAAAATTTATAAATTAAATAACGTCCGTGATAGTGAGGATGTTTCGCCTTTTTATATAGAGTCATATAACAACAAGGTAATAATAACTACTATTAATGGTAATATTTCATATTTTAACTATAAAGATCTTATAAATAAAAAAAGTAATAGGATAACTTTAAAAAATAACCTTCCAGAAGGCATCACTATTGGGGATACATTGATTCATAATAATAAAATATATCTATCATTCAGAAAAAATAATGAAAGCTGCAGAAGTCATTCAATTTTTGCAGCAAAAATTGATATAGATTTTCTTAAATTTGATGAAGTTTATTCCCAAACTGTTGAAAAAAAATTTGAATGTAATCAAAATTTGACAGGTGGACGGATGGCCTTTTTAAAGAAAAATGATAATAATTTTCTTTTTCTTACAGTCATAAGAAAGGAAAAAATTAGTGAACAAGTACTAAATCAATGGGGACAGGATATTGAATATAAACATGCTGATATTATTGAAATAAATCTTAATAATAAAAATTCGGAAATTTACTCAACTGGACATCGTAATCCTCAGGGATTATTGGTTACAAAAGATAATTTTATTATTTCAACTGAACATGGGCCTAGGGGGGGAGATGAAATCAACTTGATTAAAAAAGGAAAAAATTATGGTTGGCCTAAAGCATCCTATGGAGAAAATTATGGTGATAAAGTTAAAAACAATGCTAAATATAAGTTCTTAAAAAATCATTTCAATTATAGCTTTGAGGAACCAATTTATTCTTTTGTGCCATCAATAGGAATATCACAGATATTTGAGTTGCCTGACAATTTCTCACCAAGATGGAAGGGTTCTTATTTAGTGACTAGTTTGAGGGCTGGTAGTATTTATAGGGTAAATTTCAAAGATGGGTATTCAAGAATAGTAACAATGGAAAGAATTAGGATAAAAAAAAGGATAAGAGATATAGCATATAACACAAATAATAATAGCATTCTGCTTGCATTAGAAAATAATTCTGGAACAATTGGTATTATAAGTGTTAGATAATTTATTAATTTTATTTATATAAAAACATAATAAAATTTGATTTTAAATGCTTACAAAAAAAACAAATCTTTTTAGGGTTTTAAATAATGTTTATTTAAAAAGAAACGAACCAGTCAGCCTTGTGCATTTCGTAACAAACAGATGTAACGCAAGATGTTCATTTTGTTTTATAGATTTTGATGATCCTGAAACATTCAAGTCTGAATTGAGTGTACAAGAAATTGAAAAATTAGTAAAAAGTTTAGGAAAATCATTACTTAATGTAAATTTAACTGGCGGAGAACCTTTCGCCCGTAAGGATCTTGCTGAGATTGTAAAACTTTATATTAAGTATACTACTGTTCAGTCAATATACATTACTACTAATGCAAGTTTACCTGACAGGGTTGAAAAGTTAGCAAGGGATATAAATTTGTTTAGTCCTAAAACAGAAATGACTTTTCAAATTTCTATCGATGATTATCCTGATGAGCACGATAGGGTTAGAAAAATTGATAATTTATTTAATAGTTGTTTGGATACCTATAATAGACTTAAGAAAATAAGTAAAAATATTACTCCTGTAATTAATGTGACCGTTAATCATGAGAATTGTAAAAATATTAAAAATTTTTATAATTTTTTGGTAAAAGACTGCAAAATTGAAAGCATTAAGTGCACTATTGTTAGAGACGAGGGAGTATTTAAAACTCCTAATGAAAAAAAGGAAGAAATTTTTAATGCATATAGTTGGCTAAGTAATAAAATAACTGAAGATTGTGAAAAAGGGGTAATAAAAAATTATAACCTCAAATCTTTACAAGGAAAACTTCATAACAAAAAAGATAAAATTTCATATTCACTAACAAAAAAAATGTATTTAAAACCTAAATATATAAGTCCATGCCACGCAAGTGGATTATTTGGAATAATTAGTGCAAAAGGAATAGTTTATCCATGTGAAATTTTAGAAAACAAAATGGTAGGTAATTTAAGAGATAATGATATGAATTTTATGAAAGTTTGGAATAGTGAAAAAAATAAAGAAATAAAAAAGTTTATAAAAGATACTAATTGCAATTGTTCTTATGAGTGTGCTTTAACTTATAATATTTTAGGTAACTGGAGATATCAACCTTCCCTTCTAAAAGCTGCATTTACAAATTATTAATAAATTGATGAAAGCAAGTCATGTAAATATTATTATACCATCAATAACAATTGGTGAGGAACTAAAATTTTGTCTTAAGAAATTGAACAATCTTAATTTTAAAAACTTTCAAGTTAGCATCGTGCTTGATTTCGATAATAAAGAAAACATCTCTTTTACAAAATATAGAGTATCTAAATTTATAATGGGGAAAAAAAATATGTCAGCAAAAAGAAATTTTGCTGCAAAAAAAATTAAATCTAAATATATTGCATTTATAGATAGTGACGCCTACCCACCGAAAAATTGGCTCAAAAATGGATTAAAAACTTTAAAGGAAGACAATGCTGATGTTGTTGGTGGACCAGATATACCTTTCAAAAATCAAAAATTTAATGAAATGATAAGCCATTATTGTAAAAAGTCTTTTTTTATCACAGGACATCTAAATTACAGAAAGTCATTAGGCCCTAAAAGAGTATGTAAAGACTGGTTAGCTTCCTGCAACATATTAATGAAAAGAAAATTCTTTATTAATAATAATGGAATGAATGAAGAAAAATATTTTCAGGAAGATCAAGAATTTTTTGATAGGATCCGTAGAAAAAATAAAGATTTAAAAGTTATTTTTTCCCCCAAATCTTTTTTATTTCATAAAGAGAGGTCTTTAATTAAGTTTTTTTTTCAAAGACTATCTTTTGGAACTGCACTTATAGAAGCTACTAGTTTTGATAAGGGAATTAAGGGCCTAATCCCATCATTTCCAATAGTTTTTTTTTTAATTTTGTCCTTAATATTTTATTTTCTTGAAAACCCAAATGATAAATTATTTTTTTTAAGTACCATTATTATTATTATCAATATTGCTATTCTTGTTGAAACTATTAAAAACGTTAAATCAATATTTAAAATCTTTTTAATAATTTTGTCCATAAACTTAGCTAGTGTTCTTCACATTTTGGGATCAATGATAAGTATATTGCAGCTAAATAAATTCATGCAGAGAAAAATTTATATTTTATCAAGAAATAATAAGTAGATTTTATATAAAGTATTTTATAATTCCTATGAGTCATTCTTTTGCCTTTTTTTTGCTGAAAGAGTCTAAATTTTCATTTTTTACTTTATCAAAATTAAGGTAATTTTCGTAAAACATTTTTTCAATTGAATAGTCTGGTTTCCATTTTAACACTTTCTTAATTTTGCTAGTGTTTAATACAATTGAATAATTAAAAATTTTTCTATGATAAGATGTATAGGGTATTAATCTAAAGAAAACAGCAATATCGAATAAAAGATTTCCTAAAAATTTATTAAAAAATCTAAGTTTTGACTTAGAATTAGTTTTGTTAATCAAACGTGTTAAAATTAATTGAAATTCTTCTGATTCATCTGCTGCAACATTAAATATATACTTTCCATTAACATTAAAAAATAACTCAATTGCTTTACATACATCAGCTACGTGAACAAAGCTTATCTTGTTTTTACATTCTCCAATAAGAGGTACATTAAAGTTATTTTTAATCATTGAAAATAAAACCCCAAATCTAAAAGACCGGTGTTTACCTAATATAATTGGACATCTTAGAATACAAATATCTCCCTCAAATTTTGATTCCATTATTAATTTCTCAGTTTTAAATTTCGTTTCACCATAAACTGTTTTGTATGATGGTGGTTCATTTTCATCCACCGGAAAATTATACGATTTTTGAAAAATTGAAAAAGTTGAAACAAATATGAACTTTTTGATTTTATGCTCAATACTTAGTTTTAATATATCTCTAGTAGCGAAATAATTAGTATCCCATACCACTTTTTTGTCATTAGTATCTAAGATTTTAGAAGCACAATGAACAATAATTTGAGGTTTATATTTTTTAAAAATTTTGTCTAAATTTTTTAAATTATTTCTAATATCTGCTTTTTCAAAAAAAAAATTTTTTAACTCATATTTTTTTTTTTCAGGATCTGAAGGCTCAAAATTGTCTATCCCAATAACGCTATGATTTGATTTTGTCAGTTTATCTACGAGCTCTTCACCAACAAAACCCGATGAACCTGTAACAAGTATTTTGAACATTTTATATAAAATTTGAGTTATAAGTCTTTTGTAATATAATACGATTAATATGTTAAAGAAAAAAAAATATAATACAACAGATAATACATGGCATAAAGTTGCTGATGATAAGAATGTATGGATTAAGTGGAGATTTAATATAATAAAAGAATTATTCTTGAAAAGTAAAATAGACTTAAATAAAAATTTTGTCTGTGCAGATATTGGCGCAGGTAAAGGAAATTTTAGTAACAGAATGGAGTCAATATCTAATTTTTCAGTTGATCAATTTGACATTGAAAAGAGGAATAAAAAAAAATTTTTGAGAGGAAAATATTATGTTCATGATATTAAAATTAAGAATAAAAAATTTAAAAATAAGTATGATATAATATTTCTTTTAGACGTTTTAGAGCATATTCAGAACGATAGTTCCTTTATAAGAGATTGTAAATTTTACCTAAAAAAAAATGGATTTTTAATCTTAAATGTACCATCAATACCTTCATTATTTTCAAAATATGACCACGCAGTGGGTCATATTAGACGATACAATACTAAAACATTGTCAAAAGTGATGGATAAAAATAAATTAAAAATTGTTAGAATGTATTATTGGGGCTTTTTATTGGTGCCATTGTTGTTTATAAGAACAACAATATTGACATTATTTGAACAAGATAAAAAATCTATTATAAAGCGTGGTATGGAAACTAGTAACATAATAGTAAAGAAAATTTTAGAAATTTTATTTTTTTTAGATTTTTATATAATTAAATTTAGATTCTTTGGATCTTCTATAATTGCATTGGTAAAAAAATGAGTATTTTTAATTTAAAACAAAAATTGAGTTTAGCAAAACAAGTAATCACTAAATCCTCACCGATTTATGTTCAATTTTATATTACTTCTAGATGTAATTTAGCATGCGAACAGTGCAATATAATATATGGTGATGCTAAACATGAAGAAATGAATATTGAGCAAATCGATTTAGTTGCTGAAAATTTAAAAAAAATTGGCGTCAGCATAGTCTTGCTTATTGGTGGTGAACCATTTGTAAGAAAAGATATTCATGAAATTGTTAAAGCTTTTACAAAAAGAAATATACACGTAAGAATGCAAACAAATGGTTTGGCTACTGAGGAACAGTTGCAGAAATGTGTTGAAGCAGGTGGTAGAGATATAAGTATATCTCTTGATAGTTTACACGGAGAAGTTCAAGATAAAATTAATGGTGGATTTAAAAAATCTTGGGATGACGCTATAGAAACTATTTCTAAAGTTTCCAAAATTTTTCCTGAAGATTGCACAGCCTTTTTTAATAGTGTTATTATGCCAACAAATTTTCATCATATCGAGGGTGTGATTAGATTTGCAACTAAAATTGGCTGGGGAGTATCTTTAGTACCAGTTCATATATCTGATCCTACTAATCCTCTTCCTTATAGAACGCTTGATTATACTGGAACATTAGACTTCAAGAATTTCGACTTTAAGGAAAATGAAATTTTAGATTTTATAACAAAATTAAAACAATTGAAAAAGAATTTTAATTTATATGACTCAGATGAGTACTTAGATGATGTAGGAAGATTTATTTTGAAGAAACCAATTAATTGGAGAAAAAAGAATTCAAATATGTGTGACTCTCCCAATCTATATTTTGCAATAGCACCAAGTGGTCTATTAAAAGTTTGTTGTGACTACGAAACTGAAAAAAAGTTTTATGTTTATGATAAAGATTTTCCGGAAAAGTATATGGACAAAACTATTCATTCGGACGTTTTAAAAAAAACTTCAGTTTGTGATGGATGTATGTATGGAAGTTATCCTGAAGTTACTATAACAGCCAGAAATTTTTCTTCACTTCTTGAAAGAGCATTATATTTTAATATTTCTACACCAAAAATGAAGAAGTTGAATAAAGATGAGCTTATAGATATAGCAAAAAAAACTATTAATGAGCAAAATATTATCAATTAAATTTTTGCTTTTAACAAATCTAAAAAAAAAAGAAAAAGAATTAGATAAAGACCGATTTGAGGAAATATGCAAAAGTTTACGCTTAATAAAAGAAAATAGAATGTGGTTTCTTACTTGGGAAGATAAAAAAATAAAAAAAAAAATAGTTATTAATATTAATGATTTTAAAATTTATAGTCAGAATAAATCTGGTGATACAAAAGAGGCAGTAAATATAAATGAAGATTTAGCGAAAAAAGTTATAGAAAAAATTTTATCTTTCTAATTGAGACTTTTATAGAAATTATTTAAAAACTTAAATCTGCTTTTAGTGTAAACATTTTCATCCTCATTTGAATACATTTGCTTTTTATTGAAAATTTCTCTTAATTTTCTGTAAGGATAATAAGGATGTAAATGATGTAAATCATGGAAAGCTGTAATATCAGATGTAAAAAACATTTTTTCTAAAATACCACCTTTAATTGTTCTTGAAGTAGTTTTGTCAAACTGAATAGGTTTGTTTTTTTCCAAATGCAAATGTTGGCCTAGGACTCTTAATCTTAATTGAAGATGGTAAAGAGTTCCTAATGTGAAGTAATAAATCAAGTAAAATAAAAAATATTTAGTTTGAAAAATAGATACAAAAAAAACTATTTGTAATAATAAAATTAGAAAAAAATTATAATCTGTTTTGAATTTTCCAGCTTCTTCCTCATGATTCGTGTATCGAAGTAAAAATTTCAAACCATTGATCCCAACAAGATCAAGCAAAACTTTTTTCCAAAATTCTTTTCTAGAGTAAACTTTTATTGGTCCTGTTTCAGGATCGGTATCTTTGAAATACTCGTCATGTTTATGATGTTCAAAGTGTTTTTTTCTGTAATTTTGTACAGATACGAAAAAAAATATTCCTACAAAATAATTACTAAGGATCTCATTAATTTTTTTAAATTTAAACAAATGATAATGGCATCCCTCATGTATAAATTCTCCTAAAAATTTTTGATGAATTATTGAAATTAAAATAAATAACGGAACACTTGCAAAGTACCCTAGATTATTTATTGAATAAAAGGCTAATAACAAAAAAGATGTATGTAAAAGCAGAATATTAAATAAATTAATGAGTGAGTCTTTTGTGCTGATATTATTATTCATAAAGCTTACTTATCATCATTATTTAAAAAAGTCATTATTTTTAAAAATTCATAATCTAAATATTATGTTATAATCTAAATTAAAATCATGCGACAATTAGTAAAGTGCCTCACATCTTAAAATAACATTTATGGAAAAGATAAATCAAAAATTAGAAAATTTTATTTTAATTTTATTTATAATAATTATTTTAATCTTCTCCTACAGCTTTGCTGTAAAAAATGGTTGGCATCTTTCAACGAATGAGTCTTTGCAATTTTGGTTCTCAAAAAGTATTGCGGCAACTATATCTCGAATAGACCACAATCTTTATGGGTATATTGGTTTTAATAAAATTTATAATTTCTTGATGAATTATGAAACTATTAATGACGAAATTTTAAATAAGGCTAGAGAAATTAAAGATGTAAGCTCAGGTGGAATTTTTACAATGTCAGAATTAGATGTTGGTTACCAAGACTACAGTTATTTAGCATTTTTAATTTTTGGTTATAGCGTAAGTAGTTTACTTAATTTATATTTTCTGATTCTCATTTTATCTATTACTCTATTTTATTTATCATTTAGAAAAAATAATTTATCGAAAGTAATACTTTTAGTTTTTTTATTATCATTTTTGTTAATATTGCCGGCAGCAGAAAGATTTAGTTATAACGTTGGTGTAATTTATTCTATTAGATTCATGACCTTATTGGCAGTATTACCATTAATACATATTTGTTTTTTTACTTTTAATTTAAAAAAAATTAATAAAAACTCTTTACCTCAAATATTATCTGTCTTAATGCAGTCAATTATTTTAATATTTTTATACTACGTTAGAACCACTTTGATATGGGCTTTTTTACTCTTATTATTTTTTTTAATATTAAATATAATTTTTTCTATAATAGAAATTAGGAAAAATAATAAGTTTAAACTAAGTGCCTTTAAAATTTTTTTTGAAAAATCAAAAGTATTAATCTTATTTTTTATAATTTTATTTATTTCAAAAATATTTATGGAATATAGATTGAACCCTATTTATAAAGAGAGAAATGAGGGATCACATGTTGTGTCTCACAGTATCTATTTAGGCTTAGCTCTTCATCCTGAAATTCGAAAATCTTATACAGATGAACGCCCTTTTAGTAATGATTTAAGTTATAATTTTTTTTGTGAGAGAAAATTTATTGATTATCATTATAAAAATGATCAAAAAATTAAATACTTTGTAAGAAAATCGTTTTGTGGAGATTCAAATATATTAAAAAATATTTTGATATATTATTTAAAGTATTTAGATTATCCGTCTAATGACCAGGACGGTTTTAGTGCATCATTTAAATGGCTTAAAGAAAACGGGAAAGATGAGTACCAACTTTTTGACATTAAAAAAAATGAATTGATTAATTACAAAAACTGTTTCACATGGTTTAGAACTCATGGAGGTGCTGAAAAATTCTCTACAAAAACTGATAAGAATCTAGAGTGTAATGGAACAAGATTTTTATGGGGAAAGTCAGATAAAATTCTCAATGGTATTGTAAAAAGTGCTATTATTAATTTTCCATCGGAGGTTCTTGAATTAACATTTATAATAAAACCTCTGAGATTTATAATTACTTATTTAAAACACTATTTTAAATCTGACTTAAAAAATACCTTATTAACCTTTTTGATATTTTTGTATTGTGCCTGGTTACTTAAAAAATCAACGTTAGAGGAGATTAAAAATTCTTTCACAATTTTAATTTTAGTTTTAGTTTTTGCTCTTAGTATATCTATTTTCACCTATTCAAATCCTTTTATTATAGGAGCTCAGTCGTTAATTCTTACTATGTTCATCTATTTTTCAACTATTTGTTTTTTATTTTTTCTTTATAAAAAATTGAAATTATTTAAATTTTCTTAAATGATAAAAAAAATAATTCAAGTACTTTTAATATTTGACTTTAGCTAAATATAATCCATGTGCTGGAGCTGGGGGAGCACACATTGATCTTTTTTTGGATTGAAATGCTTTTTTAAAATCTTTTAAATTCCATTTTCCCTCACCTAGATATTTTAATGAGCCTACCATTGACCTTACTTGTTGCTGGAGAAAAGACTTTGATTGAAAGGTAAATACAATCTTATTTTTGCTTTTACTTATTGAAGGTTTTTTCAATGTCCTGATTGGTGATTTAGCCTGGCAATTTGAGGCTCTAAATGTTGAGAAATTATGTGTTCCTTTTAAAATTGTAGCACCCTTTTTCATCAATTTTACATCTAGTTTTTTTTTAATATGCCAGGCCTTATTTTTATCTATAGCAAGAGATGAGGGTCGATTAATAATGAAATACTTATAAACCCTTTCTTTAGCACTGTGCCTTGCATGAAAATTATTAGATCTTTTCTGAATATTTAAAATTGATACAGGATATTTCTTTAAAAAAAAATTCACTGCATTGAGGAAAATACCCATATCATTTATCTTATTTTTTGTTTTAAAATGCGCTGATTGTTCACTCGCATGAACGCCAGAATCGGTTCTTCCAGAACCTATTACTTTAATATTTTCATTTAAATATTGCGATAAGGCTAATTCTAGAACTTCTTGAATTGAAAGACCATTTTTTTGAAATTGCCATCCAACAAAATTTGTACCAAGATATTCAACTCTAATTTGATACGTTGTCATTATGCAATTTTTTCACCTTTGGGAATTCTACTACCAAGTTGAAATTGATCAGTTTCTTGTCTACTTTTACCCTCCTTTTGTATTTCAAGAATACTTATTGATTTATCTTTACATGCAATGGTTAAGTTATTATCAATTGTTGATCCTTGTAAACCACTTGTATTGGATATTTTTGCTTTCCACACTTTATATCTTTCGTTTTTATATTTAAACCAAGCTCCTGGATTTGGATTTAATCCATTGATTTTTGCTAAAATTATATTTGCATTTTGATTCCATTTTAATTCAGCCTCTTCTTTTGTAATTTTTTTAGCATATGTAGCTTCATTGTGACTTTGCTCGACAAAGTTGACTTCATTCTTTTCTAATTTTTCAATCGCATTCATTAAAGATTTTGCACCTAGCTGGGAGAGTAACTTTGATAATATTGAGTAGTCTATATTTTCATTTAAATTAATTTTATCCTGTTGAATAACAGGTCCAGCATCAAGTTTTTCAACAATTTTCATTATACTTACGCCAGTTTCCTTATCTAAATTCATTATGGATCTTTGTATAGGAGCTGCCCCTCTCCACTTAGGTAACAATGAGGCGTGAACATTAATAAACCCAAATTTAGGAATATCTAAAAATCTCTTAGGTATTATTTGTCCATAAGCGACAACTACAGCAATATCTGGTTTTAATGAGGTAAAAAATTTAAACTCCTCATCACTATCTAAAGTTTTAGGTGTTCTTAAATTAAAGGAAAACTTCTTTGCTAAACTTCCAATTTTTGAGTCTATTAATTTTTGGCCCCTATTTGCTTTACTGGCTGGTTGAGAGTAAACAAATATAATTTCATTGTTAGAATTTTTTAAAGCCTCTAAAGTAGGAACTGCAAACTCTGGTGTTCCCATAAAAATAATTTTTTTTGACATTAAATTTTTTAATTTAAACTACTACTCTTTCTGTCTCTTTTTTATCTTTTGACACTTTCTTAATAATTATATCTTTTTTAAGTTTTGATAAATAATCAATAAATAAGACACCGTTTAAATGATCAATTTCATGTTGAATACAAGTTGACAAAAGTCCTTCAGCTTTTATTTCTTTAGAGTTTCCATCGTAGTCAAGAAATTTAACATTGCATTTTTCAGGTCTATCAATTTTTGCAAATTGATTTGGTATAGAAAGACATCCCTCCTCATAAGTTGATTTTAAATCAGACTTCCAAGTGATTTCTGGATTAACAAAATACATTGGATTTTTCTTTTCAGGATCTTTGGACAAATCCATAACCACAATTCTTTTTGGAACACCAATTTGTATGGCGGCTAGACCAATTCCAGGTGCCTCGTACATTGTGTTCAACATGTCATCCATTAGTGTTTTGACTTCTTTATTTACTTTGTCTACTGGTAAAGATTTTTGTCTCAAAATAGAGTCTGGAATTGTTAAAATTTTTTTTAAAGCCATGAGAGTTTATAATACAATTATACTCTCAAAGGTAGTGCGAGATTTAAAATTTGATTTCTTACTTTTTTAATTTTTCCTTTATTTAATAAATTGTTAATAAAATATAAAGTTTCAGGATCTAAATTCTCTATATCGTCACTTCCTATAATTTCAACAAGCTTCAACATGAATAGACCTATTTGACCCTCTTCTATAAGTGATGCCATTGTGTTTGGAACTGTTAAATCTTTTGAAAGGCTTTTCACATCCAAATCAGATGGAATTGAGATTCCATCTGTAATTAAAGTTTCTAAAAGCATAATATCTTTTATTGAGTAAAAATATTTTTTATTTCGTTTAATTTTTTTATAAACGCTCGCCAGATCCTTGTTAACTTTATCTTTTTTAGTATCATCTTCAGTAAAAATTTTAATTACTTTAGACCTGTGTAAGATCTTATCGTCAAATTTTATCTTTCCTAGCTCAACTTTTTCTTCAATAATTATATTTTTTTCAACTATCTTCTTAAAATCCTCTGGTACATCACTTGCATCTATTTCTGTGAGTATTTCACTTAATTTATCTTTAAAAATATTGTTTAGTTTTTCTTTATCAAAAGAATCTTTTAAGAGAAAAAATAACTTTAATTTATTTTCTATGTTATCTGACAATAGAGCTCTTTGATAAATTAATGCTCTTCCCTCATAACCTTCGAGACCTTGATAGATTGTTGATGCATTTAATAATTGATTGATACTAAATGGGATCGACATATATATTTCAAATATTTTATCTTTATCGAAAGATCCATCATGAGCAGCAACTTCATATTTTTTAATAGTTTCTGGATCTTCAAGTTCATCTATTATAATTAGATTCGACGCTACTAAAAATTTCCAAATATTTTTGTCGGTTTTGTTATTCGGCTCGTATTTAAATCCATCTATGGTAATTGAGGATAAATAAAAATTTAATAAATTCTTGTCAGAAATTTTATCGCTTGTCTTTTCTTTTAATCCTAACAAAAAAGAGATTTTGTCATTAAAGAATTTATCTGATCTTCCCTCTTCTCTTAGCAAATCAAAGTTTAGTATAGCTTCCTCCTGTTTTTTATTTAGTACTAAACAATAAATTCTGAATTTTTCTAAGTATTTATCTTTTATTTCTTTATTTATAAAATCTGCTTTCTTGCATCCTTCAGAAATATTTGCTGATGAAATATAATGATCTACTAAATATTTTATTAATTTAGATTTACCATCAAACTCTAGATTCTTATTCAAGAAGTTTTCAATTATTTCAATTTTATTATTTTTAATTAACCAATCTATTTTTAATTTTAAAAATTCTTTATCAGTCAAATTTTTTTGGGGTGAGTATGAATAGGTTAAAATTGTATTAAGAAATATTTCTTCTGAAAACTTTGATAATTTAATTTTTTCGATTCTTTTTAATGACTGTTTAATTAATTCTCCATTTGTACGCATCCACATTTCTAAACTTAAATCATTTTGTCCAGGATCATAAAGTCCGATTAATTTTTCATCAGAGTTTTCACTTTGACTTTGTGAAATTGTAATTAATTCATTCTGATTTTGATTTAATTTAGAAATATCAATTTTAGGTTCTTGCTTTGGTTCTTGCTGGATATTATTTTTTTCAGGCTTAGTTTGATTTTTATTATTCCAAATATCAACAGATTTTTCTTCTGCAACAATATTTTGAAAAAAAAATAAACCAATAAAAACAAATTTAAAAAAGTTTTTATTTGAGTTTAATAATTTGATTAGTGACATCTTCTTTTGTTTCGCTTTGTGGAGATGGAAAATCTACCTTATCAATTAAGTAGAATGCTAAACTTATAAAACCAATAATTATTAAACCTTTTATGGCTGTACCAAGCAAGGACGAGTTATTTTTTGATCTTAAATTTAATCTTGGTTGCATAGTCTTTAAAATATATTTAAACTCGGAAATTAAGACAAATTTGTGATAAATCAAATTAAATTTTGGGTATAAATTGAAAAAAAACCTCGTATTAACTGGAATGATGGGTGTAGGTAAATCTTCAATTGGGAAAGATTTGTCTTACAAGCTTAAAATGGAATTTAAAGATATAGACTCGATTATAGAAAGAAAACTATCATTATCTATAAGTGAAATATTTAAAAAAAAAGGTGAAAAATTTTTTAGAGATATTGAGGAAAAAGAGACTATAAATTATTTGAATAAAAATAAATTTGTTATAGCACTGGGTGGTGGAGCATTTTTGAACGAAAAAATTAGAGAGGAAACAAGCAAAAAAGGGATTTCATTTTGGTTAGATTTGGACTCTAAAATTATTTTTCAAAGGATTAAAGTTAACATGAAAAGGCCTTTATTGGATAATAATAGATCAGAAAATGAAGTTAAAAAACTGTGTAAGTCTAGAGAAAAAACTTATTCACTGTCTGACTTTAGAATAGATTGTAATGCTAAAAATAGAAATCAAATAATCAAAGAGATTGTAGATATTTATGAAAATGAATAAAATTTTTGTAAAAAATAAGAATACAAATTATACAATTATTATTGGTAAAGGATCATTAGGAAAATTAAAAACTCAAATAAATAAGTTGTGTCCTAAAGCTAAAAAAATTGGATTAATTTTAGATAAAAATATTCCAAACGATTTTAAGTTTAAAATTAAGAAGCAGCTAAGAAAATATAGTGTTCATGTTTATGAATTTATTCCTAACGAAAAATTGAAATCATTTAAAAAAGCAAACGATCTGTTGGAAAGACTCATTAAAAATAATCTAAGTAGGAATGACACAATCATAACCGTGGGGGGTGGTATCATTGGTGATTTTGGAAGTTTTGTTGCAAGTATTTACAAAAGAGGAATAAACTTAATTAATATTCCCTCAACACTTTTAGCTCAGGTCGATTCTTCAATTGGAGGAAAAACAGCGGTTAATTCGAGTGGCGGAAAAAATCTTATTGGTACTTTTTATCAACCAAGATTAGTTTTGAGCGATTTGACACTGTTAAAAAGTCTATCCAAAAGAAATTTAGTCTGTGGTTTCGCTGAAATTTTAAAACATTCAATAATAAAAGATAGTAAATTTTTTAAAAAACTAGATAAGGATAAAAATAAAATTTTCGAAAATTCTGATTTTAAAACTATGGGCGATACAATATCAAAAAGTTGTAAAATTAAATTATCTTTTGTTAATAAGGATGAAAGAGAAAAAAATGATAGAATGATACTAAATTTTGGACATACTTTCGCTCATGGAATAGAGGCAGCAAATAAATATTCTGGAAAAATTAATCATGGTGAGGCTGTTTTGATTGGTATGATTTTAGCAACAAGACTTTCTTATGTAAAAAAAGTTTGCTCTAAAAAAACATTGGATATGATTGAAAATCTTTATCTGAGCAACAAACTACTTAAAAAATATTTAAACTTTTTAAATAAAAAAAATTTAAATAAAATTGTAAATTTTATGGAAGTTGATAAAAAGAACTATGACAAAAAAATTAATCTTATACTTCTGAGAAAAATAGGTTTAACTACCAAGCCTGGACAATATAGACTTAGTCCTGGAGAAATGAAAAAAGTATTAAAAAAAATTATTTAATTTTTATTTCTAATGAATGAATTTTTGTTTCGATCTCACCCCTAAGAATACTTGTTATTTTTTTGTGAGAATCAATGCGGTTTAAATTTCTAAGAGTGTCAGATTGTATAATTATTTTTAAATGCGTTTTACTCTTATTAAAAGATTTGTGATGTTTGTGTAAATGAGTGTTATCTATAATCTCAATACTACTGTCCGGAATATCTTTTTTAATTTTTTCTTCAACTATATCTATTAAACTTTTCATTAAATAAACATTGTACTATATAATTGAAACTTATTATGAAAAATATTTGTGATTGGAGTAAGTGTAATAAAATTGGCTTATATAGAGCTCCAATAGAAAGAGACAATAGTAAAAAATTTAGATTGCTCTGTTTAGAACACATTAAAGAATTTAACAAAAGCTGGAATTATTTTGCTGATATGGATGATAAAGAAATTCAAAATTTTGTAAAGTCTGACCTTACATGGCACAAACCTACTAAAAGTTTTGGATCTTCTGAAAACTTTTTTAGAATATTGTGGCTTAATGCTTTGGAGGATAAAACAGGAATTTTTAAAAACTCTGATTTTAGGAAGTTCAATAATTCAAATTTGACAGAGAAAGATAAAGATGCTTTAAAAATTTTAGGCCTTAAAAGCGATACAAACTGGTCAGATATTCAAAAAAAATTTAAAACACTTGTAAAGAAATACCATCCTGATAAAAACCGTGGAAGTAAAAAGTATGAAGATATTCTAAAAAAAATTACATTAGCATATAGTCAACTTAAAGTGAGTATGAGAAAATGAATTTAGAAAATAAAAAACCAGATATTAAAATCTCCGTTAGACAAACTTTTGGGATAGACACTGATATGGAGGTTGATAGTTTTTCAGAGAAAAATCCTTACGTTCCTGAGTTGGACGAAAATTACAAATTTGATAGGGATACCACTTTAGCAATACTTTCAGGGTTCGCTTTCAACAAAAGAGTTTTGATACAAGGATATCATGGTACAGGAAAGTCAACACACATTGAGCAAGTCGCCTCAAGACTAAATTGGCCATGTGTAAGAGTAAACTTAGACAGTCATATAAGTAGAATTGATCTTATAGGAAAAGATGCAATTGTAATAAAAGATGGAAAACAAATTACTGAATTTAAAGAAGGAGTTCTTCCTTGGTCTGTGCAAAATCCAGTTGCTCTAGTTTTTGATGAATATGATGCGGGAAGACCAGATGTTATGTTTGTTATTCAAAGAATTTTAGAGAGCGATGGAAAGCTTACACTTTTAGACAAAAATAAAGTTATTAATCAAAATAAATTTTTTAGAATGTTTGCAACTACAAATACTATTGGGCTTGGTGATACATCAGGTCTCTATCATGGCACTCAACAAATTAATCAGGGTCAAATGGACAGATGGAATATCGTAACAACATTAAATTATCTTAAAGCAGAAAAAGAATTAGAAATTATAATAGCTAAAAATAAAAGTTTAAATAATTCAAAAGGTAAAGAAAAAGTGCTTAAGATGATTAAAGTTGCCGATCTGACAAGAAATGGATTTGTAAACGGTGATATTTCTACAGTAATGAGTCCAAGAACAGTTTTGCATTGGGCAGAAAATTCTGAGATTTTTAAAGATACTGGTTACGCTTTTAGAGTAACATTTTTAAATAAATGTGATGAATTAGAGCGAAAAATTGTTGCAGAATATTACCAAAGGTGTTTCGGTGAAGATCTTCCAGAGTCTTCAGTTAACGTAAAAATAAGTTAAAATGCAAAAAAAAGAGGCTCATTTAGAGGTATTTAAAAATGCATTAACCTCAACAGTAAAATCTATTTCAGAAAAAAAAACTTGCGAAATTACATTCGGTAAACCAACATCTAACGTTAATAATAAAAACGAAATAAATTTACCAGAAATTGATAAACTTGAAGATATTAAAGACTATTCTATTTTTAGAGCAATGGCAGACTCAGAGGCTTTAAGATTAAAGTATAGTAATAGCGATATTTATAACAAATACAAACCTAGTGGTGAAATATCTCAAAAACTTTATAAGATTGCCGAAAAGATAAGATATGAAAAAATTGGTTGTGAAGTTTTTACAGGAATAAAAAAAAACTTATTTTTTCAATATAATGAAAGTAGAGTCAAATTAAAATCAAATAAAAATAAAATTGAAGAGTCTTTCGACAGTTATCTTAAGAGCTTTTTTTTTGATATCAAAGAACCAAAAAAAACAAAGGTTAATTTTGCAAAAAAGTTTAAACAGAATTTAGCTTTTTTAAAAGAGAACCTAAACAATCAAAATAAATTTAATCAAAAAATTTCAGAAATAATATCGGAATTAAATATTGAAGATAAAGAATTTTCAGAGGATCATGAGGAGAGTGATAAAAAGCTAAAAAGTCCTGAAAGCAAAGAATCAAAAGACCAAAAAGATGGGCAAATAGCAGAACAGGAGAATGATCAAGAGCTCTCGATTGACACAAGACCTCCTGATACAAAAGATCTATCAAGTGAGGATGATAAAAGTATTGAGGAAGTTCAAGAAGCTGGAGAAAAAACAAATATTAAACCCAACAGAATATTTTTTGAAAAAGAAAAAAAATATAAAATATATACCGATCAGTTTGACGAAGTTATAAAGGCTGAAAATCTTGAAACAAAAGAAGAACTTGAAAGACTTAGAGCAACATTAGATCAGCAGCTATTACAGTTAAAAAGTTTTGTCTCTAAATTAGCTAACAAATTGCAAAGAAGGCTCTTGGCAAAACAGAATAGATCGTGGGATTTTGATTTAGAGGAGGGATTATTAGACTCATCAAAATTAACTAGATTAATAATTGACCCACTTAACTCTTTGTCCTTTAAAAAAGAAAAGGAAACTGAATTTAAAGATACTTTAGTAACTATTCTGATAGACAACTCAGGTTCTATGAGAGGGAAACCAATTTCAGTTGCAGCTGTTTGTGCAGATATCTTGGCAAGAACTTTAGAAAGGTGCTCAGTTAAAGTTGAAGTTTTAGGTTTTACAACAAAACACTGGAAAGGTGGTTCTAGTAGAGAAAAATGGGTTACCAATGAAAAACCAAAGTTTCCAGGAAGACTAAACGATTTAAGACATATAATTTATAAGTCAGCAGATACACCATGGAGACAATCAAAAAATAATATAGGTTTAATGTTGAAAGAAGGTTTATTAAAAGAAAATATTGATGGGGAGGCCTTAAGATGGACCTTTAATAAAATGAAAAAAAGAAAAGAAGAAAGAAAAATATTAATGGTTATTTCTGATGGGGCACCTGTTGATGACTCTACACTATCAACAAATGCAAATGATTATCTTGAAATAGATCTAAAAAATACCGTTAGCTCAATAGAGAAATTTTCATCAATTGAACTACTAGCTATTGGTATAGGTCATGATGTAACTCGTTATTACAAAAGAGCTGTAAAGATCACAGATGTACATGATTTAGGTGATGCTATGATAAATCAACTAACTGATCTATTCTCGAATAAAAAAAATATTCACTAGAGTAATCATGCTGATATTTTTTTATCATCAGGAATAGTTTTTTTCAGAAGAACTCTAAATGGTATTAGCATTAATAAAGATATTATTATTTTTACAACAAAATCTCCTATGGCTAGGCTTATCCAAGGTATTTCCGTATTATAAAAAGAAATTGAAAAAAACAGAAATGTATCTACCAGTGATCCAAGTGATGATGATGCAATTGGAGCAACAAACCAAATTTTTTTTCTAAGTAAATCAAAAATACTTACGTCTAACAATTGAGCAACTAAAAAAGCAGTCCCAGAACCTATTGCGATTCTAATTGATATTAGATCATCAAAATTAGTTGAAAAAAATATTGTTAAAATTATACCTGTGAAAAAACCTAAATAAACTATTTTTCTAGCTGTAAATTTTCCATATTTCCTGTTAGCCAAATCAGTTATTAAAAAAGTAATTGGATAAGTAAATGCTGCATAGGTAAGTATATTTTCCATTCCTAAGTAATATACGGGGAATTGAACTAGAAAATTTGATATTGATACAATAGCAGCCATAAGTATGGCTAGAGTAAAAAACAATTTCGTTAATTGCATAATTAAGCTTCTTTTAATACAATTTTGTTTCTGTATTTCTTAGCTCTTTTTGAAAGTTTAAAAGCCTTTGCTGATAATAAAAATTTATCAATACCGCCTTTAAAATCCACAGTTCTAAGTGCTGCATTTGATACTTTTAATGTAATATTTTTTTTCAAAATATCGCTTTTAAATTTTATCTTTTTTATACTGGGGTTGAACTTTCTTTTTGTTTTGTTGTTGGCATGGCTGACATTATGCCCTTTGAGTGGTCTTTTGCCTGTGAGTTCACATTTATTACTCATAATTTATCCCCTAGCTATATAATTCGACACTAGTGTTTTATCAAGCAAATATATGTCTATTGACAATGTTTGTATCAAAGAATAATAAACTTTATGGATTTTTTCCTACCTGTAGCACAAGTTCAAGTAACTATTTGGGTTATTTTATTACTAAGCTTTATTGTTGGCATTATTTCTGGACTTTTTGGAATCGGGGGTGGTTTTCTCATGACTCCAGTTTTGATCTTTCTAGGAATTCCTCCAACTTATGCTGTGGCTAATGAAGCTAATAACATTTTAGGCACCTCAGTGTCAGGTGCACTTCATCATTGGTTTAGAAAAACTTTAGATTATAAAATGGGAATAACAATTGTTGCCGGTGGTGTTATCGGTACTGGAGTTGGCATGTTAATTTTTGCTTATTTGAAAGAAAAAGGAGTAATTAATGTAAGTATAACTTTAGCTTATATTTATATGTTAGTAATCATTGGAACTTTGATGTTTGCAAAAGGTTATAAGGAATTAACAGATTTAAGAAAAAAAATTGTAATAAAAAGAAAAGCTCATGACCATTACTGGATACATGGTCTTCCGTTTAGAATGAAATTTCATAAATCCAGACTATACGAAAGCGCAATAGTGCCGATCATGTTAGGATTTATTGTTGGAATATTTGCTTCAATCATGGGTGTTGGTGGCGCTTTTTTTAATGGTTCCTGCAATGATTTATATTATTGGTATGCCGACAAAATTAGTTCCAGGAACGTCTTTGTTTGTAACAATTTTTATTACAGGGCTAGTAGTTATTGTTCATGCTCTTAAGTTTCAAACTATAGATTTTATTTTAGTTTTTATTTTGCTAATTGGTTCAATTATTGGACTTCATATAGGATTGAAAATCTCACAAAAGTTAAATGCATCAGAGTATAAAACTTTGTTAGCAATATTACTTCTTGCTGTTGGTTTAATAATGGGTATAGAAACATTTGTTCTTGAAAAAGGATCAAGTTTATTTGCTCCTATTAAATCTGGTCAGATAGATAATAAGCTTGCGGAAGTAATTTTGTCTCTTTCTACAAATAATCCCATTACTTACGGATTTTTATCAATCATAATTGTTGTTCTTATAGGAGTATCATTTTCATATGCAAGGGAGCTCATTCATTACATTAAGTTTGATATCGATAAAAAAAAATATAATTTTTTCAAATAATTAATGTGACGAAGATCCTACTGCCTCATTAATATTTTTAAAACCTTTATTGTTTAGAATTTTAATTAAATCTTTTTTAATATTTTTTACAATATTGGGACCTTTGTAGATAAGTCCTGTATAAAGTTGCACAGCTGATGCACCGGCCGCAATTTTTTCAAAAGCTGACTCACCTGAGTCAATACCACCAACACCTATGATTGGTATTTTTCCATTTAAATTTCGATAGAATTTTTTTACAAATTCAGTTGATAAATCCCTAATAGGTTTTCCAGACAATCCTCCATTTTCTTTACCATTTGGGTCAATTAGATTGTCCCTATTTTTATTGCTAGTATTTGTTAAAATCACACCATCGATTTTATACTCTAGTATAAGTTTTACCATAGTTGGAATCTGAGAACTGTCTAGGTCAGGTGAAACTTTTAATAAAAAAGATTTATTAAAATTACTTTTTTCTCTTACTTCATTAATCTTTGTTAGTAATTTTTTTAACGCATCTTCATTATGAAAATCTCTTAGGCCAGAGGTATTTGGTGAAGAAATGTTAATTGTTATATAATCTCCAATTGGAAAAAAAATTTCTGCACATCTTAAAAAATCATCAGTCATATTTACTGTATTTTTATTTGGACCTATATTTATACCCAATAAACTTGATGGAATATTATTTTCAATTCTTTTTTTAACAATTTCAGATCCATCATTATTAAATCCAAGCCTATTTATTAATGCCTGATCTTTTTCTAATCTAAAAATCCGAGGTTTTTCATTTCCAAACTGCTTTTTTGGAGTAACGGTTCCAACCTCAACAAATCCAAAACCAATTTTAAATATTTCATTATAAACTTCTCCGCTTTTATCAAAACCTGCTGCTAGACCAATTGGATTATTTATCTCTTTGCCAAGAAGTTTGGTTCTTAAAATTTCTTCACCAGTTACTGAAAATAAATTGCTTGGAAGGAAATTATATTTAAGTGATTTTATTGCTAGATCATGAGCTTTTTCAGGATCTAAGTTAAATATAAAAGGTCTTATAAAAGAAAACATTAAAACTATATATTCAACTTTTTTTCCATTAAATCAATTGTCTCTTTGACGCCAAAAAAGCTTATAAAAAAACCCATTCTTGGACCATTTTCTTCACCAAAATACACTTCGTAAATTAATTTAAACCAATCTCTTAAATTTTTTTCGTATCCGTTTTCTTTACCTGCAGTGTAAATTCTAGTTTGTATTTCTTCTGCTGGAGTTTTTTGAGAAATTTGTTTTAAAACAGTAATTAAATTTTTTAAGGCTTCTTTTTCTTTGGAATTTGGTTTTTTATATTTTTTCTTTGGTTCAACCTCATCAACAAAATAATTGATTGCATAATTAGTGAGTTCATCTAAAATTTTATTTTTCTTGGGATCAAGCTCATTGTGAAACTTTTTTATAAATTTCCATAAAATATCTTTAGTTCTTGCATTACTTGATCCAACAATATTTAACAACATTGAAAAAGGCATAATTACTTTCTCTTTTGGAGGTAAACCTTTATGAATGTGCCAAACTGGATTAGAAATTTTATCTTTTATTTCTTGATTAGAAAATTTTTCGATTAATGAAAGATATTCATCAACAGCTTTAGGAACAACATCGGGATAAAGTTTTTTTGCTCTTTTTGGATTTTGATACATATAAAGTGATAAACTTTCTGGAGAGGCATACCTTAACCATTGATCTATAGTTATTCCATTACCTTTTGATTTAGATATTTTTTCTCCTTTCTCATCTAAAAATAATTCATAAGCAAATCCATTTGGAGGTTGCTTACCCATAGCTTTACAAATTTTACTTGATAGGATTGCACTTTCAATTAAATCTTTACCATACATTTCAAAATCAACATCGAAAGTAAACCATCTCATTGCCCAATCAACTTTCCATTGTAACTTACATTTACCGTCTATTATTCCTGTTTTTATTTTTTTTCCATTATTGTCGAAAACTAAAGAATTATTTTTTTTATTAATTTCAATGACAGGAATTTCCAAAACTTTTCCTGTTTCAGGGCATATTGGAAGAAATGGACAGTATGTTTTTTTTCTTTCACTCCTAAGAGTTGGTAAAATTATATTCATTATATCGTCGAACTTCTCTAAAACCCTTATCAATGAGTTATTAAAATTACCATTTTTGTAATTTTTGGTTGAGCTTTTGAAAGTAAAATCGAAATTAAATCTTTTTAAAAATTCTATCAACATTTCATTGTTGTGTTCACCAAAACTTTTAAATTTTTTAAAAGGGTCAGGAATATCAGTAAGTGGTTTGCCAATATTTTCTCTTAATATTTTATCATTAGGTATGTTTTCAGGTATTTTTCTGAGACCATCCATATCATCAGAAAAAGTTATTAATTCTGTTTCTATCGTTTTTATATGTTTGAGCGCATTTATCATCATTGATGTTCTTGAAACTTCACCAAACGTCCCAATATGAGGTAGACCACTTGGACCATATCCTGTTTGAAATATAATTTTATTTTTCTTCTTAATAATAGAGTCCCTATCCTTTAATAATTTTCGGATTTCAACGAATGGCCATGAAGAGGTTGATTTTATCAGTTCAGACTCTAGCATTACCTAGGTTTATAATAAGTTGAATTTTATTTCTATTTAAATATTGTCCAGTTTTTATGGCTACTAATAAAACAGTTTTTTTTATTATTGGTATTCTACTGATCATACTAGGCGTATTTATGCTTGCGCCATATGCAATTCAGTTAATATATGATGAAAATAGTAGCAGTTTTTTTTCATCTTCTATCATCACAATAATAATGGGTATTCTAATTGTTTTAACCAGCTTGACCAAAGAAAAACAATTAAATCTCAGACAAGCATTCTTATTTTCTTCTTTAGCATGGATTAGCATCGCTTTTTTTGGAAGTATACCTTTCGTATTATCAAATTTAGAGCTCTCTTTTAGTGAAGCATTTTTTGAGAGCATGTCTGGTATAACAACCACAGGCTCAACTGTAATATTGGATTTGGACTCCTCCCCTAAAAGTATTTTACTTTGGAGAGCTATAATGCAGTGGTTAGGAGGCATAGGTATTATTGTTATGGCCACAACTGTACTTCCATTGTTGAAGGTTGGTGGAATGCAACTTTTTCAATTAGATACATCTGGTACTGAAAAAATTTTACCTAAAACAGTTGAAATATCAGTTTTGATTATATCCATTTACACTTCGCTTACTTTTGTATGTGCTTTTGTATATTGGCTGCAAGGCATGAGTGCTTTTGATAGTATTGCTCATTCATTCACTACTCTGGCTACTGGTGGTTTTTCTACTCATAATGAGTCGATTGGATTTTTTAATAATCCAGGAATTGAGATTACTGCAACAATATTTATTATACTTGGTAGTATACCGTTTATTGCTTATTTAAAATTTATTAAAGGTAATAAAAAAATTTTACTTCAAGATGTTCAAATAAGAGGTTTCTTATACCTGTTGTCTATGTCGATTTTTATTATGTTTTTATATTTATTTTTTAATAATTCAGAATTATCTTTTTTAGATAATTTAAGAATTTCCTCTTTTAATGTTCTGTCTATTTTATCAGGAACGGGATATGTAACAGATGATTTTGGATTGTGGGGTAAGTTCCCTCTAATTTTCTTTCTTTTTTTAATGTTTGTTGGCGGTTGTGCAGGATCTACTACATGTGGAATTAAAATATTCAGGTTACAAATATTATTTTTGTTTTTAAAAACACAAATTAAAAAATTGATATATCCAAATAGTATTTATTTAGTAAATTACAACAACCAAAAAATTGCAGATGGTTTTGTCAATTCTGTAATTTTATTTATTTTTTCCTATTTACTCATATTTTTTTTGGTAGCTATAATGCTTTCAATAACTGGATTAGATTTCCTATCAGCTATATCAGGTGCTGCTACAGCTATATCAAACGTAGGGCCTGGGTTAGGAGAAATGATTGGACCAAATGGTAACTTTAGTGAAGTTTCAGAAATATCTAAATGGATACTATCTTTTGCTATGCTGCTGGGTAGACTAGAAATTTTTGCTGTCTTAGTGTTATTTTTACCATCTTTCTGGAGAGCATAAATTAATCTATAATCATCACTATGGAAATTTATCAAAAACAATCTTTCAAAGACTCTTTCAAAGTTTATTTTGATAGAAGAATGTTGCGTATTCTTTTATTAGGGGCAATAAGTGGTTTTCCATGGGTGATTATAGGTAGTAGTTTAAGTCTTTGGCTAAAAGAAGATGGGTTAAGTAGAAGTACAATAGGTTGGGCTGGCCTTATCTTCGCTGTTTATGCTTTTAATTATTTATGGGCTCCATTAATTGATCGAGTTCGTATTCCATGGCTAACAAATAAAGTTGGGCACCGTCGTAGTTGGATAATTATAATGCAGTTAATTATTCTTTTAAGTTTAATTTTTTGGAATTTCGTTGACCCAACAAAAAATTTAGCCTTAGTTATTTCAATTGGCTTAATAATTGCGATAGCCTCTGCAACTCAGGATATTACGGTAGATGCATTAAGGATAGAACAAATTGGAAAAAATGAGGGTAAGTCTATGCAGGCAGGTGCTGCCATTGCTGTGGTTGGTTGGTGGACTGGATACAAACTTGGTGGAGTTGTTGCGTTAAATTCCGCAGAATATTTTCAAAAATTAGGTATAGATAATTACTGGCAAATTACATTTTTAATTTTAGGAATTATAATAATTGCTTGTAATATTGCGTTAATGTTTGTTCATGAAAAAAAATCAAGTGAAAGATATGATGCACAAAGCAAAACAGATAAAATTATACAAAAAAAATTAGGTAGTAATAATTTTTTGACTCCAATTATTGCTTGGATAAGTGGAACGATCGCTGGTCCTATAGTAAGTTTTTTTAAAAAAAATGGTTTTAAAATTGCGTTAGGTATTTTAGGCTTTGTTTTTCTTTTTAAAATCGGTGAAGCATTTCTTGGTAGAATGTCCATAATCTTTTATAAGGAGATTGGTTTTTCCAAAACAGATATTGCCATCTACTCTAAAGGTCTAGGCTGGATAACGACTGTTGTATTTACACTTTTAGGTGGACTATTTGCTATCCGATCAGGAGTTATTAAAGCAATGTTTGTGTCAGGAATTCTAATGGCATCTACAAATCTTTTGTTTTCTTTATTGGCTTGGTCTGGAAAGTCCGAATGGTTATTTGCTATTGCAGTTATTTTTGATGATATGGCTGCAGCATTTGCAACAGTTGCGTTCGTTGCTTTTATTTCAATGTTGGTTGATAGAACTTATACCGCAACACAATACGCTCTACTTGCATCAATTGGAACAGCGGGTAGAACTACATTAGCAGCCTCGTCAGGTGCAATGGTTGATTGGTTGAATGGGGACTGGGGAATATTCTTTATTATAACTGCTATTATGGTAATTCCTTCATTAGTGTTTCTCTTTTTTATTAAAAACAAAATTAAATTAAGTGAAAAATAGTTACGTAAATAATCTTACAATAACAAATCTTTATAAAAAAAAGAGTTTAAAATCTAAAATAGATACTCAACTACTTTATGGTGAAAACTTTAGAGTTATTAAAAAGATAAGTAATTGGAAAAAAATAAGAATTGAGAGAGATGGCTACACAGGTTTCATCAAAGGTAAAAAATTTTCATACCCTATACAAGCAAACTTTAAAGTCTCAGTTTTAAAAGCAAAACTCTTTAGTAAACCTAATATTAAAAAAAGTTTAAATAAATTCCTTACCTACGATTCAAGATTAAAGGTGAATGAAAAAAAAGGTAAATTTGCTAAATTTGAAAATTATTGGATTAAAAAATCCGATATAAAAAAAATAAATTTTAAAAGCAAAGATCTATTTAAAGACATTAAAAAATTCAAAAATATAAAATATTTATGGGGAGGTAAAAGTTACAGAGGAATTGACTGTTCTGCCTTAGTACAAGTTTGTTTAAATCAAAATAATAGATATTGTCCAAGGGATTCAAAAGATCAGGAAAAATATTTTAAAAAAAAAATACAACTTAAAAATATTAAAAAAAACGATATTATTTTTTGGAAAGGTCACGTTGCTGTTGCTTTATCGCAAAAAAAATTAATACACGCTTATGGCCCAATGAAAAAAGTAGTTATAATGAATATTGATAAAACCATTAAAAAAATTTATAAAACTGCAAGATTAAAAGTAACAAGTATAAGGAGAGTTTAAAATGCACTGGATCCTATTAGGAATAGCTATTGGAATAGTTATTTACCTAGCCGATAAATATATTTTTTGATAATTTTATCTATTAAATTTAATTACTTGTGATGTAATAGATTACATAAATAACAGCTAAAATTTCCCAACCGCTCATTATTAGTACTCCTTTCTGATTCGGTTAATTATAACAAAAAATTGTGACGGAGAGTAAAATTCTTAAAAAAGGTCAAAAAGTGTACTTACTAATTTAATAAAACAGTATAGATTATTTATATGAAAACATCTCGAGAGAAGATAAAATCAAAAATATCTGACGCTGCCGATATCAGTAAGCCATGGGATAAAGATAATCAAGCCTGGTGGGACTGGTATGTTGGTCTTGCAAATAATGATGTTAAAAAGGACTCAATAATTAATGCTGATCCTTTGCCAAGCCTTACGATCCCCAGTGATGAAGAAGTCGTCTCCGAACTTACTAAAGCCTATTATTTAAAAAATGAACAAATTACTTTCTTTAGAAAAAACGGTTTTATTAAATTAAAAAAAGTTTTCTCACCTGGTGTTGTACTTAAACTCAGAGCTGAGTTAATCAGCCTATTAAAAAAAGAATTTAAGGTTGATCCTGACAAAGAGGCACATGACCGGTTTCTTAGTCTTGAAATGATCTGGCCTAAAAACAAACTTTTACGTGCATACGTGTTATCACCACGTCTTGGACAAATTTCAGCGGATCTATTAGGAGTTCCTGCGGTTAGACTTTACCATGATAACGTTTTAGCAAAACAAGCCGGTTGTGGAAGAACGCCATGGCACTTTGATGATCATCATTTTCCATTAGACACTAACGATGTAGTAACTGCGTGGGTACCAGCACAACCAACCCCAATTGAGATGGGACCACTATCTTTCGCCTACCCACTAGATGTACATAAGCTAGTTAATGCTGTTACTTTTGAAAAAACTGGTACTGGTTATGACCGTGGAGTATCAGAAGTTTTTAAAAAAAATGGTGTCACCGTGAATGAAACTCCATTTGAGCTAGGTGAAGTTAGCTTTCATCACAATTTAAATTTTCATACTGCATCACGAAATCGAACTAGTCGTAGCCGAGTAGCTTTGGCCAATACTTATTTTAGAGATGGGGCACGGGTGATAAATAATCCTACTATGGTTTCTGGTGACTGGCAAAAATTTATGCCAAATATAAATCCCGGTGACGTAGCTGCTAGTCCGCTAAATCCAATTTGTTGGCCAGTAAATGACAAATAAAAATGCAAATAATCAGCCGGTTATTAACTCGACCTGGACTGAAAGTCTTGCTAAAAATCAACAGCCAGATAGTAAAGCGCTACTCGCCCATCTAAGAACTGTGCATCAAAATAATGCAGGTTTCACAGAAAATTGTGCAAGTTCTTGCCGCGATAAGGCTGGACGTAATAGTTATGAGTGGTTAGCTGAAATTGTACCTGATGTTGATGGTATCAGTGTGCTGGATCTTGCTTGTGGATCAGGACTATTACTAAAAATCTTATACGACCGTAATAAAAATTTTAAATTAAAAGGAGCGGATATAAGTCCTGAAGAATTAGAACTGACTAAGGCGCGTCTACCAAAAGGTTCTGTTGATCTGTTTGAGTTAAAAGCACAAAATTTGACGGCTATTGACGATAACTCAATAGACGTTGTACTGTGCCATTGGGCTTTGACATTAATGAACCCAATTACTCCAGTGTTAAATGAAATCCGTCGTGTACTGTCCTCAGGTGGAAAGTTTGCGGCATTGGTCAATGGACCTATGGATGCAGCGCCAGGATATAATGATGTATACAATCTTATTTATGAATACGTACAAGCTAAGATACCTAAGTATGGCGAGATTGATTTAGGTGATCCAAGAATACGTAGTACAGATAGCTCGAAAAATCTTTTAAGTGAGGCTTTTCCAGATGCTAACATTAGCGTCGAAACTAACATGGTATTCATGGATGGACCCGTTGCTGAAGTGGCTGAAACTACTGCAGGGTTTTTTTATGCTTCATTCATCTTACCACCAGAGACTCGTAGGATATTGCTTTCTGAGCTATCTAATCTTCTAGCGATATCAAAACAGAGCGGAGATCTAGAAAGACAAGGGCGTTTTTCAATGCCAATCAATCGGCTAGTTGTAACAAAGTAATCAATTTTTAAAATGGCGGAGAGAGTGGGATTCGAACCCACGAAACGGTTTCCCGTTTACACACTTTCCAAGCGTGCGCCTTAAACCACTCGGCCATCTCTCCAAATTTAGTCCAGTTTTGTTTCTTGTTTGTAATTTATTTGTAAACTTTTATCTTGCATATTTTTATGTAAAATAAAATTTTCACAAACTAAAATATCAAGATTAGTACCCATGAAACATTTAAAAGCATCTTTAACATTACAAACTATGGGTTCTCCTCTTATATTAAACGAAGTATTAACTAATATAGGACAACCAGTAATATCCTTAAACTTTTTTAAAAGCTTGTGATATTTTGGGTTGGTTTCCTCATGAACTGTTTGAATTCTTGCTGAATAGTCAACATGAGTAACTGCAGGAATAGAAGATCTTTTAACATTGAGTTTTTCTATTCCAAAAAGTTTTTGATCATTTTCACTCATTGGTATCTGTATACTTTTTTTAACATCTGCAACCATTAACATATATGGACTGTCAGTGTTCAAATCAAACCAACTATTCACATCCTCTCTTAAAACAGATGGTGCAAAAGGTCTGAAGCTTTCTCTAAATTTAACTTTTAAATTAAGTTCTTTCTGCATTTTATCGGACCTCGGATCTGCTATTATAGATCTAGCGCCCAAAGACCTTGGGCCAAATTCCATTCTTCCTTGAAACCACCCTATTGTTTTCTCGTTGTTTAATTCAGTTGCAACTTTATCAATTAATTCTTTTTCGTTATATTTTTCAAATTTGGCACCTAAAGACTTTAAGGTTTTTTCTATTTCTTGTTCATTATACGATGGACCTAAATATGAACCTTTCATACTATCAATTCTGGATTTTACCACTCTACCCTTTTCAAGTTCTTGATGCCAATATGCCAACGCAGCTCCTAGAGATCCTCCTGCATCACCAGCGGCAGGCTGTACCCATATTTTTTTAAAAATACGTTCTTTTAAAATTTTTCCATTAGCAACACAGTTTAATGCTACTCCACCTGCTAAGCATAAATTTTTAATGTTATATTTTTCAGAAATATTTTTAGAAAGTTTTAAAACGATTTCCTCAGTTACTGCTTGAATTGATGCAGCAATATCCATATGAAATTGCTCGAGTAAATCTTTGTCAGGTCTTCTTATTGGATGAGCAAATAATTTTGAGAATTTTTTTGAAGTCATTGTTAGACCTGTAGCATAATTAAAAAAATCCATATTTAATCTAAAAGATCCGTCTTTTTTTACATCTACAAGATTTTGCAAAATTTTTTCCTTATAAATTGGTTTGCCGTAAGGGGCTAAACCCATTACTTTATATTCGCCGCTATTAACTTTGAAACCAATATAATATGTAAAAGCTGAGTAAAGTAATCCCAAAGAATGTGGAAAATATATTTCTTTTAACATTTCAATATTATTTTTTTTTCCAATTGCTAGAGTTGTTGTGGCCCACTCTCCAACCCCATCTAAAGTAAGTATTACAGCCTCTTCAAACGGGGATGGATAAAATGCTGAAGCTGCATGACTAAAATGGTGTTCGGAGAATTTGATTTTATCTATGTCTTTAAATTTAGGGTCATGTTGACACAATAAATTAAACAAAAAGTTTTTTTGAAACAATTTTTCTCTCAGCCATATTGGCATTGCAAGAGAAAATGACTTAAAACCTTTAGGTGCGAAAGCTAAATATGTTTCAAGTAATCTTTCAAACTTTAAAAATGGTTTTTCAAAAAACACAATGTGATCTATGTCACTCAATTTTAGTTTTGAGGTATTTAAGATGTATTGTACTGCGTTAAATGGATAGCGTTCATCATGTTTTTTTCTGGTAAATCTTTCTTCTTGTGCGGCAGCAATAATTTCACCATCTACAAGCAAGGTAGCAGCGCTATCATGATAAAAAGCTGAAATACCGAGAATTTTAGACATTCAAATTAAAATATTGTGTAAATAAATGGTGCAACTGCAGAACCTTGGCTCAATACTATTAAAACTCCGAAAAGAGCCAAAACAATTATGATTGGATAAAGCCAATATTTTTTTCTTTCCCTGAGGAATTGGATAAACTCTTTTAAGAATGAAATCATTAATTACATATTATATAAATCTTACAAATTATCCATGAAAAAAACATTTATAATAAATATTATCACTGTTATTTTATTGCTATTAACTATTGAGGGTATTTTGAGAATGTTTGGAAACCTTACTCCCCTAGGTTTATCCGAAGGGGTTATAAATAATAAAAGTTATGAACCAAATTTTAATAATAATAATGTAAAAAATCTAAAAGTTTTTGGAAAAAAAGTATACACTGATAGTGAGGGTTTTAGAATATCAGGAAAAAAAACGAATTATCAAGATAGAGATAAAATAATTTATTTTGTTGGTGGAAGCGTTACTTTTGGTAGTGGTGTTACTTACGAAGATACATTTGTTGGAATTTTAAATAGCAAAAGTAATAATATTTTTCATATAAATTCTGGAGTAATTGGTAGTAATATAAAAAATAATTATTTCATACTCAAAAATAAAATTATTGATAAAAATTCTGAAAAAATCTATGTCAACTTTTCATTAGACGATTTAATTATGACAAGTTTAATAAATGATGAAAAAGCTGATAGAAGAAATAATCTTACAATATTAGAAAAGTTAAAAAAAATTGAATTATTTGTTTGGTTAAATAATTTTTTAAGATCAAAATCAGTTACTTATGTCTATATTAAAGGTTTTGCTTTAGATGTGCCAAAATCTTATTATTTACAAACAATTAAATATTATAAATTAAAAAAAAATATTGAATTTATGAAGGAATACTTGGGTAAAATAGAAAAAATTAATTCTAAAAATGATAATAAGATTGTTTTTTTATTAATTCCTTATAGTCACCAAATTAATAATGAAAACTGTCTAATAGATGATTTTGCAGAAAATATAATAAAGAACGAGCTCAATAATCGAAATTTACAATATATTAATTTCAAAACTATTTTTTGTAAAAATGAGTCTAAAAAAAAGATTTTTTTTACTAATGATCCAAGTCACCTAAGTCCATATGGAAATAACATAGTTGCAAGACATTTAAGCGATATTAACAGATGAAATATTTATCAGTATTTATCTCAATACTTTTTTCTTTTTTCATTCTTGAAATTTATTCGCGTTTAATTATTGACAATGGAATGAATTATGAATTCGAAATGATGAAATATGCTAAATATATGAAGGTAATTTCAAATAATAAAAAAATTGGTATAGAACACAAAAAAAATGTTGAAAAAGAGCTTATGGGAGTTCAAGTAAAGTTAGATGTTAACGGTTTCAGAATTTTAAATAATTCTAAGGAAAAAAAGAAAATTTTAATGATAGGCGACTCTATGACTTTTGGTTGGGGTGCCAAAAAACCTTTTGCTAATAGACTGAATGAATTAATCGATGATCACCATGTTATCAATGCAGGAATAGGAAATACAAATACAATCATGCAGATAGAGAATTTTTTTAAAAATTACAAAAGTCTTTATAAATATGAGGTAATAGTCCTTAATTTCTATATTAATGATTTTGAAAGAGTTACAATTCAAAAACCTCATATTTTAGAAAAACACTCATATTTTTATACTTTCTTTTTTAATAAAATGACAAATTTACTAATAAGATTTAAATTAAAAGACAACTGGCAAAACTTTTATAAAGATACTTTTCTAGATGGAAGTTTTAAGGATGAGACTTTACAAGAAATCATTGAATTAAAAAAATATTGTGACAATAAAAATATCAATTTTATCATTCATAATATTCCAGAACTGAGAAATCTAAAAAACTATGGATTTACCGAACAAACAAAAATTATAGAAAACTTTGCAAAAGAAAATGATATTACTTTTTTAAACTCCAAAAACGCTTTGAGTAAATTTAAAGAAGAAGAATTATGGGTTTCAAAAAAAGACCCACATGCAAATGATAAAGCGCATGATATAATTTCTCAATATTTGTTAGATAAAATTAATTGACCACTAAAATTGTTTTTTCATTGAGCCAATTTTTTTTTTTCTTTTTATCCAATAAGAATCTGTATTTTTTAAAATTTTAAGTTTTAAAATATCTTTTTTAATTAATCTTAATATTAGACTTATTGGTGTTAAAACTACGAAATAAACTAAGGCCATAACGATTGGAGCAATTATTTTTCCAAGTAGTTCACCAAATTTAACCCAAATTAAGTTTAGAGGTGTAAGAATTTTTGAATTAATTAAACCAAGAACTAAAAAAATTAATGCAATAGGTATTGGCCAAATTCTTAATACCTCTCCATTAAATAAAGGCCAAATACCGATCAAAAAGAATACGATAAAGAAAAGTATACCAAAACTTTTATTTGAACTAATTTTATTCATTAAAAATAATACATATTAATATTTAAAATTCAATTTTAATTATTTATCAATTTTGAGAACACCGATAAATGCTTCTTGTGGTATTTCCACTTTACCAAATTGTTTTGATCTAGCTTTACCTTTTTTTTGTTTTTCCAATAATTTTCTCTTACGATCTCTAGCTCCTCCTCCGTGTATCTTTGTTAAAACATCTTTTTTAAAACCCTTAATACTCTCTCTAGCAATAATTTTTCCACCTATCGCTGCCTGGATTGGTATCATAAAATTATGTCTAGGTATCAAATCTTTCAATTTTTCACAAACCAGTCTTCCTTGATTCTGTGCAAAAGCTTTGTGTATTATCATCGATAAAGCATCTACACTTTCATTATTTACTAAGATGCTTAACTTGACTAAGTCTCCCTCTCTATATTCAATAAGTTCATAATCAAAACTAGCATAACCACTCGTAAGGGATTTTAATTTATCGTAAAAATCAAAAACAACTTCATTCAAAGGAAGTTCGTAAACCAAAACTGCTCTATTACCAGAGTAAGATAAATCTTTTTGTATTCCTCTTTTGTCCTGACAGACTTTAATTATTGATCCTAAATATTCATCTGGAGTGATAATTGTAGCTTTAATCCAAGGCTCCTCTATTAATTTTATTTGTGAGGGATCTGGCATTGTTGTAGGATTTTGTAAATCAACAATCTCCCCATTAATTTTATGTAGTTTATAAACCA
>CACLSS010000008.1 GCA_902609645.1 uncultured Pelagibacteraceae bacterium | reverse complement strand
AAAACTAATAAACCAAACTTAAGTTTATGTTTTCTGGCCAGATATTTTCCAGACTTTATTACTTTTTGGTGACCTAAATGAAATCCATCAAAATTACCAATTGCAATTGCTGAACTCTCAAATTTTTTGGAAATATTGAAATTTTTATAAATTTTCATCTACCAAGTTAATTCTTTTTGAAAGTAATTAGCTGATACACTATGTTCAACTAATAATTTTTCAATTAGATTTTCATTTATTGTTTTTGCTTTGTGTACACCACTGGTTATAAATATCGAGTCCAGATTCATATTGTTTGCGCCTTTAATATCTGTTCTAAGATTATCCCCAATTACTAAAGTTTTTTGATTTTTTTTTAAACAGGAAAGATAAACTTCTTTATGTGGTTTACCAAAGTATATTACTTTCCCGCCTAGATTTTCAAAAATTTCAGCTATTTTTCCAGCACAATATTCTTCCACACCCCCTTTGTGAACAATTAGATCAGGATTAGTGCAAACTAATTTTTTATTTGTATTATTTTTTAGTAAATCTTTGTAAAACTGTAAATTTTCATATTCCTCATCAAATAGTCCAGTACAAAGTATAAAATCACTTTCTTCTAGGGTAGTTTTGTTTTCTTTTATGTCGATAAATAAAGAATCGTCTCTTTTAGGGCCAAGGTGATAAAACTTTTTACCAAATTTATTTTGTTTAAGTGAATTAAGTGCTGCCTCACCTGATGTAAAGACGTTTCTAAGAAACTTGTCATCCATTTTCATTTTCTTTAAAAACTCAACAACTTTCTTTGTTGGTCGAGGAGCGTTTGATAAAAAAACTATTCTCTTTTCATTTGATTGAAGTTCCCTTACTGCTTTGACTGCAGAATTATGCAAATTTACTCCGTTGTGCATTACTCCCCACAAATCGATTATAAATGCATCATATTCTTGAAAAATTTCGGAAAGATGCTCTAATTTTTTAATTTTCATAGGAAATTCAAGCTTTTTTTGACAAATTTTTTATTATCATACTCTTGCAAATTTCTAAATACATACCATATTCCACATTATTATAAATTATAGGAGTTTTCATGAAATTTAGACCGTTACACGACAGAGTTCTTATTAAAGTCCTTGATAGTGAGGAAAAAACCAAGGGTGGAATAATTATACCAGATACCGCAAAGGAAAAACCTCAAGAAGGTGAGGTAGTTGCGGTGGGTAATGGGGCAAAAACTGAGGATGGAAAAATTGTCAAAATGGATGTTAAAGCTGGCGACCGAGTTTTATTTGGAAAATGGTCTGGAACAGAAGTTAAGATTGACGGTAAAGAATACAGCATAATGAAGGAGTCTGACATTATGGGTATCACAAAAAGTAAATAATTATAAAAGGAGATAAAGATGCCAAAGATAATAAAGTTTAATAATGAAGCTCGAGCAAAAATGCTTAAAGGTGTTGATACATTAGCTAATACAGTAAAAACAACGCTTGGTCCTAAAGGGAGAAACGTAGTAATTGACAAATCATATGGCGCTCCAAGAACTACTAAAGATGGAGTAACAGTTGCTAAAGAGATCGAGCTAGAGGATAAATTTGAAAATATGGGTGCACAAATGGTAAAGGAAGTTGCTAGTAAAACTAATGATAATGCTGGTGATGGAACCACAACAGCAAGTATTTTAGCTCAGGCAATAGTTGGTGAAGGTATTAAATACGTCACAGCAGGAATGAATCCCATGGACATTAAAAGAGGTATTGATAAAGCTGTTGAAAGCGTAATCGATAGTCTTAAAAAAACTTCAAAAAAAGTAAAAGCTAACGAGGAAGTAGCTCAAGTTGGAACTATATCTGCAAATGGTGAAAAAGAAATTGGAGATATGATTTCAAAAGCAATGCAAAAAGTTGGTAACGAGGGTGTTATTACTGTTGAGGAAGCAAAAGGGATTCAAACAGAACTAGATGTAGTTGAAGGAATGCAATTTGATCGTGGATATTTATCACCTTATTTTGTTACGAATGCAGATAAAATGACGACTGAGTTAGATAATCCTTTAGTTTTACTTCATGAAAAAAAATTAACAAACTTACAACCAATGGTCCCACTTCTTGAGTCTGTAGTACAGGCTAACAGACCATTAATGATAATTTCTGAAGATGTTGAAGGAGAAGCGCTAGCTACACTTGTTGTAAATAAACTTAGAGGTGGTTTAAAAGTCGTTGCCGTAAAAGCTCCAGGATTTGGAGATAGAAGAAAAGAAATGTTAGAAGATATTGCAATTTTAACTGGTGGGCAGGTTATATCTGAAGATCTTGGGACTAAATTAGAAAATGTTAAGATTAATAACTTAGGCTCTTGCAAAAAAGTTAAGATTGATAAAGAGAATAGCACAATAGTAGCTGGTACAGGTAAAAAAGCTGATATTGAGGCAAGATGTAATCAAATTAGAAAACAAATTGAAGAAACTACATCCGATTATGATAAAGAGAAACTTCAAGAAAGATTAGCAAAACTAGCTGGTGGTGTTGCGGTGATTAAAGTTGGCGGAGCCACAGAAGTAGAAGTTAAAGAAAGAAAAGATAGAGTGGAAGACGCACTAAACGCAACTAGAGCAGCAGTTGAAGAAGGTGTTGTAGTCGGTGGTGGTTGCGCATTACTTTATGCTTCTCAAGAGTTAGATAAAGTTAAAGTTAAAGGTGACGATCAAAAAGCTGGTGTGGATATAATCAAAAAAGCTTTACAAGCACCTATTAGACAAATTGCAGCAAACGCTGGTGTTGATGGATCAGTAGTGGTTGGAAAACTATTAGATGGGAAAAAACATAGTCACGGGTTTGATGCACAAGAAGAACAATATTGCGATATGTTCTCTAAAGGAATTATTGATCCAATGAAAGTTGTTAGATCAGCTCTTCAAGATGCATCATCAATTGCTGGTCTGTTGATCACAACAGAAGCGATGATAGCTGACAAACCAGAGGAAAAAGATGCTGGTCCTGCTATGCCTCCTGGAGGAATGGGTGGAATGGGAGGAATGGGTGGAATGGGAATGTAATCCCTATCACTTTAAGGAATTTAAAAAAGGCTGCAATTTCGCAGCCTTTTTTTTTGAGTAAAATAAACAAGCCTGAGATTTTAAAATTAAGCCGTCTTTTAAAATTCTGAGATTATTATCTTTCAAAGTTTTACCTGAAGAAGTTATATCTGTAATAATTTCTGAAGATCCAATAAAAGGATAGGTCTCTGTTGCACCAAGACTAGGAATTATTTTGTATTGTGTAATGCCTTTTGAAACAAGAAAGGTATTTGTCAGATTAGGATATTTGGTTGCAACTCTTAATCTTGTATTTTTTTTATCTCTAAAATCAAATGAAACCTCCTCTAAATCAGCTAAGGTTTGTACATCAATCCAATCATCTGGAACAGCAATCACAACGTTTGCTAAACCAAAGTCTAGTTTTTTCTTAATTTCAATCTTTTGTCTCAGGTTTGCAGCTGACTCATTTAAAAGATCTAAACCTGAAATCCCAATATCAAGTGTGTCATCACCAATTCTTTGGATGATTTCTTTTGCATGCAAATAAATTATTTTGATATTGGGGAAATTTTTTACTTCAGCAAAATAATTTCTCTCTCCACCATTTGTAGTAAGTTTTAAATTATTTTTATCAAGAAAGCTTATTGAACTCTCTTTCAATCTACCTTTGCTTGGTAACCCTATAGTTATCAAATTTTTCATATTTTTAAATTATTTAAATTTATTGCAGCACCTACTGCTGAAATATTTTTATCAGATCCAAGATTTTTCAACAAACCATCGTACCTACCACCTCGTGCTATCTCTTTGTTTGATGAACTGTATATCTCAAATACTACTCCAGAATAGTACTCGATATCTCTACCAAAATTAGTAGAAAAAGTAATTTTAGAATTTAATCTAGATAAATTTTTCAAACTTGATAGATCTTTAAAAACGCTCCTGCTTAATTGATTTTTATCAATAAAATTATTTAATGTTTTATCAAGTTTATCCAATGAACAATTAATTTTTAAAAAATCTTTGATAATTTTAACAATTTTTTTATTTTCTTTAAATGATCTTGGGTCTTTAATTTTTCTATCAAATCTAGATATGATTTCCGAAACTTTTCGGCTGGCAACTTCTTTGTTTTGATCAATATTCTTCATTTCATAAAACTTTTTCTTATCCAATTCCACTGTAGCAGGATCAACGTCAGAATTTGTTTCAAGTCTATTAAGTAAATCTTCAAAATATTTTGGTCGCCAAAAGTGTCTTTTTAATCTCATTCTCCATCTTTCTGGCATTTTTAAGGACTCGATTAATTGCTTGAATAAACTTACATCGCCAACTTTGATCGATATATTTTTAATTTTTATTTTATTAATTGAACTAGTTATTGTTTTTAAAACTTTTAAATCATCAGTTGATTTATTCTTAGAGCCAAAAATCTCTAAACCTAATTGATAATTAATGACTTTTTTTAAACTTTTCGACCTTCTATAAGCTTGACCTGAATAATATATCTTTGAGTTTGCTTTTGAGTTATCTTTTAAATATTTAATACACGATGCAACTGTCAAATCTGGTCTTAAACACATACTTTTCCCAGTATCGTCCTCAAAAGTGAGCATTATCTTCCTAAAATTCTCACCAGATCTTTCTATAATATAATCGGAGTCTAAAAGCACATCTGGCTCTGATAAAACAAAACCATTTTTTTTAAATACTTTTATTATATTGTCAGAGTAATTTTTTGATTTCATTTACTAGTTCCTCAATTTTAACTGAACTCTCATTTCCACTTTCTAAATTTTTTAAAGTTGCTTTTCCTAATTTTATTTCATTATCACCATACAAAATAACAGCTGGGGATCCTAACTTGTTTGCATATTCCATTTGTTTTTTTAACTTGCCTTCACCTGGATAAATTTCTGAACTGATATTAGAGGCTCTAAGTTTATTTAATATATTTACATATTCCTTAACATTGTTTTTATCGAAAACACATATAATGACAGGTCGTGTAGACTTTATTTTAAAATCTTTTTTCTGCATCAAAGCAAATACAAGTCTATCTAGACCAATCGAAATCCCAGTTGCGGGACAATCTAAATTTCCAAAATTATTTACAAGATTATCATATCTTCCACCGCCACCTATTGATCCAAATTGAATAGTCTGTCCTTTTGAATTTTTTACTTGAAAATTTAAATTAACCTCAAATATGGGTCCTGTATAATATTCCAGTCCCCTTATAACTGATGGATCAAATTTGTAATTCTTAAAATTATAAAATTCAAATATTTTTAAAATCTCTAATATATCTTCGCTATCAGGAATTTTTCCCCTCAAAGTAGATTCGATTATTTTGATCTGGTCATTACTGAGATTTGCTCCCCTTGTATAATCTCCTGATTTATCTTTTCGACCCTCTCCGAGAAGTTTTTTTGCCTCGTCCCAGCCAAATCTGTCGATTTTATCTAGGGCTCTCAAAGTAGTTGAGATTTGCTCTTTCGATGTAATTTTCATCTTTTGGAATAATTTATCTGTTAATTTTCTAGAGGAAATTTTGACAGTGTAATCTTTTTTATCTAAACCACACTTTTCTAATATCTCAGAAATTAAAACACAAAGTTCAGCGTCGGCTTGTAAATTTTTTGTTCCAACATAATCAGCATCGAATTGTAAAAATTCTCTAAATCTTCCTGGTCCAGGTTTTTCATTTCTCCAGACTGTGCCTAATTGATAACGCTTGAATGGTTTGGCAAGTTCAAGATAATTTTTTGCAACATATCTCGCTAATGGAGCGGTAAGATCATATCTAAGAGATAGCCATTTATTTTCATCTTTAAATGAAAAGACGCCAGAGTCAGGTCTATCTTTATCAGGTAAAAATTTTCCAATACTATCCGAATACTCGAAGCTTGGTGTTTCGAGATATTGAAATCCATATTTGATCATAACTTCTTTGATTTTAGAAATTACAAAATCACGGATTAATAGTTCTTTTTCTTTTCTATCAACAAAACCTAAAGGTAATTCCTTTGAAGGTTTAGTTTTTTTGTCTTTTACCATTTTATGGTACAGCAGGGTGGATTCGAACCACCGACCCCTAGTTCCACAAACTAGTGCTCTAACCAACTGAGCTACTGCTGCATTACTCCTTTTTATATTAATTGTTTATAAATTTGTATTTTAAATATGTAGTGATTTAGCTAAGCAATAGCTTAGCGTGCACTCTGTGAGAGTGTGAGTGTGATTTAATAGTGATTTTTTGTCTTTTCATCTTTCGTGTTTTTAACAAATTAAAAATTTAATTCAACCCATAATTATTGGGACAAAAACATAAATCTTGGCCTTTGTCCCAATTGATTATTTTGCTGGTAATTAAGATTTAAGATTTCTGTAGATTTACCGCGGCAGGTCCTTTTTCTCCGTTCTCTACATCAAAAGTAAGCTCATCACCTTCGTTTAAATGTTTTAAACCAGCTGCTCTTACTGCTGAAGAATGAACGAAAACGTCCTTTTCCTTATCTTCTCTTTCAATAAAACCATAACCTTTAGTTCCATTGAACCATTTTACTTTTCCTTTTAGACTCATTTTTTTCTTCCTTATTTATTAACTTAACATTGATCTTCTTTTAAAAAAAAAGAAAACCGATATGGACCTTTAACTGGTTTAAAGAATAAATGTCAAGCTAATGATTGAAGTTAATTAGAGAAATTATGATTTAATGCGTATTTACTACACTAAAAAGTAAAGAATAGAAGCTAATATCAAAGCTCCCAAACCAATTAAAGAAATATTTTTATTGTTTTTAAAAAATCTTATAACTTTATTATATCCAGGTTCAATATAGCTTAAACCACGTATAGACTCTCTTTCTGATGATTTTTTAAATCCTTGATCTCTACCTATTTTTAAAAACCTATTTTTTCTTTGCTCAAAAATTTGATTACCAGATAAATTTTCAAATTCTACTAAATTTTTTAAGATTGATTTTTTTATTTCTATTGCAATTTGTTCAGAGTCTCGGTGAGCACCTCCGAGTGGTTCTGGAATAATTTCATCAATAATTTTCAATTTTAACAAATCATCTGCAGTTAGTTTCATTGCCTCTGCTGCTTCTAACGACTTAGTTGGATCTCTCCATAAAATAGAAGCGCACCCCTCAGGTGAGATAACGGAATAAATTGAATGTTCTAACATTATAACTTTGTTTGAGGAGGCTAAGGCTATTGCTCCTCCTGATCCTCCCTCTCCAATAATTATAGATATGTTTGGAACTTTTAATGACATACAACATTCTATTGAGCTAGCTATCGCAGTTGCCTGCCCTCTTTGCTCTGCTCCAATCCCTGGATAAGCACCTGGTGTATCAATAAATGAAACAACTGGTATTTTAAAACGATCAGCTAATTTCATTAATCTAATACACTTTCTATATCCCTCTGGTTTCATCATTCCAAAATTTCTTTCGAGTCTTGTATTTAAATTGTCACCTTTTTCTTGACCTAAAATTAAAACAGACTTTCCATCAATTAAACCAAAACCTGCAATTATTGACTTATCATCTGCAAATAGTCTGTCGCCTGAAAGCAAAGTAAAATTTGAAAATATTTTATTAATATAAAAGTTTGCTCTGGGTCTGTCTTCATGTCTAGCAACTTGGGTCTTTTGCCAGCTATTTAGTTTGGAATAAGTAGATCTTAATTTTTCATTTATCTCATCTTGAATTTTTTCAATTTTATTCGTATCTACCTCTGAAATACCTTCTTTATCGAATGGGTTCTTAGACTGATCTAGATCTTCTTCAAGACTTTTTATCTCTTTTTCAAATTCCAGGTAATTTCTCATAAACTATAATAAAAATAATATATTTAATTTAACTAAATTTCAAATGTGTCAATAAAGTGTTGTTAAAACTTAATTTATTTGTTGTATTATTTGTAAATGAAAAAAACTGCTATTAACAATCTAAAGGTAGATGAAAATCTTCTTGATTTCATAGATAACGAAGTAATACCAGGCACAGGTATAGATCCAAAAAAGTTTTGGTCAGAGTTTGATAAGTCTATACATAAATTGTCTCCAAAAAATAAAGAATTAATTCAAAAAAGAAATGATATTCAAAAAAAAATCAATCAGTGGCATTTATCAAAAAAGGGATCAAATTTTGACAAAAGTGAGTATATAGATTTCTTAAAATCAATTAATTATATTGTAGAAGAACAATCTGATTTTGAAATCAATACATCAAATGTTGATAAAGAAATATCTTCAATAGCAGGACCTCAATTAGTGGTGCCAGTTGATAACGCAAGATATGCTTTGAATGCTGCCAATGCTCGCTGGGGCAGCTTATATGATGCGTTGTATGGAACAGATGCAATACCTGGAGAAATTGGTAAAGATTACAATGAAGATAGAGGAAATAAAGTAATAAAATTTACAAGAGAATTTTTAGATAACACTTTCCCAATTAGAGATGCTAGTTGGAAGAAAATTACAAAGATTAAAATTAATGAAAAAAATTTAGTTTTTCAAGTAAATGAGGTTAATTATAGTTTAAAAGATAATTCTCAATTTGTTGGATACACAGGTGATGATGAAAATATAAGTTCTCTTTTGCTAAAAAATAATAATTTACATACTGATATCATTATAAATCCAAACAGCATTATTGGAAAAAAAGATAAGGCTGGTATCACAGACTTAATCGTTGAATCAGCAATTTCCACTATTGTCGATAACGAAGACTCGGTAGCTGCCGTTGATGCTAAAGATAAAGTAAGATGTTATAGAAATTGGCTCGGTCTTATGAAGGGCGACTTAGAAACCGAAGTTAAAAAAGGTCAAAAGAAATTTATTAGAAAACTAAACCCTGATAGAATTTATAAATCACCAAATGGCTCTAAAATAGTTTTGCATGGAAGGGCTCTACTGCTAAATAGAAACGTGGGTCATCTTATGACTAATCCCTCAATTTTGCTGAAGGATGGATCTGAAATTCCAGAGGGTATAATGGATGCATTTATTTCAACACTTTGTGCTTTACATGATTTTAAAAATAAAAAGAATTCGAGAACTGGGTCTGTTTACATCGTCAAACCTAAAATGCATGGACCTGATGAAGTAAGTTTCACAAATGAAATTTTTGAGAATGTTGAGAAATGCCTTGGGCTAAATAAATTTACTATAAAAGTAGGGATTATGGATGAGGAAAGAAGAACTACTGTAAATTTAAAAGAATGTATTCGCAGAGTAAAAGAAAGAGTGGTTTTTATTAATACTGGTTTCCTGGATAGAACCGGAGACGAGATGCATACCTCTTTTGAGTCAGGTCCAATGATTTTTAAAGCTGATATGAAAAAATCTGTATGGTTAAATACTTACGAGAATTGGAATGTCGATGTAGGTTTATCTTGTGGCTTCTCTGGTAAAGCACAAATAGGTAAAGGGATGTGGGCAATGCCAGACAGGATGTCGGATATGATGGATCAAAAAATAGGTCATCCAAAATCTGGTGCAAACTGTGCATGGGTACCATCGCCAACAGCTGCAACGCTTCATTCAATTCACTATCACAAAATTAATGTTTTTGAAAAACAATCAGAAATTAGTAAAAGAAAAAAAGCTGATATTAAAAACATTCTTGAAATACCAAAAGCAGATAGACCAAATTGGTCAATGGAGGATATTAATAAAGAATTAGAAAATAATGCTCAGGGTATATTGGGTTATGTTGTCAGATGGATTGATCAAGGTGTTGGTTGCTCAAAGGTACCAGATATTAACAACATAGGTTTGATGGAGGATAGAGCTACATTAAGAATATCTTCTCAACATATGGCTAATTGGCTACACCATAACATTTGTTCAAAAGATCAAGTAATGAAAGTTTTAAAAAAAATGGCAGCAATTGTAGATAAGCAAAATGCCAATGATAAAAACTACATTCCAATGTCACAAAATTTTGAGAAGTCGTTTGCATTTGCGGCGGCATGTGATTTGGTTTTCAAAGGAAAAGATCAACCATCTGGATATACTGAACCTTTGCTTCACAAAAAAAGACTTGAAAAAAAAGCTAGTCACTAGAAACTGGAACTCTATTTTTAAAAGCTGAAACTAAAGTACCATCATCTAATTGTTCGATTTCTCCGCCTACGGGCAGTCCTTGACCAAGCTTAGAAATTTTAATCTTATCATTCTTAATTACATCTTCTATGTAATGAGCCGTGGTTTGGCCTTCAACAGTTGCACTTGTAGCAATTATAACTTCTTTTAAATTATTTTTTTTTACTCTTTTAACCAGAGAGTCTATTAGCAAATTTTTTTTTTCATATTTTTCATCGGAATTTAGTGTCCCTCCCAAAATATGAAAGTGTCCTTTATATATATTTGCTGACTCAATTACCCACATATCAGATAAGTTTTCTACAACACAGATTTTATCATAATTATTAGTTTCGGTTTCGCAGATACATTTTTGTGTAGTAATTTTAAGATTACCGCAATCATTACAACGGGTAACATTTTTATAAACATTCGCTAATAGTTTAGCCAAAGGTTTAATCATATTCTCTTTGTTATTTATTAATTTTAATATTATTCTTTTTGCAGATTTAGGACCAAGTCCTGGTAGCTTAGAAAAATTTTTAATAAGTTCTTCTATTTCTGGAATATTATTATTCATTTAAAACGGTAATTTAAAATCAATTGGAAAATTTGCGACACCTGTCGCTTTTAATAATTCTTCAGATGTTCGTTTTTTTAGCTTTTCTTTAGCATCATTGTGGGCAGCTATAATAAGATCATTAATTATTTCACTTTTTTCATTTTTTGCATCTGAAGAAATAGTTATAGATTTCATTTCATAATCCCCTTTTAAAATAACTTTAACCAAATTTCCTCCAGCAATACCTTCAACTTCGATTTTTTTTATATTTTCCTGGACCTCTTTCATTTGGTCTTGCATTTTTTTTGCTTTTGAAAGCATGTCCGAAAAATTATTCATTTTCTTCCTCTACTTTAATTAAATCGATATCCGGAAATATACTTGAAATTTCTTTATAAAGGCCACTTTGCTTCTCTTCGTCTAATAATTTTTTCTTTAAATTTAATTTTTCCTCAAAAAATGTTTTTCCACCATCTTCTTTGCTTAAAGTTATAATCCATCTTTTCCCTGTCCATTTAAGCAAACTTTGAGATAATTTTTTTATAAAATTTTTATTTAATTTTTCATTAAAATTTATATCTATTTTTCCGTTTTCAAATCTTATTAATTTTACATTTCTCTCGAGATCATATTTTAGTTCAGCGTCTTTTTCCTCTCCAGAAATAGAAATTAAATCTTCAAAAGAATTGATGTTAAATTTAGGTTGCACATCATTTTTTTTATCAATATTTTTTTCTTTTAGAACTTTTATTTGATCAATGCTTTTTAGTTGTTGTTTTACTGGATTTGTAAGATTTTGCTCTAGTTCTTTTTCCTCAATAATTTTTTTTTGACCAATTGGGTCACTTGATCCCTTTGAATATTGACTTTCAGGTTTGTCGAATTCTTCAATACTTTTCACGTGTATTAACTGAAGTAAATACATTTCTAACGCCAACTGCTCATTTGAAACTGTTTTTAAATCTTCAATGGTCTTTATTGTGATTTGCCAAAATAAAGCAAGGTCCTCATTATTTAACCCTTCAGTGCTCGACTCGATTAAATCTATCTCGTTTTCAGAAATAAAAAGATCTTTTTCAATTGAGCCTAAATTTATTCTTCGACTAAACAAATAAAGAACCTCTAAAATATCGTTTAAAAAAAGCTTGCCATCCAAACCTCCCTGAAATATCTTTTGAAAATTTAACAAAGCACTCTTTTGATCTCCTTTTAAAACGTATTGAATTAAATTTATTATTTTAGACCTATCAACCAAGCCTAACATATTCCTGATTTCTTGTGCATCTAAAGCCACTTCAGGTTTTAAACTTTGATGAATTAAAGCTCTATCGAGTAATGAAATTGAATCTCTTACAGATCCCTCTGCAGCCCGTGCTATTATATCTAAGGCCTCTTCAGTTATTTTACCATTTTCTATCTTACATATTTTTTTTAAATGGTCTGAAAGAATATTTAAGCTTACTCTTTTCAAATCAAACCTTTGGCATCTAGATAGAACAGTGATTGGGATTTTACGTGGTTCGGTAGTAGCCAATATAAATTTTAATTTTGCAGGAGGTTCTTCTAAAGTTTTTAATAATCCATTGAAAGCTTGTTTAGAAAGCATATGTACCTCATCAATTATAAAAATTTTATACTCTGCACTGGTTGGATTATATTTTGAATTTTCAATAAGTTCCCTTACATCATCAATACCAGTTTTAGATGCTGCATCCATCTCAAGAACATCAATATGATTTGAGTTTTCAATTTCTTTACAGTGGCAAGTTTCTTTTTCACCGCACATTTCTCCTACTTCTATATTTTTAGAACAATTTAATGCTTTCGCTATTAATCTTGCTGTAGTGGTTTTTCCAACACCTCTTATTCCAGTTAATAGATACGCATTAGGAGTTTTTTTTAATTTAATTGCGTTTGAAATAGTTTCTGCAATTACTTCTTGACCTATTAATTCTTTAAATATTCGAGGCCTATATTTTAATGCTAAAATTTTTGTATTATTTTTATTCATTCATTCATTCAGGAGACCAAACAACCCGCTTTCAAAAGTTCGTGCTGCTGTTGTTACACCCTGACACATTAAACATATCAAAATCGCCTGAATGGCCTCCAAATTATTATATCAACATAAAAAACAATTCTACAAGACATGTTTATATGGATTTGTGGACTATTTTTTTTGCCTAAATGGAGCAGCTTCGTAAACTCCTAAAATATCTAAGCTTTCTGTGTGAAAGCCTAATTCTTCTAGAGCTTTTTGGACTGCTTGATCCTCAATGTGTCCTGCAATATCAAGATAAAAATTAGTTTGATCAAACGTGTTTTTTACAGAGAAACTCTCTAATTTAGTTAAATTTACCTGATTGGTTGCAAAACCTCCCAAGCATTTATACAAAGCCGCTGGAATACTTTTTAGTCTAAAAATACAGCTTGTAATAAACTTTTTATCTTTTTTATATTCAGGTTGATTTACTTTTTTCCCCATTATTAAAAATCTAGTCACATTACCAATATCATCCTCAATATTGGCTTTTAAAATTTTAAGATTGTAAATTTTTGCAGATAGTTTTGAAGCAATTGCCGCAACAGAATTATCTTTACTTAAAGAAAGATCTTTTGCTGATCCCGCAGTATCTGCAGAAATAATAGTTTTGAATTTATGTTTATTGATAATTTTTTGACATTGATCAATAGCTTGTGCGTGACTTCTTACATACTTTATGTCCTTCAATTCTGTGCCTACATTAGCTAGAAGATTGTGTTCAACTTTTTGAAAATGCTCTGAGTAAATTTGAAGTTTATATTTTGTTAACAAATGATGTATATCAGCAACTCTTCCTGCTAATGAATTTTCAATTGGTACCATTATTTTAAGATTTTCATTTTCAAAAGCCATCTTGAATGTTTCTTCGAAAGTTGCACATGTTTTTATAGTTGCATTCGGAAAAGTTTCCTCGCAAGCTAAGTGGGAATAAGCGCCTTTTTCTCCTTGAAATGCAATAATTTCTTTTGTCATTTGTTTTCCATGTTTTTTTTAATTTCTTGTAAATCTTCTTCAGTATCTACACTTAAAGGTATTGAGTTAACAAGGCCTACATGTATCTTCATATTATTTTCTAAAGCTCTCATTTGTTCTAAATCTCTTTCTAACTCTAACTTACTTCTTTTAAGATTTACATACTTTATTAATGCTTTATTAGTAAATCCATAAATCCCAATATGATGATATGCAAAATCACTTTGACCTGTGATAATGTTTCTTTGAAAATCTATGGCTGAAGAAAATGTTAATTTTTTCATTTCTTGCTTTGTTAAAACTTTTACTACATTTTGATCTTCAACTTCATTACTTTTAAGAGGTGCAGCTAAAGTAACTATATCGCATAAACCTTTATTTAAATAATTGTTCAGAAATATAATTTCCTTTGGGTTTAAATTTGGCATATCTCCTTGAAGATTAATAATAAATTTAGGATTATTGGAGAAATAATTCTCGAACGCCTCAAAAACTCTATCTGTTCCGGTCTGGTGAGTTTTTTGTGATAAAAAAGATTTACCTTTATTTTTATTGATTAAGTCAGAAATTTTAGTATCTGGCGTTGCTACCAGGACATCGCCCACACCAGATTTAGTTGCTAAATCTAAAACATGCAAAACCATCTCTTTACCTTTTATAATTTTTAATGGTTTTTCTGGAAGCCTTGTGGCTTGTAAACGTGAAGGAATTATAATTACAGTATTTGTCATATAAATTCTGCGGCTCAAGGACGCAATGATGTTTAATTTAGTTAAAGTTTTTTTAATAAACTCATGATATATAATTTAGTAATTATCAAATTTATGAATGGTTTTGAAATAAATAAAATTATAGCAGCAATTATTTTCACTGTTCTTGTTGTTTTTGGAATTGATAAAGTAACAGATCTGATTTTTTACGTAGAAAAACCAAAAGAAGCTGCTTATGTCGTTGAAGCTCCGATTGCAAAAACCGCGGTATCAACAGCAGGGTCTGATGGTTTAAATATAAAAGATTTTCTGGCTCTTGGAGATATAGAGCATGGAAAAGCGGTTTTTAAAAAATGTTCTGCTTGTCACGTAGTTGCAAAAGGTGGAAAAAATAAAATTGGTCCAGTTTTATATGGTGTTTTAGGTAGAAAATCAGGTGCAATAAGTGATTATAAATATTCTAAAGCGTTAATTGCTCATGGAAAAGTTTGGTCTTACGAAGAAATGAATGGATATCTTTTAAAACCTACGGCTCATATCAAAGGGACAAAAATGGCTTTTGCAGGACTGAAAAAAGAAAAAGATAGAGCGTCAGTTATTTTGTATATGAATTCGCTGAGCGATAATCCTCTTCCTAAACCTTAAACTATTTTAAACACCACTCAATTATACTTTTTTGAGCATGTATTCTGTTAAAGGCTTGTAACCAAACTACAGATTGTTTTCCGTCCATAACATCGTTAGTAACTTCTTCACCCCTACTTGCCGGAAGACAGTGCATAAATATTGCATCTGTTTTTGCTGAGTTCATTAACTTTTTGTTAACCTGAAACTTTTTTAAAATTTTCTTTTTTTTCTTTTTGTCGCCTTTATCACTCATAGATATCCATTTATCAGTCATTACACAATCTGCGCCCTTGGCAGCTTCGAAAGGATCTTCGGTAACTAAAAGTTTACAATTATTTTTTTTTGCTTCACTTACTATTTTTTTATTTGGCTGGTATTTTTTTGGACAAGCAATTTTAAGCTCAAATTTAAACTTAGTTGCAGCTTCAATAAAAGAATTCGCTACATTATTTCCATCTCCAAGCCATGCAATTGTTTTTCCGTTTATATCACCTTTAGATTCCTCAAAAGTTAAAATGTCAGCCATTATTTGGCACGGGTGACTGAGGTCTGTTAGTCCATTTATTATCGGAATATCTAAATGCTTTTGAAATTCATCAACATCATTATGAGAATCTGTTCTTATCATCAAAATGTCTGCGTATTGGGAAAGAACCTTGGCTGTATCCTTTATTGTTTCATCTCCTTTACCATAATGAATTTCATCTTGGTTTAAAATAATTGATGATCCTCCCAATTGTTTCACTGCAAGATCAAAAGATATTCTGGTTCTAGTAGATGGTTTTCCAAAAAGCATAATCATAGTTTTACCTTTTATCGGTAAATCTACATCGGGTTGGGAATTAGGTATTTTTCCTCTTTCAGATTTTCTTTTTTTAGCTCCATCGATAATTGATCTAAGATCATTTTTCGATAAATCTGAAATATTAATAAAATTTTTCATTTTTAATTATAATTTTTGCAAACTTTTCTAATTATGTTTACTGCAAGATCTATTTCTTGTTTTTTAACATTTAAAGGAGGCAGAATTCTGACTACATTTTCTCCTGCTCTTATTGTAAGTAATTTGTTTAATTCTAATTTTTTAATAAAGTTTGATTGGTCTTCAAAAAGTTGTAATCCGATCAATAGTCCAATCCCTCTTACCTCTTTAATTATATCTGGGTAATCTTCTTTTATTAGGTTTAATTCATTAATAAAATATTTTGATAATTTTTGTACATTTTGTAAAAATCCTTTTTTAAACATTTGATCCATAACAGCATTTCCAACGCTCATTGCTAAAGGATTTCCACCGAAAGTACTTCCATGAGATCCAGCTGTCATCGCGGGTGCCACCTTTTTATTCATTAAAACTGCGCCAATTGGAAAACCACCACCAATACCTTTGGCTATTGGGACAATATCAGGCTTTATTTTAGCATGTTCAAATGCGAAGAATTTACCAGATCTACCTACTCCACATTGAACTTCGTCGAGAATTAAAAGTATTTTTTTCTTATTACAGAGTTTTCTTAAACCCTTTAAACACCAATCAGGTATAACTTTTATTCCTGACTCACCCATCGCAGTTTCGCACATTATCGCTGCTGTTTTTTTTGTAATGGCTTTTTCTAAACCTTTATGATCAGCAAAGTCAAAATGATCAAACCCTGGTACTTTTGGCCCGAACCCCTCAGTCATTTTCTTAGATCCGCTTGCAAAAATTGCAGCCAAAGTTCTACCGTGAAAAGAATTTTTTATACAAAGTATTCTATTTTTTTCAGGTTTTCCTTTTGAGTAAAAATATCTTCTCGCTACCTTTACAGCAACTTCTGTAGCCTCAGCTCCACTATTTTGAAAAATAACATAATCTGCAAAAGTTTTTTGTTTTAATCTTCTTGCAAGTTTTTCACCTTCAGGAATTAAAAATGCATTTGAAACATGCCAAACTTTTTTTGCTTGTTTATTCATCATTTTAGTTAAATAAGGGTTTGCATGACCCAATGAATTAACCGCAATACCTTGAACAAAATCTAGGTATTTCTTACCATTTGTAGAATAAAGAAAACTTCCCTTACCTCTTTTAAAAGAAATTTTTCTTCTGTTGTAATTTTTAGCTAATGCAGACATTTTAAGACTTTATTTTATACCCTTTTTTATAAAGTAAGTAAGACACGAACCAAAGTAAAATTGATAATCCTACAAGATAGATTGATCCAATAAAAATAGAGCCATCTGATTTTTCTAAGAAACCATATCTGAAACCATCGATCATATAGAAGAAGGGATTACATTTGCTTATTGTTTGTAATATTTCAGGTAATCTTTCTATTGAATAAAATGTTCCTGACAAGAATGATAAAGGTATAATGATAAAACTAGTTACTGTTGCCATATGATCAAATTTTTCTGCCCACAAACCTGCTATTACGCCAATACAACCAAGTATAATGGATGAAATTAAGGTGAAAAAAATTACGGCATAAATATTTCTAATCTCAATATCTACTAAAAAATAAAATATTATTATTGATATGAAGGCAATCATAAAGCTTCTGGTTGCAGATGCTAAAACAACTGCGGTTGTGACTTCACCTGGTGAAAGGGGAGCGTATAAAATATCAACAATGTTTCCTTGAATTTTACCTATCATAAAAGATGAGGAAGAGTGTGAAAACGCTTGTTGTATTACTTGCATTGCAATTAATCCGGGTGCTAAAAAAGTAATAAAAGGATAACCTAAAACGTCTGCTCTTTCGTTACCTATCGCTAGTGCTAAAACTAAAAGAAACAGTAAGGATGAAATTATTGGCGATAAAAGGGTTTGAATCCAAACAATAAGGAATCTTAAAACCTCTTTTTTGTAAAGTGTCCACAACCCAATCCAATTTACAAAGCCAAAAGTTACAGTATTTTTAAGTTTATATTTTTTACTAATTTCAACCATACGTAGTCTTATATCTTCAAAAAATAATTTTTCTGTGAAAAACTTTTTTTACAACCTAATTATAAGTTTATTTATTTTAATACTACTAGATTATGTATTAGTTTAGTACTTAGAAACTATATTTAGTTTCTTCGAATATGAGTTGGACACAAGAAAAAGAAGAAAAATTAAGACAATTGTGGGAAAAAGGCCATACAGCAAGCCAAATAGCTGAGATTCTAGGTGATACTACAAGGAACGCTGTTATTGGAAAAGCTCACAGACTCAAACTTGCTGCTAGAGCTCCTAATAAAAAATCAGTAGCTCAGAAAAAAGAAGTTTCAAATGTTCAAAATAGAAACGATAAACAGATCAGTAGAAAATCTAGATTTAAATCAATTCTTTTAGATAAAAACTTTGAACCTGAGAATCCAAAAAAATTGGAAGAATTAGGTGATAATAATTGCAGATGGCCCATAGGTCATCCAGATCAAGAAGGCTTTTATTTCTGCGGTAGATCTCCAATTGAAGGATTTTCTTATTGTAAATTGCACGTGCTTTACGCATTCCAGCCTAAAAATCAAAAAGAGGAGCTCATAGATAAAGAAGATGATGTTCCAGAATTTATTGAGAAAAAAGTTAAAGCTTCTAAGTAATTCCTTAATAAAACCTTAACAATACTTTAATATAACAATCAGGAGACAAAATATGAATAAAATAACTATAAAATATCTTAAATGGACAAGTACGTTTTTAACCTTATTTGGAATATTGGCATTCTATTTAGATTACTATCCTTACAGCATGATACCTCACGGACTTGGTATTATTGGATGGACAGTTGTTGGAACCATAACAAAGGATAAACCGTTACTTACAAACTTTGCATTGCAAATACCTATAATGTTTGTGGGTATTATAAAATATTCAATATAATTTTATGAAGAATAAAATATTTGTTGGTGAATTTATAGGAAGTGCCTTGTTAGTGATGGCTATAGTAGGCTCGGGTATTATGGCAGAGAGTCTTACAAATGATACTGCTGTGATGTTGTTAGCTAATGCAGTTGCAACCGGTGCGGCTTTATATTTTTTGATTGTATCAATATCTGATATTTCAGGAGCACACTTTAATCCTTTTGTAACTCTTGCAATGTACCTCTCAAAAAAAATTAAATCCCAACTGCTACCAGTTTATTTTACTGCACAAATTTTAGGTTGTTTAACTGGTGTAATGTTAGCAAATTTTTTCTTTGATTATTCCTTAATCGAATTATCTTCTAAAAGTAGATCTGGAATAAATGTTTTTGTATCAGAAATAATAGCAACTTTTGGATTAATTTTTATAATATTTCGAACAATTAAAGGAGGCAAAGTCCTTGTAGCTACATCAGTAGCAACTTTTATTACCGCAGGTTATTGGTTTACATCATCTACTTCATTTGCAAATCCTGCGGTTGCGATAGCACGAACTTTTACCAATACTTTTACTGGAATAAATTATCTTAATACACCGTTTTTTATAATTGCTGAGTTAATCGGTACTTTATTTGCAATATATATTTTGAGGAAATTAAAGGTCTAATGGCGTGAAACCTGGCGTGAAACCTGGCGTGAAATTTTAAAAAATTAGTAACAAAATGTTATCTCAAATACTTGGTAAAAAAACTTACTAACAGTTTTACAACTTGATCTAAATAAAAAAAAAATTATAAAGGACAAACCCTCCATACCAAAATTTTAAATAATAAATTTAACCTCTAGACTCGATTTATAAATTAGATATAAGTGAGTCGTCTTATGGACCTAACATTAATATATACAATCGTTGGTTTCGGGCTAGCAGGCTATAGTGTAATAGCTAACGATTCCATTCAAACACTTGGAACATTCATTGCATCTAAGAAAAAATGGTTCGCTTGGTATATATTAGCAGGTTCAGCTTCATCTGTAATGATAATGGCTCTAGCATGGGGTTGGTACAGTTACGATGGTGACATTTCTTATGGAAGATTAACTAGAATACCTTATCAGGAAATTCAGTGGTATCATGCAGTTGCTCCAGCAATTCTTTTATTGCTCACAAGAATAGGAATTCCGGTCTCAACGACTTTTTTGGTTTTATCGGCTTTTGCATCAACAGTTGTTTTAGAAAAAATGCTGGTAAAAAGTATAGTTGGTTATGGTATTGCAGCAACTGTGGCTTATATATGCTGGATTGGGGTTTCTAAATTTATTAATGAAAAACTCGATGAGGTAAAAGGAGATTTTTGGATAAAATTTTGGAGAAATGCAGTTTGGGTAACATCCGGTTGGTTATGGTGGGTATGGTTATCACACGATGTTGCAAATATTGCAGTATTCTTGCCCAGACAATTAGATATTACTTTGCTGCTAACTGTTATGGCTTACTTCACTGTGCTTCTATTTTATATTTTTTATATTCATGGTGGTCCAATACAAAAGGTAGTTTTAGAAAAAACAGGTACAAGATACGCTAGATCAGCAACAATAATAAATATTATTTATGCTGCAGTATTATTCTATTTTAAAGAATTAAATGATCTTCCAATGTCAACTACTTGGGTATTCGTAGGCCTTTTATGTGGTAGAGAGCTAGCCATTTCAACCATGAACAAAGATTATAAGTTTAAATATGTATTTCCTTTAATTGGAAAAGATTTTGTTAAAATGTTTTTTGGTCTAAGTGTTTCAGTTGCAATAGTTTTGGCAATTCACTATTTCATTATCCCTAAAGGATTATATTAAAAAGTATTATTTCTTTTTTTTAAGATCTTCGTAAATCTTTGTAAGTTCTTCTTGTGTTAAATTTTCATTTTTTAATTTATCGAGTACTTCTTCTTCTTTTTCAATTTCTTCTGATTTTAGTTTGTCTTTTTGTCTATTTATTTCTGATTTTGCGGCTATACCTGCTCCGATGCTTTTAAAAGATACGAATATAACAAATATAGCAAGACCTGCGCCTATTAATATAAAGAGTAAATCCATTAATTAATTATAATTGCTAATTTAGACTTTAGCAAACTCTCCACCTGATCGGTAACGCCACAGCCACTTTTCCATTTCTTTTTCAATATCCGTCGGTTTGATATTTAAATCTTTTAAAGTTAAGTGGTCGCCAGATACCACATTATCTTTTTCAGAAAGTATTAGACATTGATCTTTTGTTATAATTGGATCAATAGGTAAAATACTTAAAAGCGAACTTTGAATTTTAGCTAAAGTCATCGGCACATCAGCAACAAATCTTTTTTTTCCAATTGTGCTTAAAATTAGTTTTATCATATCGCCAAAACTAATCACCCTGCCGCCACCTAGTTCATAAATTTTTCCTTCATTATTTTTTGTCTCTATAGCTTTTAAAATTGCTCTTGCTACATCATTTACGAAAATAGGCTCAAATTTATAATTTAAATTCACTACGGGAATTATTGGCGAAAGGCTTAATTTAGCAAATAAATTTGTAAAATTATCTTCATTACCAATTACAACGCTTGGTCTAATAATCACTGTTTTATCAAAATTATTTAAAGCTTTTTCTTCACCTAAAAATTTAGATTGCTGGTATTTTGATTTAGAGTCTTTGCTTGCGCCAATTGCAGAAACATGAATAAACTTTTTTACTTTTGATTGTGCACAAAGTTTTGCGATGCTTTCAGGAATATCTCCGTGAATACTATTAAATTTTTGTTTTCTATTTTCAAATAATATTCCACAAAGATTAATAACTACATCTGAATTTTCTACAGCGTTTTTAATTTCTTCAAAATTATTTTGACCAAACTTTATAATTTCTATTGCCCCTGGAGGTGCTTGGGTCTTCAAATAAACCTTAGTAAATGGGTTACGAGTAGGAATAATGCATCTATAGTTCTTCTTCGTCAAATTTCTGACAAGATACCGGCCTATAAAACCCCCACCGCCTAGAATTGTTGCTATCGGGTAATTATTCATGGTAATTAGAATGAGTATATGAAGATAAATAAATTTTCAAACGATTTGCCTAAGGAAATTGTCGCAAAAATCAAAGATAGTGTAGCTATAGATACCGAAGCAACTGGTTTGAAGATACCTGAGAGAGACAAGTTAAGCCTAATTCAACTATGTGATGCTTCTGGAAATGTTTACGTCATTCAACCTGATAGAAAAACTTATAAAGCACCAAATTTAGTATCAATACTAGAAGATGAAAAAATTTTAAAAATTGGTCATTATTTAAGGTTTGATAAAAATGCTTTAGAATTTTTTCTAAAATGCAAAATAAAGAATATTTTCGACACGAAAATAGCTAGCAAAGTTGTTCGAACTTATACTGACCAACATGGACTTAAAAATTTAGTTTATGAATTTTGTAATAAAAATTTAGACAAAAGAGCTGGAAGTAGCGATTGGAATAAAAATATAAATGAACTAACTGACAAACAATTAGAATATGCTGCGAACGATGTAATCTATCTACATAAAATTAAAAATGAATTAGAAAAAATGTTGAAAAGGGAAAATAGAATGGATTTATATCAAAATTGTATAACATTTCTTGATACCAGAATTGCCTTGGACCAATCAGGATTTAAGTTTGATATATTCGAACATTAATGACTAAAGTAAATTACATAAGCGTAGCCAAAAAATCTGCTGCAATACAAATTAAAGAATTAAAAAAAATCAACAGAGTCTTCAATAAAAATTTTGTAAAAGCTGTAGATATAATTCATAAGGCGAAAGGTAAAGTTGTTTGCTCAGGTGTTGGCAAGTCTGGATTAATAGCAAGAAAAGTTAGTGCTTCCCTTTCATCCGTTGGCATCAGTTCTTTTTTTCTTGATCCTAATTCAGCTATACACGGTGACCTTGGTCAGATTGATAAGAGAGATGTTCTAATTCTTTTTTCTTATTCTGGAAATACTTCAGAATTAACAACTCTTTTAAAATATTCAAATAGATTTGGAATTAAAGTTATAGGGGTTGCTTCAGGTGAAAATAGTTTACTTATAAGAGCAAGCGATATTCCGATAATTCTTCCAAAAGTAAAAGAAGCAGATCCAATCGGAATGGTTCCAAGTTCAAGCACATCAATTACATTATTGTTTGGTGATAGTCTTATGTCAGCACTTCTTGCAAAACAAAAATTTACTAAAGAAAGATTTAAGATTTTTCACCCTGGTGGAAATATAGGTAAGACTTTATTGTTAGTGAAAGATATTATGTTGAAAGGTAATAAAATACCTCTGATTAACTTCAACAATAGTATTGATAAAGCTTTAAAAATTATAAGTAAAAAAAATCTTGGTATTGGAGTGATTACAAAAAAAAATAATGTAATAGGTGTAGTTTCTGATGGAGATATTAGAAGAGAATCTAAAAACTTCTCTGGAAATACCAAGATTACTTATCTTATGACAAAGAGGCCTATGTTTATTGGAGAGAACACTTCAGCTGCAAAAGCACTATCTATCATGAGTGAGAAAAAAATTACAAGTTTAATAGTTTCTTCTGATAAGGATTATAAAAAAAGAAAATCGATGTTTAAACCAATAGGAATAGTTCATATACATTCTTTATTAAATTATGGTATGAAATAAAATATGCCTAATAGAAGAAAATTATTTCAAATTAGTTTAATTACTTTGGGATTAATTATTGTTTTTCTCACATATTTTACAAATTTAGAAAGAAACCAACGGGAAGATTTTAAAGTAAGTGAAAACACTTCTGACGATGAAAGATTTCTTGAAGAAGGGATTAATAGATTTGAAAATGTTGAGTATCAGGGTATTGATAATTCTGGGAACAAATTTGTTATTGGTTCTAAGTTTGCTGAATTTGAGAAAGAAAGTCCTGAGCTAATAAATATGGAAAATGTGAAATGTTTGTTCACTTTCAAAGACAATACAGTTTTAACAGTCATTTCTGATAAAGGGGTGTATAATAATTTAACGAATGATATGAAATTTTCTGAGAATGTTAGAATGGATTATTTAGAAAATATTTTATACTCTGACAGAGCTGACTTTAATAACTACGAAAATCAATTATTGGTGGCTGGTAATATTAGTGGAGAAGGACCAACTACTAATTTGAATGCTGATGAATTGGATTTTGATTTAAACACAAAAGATTTAAAGATAAGTATGTATAGTGAAGAAAGAGTTAAAATTAAAACAAAATTTTGATGAAAAAAAGTTTTAGAATAATAAAATTCAAAAAGAACAAGCCTGTACTGCAAATTAAGTCTGTAAGTAAATCTTTTGATGGTAGACCGGTTTTGAAGAAAATAGATATGGAAGTTTACCCTGGTGAGATCGTTGGACTTGTGGGTCCTAATGGATCAGGCAAATCTACTTTGTATGGAACTATAATTGGACAGTATAAAGTTGATAGTGGTGATATATTTATAAATCAAAAAAAAGTTACTGAATTACCAATACATAAAAGAGCAAACATGGGTATTTCATACTTAAGTCAATATAGAAATGTCTTTGATATTTCTGTTTTTGAAAATCTTATGGGGGTCGCCGAGTTGTGTATAGACCAAAAACAAAAAAGAAATGAGCTTGTGGAAAAATTACTTTTTGAGTTTAACCTGAATCATCTAAGAACTTTAAAAGCCTCAGTTTTATCGGGAGGCGAGACGCGCAGATTACAAATCGCAAGAACTTTAATAACAAAACCAAAGGTTATCCTTTTAGATGAACCTCTGGCCGCCTTAGATCCCATTATAGTTCAAGAAATTCAAAATTATATTCTAAAACTTCAAGCACAATCTACTGGTGTAATTATCACGGACCATAATATTAATTCCGTCCTGCCGATTGTTGATCGCCTTTATGTGATAGCTTCTAATAGTATTATAGCAAGTGGGAAAAAGGATGATGTTCTTCGATCAGACAAAGCCAAAAAATTATATTTTGGTTCTTTTGATAACTAGTTTATTAAATGCCTAGTAAAAGTTTCTCTGTTATTTTTAAAAAAAAAATTACTCAATTTAACAAAATTATTTCTGTAGACTCTGACAAATCAATTTCTCAAAGAAGTTTTATTATTGGATCAATTTGTGAGGGTACTTCAACAGTCAAAAATATCTTAGAGTCTCAAGATATTTATTCAACAATAAATTGTCTTCGAAAACTTAATTGTAAAATAAAAAGAATTAGAAAAGGAGAATACAAAATTTTTGGTAAAGGTCTTGGAAGCTATTACTGTAATAAAAACACAGTATTAAATTTCGGAAATTCGGGTACTGCTGCTCGTCTTTTAGGTTTTGGAGTATGCAGCACTAATCCTAACCTTCAAATAAAAATTACTGGAGACAAAAGTTTACGAAATAGAAGTATGTATAAAATTATTAAAGCAATGGAAAATTTTGGTGTAACTTTTCTGCCTAAAAATAAATTTAAATTACCTATTACATTAATTTCTTCTCCTAGTCCTATTGGTTTCAAATTTAAAAACGATTTTTCAAGTCAAATAAAATCTGCAATAATACTTGGTGCAGTAAATTCATTTGGCAAGACTGAAGTGACCGAGAGTATAAAAAGTAGGGATCACACTGAAAAAATGCTAAAGCATAATACTAAAGTAATTAAAGTCAAAAAGGGTAAAGAAAATTTAATTGAAATTAACGGAAAAGAGGTTTTAAACCCTTTTAATTTATTTGTGCCAGGTGATCCTTCATCTGCTAGTTTTTTTGCCGCTTTATGTCTAATTAACAAAAAATCTAGAGTTATTCTAAAACAAGTACATATTAATCCAACGAGAATTGGATTTTTTAATTTAATAAAAAAACATAATGGTAAAATCTTTTTTAGAAACAAAAAAGTTGTAGGAAATGAATTAACTGCTGATATTCATGTAAAGAGTAGCAGACTGAAACCAATTAAAGTAGATGAAAAACTTTTTGTTAGTTGCCAAGATGAATTTCCTTTAATGTTTGCAATGGCTTCGTTATTGCCAGGAAAGTCTGTATTTAATGGTATAGGTGACCTTGCAAATAAGGAAAGTAACAGAATAAAGGAGATGGGAAAAATTTTAAAACAAATTGGAATAAAATTTTCAGCATCCAAAAATAAAATGATTATAAATGGTAATCCAAACCTTAGTAGTGACAAAAAGAAAATTGCTGTCTCAGGAGTTTATGACCACAGGATTTTAATGTCAGCTGCTATAATTAGTTTAATTACAGGAATTAAGTCTAAATTATCAAATTTCGAACAGGTTTCTACAAGTTGTCCGAATTTTTTATATACTATTAAAAAATTAGGGGGGAGATTTGAAAAAAAAAATTAAAATTAAGGTAGGTATAGACTCGCCTGTAGCTGCAGGAGCAGGCACAATTTCAAAATTAATAGCAAAGAACTATAAACTTCTTTATCTTGATACTGGAAAAATTTATAGGTTTATGGCCAGACAAATTATAGACAATAAACCTAAGAATAAATTAAAATTTTTAAAAAGAATTAGTAGAAACATAAATTTAAATAAATTGAAGCAAAAAAATTTACTTGATGATGATGTGGCATACTTAGCTTCTCAAATTGCTAAAGACTTAAAAGTTAGAAACTTAGTAGTAAGATTCCAGAGAAGATTAGCTTATCATCCTCCTAATAAATATAATGGTTCTATATTAGACGGAAGAGATATTAATTCAAAAATAATTAAAGATGCAGATTTTAAATTTTATATCACTGCAAATATTAAAGAGAGAGCTAAAAGAAGATTTAAGGAGTACAAAAGTTTTAATAAGAAAGTCAAATTCTCTGAAATTTTTAAAAATTTGAAAAAGAGGGATTTAGAAGATCGTACTAGGCGTCATTCTAAGCTCAAAAAAACAAAGGATTCTATCTTGATAAATACTACTAACTTATCTATAAGAGAGAGCTTTTTAAAAGTAAAAAAAATTATGGACAAAAAACTAAAGTTTATATGGGCTTAGATACAGACACATCTAAAAATAGCAAAACTAAAGAATTCGAAACTCTTTTAAACGAAGATTTTAAAAAAAGAGACTTTAAAGAGGGCAAAATTATAAAAGCAGTAGTAAGCGAAATTGGAAAAAAACATATTTTTGTTGAAACTGGATTAAAGAGTGAGGGCGCTATACCTATCGAAGAATTTAAAATCTCAAAAGAATTAGAAAATTTAAAAGTTGGATCAAAGATAGATGTTTATTTAGAAAAGATTGAAAGTTACAAAGGAGATATAGTAGTAAGCAGAGAAAAAGCAAAAAGAATGGGTTCTTGGGAAAAAATGACCAAGGCATTTGAAAGTCAAAAAGAAGTTGAAGGTATAATTACAAATAAGGTTAAGGGAGGGTTCATTGTAAATGTAGAGTCTTGTCTTTGTTTTTTACCAGGATCTCAAGTCGACACGAAACCAATAAAAAATATGGATACGTTGATGAATGTTCCTCAAAAATTTTTATGTGTCAAACTCGATAAGGCAAGAGGTAACATTGTTGTATCTAGAAAAGCAGTGCTTTCTAAAACTCGGGACAAAGAGCTTGCGAATATTTTATCAAAAATAAAAGAGGGCGATATTGTAAATGCTCAGGTGAAATCTATTTTAGACTGGGGAGCATTTTTAGATTTAAACGGTGCGGACGCCTTGCTGCACGTTACAGATCTGAGCTATTCACGTGTAGATAAACCTTCCTCTTTGTTATCAGTGGGGCAATCAATAAAGTGTTGTATAATTAAAATTGATCAAGAAACCAAAAGGATAAGTTGTGGAATTAAACAAATGCATCCAGATCCTTACGAAAACCTTGAAAAAAAATATCAGGTTGGAAAAATTTATGATGGGACCGTCACGAAGATCGTTGACTATGGTGCGTTTGTAAAACTCCAAGAAGGTCTTGAGGGTCTTGTCCACCAATCAAGTTTGTCTTGGACTAAAAAAAATATTCACCCAAGTAAAATTTTATCTTCTTCTCAAAAAATCAAAGTAAAAGTTATAGAGCTTGATACTGAAAAAAGAAGAATATCTTTGTCTTATAAGGATACATTAGAAAATCCTTGGACTTCATTCATAAAAAAATATCCGAATGGAACTACAGTAAATACAAAAGTCAAAAATATTACTGATTTTGGATTATTTGTTTCAATCGAAGATACCGAATTCGATGGGATGATACATTACAAAGATATTTCATGGCAGGAGTCCGAAGAAAGTTTGAAAAAGTTTAAAAAGAGTGATTCAGTTAAAGCTAAACTACTAGAGATCGATACAGAAAAAGAAAAAATAAGACTAGGAATCAAACAGCTTGAAAAAGATCCTTTTGAATTTTTTTTGAAAAAAGAGAATAAAGATATTGTTACAGCTACAGTAAAAGAAGTTTTGAAAAACGGTATTAAAGTATCAGTTGGAAGTGATAAAAATTTGATGATTACAATTAAGAAAAATCAGTTGGCAAAAGAAATAGAGGATTGTAGACCAGAAATTTTTACTAGAGGGAATAAAGTGGATTGCATGATAGTCGATCTTGATAAGGACAAAAGGAAAGTTGGCCTATCAATAAAAGAATTAGAGAAACATAATGAGAAAATAGCAATAGAAAAGTATGGTAAAGATGGATCAAGTTCAGGAGCAGTTTTAGGGGATATTCTAGGAAAAGTATTCAAGTCTAAAAAGAAAAAGGAAAAAAAATAAGTCTCTATGGTGAAATCGGAGATAATTTCAAAATTATCCAAAAAAATTCACCAAAAATTAAAAAAGTCGGAATTAGAAGAAATTCTAAATATTGTTTTAGAAACAATAATACAGGGAATTAAAGATGGAAGAAGTTCAGAATTGCGGGACTTTGGAAGATTTTCTCCTAAAAAAATTAAAGGACGATCAAACGCTAGGAATCCTAGAACTGGTGAGATTATCAAAACAAGTGATAGCAAATCTATTGCATTTAAAATGTCTAAAAAACTCAAACAGGAAATTAACAATATAGAGAGAGAAATAAATTGAGAAAAAATATTTTTGTTGCTTTAGATTTTTCAAATTTTGATAAAGCTCTTGATGTTGCCAAAAGCGTAAAAGATGACGCTGCAGGACTTAAGATTACCAACGAGTTATTTGCAATTTGTGGTAGAGAAGGATTAAAAAAACTCGAAAACTTTGGTCTTGAAATATTTCTAGATATAAAGATTCACGATGTTCCTAATACAGTTAAAAAAACTGTGGCAAGCATAGTTTCTTTAAATGCCGTAAAATACTTAACTATACACACTAGTGCCGGTCAAGATGCTCTTGAAGCGGCTAAAGAAGTAGCAGGTAATAAGTTAGATTTATTAGGTGTAACTGTTTTGACTTCACAATTTGCAACAAAAGAGCAAGTAAATATGTTGGCAGAACTAGGTATTAAATCTGGATTAAGTGGTATAGTTGCCTCTGCTCAGGAATATAAATCAATTAGATCTTTATCAAAAAATTTAAAAATTTTTTGCCCAGGTATTAGGGGTGTTGATGACAAAAAACACGATCAAAAAAGAGTTATGAGCTATTCCGAGTTTTGTAAAATCTCAAAAAATGATGATAGAGCATTTGCCGTAATAGGTCGACCCATTTATGAAAATGGAGATACTAGAAAAAACATTAAAAAAATTATACAATCTTCATTAATATGAAGATTGACCCTTTCAAAGAACTAAACCCACCGACTAAAGATGGTTATTGGATAAACAAAAAAAACAAAGAACGCTATGGAGGACAGTACATTTCGCCTCTTTTGGTTCCTAACCTTAAAAGAGTGCAAGAAGGTTTTTTTAAAGCTATTAAAGATAAAAAATTTATGAAAGAACTCAACGAAGAGTTACTTTCCTTTATTGGTGTTAATACACCAATACATTTTAGTCCAGAACTTACAAAATTAGCTGGTGGTGAGAAAAAAGTTGGAAAAATCTTTTTAAAAAGAACTGATTTACATACAAATCATTCTCACAAACCAATTTCTGCTTACTCTTGCTGTAAATTAGCAAAGTATTTAGGCTTCAAAAAAGTTTTAACAGAAACTGGAGCTTTTCAAAATGGTAGAGCTGTTGCCTCAGCATGTGCTGCGCTGGGACTTGATCTAGATATTTACGTAGGTGCAAACGATGCTAAGAAATTAGCTATTAACAAAGATATTTCTGCTCTGCATGGTGCAAATATAATTGAGGTACATGATTCAACGAAGTCACTTTTGCCCGCCATGGCGGCTGCACTTCGAGCGTTTCAAAGTGAGCCAGATAGTATGTATATAGTAGGCAGCGTGGCGGGTCCACATCCATATCCACTTATGGTTAGAACGTTTGCAAGTGTCATTGGTAGAATAACAAAAAAGCAATTTAAAAGTCTAACAGGTAAAGATCCATCAACGATTTTTGCAGTTTGTGGTGGCGGCTCGAATCTCGAATCAATAACTTATCCATACATTAAATCTAATAAAGTAAAGCTATATGCAGTCGAGAGTGCGGGCAAAGGTATCAAAACAGGAAAACACGGAGCGACAATTTCAGGTGGGGGCAAGATGGGAGTTTTGCTTGGTATGCGTTCAAAGGTCTTATTAAACGGTGGCAACATTGCTGACAGCTTCACGGAGGCCAGCGGGCTTGATTTTTCATCAATTGGGCCGGAGGTGGCTTATCTTCATTCAATTGGCAGAATAAAATTTCTCACCGCTACAGATATAGAGGCAAAAAAAACATTTATGATGATGGCACGTAAAATTGGATTAATATGTGCAATTGAAGCATGCTATGTAATTCATGCTGCGATTAGAGAAATTAAGAAAACAGGAAAACCAAAACAAAATCATTTAATTCACTTGTGTGGTTCTGGAGAACCAAATGTTGCTCAAATGATGGAATTTATGAAAAAAAATAAATGAGTAAACTAAACAAACTCTTCAAAAATTTGAAAATAAAAAAAAAATCAGCATTTTGTGGTTTTGTAACAAGTGGTGACCCTAACTATGCCTCCTCAAAAGCAATTATGAAAGAAATGACTAAGCACTGCCATATTATTGAAGCTGGCCAAAGTTTCTCCACCAGTACGTCTGACTCTCCAATAATTATGGAGGCAAATGATCGTGCAATTAAATCAGGTATGAATATGACTAAAACTTTTAAGCTCATAAAGGAGGTTATTAAAGAAACTAACAATGATACCTGCTTTGTTATAATGACATATTTAAATCCAATAGTTGTCTATGGAGTAAAAAAATTTATAAAAAGTTCTGCTTCTATAGGTATAGCAGGTGTTATAATAGTTGATAATAATCTTAATTCTCCAGAAGAAAAAATTCTTCTTAACGGTCTTTCAAAAAAGGGTATTGGATATACAAAAATTATTTCTCCAACAAATAGTGAAAAGTTTATTCAACAAAGTATTAAAAATACTAAAAATTCTTTCATTTATATTACTACATATGCAGGATTAACAGGTTCAAAAAATGTAAATTTAAATAATGTTAAAAAATTAGTGTACAAGGTAAAAAAATATTCAAAAAATATGCCTACTGGTGTAGGTTTTGGAATAAAAACCCCTAAACAAGTAAAACAAGTATCAAAATATGCTGATGTAGTTATTTGCGGATCAAATATTGTTAATAAAATTAAGGAGGGTCATGAAAGAAGGCTTTCTGCCCCAAAATTGGCGAAATTTGTCGCGAAATATGTTAAACAATTATCAGAAAGCACTAAATGAATTGGATAAAAAACTTTCTTAAACCAAAGATTAAATCACTTTTTAAAAAGAAATCATCTGAGCTAGAAGAATCTCTCTGGATTACTTGTGTTGATTGTAAAGCTTTAATTATGAAAGATGAATTTAAAGATAATCTATTTGTTTGCCCTAAATGCAATAGTCACAGAGCAAAAGTAGAACCTAGAGATCGCTTTTCCATGTTTTTTGATAACAATCACTATGAAATTCTAGATCCACCTATAGCGCTAAACGATGATCCATTAAATTTTAAAGCAAAAAAAAATTATAAGGACCAATTAAAAGAGGCAAGGAGAAAAACAAATCAATCTGACTCGATCTTAGTTGCTCATGGTAAATTAGAAGGTATGAAGGTGACATGTGCAGCGATGTCTTTTAGCTTTATTGGGGGCTCTCTATCAATTAATAGTGGACATGCATTTGTTGAGGGTGCGGCATACGCTATTAAAAACAAAACACCTTTCATAGTTTTTAGTGCTAGTGGTGGCGCGCGGATGCAAGAGAGTCTTTTAGCCCTTTCACAAATGACCCGCACAACATTGGCGGTAAGCGAATTAAAAAGAAATAATATTCCATATATTGTTGTTCTTACTCACCCAACATCGGGTGGCGTAACGGCCTCATTTGCAAGTTTAGGTGATATATCTATTGGAGAGCCCGGCGCGACGGTGGGATTTGCCGGGGCCCGTGTCATAAAAGATACGGTACGCGAAACGCTTCCTAAGTCCTTTCAAGAAACTGAATGGCACTTAGAACACAGTGGGATGATTGATATGGTGGTTGAGAGAAAATATTTGAGAAGCACAATTATAAAATTATTACAAATTTTGTTGAAGAAAAAAGAAACTCAGGCTATATCAGATTCTGGCGATGTCGATAACGAAATCAATACAAAAACTTTTAAAAATCAATCAGCATAGAAAAATTTCTTTAGGATTATCACGGACTAGAAAAGCCTTAAAGAATATTAATTGGCATAAAAAAACCAAATCAAAAATCTTGACATGTAACGGGACTTCAGCAAAGTTTTCAATACTTTATTTAATAAAAAAAATTTTAGTTGAAAATAATAATACTTATGCTGCAACATTTTCACCTCATATTAAATCCATATCAGAACGTATAGAAATTAATTCAAAAAACATTAGTATATTAAAATTAAAAAATATTCTTAAAAAAATTTATAAAATACCTATTCGACTTACAGAATTTGAAATGCTTTGTCTAGCTTTTGCAGAATTCATCAAAAGTAAAAATATTCAATACACCTTAGCAGAATTTGGCTTATTGGGCAGGAAAGATGCGATAAGAGCTATATTTCCCTCGCCTGACATTCATATTATTAGTCCAATATTATTTGATCATTTACACTGGCTCAAAAACCAGGAAGGAAATCTAAAAACCCTAAAGGAAATTGTTTATGAAAAAACTTCATTTTTAAGAGCAAGAAAGATCTACGTATCAAAACAACACCCTCACTCATTAAAATTTATTCGATACTACTTAAAAAATAAAAATAGTTTTTATTACGGAAGAGATTTTTGGCTCAAAAGAAAAAAGGGTAAATATTTCTACCATGACAAAGAACATAACTTTGAAATAATTTCTAACTTAATGGGAGATTTTATGTACGAAAATGCTGTTTTAGCTATTAAAATTGCAATAGATCAAGGAATTAAGTTATCAATTATTAAGAGAGGTCTTAAAAAAATAAACATACCTGGTCGAATGCAGGAAATAAAATCTGGAAAGTTAAGAAAATACTTGCCTAATTCAACTTTAGTATTTGCTGATGGAGCTCACAATTCTTTAAGTTCTAAATCAGTGTGTGCAGCCTTGGTAAATAAATATAAAAATAAAGATCTTTACGCAATTATTTCTATGATATCATCAAAAGACCCCGCGTCTTTTTTAAAACCATTTAAAAATTTTAAAAAAGTTTTTTTTGTGGATATGAAACAAAGTAATACATATCCAAAGGAAACTTTATTTAAAATTTCGAAAAAATTAAATATTAGAAGTACTATTTCAGAAAATTGTAATGAAGCGATTAAATCGATTAAAAAAAAGAAAAATGCAGTTTTTCTGATCACAGGATCTTTTTATTATTTACAGGAAATTATTTAATCTTAAAGATGCTTTTTTATTATGTTTACGATTTGTATTTCAGGTAGAGCGCCAATAATAGTCTCAACCTGCTTGCCGTCTTTATATAAATAAAGTGTGGGTATAGATCTAATATTTTCGGCCGTCGCAACGTTTGGAAAATCATCGATATTATGTTTTAAAACTTTAAGCTCTTTATAATTCTGAGCTATAGTTTCTAATATTGGAGTTAGGGTCTTGCATGGCGAGCACCAAGGCGCCCAGAAATCTACTAAAACCAATTTATTCTCTGCAACTAATTTTTTATAAGTATCATCTGTAGATGTAATTGTAGGCATAATTATTTATTAAAGTTTTTTGTATGAATGTCAATTAATAATTTTGTACCAAAATTATAATTTAATTCTGACAAAAAGTATAATATTGTAATTAATAAATCATGAGATGGGTTAACAAATTTAAATATCCACTTTCAACAAAAATTATTCAAAATTTATATGACGATAAAATTCCTTCCGTTTCAAAAATTCTAAAAGAAACAATGTCTGAGGAGAAAAAAAAAGCTCTTCAAAATTGGATTGATAAAGTTGGTAGAGAGGAAGCAAACAAAGTTAAAGTTGATGCATCAAAAAGAGGTGATTTTATGCATCAATATATAGAGCAATTTCTTAAAAATGAAATTCTTAAACCTGAAAAAGACCAAAAGGCTTTTGAAATGGCAAAAGTAATTATTAATAATGGTTTGAAGAACAACTTAGAGGAAATTTGGAAAACGGAGGCAGTTCTTCATTATCCAGAACGTTATATTGGGATAACTGATTTGGTAGGAGTAATGAATGCTAAGACAACAATAATCGATTTCAAACAAAGTAATAATCCAAAGCAAGAAAAGTTTTGCGATGATTATTTCTTGCAATTAGCCGCTTATATAATGGCACATGATAAAGTTTATAACACGAAAATTTCTCAAGGGATAATTCTACTTTCAACAGAAAATTATATGTTTCAAAGATTTGATTTGTTTGGTGAAAAATTAGACTTCTTTAAGAAAGTTTTTTTAGAAAAGACGAATGAATATTTTAAAAAATTTTAACTTTTTGGTAGCTTTATAATCTTATTTTCTTCAGGATCCTCTAAATCTTTTATTTGAGTTTCCTCGTCTGATATTTTAGGAATTTCCTTTCCAGAAACACCGTGATTTTTTAATTTTTTTAATTTACTTTCTAAACTTTGAGGGCTACCAAAAACCTGTTTTATTAAGTTTCTTAGGCTTTTTTGATGGGTTCCATAACTTGAAATGGCATTTTTCACATTCATTTTAATATTAGAATATTTATCTAAAACTTCTTCAGCGATCTTAATTATTTTATCGACTTCTTCAACTTGCTTTATTTGATTTTTACTCTCTTGAATGTTATTCAAAATTGCAAGCATTGTAAGTGGCCCTGCTAATAAAATTTTATTTTTAATGCAAAAATCTAAAATATCTTCATCATGTTCTAAAACTGATAGGTATACTTGGTCAAACGGCATAAAGCATATCACATACTTGAATGCATTATTTTTAATGCTGTGAATTCTTGTATAATCCTTTTTTGACAAGTCTTGAATATGTTTTCGAACAGATTGAATATGTGCTTTTAAATATTTGGCTCTTGTAATTTTATCTTTCTCATTACAATAACTTTTAAAATTTGAAAGTGAAACCTTGCAATCAGCTACTACTTTCTGCTCGTTTGGAAGTGAAATTATATAATCTGGAATTTGCGTTTTTACATCACCATCTGAATTAAAATTTTTTTCACCTTTTGCTTTTTGAAACCCACCCTTACCTTCGGATATTCCGCTTTTTAAAAGTAAATCTTTTAGTTTTTTTTCATTATAGTTTCCTTGAAATTTAAAATCTCCAATTAATTTATTATGAAATTCCCTGTAGTCGTTCACAACTTCTTTATAATTAGAAATAGATTTTTCACTTATTTCTTTATAAGAATTAACATCGGTAATTAAATCTAATTGTGTTTTTTTTTCTTCTTTTAAATTTTTAATTGTTTCAATATACATTTTTTCTTTATCTTCTAGATTCTTAACATCTGCAGCAGATCTTATAAAATCTGGATTATTGCTAATATCATTGTTTTCAACATTATTTTTTCTTAACTTTAAAAAATATAAGATTAACATTGCAATAATTATTGCTTGAACAGCTGATAATAAGATTAAAATATAATTTTCCATTTTAATATACGGTCCTATTTAATTTTTTATTTATTTCTGATTTAGATTTTACATCCTCCAAAACAGATCTAACTAATTTTCTATTTGTTTTTACTTTAGTGGTTTTTTCTACCTCTTTAGCTATTGAAGTTTTGCTTTCTTCTTTAGGATTAGATTGATTAAATACTTTTATTATTTCTCTTTTTTTTTCTTGAAGCGCTTTTCTACCTGGAAAAGAATTATTGTTATTTTTCAAATTTTTAATTATTTCGTTTATTTTATCGTTATCTGGTTTAAAAAAATAATTTGGGTCATAACCAGCTTTACCTATTCGACCAAACTTTTTCATTTTAATACCGTTATTTTTTGCAAACCTAACAATATTTTTGGTTTTCGGATCAATAGGAGCTCCTTTTTCCTTTAAAAATTTAATTAGTTCATCGGAGTCTAGTAGGCCACCACTCTTTATTTCTCTTTTTATAATTTTCTCTCTGTGTTCAGGCCACCTTTTTCTTAATTCTTTATAAGTTAATCCTTGTCCAACAACGTTAAGCTCTTTTTCTAAAGCTTTTTTCTCTAGGACTTGTGGATTACTTGGTAGTTTATTCATATCTAATGTATTCTATACTCCTTTTCCCATTGCTTAGAAAATTTACTAACTTTTGAGTTTTTATCAAGGGCTTGTTCAAGCATATATGTCAACAAATCTGAAAACTCTCTATCACCGTCTCTACTTCCTGTTGAGTGACCAAGTTCATGCATGAAAGTTGAAAGCATTTTGCCAAAAGAAGATTTAAATAAATTCTCATGAAGATAAACAAGTTTATTATTATAAGTACTTGAATCATCTTTTAGTTGCCCTAACAAGTCTCTACATTTAATACTTTTAAATTTAACTTCATAAAGATTTTCTTCTTCACTTGTATCAAAAAGTTTTGAAAAACTTGGTGAAATTTCTTTTATTGCTTTAAAACAAAAATTTACTGAAGCTTGTTGTTTTTTTGAAAGATTATTGGTTTTAGCGTTTTTAATTCTATTTTCACTATTTTTTTTGTTTCTTAAAAAAGCGTCTAGGCTACTTTCGACGCCAAAAGCAGAGAAGTAAGATGGTAACATGATTTTATTTTTCTTTTGTTTTTTATCTCTTTTTAAAATATAGCCCTGCGTGGATGTAGAATACCAATCGGACCAACTAATTGAGGAAGAATATCTAAATTTAGACTCGCTAATATATTCTTTTCCAAAAATACTTTGCATTTCAGGGTCATCCTTCAAACGAGAATAGCTATGAGATGCAATTGCTGAAAGTAAAGGATGGCCTTTTTTCCATACTTTTTTAGATTTACGTAGTATGAAGTAAATAGCCTCATTTAGTTCCATTGAGTAAAAACCAGATCTAGAAAAAATTGAAAAAAATGTGCTTTGGAGTTTATCTGAAAACGCATTTCTATCTCTATCAAACTTTGTTCTTTTTTCTAATGCTGTATAGGGTTTTTTAATATTAATTATTACCGGGATATCTTTTATGTCTACACGTTTTAATCCCCTATAAAATCCAAATCCATTTTTATCTTTAGATTCGTATACTTCAATCTCATTATATTCGTGAATTTTTTTACCCAATAATTTATTTTCGGGATGGAAAAAATTTAA
>CACLSS010000007.1 GCA_902609645.1 uncultured Pelagibacteraceae bacterium | reverse complement strand
TGTAGTCCTAGGAGCAGGTGGTTCAGGATTAAGAGCTGCTGTGGGACTCTCAGAAGCTGGTCTTAAAACTGCATGTATATCAAAAGTTTTTCCAACAAGAAGTCATACGTCAGCTGCACAAGGTGGGATTTCAGCGGCTTTAGGAAATATGGGTGAAGATGATTGGAGATGGCATATGTACGACACAGTTAAAGGATCAGATTGGTTAGGTGATCAAGATGCAATTGAACACTTATGTAAAGAAGCCCCTAAAGCTGTAATTGAATTAGAAAAATACGGTGTACCATTTAGTAGAACAAAAGAGGGAAAAATTTACCAGAGAGCATTTGGTGGAATGACAAAAAATTATGGTAACGAGTCTGTCCAAAGAACTTGTGCAGCAGCAGATAGAACTGGTCACGCAATACTTCACACTTTATACGGTCAAGCTTTAAAACATAATACAGAATTTTTTATAGAATACTTTGCTTTAGATCTTTTAATGAAAGACGGTCAGTGCAAAGGTTTGATCGCTTGGAATTTAAATGATGGAACAATACATAGATTTAGATCACACATAACTATTCTAGCTACAGGTGGTTACGGTAAAGTTTATTATACAGCTACTTCAGCCCATACATGTACTGGAGATGGGAATGGTATGGCACTTAGAGCAGGATTACCATTACAGGACATGGAATTTGTTCAATTTCATCCAACCGGAATTTATGGAGTAGGAACTCTCATATCAGAAGGTGTAAGAGGAGAAGGTGGTTATCTTTTAAACTCCAAGGGTGAGAGATTTATGGAAAAATACGCACCTAAAGCTAAAGATTTAGCTTCAAGAGATGTTGTAAGTAGATCAATAGCAGTTGAGATAAATGAAGGCAGAGGAGTTGGTAAAAATAAAGATTATGTCAATTTACATTTAGACCATCTTGATCCAAAAGTTATAGAGGAAAGATTGCCTGGAATTGCAGAGTCAGCAAAAACATTTTGTGAAGTTGACGTGAGAAAAGATCCAATACCAGTAGTTCCAACTGTTCATTATAACATGGGTGGGATACCAACTAATTATAAAGCTGAAGTTTTAACATTAAATGGAAAAGAATCTACAGTTCCTGGTTTAATGGCTATAGGAGAGGCAGCTTGTGTTTCTGTTCACGGCGCAAATAGATTAGGTTCAAATTCATTAATAGATTTAGTAGTTTTCGGAAAATCTGCTGCAAATAGAGCTGCAGAACTTGTTAAACCTGGAACACCTCACGAAGAAATACCTCAAAGTGAAACAGATAAATGTTTAGATAGATTTGATAAACTTCGTAATGCTTCAGGTGCTACAAAAACTTCTGAACTAAGATTATCTATGCAAAGAACTATGCAATCAAAATGTGCAGTTTTTAGAACCGAAAAAACATTAAAAGAAGGAATGGATCAAATCAGAAAACCTTTTGAAGGAATGTCTGATATATCAGTTTCAGACAAGTCTTTATTATTTAATACTGATCTTGTTGAAACTTTAGAATTTGATAATCTTATAAGACAGGCGATGACGACAATAGACTCAGCTTATCATAGAAAAGAGAGTAGAGGAGCTCATGCAAGAGAAGACTTCAAAACTAGAGATGATAAGAAATATATGACACATACTTTAGCTTGGCAAAAAGGAAACGAAGTAAAAGTAGCTTATAGACCTGTTCACGCAAAAACATTAACAAACGATGTGCAATACTTTCCTCCAAGAGAAAGAGTTTATTAATGGTTCAATTTAGCCTTCCGCAAAACTCTAAAATTTTGAAAGGCAAATACCACAAAGATAAAATTGGATCGAATAATTTAAAAAAAGTTAATGTTTATAGATGGAGCCCATCTAGTAACGAAAATCCAAGAATTGATACATTTGAAGTGGATCTTAATGAGTGTGGACCCAAAGTATTAGATATTCTCTTTAAAATTAAAAATGAAATTGATCCTACTTTAACTTTTAGAAGATCTTGCGCACACGGTGTATGTGGTTCATGTGCAATGAATGTAGATGGAGTAAACACTTTGTCTTGTATTAAGTCTCACTCAGATATCAAAGGTGAATTAAATATTTATCCATTACCTCATTTGAAAGTAATAAAGGATTTAGTTGGTGATTTAACCACACTATATAAACAATACGAGTCCGTCGAACCCTGGCTCAAGGCTAAAGTTGGAGAAAAAACATCTACAGAGATTAAACAGTCACAAGAAGATAGAGCAAAACTTGATGGATATTATGAGTGTATACTTTGTGCATGTTGTTCAACTTCTTGCCCAAGCTATTGGTGGAACGGAGATAAATACCTAGGACCGGCAGTTTTATTACAAGCTTATCGTTGGATTACAGATAGTAGAGATGAGGAAAGAAAAGAGAGATTAAAAAAAGTTGCAGATGAACTCAAGCTGTATAGATGTCATACGATTATGAATTGCACTAATTCTTGCCCAAAAGGTTTAAATCCTGCAAAAGCAATTGGATCTATTAAAAAAATGCTTGCATCAAGCTAAAAGCTTAATTAATCATTAATAACAAAATGAATTCAATTGAGCATTTTATTAACGGTAAAACTGTAAAAGGTTCATCTAAAAGAACAGGAAAAGTATTTAACCCAGCTTCAGGAGAGGTAAGTTCTAACGTTAATTTAGCTAACACTGCTGATTTAAATAAAGCTGTCGAAGCAGCAAAAAAAGCTTTTCCTAGTTGGTCAGAAAAAACCCCACTTTTTAGAGCACGAGTACTTTTTAAATTTAAAGAATTGATTGAAAAAAATTATGATGAACTTACAAAGATTATTGTTTCTGAACATGGAAAAGTTTATGAGGATGCCAAGGGATCTTTGACAAGAGGTTTGGAGGTTGTTGAGTTTGCTTGTGGTATACCACAATTACTTAAGGGAGAATTTACTGAGAATGTTGGTACAAATGTAGATAGTTGGTCAATGAGACAGCCTTTTGGAGTTTGTGCTGGTATTACACCTTTTAACTTTCCGGCAATGGTTCCCATGTGGATGTTTCCTATTGCAATAGCCTGTGGAAATACTTTTATTCTTAAACCATCTGAAAAAGACCCATCATGTTCAATGAAATTAGCAGAATTATTTTTAGAAGCTGGTCTTCCTCCTGGTGTTTTTAATGTTGTTAATGGAGATAAAGAGGCAGTAGATGCGATTATTAATAATAAAGATATCGCCGCAGTTAGTTTTGTAGGTTCAACACCTATAGCAAAATATATTTATGAAAACTGTGCAAAAAATGAAAAAAGGGTTCAAGCTTTAGGTGGTGCAAAAAATCATTGTGTGGTCATGCCAGATTGTGATTTAGATCAAGCGGTAAATGGTTTGATGGGAGCAGCATATGGATCGGCTGGGGAGAGATGTATGGCTCAATCAGTTGCGGTGGCTGTTGGAAAAATTGCTGATCCATTAGTAGAAAGTTTATCAAAAAAAGTTGAGTCACTTAAGATTGGTCCTGGACTAGACAAGAAATCTCAAATGGGACCACTGGTTACTAAAGAGCACTTAGAAAAAGTTAAGGGATATGTTGACATTGGTGTAAAAGAGGGAGCAAAGCTAGTTGTTGATGGAAGGAATTTAAAACTCCAGGGTTATGAGAATGGTTTTTATATGGGGGGGTGTCTATTCGACAATGTTAAAAAAGATATGAGAATTTATAAAGAGGAAATATTTGGGCCAGTGCTTTCTGTTGTAAGAGCTAAAGATTACGGAGAGGCATTATCTTTAGTTAATGACCATGAATTTGGAAATGGAACAACTATATTTACAAGAGATGGAGATACAGGCAGATCTTTTGCAAGTAATGTAAAAATTGGAATGGTAGGAATTAATATACCAATACCTGTTCCAATGGCTTTTCATAGTTTTGGAGGATGGAAAAGATCTTTATTTGGAGATCAAAGTATACATGGACCCGAAGGAGTAAGATTTTATACTAAATTAAAAACAATCACATCAAGATGGCCATCAGGAATTAAATCAGATCCAGAATTTGTGATGCCTACAATGAAATAAAAAATGACTAAAAAAATATCTCTCATAGGTGCTGGTCAAATTGGTGGAACCTTAGCACATCTTATAGCTTTGAAAGAACTTGCAGACATAGTTCTTTTTGATGTGGCAGAGGGTTTAGCAAAAGGAAAAGCGTTAGATATATCGCAGTCTTCTCCTATCGAAAATTTTAATGTGAAAATTTCTGGTACAAATAATTATAAAGATATCAAAGACTCAGACGTAGTTATAATAACAGCTGGGGTACCTAGAAAACCAGGAATGACTAGAGATGATTTGCTTGGAATTAATCTTAAAATTATTAAACAAGTTGCTGAAGGAATAAAAAATAATTCACCAAATGCCTTTGTAATATGTATAACCAATCCTTTAGATGTTATAGTAATGGCTCTACAAAAATATTCAGGATTACCAAAGAATAAAGTAGTTGGTATGGCAGGTATTTTAGATACATCGAGATTTATTTTTTTTCTTTCGCAAGAATTAAAGATTTCAACAAATAAAATCCAGTCATTTGTTCTAGGAGGACATGGAGACACAATGGTTGCAATGACTAATCATACTAAAGTTGACGGACAAAATTTGAAAAATCTAATTAAGAAAGGATTAATTTCTCAAGAAAAAATTGACTCTATAATAAATAGAACAAAAAAAGGTGGTGCAGAGATTGTCAAATACCTTGAAAAGGGATCAGCTTTTTATGCCCCAGCTTCATCTGGAGTTGAAATGGCAGAAAGTTATTTAAAAAATTTAAATAAACAATTACCTTGCGCAGCTTTTTTAAATGGGGAGTATGGAGTTTCAAATTTATATGCTGGAGTACCTGTAATAATAGGTAGTGAAGGAGTTAAAAAAATTATTGAAATTGAATTAGATGAAGAGGAAAAAACAAATTTCAAAAAATCAATCAAAGCTGTTGAAGAACTTTTTAATTCAGCCAAAAAGATTGATAAAGATTTATCTTTATAACCTTTTCAAAATATAAATTATATTTTTTCCAACCCTATTTAAAAGAATTTTATCCAGAAAAAATGTAATTGGTGTAAAAAACTTATCCCACAAGAAAATCTTAAGTTTTGAAGGATATACTTCCTCTTTAAAAAAAATCTTGTTTAAATAGTACAAAAAATACCCTGTAGCATCTAGATAAATAATTTTAGAGATTTCGCTATTATTAATATTAATATTTTTAAAAAATTCCATCTCATACCTCTTATGGTGGCCGATTTCTTTGTCAAATTTTGAATATAATTTGTTGTGAGCTGGAACTAAAATAATTAAATGGCCATTTTTATTTAATTTTTTAAAGGCTTGGTTTATTTCTTCAATGTCATCTTTAATGTGTTCCAAGACATTAAGGTACATAATAGTATCGAAACTTTCATTAATATTTTCAGTTAAACTGTTAGTAATTTTAATGTTTTCATTTTCAAATTTTTTTTTAATATATTGAAAATTTCCTTCATCCAGTTCACTCAATGTTAAATTTTTTACTAAGTGTTTATAATTATTTGTAAAACTTCCAATTCCTGCACCTACCTCTAGAGTATTACCAATTATAAATTTTTTTATCTCAAAATACACATATTTCCTCCAAACCGTAGCCCTATCAAAATTTTCTAATTCTTGTCCTGGATATTTCATTTAATTAATTTTAAAATCATGTAAATATTAAAAATGTTAAATTATAAATTTCTTAAAAAACTCATATATATTCCTTTAGCTGCTATCTTTATATTTATTGGGTACGAATATCCAATAATAATTGAAAAGCCCAAAAAGTACTTTAAATTCTATCTAAAAAAAACTGGGTTTACTGAGTCTTTTATTCATTCAAAACAAGTAATAAAAACTCAAGAAAATGAAAATTCAAAAAATCCACTTGATACCGAAAAATTGATTGATGGAAATTCTTACGATTTAAAATTAGAAAAAATTCTATCTTTTGATGGAAAAACTGCAGGAGTATTTATTGATGGAAATAACTTTAAAAAAATTAATCTAAACGTATTTTTACAAAATGGATTACTCATATTAGATAACAAAAAGGTAAAAGAAATAAATATACCAGTTGATACATATTTTAGTAAGAATGGTGGTGTAAAATCTATAATTAGGTACAAAAAAAATTACTTTGCATTGATTTCAACTCAAAACTTAAATTGTTTTAATGCGTCCTTGATAAATTTGAATACTGGAAAAAAAATTTTTTCAACTGATTGTATAGATGATATTGAAAATATCGATTTTAATGGAATTGGAGGTGCATATATTGAAAACAATAGGGATATACTTTTAACTCTTGGTGCACCAGAGTGGAATTCAGAAAAAATTAGCTCTTTAGCACAAGAAGAAAAATCATTTTATGGAAAAATAATAAAATTTAAATCTAAATCATTTTTACAAGACGAAATTAACCCAGAGGATTATAAAATATTTTCTTTAGGTCATAAAAACCCGCAAGGCTTGGTATTAAATGAAAATATAATCTTTTCTGTTGAGCATGGTCCACAAGGTGGAGATGAAATAAATTTGATTTTAGAAGGTAAAAATTATGGGTGGCCTATTATCTCATATGGAACAAAATACAATAATGGAAAAAGTTATAAAAAATATGATGGTAAATTTGAAAAACCGTTGTTCACATTTTTGCCATCTGTTGCACCTTCTTCCCTAAATAATTGTCCTGAAAATTTAAAAAATTATTATAAAGAAAATTATTGTCTAATTTCACTAAGTCTTAGAGAAATGTCTCTTTTTGTAATTCTAATTGACAAAAAAAAATTAAACGTAATTAATATTGAAAAATTTAAAATAGGACAAAGACTAAGACATTTTGGGTTAAATGTTGATAATAAACTATTCCAACAAAAAAATAGCTTTATTATTTCTGCAGATGGTGAAGGTCTATACAAGGTAAGTTTTGAAAATTTTCGATGAAAACAAAAAAAACTGATTTAATAAATTTATCCCTAATTTTTTTATCATCGTTTTTTGTAAATTTCTATTTTGGATCAATTGGTGTTTTTCCCATCGATACATTTGCTTTTTTTGACTCTTCATACTATTTTACAAAACAGTTTTTACCAATCAGAGATTTTTGGACTTCAAATGGTTTTTTTGTTGATATGCTTCAAGGAGTTTTTTTTAAGCTATTTGGTGTAAATTGGTTTGTATATTTATTGCATCCCTCAATAATTAATTTTATTTTTGCAGCAATTACTTATAAATTTTTTAAAGAGGAAGGACTAAGTTCTTATTTATCCTTATTTTATAGTATATCAGTTTCGATTTTGGCCTATCCCTCTTCAGGCGCACCTTTTCCAGATCATCACTCAATATTAATATCCTTAATCGCGGTTTATTTTTTGATATTTGCTTTAAAAAATAATAGGGATTTTTATTGGTATTTAATTCCACCTTTATTATTAATAGCTTTTATTTCTAAACAAATACCAGCTGCTTTCTTTATAATTTTTATATCATTTTATTACATATTTTTTTCCTTTATTTCCAGAAACTATAAAGTTTTATTTTGGGGTTTTTTATCAACTATTACAGTTCTTCTAATATTTTTTCTATTTTTAAGTTTTCTAAAAATTGGATTTAAAGATTTTGTTATTCAATACATATTATTTCCATTATCTATAGGAAATTCACGATCAGATACCTTAAATTTGTTAAGTCTTTTATATCTTATGACTAATGAATTAAAATTTTTTTCAATTATTTGTTTATCTCTTTTAATAATTTTTTTCCAAGAAAGAAGCAAATTTCGTAACAAAAAAAATATAATTTTTGAAGCTACATTTATTTTATTGTCATCCACTGTCATACTAATCCTAAACCAGATGTTAATGAAAAATCAAATAATCATTTTCTTTTTATTACCAATCTTAGTTGGATTGTTACATTCTCAAATAAAAACAAATAAAAAATTTTTAATTTATGCAGTTGTATTATTAAATATATTTGTTGTAACTAAATATCACCTAAGATTTAATGTTGATAGGAAATTCATTGACATAGAGTATGTTAGCAAAACAAATTCGATTGATGGAAATATTATCTCATCAAAAATAAATGGTTTAAGATGGGTTTCAAAACATACAAACAAAAATAATTTTGACGAAGTAGCTTTAATTAAACAGAGTATTGATTTTTTAAGGGATAAAAAAGGCTCAATAATAATAACAAATTATCAATTTATTTTATCTGAACTTGAACACGATATATATTCTCCAAATAGATGGTATACATCAGATGGTGTGAGTTATCCAATCAAAGAGAATAAATTTCATGCGTATTATAAAGACTTTTACCAAAAGAAATTAATTAAAAATAAAGTTAAAAAAATATATACAATTAAACCTTTAGATATAAAAACATTTGATTTCCTTTTGTCAAAAAAATGTATAATAACAAAAGAAATAAACATTATTTTATCTGAACATGATATTTCAAATTGTTTTGGTTAAAAAAATAATAAAATGCAGATAAATTTCTTATGAATATTCATGAACATCAAGCAAAAGATATTTTAAAAGATTTTGGAGCACCCGTAACAGAGGGGGTGATTATATTTAATTCTGATGATATTATCGATAAAATTAAAGATCTAAATACCGATCAATTTGTTTTAAAAGCCCAAATACATGCTGGTGGTAGAGGAAAAGCTGGAGGGGTAAAATTAGTTAAAAAAAAAGATATAGCAGATGTTGCAAAACAGTTGTTTGGTAAAGTTTTAGTAACACCCCAAACTGGTCCTGAGGGACGAGTTGTAAAAAGAATATATATTCAAAAGGCTTATGATATTAAAAAAGAATTATATCTATCGTGTCTTATAGATAGACAAAGTTCTAAAATTGCTTTCATAAGTAGCACTGAGGGTGGTGTGGATATAGAAGCTGTAGCAAAAAAAAATCCTGAAAAAATTATAACAACAAAAGTAGATCTTAGACTCAATCTAAGCCCTGAAGAAATAAAAAATATATTACAAATTTATCAGTTAGACAAAAACCAAATGGATAGTGCAACAAAATTAGTTAAAGCGATGTATAGCGCGTTAATTAAAAAAGATGCATCTTTGATCGAAATAAATCCATTGGTAATAACACAAGATAACAAAATACTCTGCCTAGATGCAAAAATGAATTTTGATGATAACGCAATTTTTAAACACCCTGAAATATATAAGTTAAGAGATTTAAATGAGGAAGATCCTACAGAGATCGAGGCTAGCAAACATGATTTGGCCTATATAAAATTAGAAGGTTCAATAGGTTGTATGGTTAATGGTGCAGGTTTAGCAATGGCTACAATGGATATAATTAAACTTTACGGGGAAGAACCCGCAAATTTTTTAGACGTAGGCGGTGGCGCAAGTAGAGAAAAAGTTACCGCGGCATTTAAAATACTACTCTCAGACAAAAATGTAAGAGGTGTACTAATAAATATTTTTGGCGGTATAATGCAATGCGATGTTCTTGCTCAAGGCGTTGTTGAAGCAGCAAAAGATGTAAAATTAAAAGTTCCTTTAGTTGTCCGTTTAGCTGGCACTAATTTTAAAGAAGGAAAAAAAATTCTTGATGCATCAGGTTTAAAAATACTATCAGCAGATAATCTTAATGATGCAGCAAAAAAAATAGTTAAGGCTATAAAAAAAACAAATGTCTATTCTAATAGATAAAAACACAAAAGTTATTTGCCAAGGCTTTACAGGAAAGCATGGAACATTTCATTCAGAACAAGCAATAAAATATGGAACACAATTAGTTGGCGGTGTCACTCCAAAAAAAGGAGGACAGAAACATTTAAATCTTCCAGTATTTGATACAGTAAAAGATGCAATAAATAAAACTGGAGCAACAGCAACAATGATATATGTACCTGCAAAATTCGCTGCATCTGCAATTATTGAAGCAATGGATGCGGAAATAGACCTCATAGTTTGTATCACTGAAGGGGTTCCAGTTCTGGATATGGTGAAAGTAAAAAATCTTCTTAAAAAAAGTAGAAGTAGATTGATTGGACCTAATTGTCCGGGAATAATTACTCCTGGTGAATGTAAAATTGGAATTATGCCTGGAGACATACATAAAAAGGGGAAAGTTGGTATTGTTTCAAGATCAGGAACTTTAACGTATGAGGCTGTTGCACAAACAACCCAAAATGGCATGGGACAGTCGACATGTATAGGTATTGGTGGCGACCCAATTAATGGAACAAACTTTATTGATTGTCTTGAATTATTTTTAAAAGACCCTGAGACAGAATCAATAATCATGATTGGTGAAATAGGAGGTACAGCAGAGGAAGAGGCCTCAGATTTTATTAAAAGATCTAAGATTAATAAACCTATCGTAGGTTTTATTGCCGGACTTACTGCACCTCCAGGAAGACGAATGGGCCATGCAGGAGCGATAATTTCTGGAGGACAAGGTGGAGCAGAAAATAAAATTGAATTAATGAAGTCTGCTGGTATTACTATTTCAGAGTCACCTGCAGATATAGGAAAAACATTATTTAACAAACTAAATAGTTAAATTTTAATTTTTTATGTTAATATAAGACTTAAAAATAATGTCTACAGTTAAAAACAACAACATATTTGAAAAAACCTCATTTTTAGGTGGAAACAGCTCTGAATTTATTGAAGAACTATATGCTCAATACGTCCAAAATCCTGGAAGTATTTCTAGTGAATGGAAAGAATTTTTTGATGGACTAAAAGATAATAAATCAGAAATCATCAATACTGTAAATGGACCAAGTTGGTCTAGAAAAAAAATCAAAAGGGTTAATTATAAAAATGCAGACGAACCAGAAACAAACGGTCAAGAAATTAAAGAAACGAATATAGACGGATCAACCCTTAAACAAAATTCAAAGGACTCAATTAGGGCCAGTACTTTAATGCGTGCCTACAGAATTAGAGGACATTTACTTGCAACTCTAGATCCATTGGGTTTACAAGTAAGTAAAGAACATCCCGAACTTAAACCAATAACATATGGATTTAATGACCAAAGTAAAAAAAGAAAAATATTTCTTGACGGTACATTGGGATTAGAGTCTGCGGATATAGATACTCTTATAAATAGGGCTAAAGATATTTATTGTGGAAATATCGGTTACGAGTACATGCATATGTCTGATCCAGTGGAGCGGTCATGGATTAGAGAAAGAATTGAAGGAAAAGAAAAAGGGATTAAATTTACCGAAAATGGAAAAAAAGCAATACTTAATAAACTTATTGAGGCAGAAGGTTTTGAAAAATTTCTACACGTAAAGTTTGTTGGTACAAAAAGGTTTGGCCTTGATGGAGCGGAGTCTCTTATACCTGCATTAGAACAAATTATAAAGAGAGGAGGCCATTTAGGTGTCAAAGAAGTAAAAATTGGAATGCCTCACAGAGGAAGGCTCAATGTCCTCGCAAATATGATGCAAAAACCTTTTAAACTTATATTTAAAGAATTTTTTGGAGAAAAAATTGACTCCAAAAAAGATTTTGAGGGAGATGTAAAATATCATCTAGGAGCATCTGCAAATAGAGAATTTGATGGAAATTTAGTCCACATCAGTCTTACAGATAATCCTTCACACCTCGAGGCAGTAAATCCAATAGTTTTAGGGCAGGTAAGAGCAAAACAATATTTTCACAAAGACAAAGAGAGAAGAAAAGTTATTCCAGTTCTTATACATGGAGATGCTGCATTCGCTGGGCAGGGTGTTGTGGCGGAGTGTTTTGCAATGTCGGGATTACCTGGACATAATACAGGCGGTACAATTCATATAATTGTAAACAATCAAATTGGTTTTACTACAGCCCCAAGGTTTGCTAGATCTTCACCGTATCCCTCAGACCTTGCAAAAATGGTAGAAGCTCCAATACTTCATGTTAACGGTGACGATCCCGAAGCAGTAGTTCATTGTGCAAAGATTGCTACAGAATTCAGACAAAAATTTAAAAGCGATGTTGTTATTGATATGGTCTGCTATAGACGTTTTGGACATAACGAGGGTGACGAACCATCTTTTACACAGCCACTTATGTACAAAAAAATACGAAGCCATCCTACTACGCTAGAAATTTATGGTAAAAAATTAATAAGCCAAGGTTTAATTTCACAAAAAGATTTTGATGAAGGAAAAAATAAGCTTAAAGTTTCTTTAAACTCTGAATTTAAAAATGCAAAAAGTTATAAACAGAAAATGACATGGTTTGATGGAGTTTGGTCTAGATTTAAACCTGAAATAGGAAAAGATAAAAGAGGAAAAACTGGTGTAGAGAAAAAAGATCTAATTAATGTAGGTAAAAAAATTACAGAAGTACCAAATAACTTTAACATTCACAAAACACTTTTAAAAATTTTAGAAAATAAAAGAAAAATGTTTACCGAAGAAAAACCTATAGATTGGGCAACAGCTGAGCTTTTGGCTTTTGGTACTTTACTAAACGAAGGTTTTTCAGTAAGACTTTCTGGGCAAGACTCTGGTCGAGGGACTTTTAGTCAAAGACATGCAGTATTAAGAAATCAAGATAGTCACGATAGGCACATACCTTTGCATAATATATCTAAGAAACAAAAAAGTTTTGAGGTCATTGATAGTTTATTGTCAGAGCTTGGTGTACTAGGTTTTGAGTTTGGATATTCTCTTTCGGAGCCTGAAACCCTAGTTCTTTGGGAGGCACAATTTGGAGATTTTTCAAATGGCGCGCAAGTAGTTATAGATCAATTTATCTCTTCTGGTGAATCTAAATGGTCACGAGCAAGTGGCCTGGTGATGCTTCTTCCACATGGTTACGAAGGACAAGGACCAGAACACTCTTCAGCAAGATTAGAGAGATTTTTACAATTATGTGCACAAGAAAATTTACAGGTTGTTAATTGCACAACTCCAGCTAACTATTTTCATGTACTTAGAAGACAAATGAGAAGAGATTTTAGAAAACCTTTAGTAGTTATGACTCCTAAATCTTTATTGAGACATAAAAGATGCATTTCTTATATTGAAGACTTCACAAAAAAAACAAGATTTCACAGAATTTTAGAAGATCATGCTTACCTTGAAAATAGTAAACTTATAAAACTTAAAACAAACAAAAAAATAAAAAAAGTTATTATGTGTTCAGGTAAAATATATTTTGATCTATTAGAGGCTAGAGAAAAAAGTAAAAATGATGAAATAGTATTTATTAGAGTAGAGCAGCTTTACCCTTTTCCTGTAAAACATTTAGGAAGGGAGCTTCAAAAGTACAAAAATGCAGAATTTATTTGGTGCCAAGAAGAACCGATGAACATGGGAGCATGGAACACTGTTAAATATTATATTGATAGAACATTAGAAATCGTCAAAATCAAAGGAGAAAAAGTAAAATATGTTGGAAGAAATGCTGCGGCATCACCAGCCACAGGAAACTTGAACAAACATCTTGCAGAACAAAAAGAAATATTAGAAAAGGTAGTAAATAGGTAAAATTAATTAAATGTCAGAAAAAATAGTTGTTCCAGCTTTAGGTGAGTCAGTAACAGAGGCAACAGTTTCCAAATGGCTTAAAAGTGTTGGAGAAAAAGTTGACTCCGATGAGCCAATTGTTGAGCTGGAGACAGATAAAGTAAATGTGGAGGTTCCTTCACCAACCGAAGGTGTTTTGGAAAACATCTCTGTTAAGGAAGGGGATACAGTAGAAGTTGGTGCTTTACTTGGAAGTATAGGTGCAAAAAAAGCACAAAAAATTGAGAAAGAGGAAAAAATATATACACCTCCACCTAAAAAAGAGGAAGTTATACCTAAAGTTTTTGAAAAACCGATAGAACAAAAACCTAAAAAAATAGAAAAAAAATTAATTCTAAAAGAAATTAAAGAAGAACCTCCACTAATTCTGTCTGAAGAGGTTAAAAGTGATAATTATATTCAAGAAAAAATTGTTTCTCCTTCAGCAAGAAAAATTGCAAACGAAAAGAATATTGATTTAAGTAAAATTACAGGTACAGGAAAAAATGGAGTTATACTCAAAGAAGATTTATTAAACTTAATGGGATCTAAACCTGCTCCTAATAAACGAAAAATAACTCATGGTCCTGAAGAAAAAATTAAAATGACAAGATTAAGAATGACGATAGCAAAAAGATTAAAAGAGGCACAAAATAATGCAGCGATGCTTACAACTTTTAACGAAGTGGATATGTCTAAAGTAATACAAATGAAAAATGATTATAAAAACGAGTTTATTAAAAAATTTTCAACAAAACTTGGTTTTATGTCTTTTTTTGTAAAAGCTTGTGTCGCAGCATTGAAAAATTTTCCAGCTATTAATGCTGAAATACAAGGAGACACAATAGTCTATAAAAATTATTATAACATCAGTTTTGCGGTGGGTACAGACAGAGGTTTAGTAGTACCTGTTCTTAGAAGTCCAGATGAAATGTCTTTTGCAGAAATTGAGAAAAATATTTTGTCTTTAGGTGAAAAGGCTAGAGATGGAAAAATAACAATTGAAGACTTACAGGGAGGGACTTTTACTATTACAAATGGAGGAATTTATGGTTCGATGCTTTCAACACCAATATTAAATCCTCCACAGTCAGGAGTTTTAGGTATGCACAATATTGTTGAAAGAGCAGTTGTAAAAGATGGGGAAATAATAATTAGACCCATGATGTATTTAGCTTTATCTTATGATCATAGAATTGTTGATGGCAAAGAGGCAGTTTCATTTTTAAAAAATATAAAAGATTCATTAGAGGAACCGCAAAGACTTTTCTTAAATGTATAAATATGAGTGAACAATTTGATTTATTAGTTATTGGTGGTGGTCCTGGGGGTTATGTTTGCGCGATCCGGGCGGCGCAACTTGGTCTAAAGACAGGCTGCATTGAGTCAAGAGGAACTCTTGGAGGTACATGTTTAAATGTTGGATGTATTCCATCTAAAAGTCTTTTGAACCTATCAGATATGTATAAAAAAGCACAAAAAGATTACAATAATCTTGGTATAGAAGTTGGCGAAGTGAAATTAAACTTGAAAAAAATAATGATGAACAAAAGTAAGTCAGTTCAAGTATTAACAAAGGGTGTTGAGTTCTTATTTAAAAAAAACAAAGTCACCTACATAAAGGGCAAAGGAGTTTTATTTTCAAAAAATGATGTAGTTGTGTATGAAAATGGAAAAAAAACCTCTTACAAATCAAAAAATATTGTCATTGCTACTGGCTCATCATCGAGTTCTGTTCCAGGTATTGAAATTAATGAAAAAAATATAATTTCTTCGACAGGCGCTATATCTTTAGAGAAAGTTCCAAAAAATATGGTTGTTATCGGAGGTGGTTATATCGGTCTTGAGATGGGTTCTGTATGGTCGAGATTAGGCTCTGATGTTACAGTAATTGAATATTTGGATCATATTACACCAGGTATGGATAGAGAAGTTTCAAAAGAGTTTCAAAAAATTTTAACTAAACAAGGTATAAAATTTTTATTAAACAACAAAGTTACAAATGTAAAGGATGAAAATAATAAAGTTATTGTTGAATTTGAAGATAAAAATACCAAAACTAAAAACAAAATCGAATGTGAAAAAGTTTTAGTCTCTGTTGGTAGAAAGCCTTACACAGACGGTCTAAATCTGTCCAAAATTGGTATAAATAAGGACAATAAGGGTAGGATCAATGTTGATAAAGAATTTAGGACTTCAATTAATAATATTTTTGCAATTGGAGATGTTATAAAAGGACCGATGTTAGCGCACAAAGCTGAGGAAGAGGGAATAGCTGTTGCGGAAATACTTTCAGGGCAATCTGGACATGTAAATTATGACGTAATTCCAGGTGTAATTTATACGTCACCAGAAGTCGCTACAGTTGGAAAAACTGAAGAAGAATTAAAAAAGTTAAACATAAGTTACAAAATTGGTAAATTTCCTTTTATGGCTAACTCTAGAGCTAAAGTTAACAATGAAACTGAAGGATTTGTGAAAATATTAGCTGACTCAAAAACTGATAAGGTTTTGGGTGTGCACATAATAGGTCCGCATAGTGGCGATATGATTGCTGAAATGGCAATTGCGATGGAATTTGGGGCGAGCTCTGAAGATATCGCAAGAACATGCCACGCTCATCCAACTCATACTGAAGCAATTAAAGAAGCTGCTTTAGCAGTTGAAAAAAGACCTATTCATTTTTAAGTAAATTTATTTTTTTAAATAATGAAAGTACCAGTTCTTATACCAAGAATTTTTGATCATCCACATACCTATTTTTCTAAAAAATTTGGAAAATTAAAAACTGGATCTATTGTTTCAGTTCCCTTTGGAAAAGAAGAAGAAATTGGGGTTGTGTGGGATAAAGAAGAAAATACAAATAAGAATTTTAAATTAAAAGATATTAAAGAAAAAAAATCAGTATCGTTAAGCGATAATTTGGTAAAATTTATTAATTGGTTCTCTTTATATAATTTAGCACCAAAAGGAATGGTGCTAAAGATGTGTCTAGGTGATGAATCTTTTTTTTCAAAAAAAAAAGAAACTTTTGATAACAGTCTAAAAATTAAAAAAAAATTTATTTTAAATGAGGAACAAAAAAAATGTCTGAAAGACATAAACAATTTGGGTAATAAATTTAGCACAACACTATTACAAGGTATTACTGGATCAGGTAAAACAATTGTTTATTTTGAAAAAATAAAAGAAAATATTTCAAGAGGAAAACAATCTTTAGTTTTATTACCTGAAATCTTTTTGACAAATCAATTTAATCAAAGATTCGAAGATTACTTTGGCTTTAAACCGGCAGTTTGGCACTCAAAAATAACAAAAAAAAACAAAAGAATTATTTGGAAAAATATTATTAATGGTGAAATTAAACTAGTAGTTGGAGCAAGATCGTCATTGTTTTTACCATTTAAAAATCTAGGATTGATAGTTGTTGATGAAGAACATGACTCTTCATATAAACAAGACGAAGGTATTAGATATAATGCGCGGGATATGGCAATTTCAAGAGCCTCAATAGAGAATATTCCAGTTTTACTTTCTACCTCTATTCCCTCATTAGAGACATTCAATAATGTTAAAAATAAAAAATATAATTTTACTAAGCTAGAAAAAAGATATAAAAACTTTTCCCTTCCGAATGCTAAGGTAATTGATCTTAAATTAGATCGAAAGAAAAAAAATATTTGGCTTGATCCAAAAACAATTAATTTAGTAAAAAAATATCTTGAAAAAAAAGATCAAGTACTTTTTTTTCTAAACAGAAGAGGTTATGCACCATTTATAATTTGTAAAATCTGTGGCTCAAAACTTGATTGTCCTAATTGCTCAATTTATCTAACTTTTCACAAGCACATAAATAAAGCTATGTGTCATCATTGTGGATATAAATCTAGTCTAAACTCGAATTGTAAAAAAACGGAAAACAATTGTGATTATCAAATGTACGGTCCAGGTATCGAAAAAATTTATGCCGAACTGAAACAAATCTTTCCTGAAAAAAAAATTAAAATATTATCTAGTGATTTTCTTAATAATAAAAAGGAAACTAAAAACTTACTTTCAGATATAGAAAACAATAAAATTGATATTCTTGTCGGAACCCAACTAATTTCAAAAGGATTTAACTTTCCTAATCTTAACTGTATTGTAGTTGTAGATGCTGATTTTTCAGGAATGGGATTTGATCTAAGATCAACTGAAAAAAATATTCAATTATACAATCAATTAAGTGGAAGGGCAGGTAGATTTAGCAAAGACTCACTTGTTATATATCAAACTTTCAATCCTTCGGATGAGACTCTTAAGAATATATTAGAAAATGATTCTGCCCAGTTTTTGGAAGACGAGATAAATTTGAGAAAAGAAAAAAATCTTCCACCATTTACAAGACTTATAGCTCTCATAATATCATCAAAAAATGAAAAAGATGGAATTTTAGAAGCTAAAAAAATTAAAAAAAATTTATCTATTCTAAAATATGCTGAAGTAATGGGGCCAGTAAGTTCTCCAATATTTAAAATTAAAAATAATTATAGAACTAGATTGCTTTTAAGATCCAGAAACAATCTTTTTATACAAAAAGATATAGCTAAAATACTCAAAAAAATTAATTTATCTAAAAAAATTAAACTTACAGTTGATGTAGACCCTTTAAATTTTAGCTAATATGCGTTTCAATCGCTCTTGAACAGAACAATTTCCTATGATACGAAATCTGATTAATTCAGACACAATCATATAGGAATTACTTTGAGTAACGATAAATCATTTTCAGGCAGAATATCACAAAGATACGCTTCGGCATTATTAGAGCTCTCCAGTGAAGAAAATAAAACTGATGAGTATGTTTCTAGTTTAAGTAACTTTTTGAAAGTCTACAATTCAAACAATGATTTAAAAAACTATATAAAAAATCCAACCAATACAAACAAAAATCAAAAAGAAGTATTTGAGAAAATATTAAATGCAATGAAAGCTAATAAAATCATAAAAAACTTTTTCTTTATTTTAATAAATAAAAAAAGAATATTTTTTCTAAGTGAAATTATTGAAGAATTTTTAAAACTAGTCTCACATAAAAAAGGTGAGATAAGTGCAAACTTATTTTCATCAAAGCAGATAGATGATAAAACCATTTCCGAAATTGAAAAAGAGATTTCAGAAAATGTAAAAGGAACTATTAAGCTTAAATCAGAAATAGATGAGAGTTTAATTGGAGGAGTTGTTCTGCAAATTGGTAGTCTTATGATTGATACTTCTATCAAGAATAAATTGGCAAATTATAAAAAAGTATTATTGGAGAGTTAAATGGATATAAATCCCTCAGAAATCACGAAAATTTTGAAAGAGCAAATAAAGAATTTAGGAGATAAAGCCGAAGTTTCAGAAATTGGAAAAGTTCTTTCCGTAGGAGATGGAATTGCTAGAGTTTATGGGTTAGACAATGTTCAAGCTGGTGAAATGGTTGTGTTTCAGGACAATTCAAAAGGTATGGCTCTTAATCTTGAAAACGATAATGTTGGTATTGTTATTTTTGGAGATGATAGATCAATTAAAGAGGGTGATACAGTTAAAAGAACTGGAGCAATAGTTGATGTACCTGTTGGTAAAGAGTTACTTGGCAGAGTAGTTGATGCATTAGGAAATCCAATTGATGGTAAAGAAAATTTAGACAAAAATATTAAAAGAAAAAGGGTTGAAGTTAAGGCTCCAGGAATTATACCAAGAAAATCTGTTGGGGAACCTATGCAAACGGGTTTAAAAGCAATTGATAGCTTAATTCCAGTAGGAAGAGGACAAAGAGAATTAATAATCGGAGACAGACAAACTGGAAAAACTGCAGTTGCAGTAGATACCATCATTAACCAAAAAAAAATAAATGAGTCAGACGATGAAAAAAAGAAACTTTATTGTATTTACGTTGCAATTGGTCAAAAAAGATCAACAGTTGCTCAAATAGTCAAAACCTTACAAGATGCTGGTGCAATGGATTATACAATTGTTGTTTCTGCTACAGCGTCTGATCCTGCCCCATTACAATTTTTAGCACCATATACAGGATGTACATTTGGAGAATTTTTTAGAGATAATGGAATGCATGCTCTAATAATTTACGATGATTTGTCTAAACAAGCTGTTGCATACAGACAAATGTCTCTTTTGTTAAGACGACCTCCGGGTAGAGAAGCATATCCAGGAGATGTATTTTATTTACACAGTAGATTACTTGAGCGAGCAGCAAAATTAAATGACGACAATGGTGGTGGTTCATTAACAGCATTACCTATTATTGAAACACAAGCAGGTGACGTATCCGCTTATATTCCAACAAACGTAATTTCAATTACTGATGGCCAGATCTTTCTAGAAACAGAACTTTTCAATCAAGGGATACGACCAGCAGTAAATGTTGGTCTTTCTGTTTCTAGAGTTGGTTCTGCAGCCCAAACTAAAGCAATGAAAAAAGTTGCAGGTTCAATAAAATTGGAATTAGCACAATATAGAGAAATGGCAGCCTTTGCTCAGTTTGGATCTGACTTGGATGCATCAACTCAAAAATTGTTAAATAGAGGTTCTAAGCTTACGGAGTTATTAAAGCAGGATCAATATAGCCCAATGACAGTATCAGAACAGGTTGTAACAGTTTATTGCGGTGTAAAAGGTTATTTAGATACTATTGAAAATAATCAAATTCGATCATTCGAAAAAGGTTTATTAGATTTAATTAAAAATGAAAAACCTGAGATATTAGAGTCAATTCAAAAAAGTGGAAAAATTGAGGAAGATACCGAAAAACTTTTAACAGAAGTTATAACAAATTATAAAAAGTCAAATTTTGAAAAAAAATAATGCCTAGTCTAGATGATTTAAGAAAAAGAATTTCCAGTGTTAAGTCCACTCAAAAAATAACAAAAGCAATGAAAATGGTGGCTGCAGCCAAACTTCGTAAAGCACAGGAAATGGCAGAAAAGGGTAGACCTTATAGTAATAAGATGGATGTAATAATTCAGAATTTAAGTAAAGCGATAAATGATCCATCTAATGCACCAAAACTTTTAGTTGGAACAGGAGAAGATAAAACTCATCTTTGTGTTGTAATGACAGCTGATAGAGGTCTTTGTGGTGGATTCAATACAAATATATGTAAATTAGCTAAGAAATATTTTGATGAGGCTATTAAATCCTCTAAAAATTTAAAAATAATCACTGTTGGTACAAAGGGTCTTGATCAATTAAAAAGAGATTATGGGAAATACATTATTAAAAAAATAAACTTAAAGGATAAAAAAAAATTAACATTTTTAGATGCAGAGGAAATTGGTAAACAAATAGTTGAGTTATTTAAAAATAAAGGATTTGATAAGTGCTTTATATTTTATAATAAATTTAAAAACGTAATCTCACAAATTCCACAACAACAACAAGTAATACCTGCCAAGATAGAGGAAAAAGATAAAAAACAGGAAGAAATGTCTTCATATGAATTTGAACCTGATGAAGATGAAATTTTAGATGATCTACTACCAAAAAATATATCTACACAAATATTTAAGGCATTTTTGGAAAATTCAGCGAGCGAACAAGGTTCAAGAATGACAGCAATGGATAATGCGACAAGAAATGCAGGAGATTTGGTAGATAAATTAACAATTAACTACAATAGAAGCAGGCAAGCTTCTATCACAAAAGAATTAATTGAAATAATATCTGGAGCTGAAAGTTTATAAAATGAGCAAAAATGGAAAAATTATCCAGGTAATCGGAGCAGTAGTTGATGTTCAATTTGATGGTGATTTACCTGAGATTTTAACAGCACTAGAAGTAGATAATTCTGGAAACAAATTAGTTTTAGAAGTAGCACAACATCTTGGAGAAAACAGTGTAAGAACAATCGCGATGGATAGTACTGAAGGATTAAAAAGAGGCGATGTTGTTCAAAACACCGGTGCTCCAATAAGTGTTCCTGTTGGTCCTGAAACTTTAGGAAGAATTATAAATGTTATTGGACAACCTATTGATCAAAAAGGAGAGGTAAAGACAAAAGAGAAATGGCCGATACACCGAGAGGCACCAAAATTTACAGATCAGTCCACTGAAACAGAAATTCTAGAAACTGGTATTAAAGTTATAGATCTTCTGGCGCCATACTCAAAAGGTGGAAAGATTGGATTATTTGGTGGAGCAGGAGTTGGCAAAACAGTAATTATTATGGAATTGATAAACAACATTGCAAAAGCTCATGGAGGATTTTCTGTTTTTGCAGGTGTTGGAGAGAGAACAAGAGAGGGAAATGACTTGTATCATGAAATGATCGAGTCAGGTGTTATTAAACCTGAAGGTAAAGGTTCAAAAGCTGCTTTAGTTTATGGTCAAATGAACGAACCCCCAGGAGCTAGAGCCAGAGTAGGTTTGACAGGATTAACAGTAGCAGAGTATTTTAGAGATAAAGAGGGACAAGACGTGCTATTTTTTGTAGATAATATTTTTAGATTTACTCAAGCAGGCTCAGAAGTTTCAGCATTATTGGGAAGGATACCATCTGCAGTTGGTTACCAACCAACTTTGGCAACAGATATGGGGAATTTACAAGAGAGAATTACAACAACAGGCAAAGGATCTATTACATCAGTACAAGCTATTTATGTTCCCGCAGATGACTTGACTGATCCAGCTCCTGCAACCTCTTTTTCACATTTAGATGCAACAACTGTATTATCGAGACAAATTGCAGAATTAGGTATTTATCCAGCTGTTGATCCATTGGACTCTACATCTAGAATTTTAGATCCTAGAATAGTAGGCGAAGAGCATTATAGAGTGGCAAGAGAAGTTCAAAAGATTTTACAAACTTATAAATCTTTACAAGATATTATAGCTATACTTGGAATGGATGAACTTTCAGAAGAGGATAAATTGACTGTAGCAAGAGCTAGAAAAATACAAAGATTTCTTTCACAACCATTTTTTGTTGCTGAGGTATTTACTGGTACTCCAGGTAAGTTAGTTAATTTAGACTCTACAATAAAAAGTTTTGATGCTATATGTAAAGGCGAGTACGATCATTTACCAGAAGCTGCTTTTTATATGGTGGGATCAATTGAGGAAGCTATAGCAAAAGCTGAGAAAATGGCAAAAGAAGCTGCCGCATAAATGGATAAAAATTTTAATCTAGAAATAATTTCTCCAGAAAGCATTCTACTTTCTGAAAAAGTTAATTCAGTAGTAATACCATCTTTTGAGGGTGAAATGACTATTCTTGCGGATCATATACCATTAATAACTTTTTTAAGACCGGGTATTACAAAAGTTGAAGGAAGCAAGCAAAGTCAATTTTTTGTTGAGGAAGGAACAGTAGAATTTTCAAATAATACACTTATAATACTTTCATCAACGATTACATCTCTAGAAAGCATCAAAAATCAAAATATATCTAAAATAATTGAAGAAAGTAAAAGCCAGCTAACCCAAGACAATTTGAGTGATAAGGCCAAATATATCGTGTCACACAAAATTGATACACTTTTAAAAATTAACCAATAATTAACTTAATTTTTGGAACCAATTTCATATAAAGTTTTTTCTTAAAATCTACTATTATACTCGGAAGATCATCAAGATTTGCCCATTTCCACTCAATAAATTCCGGTTTACCGGTGTTCAAATCTATATCTTTATCATCCCCTAAAAATCTTATAACAAACCATTTTTGCTTCTGACCTCTATATTTGCCTTTCCAAATTTTTCCTAATAGATAGTCTGGTAACTCATATTCTGTCATACCTTCAATTTCTTTAATCACCTCAAAATTTTTAATACCAGTCTCCTCAAAAAGCTCCCTTTTCATCGCATCAAAATATTTTTCACCTTCATCAACACCACCCTGGGGCATTTGCCAAAATTTACCTGGATTATCTATTCTTTTACCAACAAAAACTTTATTATTTTTATTTAATACAACTGCCCCAACACCATTTCTCATCGGCAATATTTTTTCGGTCATTTAAGTAGTTAATAGTTTTAATGCGTAATTGAGTTGACTATCAGATTTAGTATCTATCCGAAAATCATCTGCCTCATCATCAATAAAAATATCTGGTTTCACTCCTACCTCTGAGATAGATTTTCCGGAAGGTAAGTAATATTTTGAAATCGTTATTCTTATCCCGCCACCATTATTTAAAGGAATAATTGATTGAACAGAACCTTTACCATATGTTGAACTACCTAAAATAATTGCTCTTTTATGATCCTTAAGTGCCCCAGCAACTATTTCTGATGCAGAAGCAGACCCGTTGTTTATTAAAACTATAAGTGGTTTACCATTTACTTTATCCCCTTTCTTTGCAAAAAATCTTCTATTTTCCGTTACTTTTCTGCCACGCGTAGATAAAATCTCCCCTTCATCAAGAAAAAAATCAGTAACCTGAATTGCTTGGGTTAATAGACCCCCAGGATTATTTCTTAAATCAAGAATGTATCCAACTGGCTTTTTATTTTTTTCAAAATCTGAGATTATTTGAATAAGTTGTTTGCTGCTGTTTTCATTAAAGGCCTTCAATCTAAGATAACCAATTTTATTTTTTATGATTTTTGCTTCAACAGATTTAATCTCAATAATCTCTCTTTTAATAGTTTTAATAAATGCCTTTTTTTTACCTTTTCTTCTTACAGTTAATTCTATCTCTGATCCAACCGGACCTCTCATTAATTTTACAGCTTCCATTAATGACTTACCCTGGACTTGTGTTCCATCAATTTTTATAATGTAATCCCCAGCTTTGATACCTGCTTTAGATGCTGGTGTTCCACCAATTGGAGATATTACTTTTACTACTCCTGCTTCCATACCAACCTCAATACCTAAACCACCAAATTCTCCTCTGGTATCAGTTTGCATACTATCGAAGAATTCTGGATTCATGTAAGCAGAATACGGGTCTAAAGATTGAAGGGCTCCGTTAATAGCATCATCAATAAGTTCAGATTGGTCCACCTTATCAACATACTCTTTTTTTATTTTGTCTAGTACTTCGGCAAACAAATCTATTTTTTTGTAAAGCTCTTCATTACTAGTATTAGCTAGAAGATTTGAGGTAAAAAATAAAGTAATTATAAATTTATATAATATTTTTTTCATACACTTAATCGATCCTTAGCTATTGGTTCTGACCACATTTTTTCTAAGTCATAAAACTTTCTTTTTTCTGGATGAAAAATATGAATTATAATATCTATTGCATCAATCAGTTTCCAATCATGGCTTGTTCTTCCTTCCATTTTACATTTATAAACTCCGTTTTTTTGCAACTCTTTTAATAAGATCTCTGACAGAGATTGAATATGTCTGGATGATGTACCCGAGGCAATTACCATATAATCTGCAATGGAAGTCTTACCTTTCAAATTAATTGAAACTATATTAACAGCCTTATTTTGATTTAAGGTTTTTTCTACGATTTTTTTAATTTTAGGAATCTGCACTATTATTATAATAGATAATTTTTTCTTATATTGGAAGATGAAATATCTGCTATTTTTGACTTTAAAAATATTATTTTTTCTTTTTTAAAGTAGCTATAAGCCTTGGAAATCATCATACTTTTTAAATATCCTCTTCGTGGAAATATTACAATAGTGCAATATTTTTGAAACTTTTTCCAGTTATGCCATCTATGCAATTTTATAATATTATCAGAGCCCATAATGAAATATATTTGTGAATTCTTAAATTTATTTCTTATAAATTTAAGTAATTCAATTGTTTTACTGGTCCTTAAATATTTATCAAAACTCTTAATTTTAATTCTTTTGTTTTTTCTTACTAATTTTTTTGAAAGTAAAATTCGATCACTAAGAGTTATTAAGGGTCTCTTTTTAAGTGGATTTCTTTTTGTAATTGCCCAATAAAGGTGGTTCAAGTTTAGTTTTTTTAATGAAAGTTTTGCTATTTGAACATGTCCTTTATGTGGTGGGTCAAAGCTTCCTCCAAATATACCAATTTTTTTTCCAATTTTTTTTTTCTTCATTGTTATATCGGTCTTATAGTACCTTTTCCTAAGACCATATATTTATATGAAGTAAGTTGATTTATGCCTACAGGACCTCTAGGCGGCAACTTATTTGTTGATATACCAATTTCTCCACCAAATCCAAATTCACCTCCATCTGCAAATTGTGTCGACGCATTATGGACAGCTATTGAACTATTTATTCCGTCTAAAAATATTTTAGCTGTTTTATAATTTTGGGTAATAATAGCATCTGTATGCATTGTTCCATATTTCAATATATGAGCAATGGCATCTTCAACTCTATTTACACTTTTAATAGATATTTTAGGTAATAAATATTCAGTTTGCCAATCTTTTTCTTCTGCTAACTTTAATTTATTCTTAAAATAACTGTTAATTTTTTTGTCCACTAAAATTTCACACCCTGATAAAATTAGCTCCCTTATAATTGGGAGTGCATGAGATTTTAGACACTTGTTATGAACTAATAAAGTCTCAGCCGCCCCACAAATAGATGTTCTTCTCATTTTAGAATTTAAAACTACTTTTTTTGCCATATTAAGATCAGCATCTTTGTCTACATATACGTGACAATTACCCTCTAAATGCCCAATAACATTTACTTTAGAAAGTTTTTTTACTTTTTTTACTAGACCTTTTCCACCTCTTGGTACAACAACATCAATATAATTTGACATATTCGATAAAAGAAAATCGACAATTTTTCTATTTGTCTTATCAATAAATTGAACACAATTTTTATCAATGTTATTATTTGATAGAGAAGTTCTAAAAAGATTAGCTAAAATTCTGTTGGAATTTAATGACTCTGAACCACCTCTCAAAATAGCTACATTTCCAGATTTTAAACATAAAGCTGATACATCACTAGTTACATTTGGTCTACTCTCATAAATAACTCCAATTACACCAATTGGAACAGTGACTTTTTTAATTATTAAATTATTTGGTCTCTTCCACTTTTCAATTACTTTTCCTAAAGGATCTTTGAATTTTATGATTTCATTTATTGAGCTTCTTATATTTTCAATTTTTTTATTATCAATAATTAGTCTGTCTATTAATTCTTGGCGTTTACAAAGTCTTATGTCTTTTAAATTTTCCTTAATAATTTTATTCTTATTAGTTTTTAGGGATTTTATATAAGTCTCTAATACATTATTTTTTTTCTTAAGGCTTGTACCACCTAAACTTTTAAATGCATTTTTGGACTTAATACCAATATTATTTAAATAACTTTTCATTATAATTTAACCATGTCGTCTCTGTGAATTATTTCTGATTTAGTTGAATAACCTAAGATACTTTCTAATTGATCACTTTTTAAACCTTTTACTTTATTAATTTCATCAGAAGAAAATGAGGTTATTCCTCTAGCACAGTCATTACCGTCTAGGTCAACAATCAATATATTATCTCCTTTAAAAAATTTTCCATCTATTTTAATTATTCCTGCTGGTAGTAAGCTTTTACCATTTTTCAAAGCTTTAACAGCGCCACTGTCTATATATATTTTTCCATTTGATCCAATCGAGCTCACAATCCATTTTTTTCTTGCGTCAAGACTAGATACTTTTGGTAAAAACCAAGTACAAATATTTGTTTTTAATAATTTATCTAAAGGATTTATTTGTTTTCCATTTGCGATAGCCATATAACAACCAGAGTTCATACAAATTTTTGCAGCATCTAGCTTTGTAACCATTCCACCCGAACCATAGACACTCTTTTTATTATCAGCAAGGGCATATATTTCAGTATTTATATTTTTTACTTCTTTGATTATTTGTTTATTTTTTGAAGACTTATATAAACCATTTACATCTGAAAAATTAATTAAAACATCAGCACTTATTATTTGTGCAACTCTCGCTGCTAAGCGATCATTATCTCCATATTTAATTTCAGTTGTTGCTGTTGTATCATTTTCATTTACTACAGGTATAGCTTTGAGTTTAAAAAGATTTTCAAAAGTTCTTTTCACATTTATTGCTCTTCTTCTCTGCTCAGTATCATCAGGGGATATTAAAATTTGGCCTATATTAATTTTTTTCTTTTTAAACATTTCCTTATAGATATTTGTTAAATGAATCTGTCCTACCGAGGCAAGAGCTTGACTCATTTCAATTTTTAGTCTTTTTTTTCTCACTTTTAAATAATTTTGACCCAAAGCAATCGCTCCAGAAGAAACAATTACAAATTCCTTGCCTTTCTTTCTTAGTTTTTTAATATCAGCAACTAAACTTTTGAGCCACCTTTCTTTTAACTTACCTTTATTATCAACTAAATTTGATGATCCTATTTTTAAAACAATTTTTTTAGCTCTATTTATATACATTTATTATGAATTATCTTTTTTACTTTCTCGAAATTTTGTTTAGAAACTAAAGAAATTATCTCAAAGTCTCTCTTTATTTCTTTCCTAAAATTTTTTAACTTTTTTGTAATTAAATCCATGTTTACTAAATCTGATTTATTAAAAACAACTATTTCTTTCTTTCTTAAGATACTCTTATCATATTTAGACAATTCGTTTCTTATTTTCAAATAATTTCCAACGATATCTTTTTCAGAAATATCAATTAAATGAATTAAAACTTTACATCTTTCTATGTGCCTTAAAAATTTATCACCAAGACCAACTCCTTTGTGAGATCCTTCAATTAAACCAGGTATATCAGCAAGTATTACCTCTTTGTGATTAATACTTAAAACACCTAAGTTTGGATTTATTGTTGTAAAGGGATAATTTGCTATTTTTGGTTTTGCTCTTGTACACCTTGATAACAAACTTGATTTCCCAGCGTTTGGTAATCCAATAATCCCAGCATCAGCAATTACTTTAAGTTGTAACCAGACCCAAAACTCCTCTCCTTTTTTCCCAAGTGTTTTTTTCCTTGGAGCTCTATTTGTAGAGCTTTTAAATCTTGTATTTCCTAAACCCCCCTCACCACCAGTTGCTACAACAAACTTCTCCTTATCTTTTGTAAAGTCATAAATTAAAGTATTATTGTCTTCTTCAAATATTTGTGTACCTGTTGGGACTTTTAAAATTAAATCTTTTCCACCTCCACCGGTTTTATTTTTTTTACTTCCAGATTTACCATTTTCTGCGTTGAAATGTTGTTTGTATCTGAAATCAATTAAAGTATTTAAATTTCTTTCAGATTCAAAAACAACTGATCCACCAGTTCCTCCATCACCCCCGTCTGGTCCACCATATTCAATATATTTTTCTCTTCTGAAACTAGAGGAACCTGATCCGCCGTTACCAGCTTTTACATATATCTTTGCTTGATCTAAAAACTTCATTTTAAAAAGTGAGTTTAATTAAATTTAATTTATTTAGGGAATACAGATACAAGAGTTCTGTTAGATTTAGACTTTTTAAATTTTACTTTCCCGCTAATTAATGAAAAAATTGAATGATCTTTTCCCATACCCACATTTGATCCTGGGTGTATTCTAGTACCTCTTTGACGAACTATTATATTTCCAGGTTGTACCATCTGATCACCATATCTTTTCACACCTAAGCGACGACCCGCACTATCTCGGCCGTTTTTGGATGATCCACCTGCTTTTTTTGTTGCCATAGTATTTTATTTTTTCTCTTTATCTTTTACTATTTTTTTAACATTCTTAACTTTTTTAGAAGATAATTTCTTTTCTACTTGTTTTCCAGAAGATAATTTAATTTGATTTTCTTTAATTTCAGCAACAACTTTGCCATTTTTAGACATTATCTTAGTAATCTGAATCTTGGATAAAGGCTGCCTATGCCCGTAACGTTTTCTAGAATTCTGTCTTCGTCTTTTTTTAAAAACTATTACTTTCCTGTCCTTAATATTTTCCAACAACATACCCTCAACAATGGCACCGCTTACTATTGGATCACCTATTTCAACTGTCTTGTCATCGTTAACAAGTAGAACTTTCTTAAACTCAACTTTATCGCCTTTTTTAATATCAAGTTTTTCAACTTTAAGAATATTACTCGCAGAGACTTTGTACTGCTTTCCACCTGTTTCTATAATTGCAAAAGACATAAAATAATCCTTGTTAAAATTTATGGCAATATAACCCTGTTACCAAACAAGTCAAGATATATGGTGCTAAAATTGATCTTTTAAATTCCTTAATTCTACAAAAACTTCTAGTTTAGATGCATTATGCATTTGTAGTTTATTTTTTATTTTTTGATTTTCACATCTCAAAAAAATATTAGTATCTAATTCGTCTTTTAAACTCACAGGTATAGAGGGAATACCTTGTTTAATTTTACTTGCTACATTTTTAATTTTTTCTTTTAAAGTTTTATTTTGATCATCAATACTAATTGCAAATTCTCCATTTTTTTCTGTGTATTCATGCCCACAATAAATCAACGTATCAGATGGCAAATTTTTAATTTTTTCAATTGAGCTATACATTTGTTCAAATGATCCCTCAAAAATTCTTCCACATCCTAGTGAAAAAAGGGTATCACCAGAGAATATAACTTTGGCACTTTTTGAATAAAAAGCTATATGACCAAGAGTGTGCCCCGGTATATGTATTACTTGGAAATCAGTTTTACCAAACGAAAATTTATCCCCATCACTTAAGTTTATGTCTGTATTTTTGATGATCCCTTTATCATGAAATGAACATACAATTTTTGAGTTGTACTTTTCTTTTAATTCTAAATTACCACCAATATGATCATCATGGTGATGTGTATTTATAATAAAATCTAATTTTTTATATTTTCTTTCGATCTCTTTGTCCACAGTTGTGAACTCTGACGGATCAACAATACCAACTGTATTTGTGATTTCATCTTTTAATAAATAACTGTAATTATCAGTTAAACATTTTATAATTGATATATTAAGCATTTATTTTAATAAAAAAATTCCAACCTTTGAAAAAAGGTTTTTAATTTCAAGATTACTTTTTTTTATTTCTGAAGTAGATTCCTCGTTTACACCTACAACTTTGTTGATATTAATTTTTTTCTCGATACAAAAATCGAAAAAGTCTTTAATTGTGCACATATGTAAATTAGGAGTGTTATACCATGAATTTGGCAAAGTCTTTGTTACTGGCATCTTGCCAAAAATAAGTAAACTAGTTCTTACTTTCCAGTATCCAAAGTTTGGAATTGATATAATTACAGACTTCCCAATTCTCAATAAGTCTTTAAGAACTTTTTCAGGATTATAAAATGCCTGCAATGTTTGACTTAGAATAACGAAGTCAAAAGATTTAGTTGGAAATTGGTGTAGCTCAGTTTCGGCATTACCCTCAATAACAGATAGTCCTTTATAAATACATTTTTTTACATTCTCTTCTACAATCTCCAAACCTCTTACCTCGATGTTTTTTTCTTTAATAAGGTGACTCATTAAAGATCCATCTCCACAACCAACGTCAAGAACTCTAATATTTCTTGGTAATAAATCTGCAATTACTCTAAATTCTTTTTTCATTTTTTTTCATTTTTAAATTTAACATGCATTGAGTCTATAAAGCCTTTTAAAGTTTTAAGAAATTCAGGTTCATTTACCAAAAAGGAGTCGTGCCCTTTATCTGTTTTAATTTCAGCAAAAGAAACATCAGCTCCAGCTGAGTTTAAAGCAATTACAGTATCTTTATTTTCCTTTGTTGTATAAAGCCAATCAGATGAAAAAGATATAATTAGAAACTTTGTTGTTTGATTTTCAAACGCCTCTACCAATCCACCTTTAAATTGTCTAGAAAGATCAAAATAATCCATTGCTCTGGTAATATACAAAATTGAATTCGCATCGAATCTCTGAACAAAAGCAAATCCTTGATGTCTAAGATAGCTTTCAACTTGAAAGTCAGCATCAAAACTAAATTCGTAGTCAGCTTTTTCCTGAAGTTTTCTTCCAAACTTCTCTTGCATACCTTTCTCAGATAAATAACTTATATGCCCAACCATTCTAGCTACTGCTAATCCATTCTTTGGTTGAATATTTTTTTTTAAATATTTTCCATTATCCCATACAGGATCAGCCATAATTGCTTGTCTAGCTAATTCATTAAGTGCAATATTTTGAGCACTATGATTTGTGCTGCACGCTATTGGAACTGCAGAAAAAGTTTTATTTGGAAAAGTTGCGCAAAATTGAAGCGTCTGCATTCCTCCCATTGATCCTCCAGTAGCACAAAGAAGTTTATCTATACCTAAATGATCTAACAATGTTTCTTGAGATTTAACCATATCCTTAATTGTTATCACTGGAAAATTTAAACCATATGCTTCATTTGTATTTTTATCTATTTCTTTTGGACCCCATGAACCCATACATCCACCGATAACATTTGCACAGATCACAAAGTATTTATTTGTATCAATTGCTTTACCAGGCCCAACAGCTGTTACCCACCAACCATCTTTTTTGGTTATCGGATTTGTTCCACTAACAAACTGATCACCAGTTAATGCATGAAAGATAAGAATAGCGTTGTCTTTATTTTTATTTAAACTTCCATATGTTTCATATGCCAAAGAAAAATCTTTGACTGTTTTTTTACAGTCTAGAACAAGTGGTTTTGAAACGTTTATTTTTTTAATTTTTTCACTCATAAAAAAAAGCCCAGCTATACTGGGCAAAAACCCTGTTTAGCTGCATTTACTCTGCGCTCGCAATTTGGTTAAATCAGCGCAATGCGAATGTATACTAAATCGTCATAAACATGTCAAATTATTCAAATAATTTATTTTACATTATATAAATAGATTTACTTATAATATAACTCTTTAAAATATTATGAAATTACCTCAACCAAGAAAAATTATTGCTGAAAAATATGTGGCTGGTCTAAGTCTTTTTAAAAGCAGAAGAAGTCCAATTAAACTCTCTGCGAATGAATCTGCTCTAGGTCCGAGCCCAAAGGCTGTAAAATCCTACAGTTCAATTGGTAAAGGTTTTGTAAGATATCCCGATTCAGATGGTACATATTTCAGAAAAGTATTAGCAAAAAAGTTTAAATTAAAAAGAGATAGAATTATTTTAGGATCAGGATCTGATCAGATTTTTGAATTAATTTGTAAACTTTTCTTAAGCAAAGGAGATGAAGTCGTAGTGTCTGAATATAGTTTTATAATTTATAGAATTTATAGTCGTATGTTTGGTGCTAAAGTGAGATATGCTAAAGAGGAAAATTTTACGCCTTCTGTTGAAACGATTATAAATTGCGTTAATAAAAAAACAAAAATTGTTTTTTTAGCTAATCCTAACAATCCTACAGGGACTTATTTAAATAAAACTGAAGTTTTAAAATTAAGAAAAAAACTTAGAAGTGATATTTTACTTGTAATAGACGACGCATATTTTGAATATATCAAAGACCCAGAATATTCATCTGGTATTGATTTATTCTCAAAATCAGAAAATGTAATAGTAACAAGAACATTTTCAAAAATTTATGGTTTAGCTGGTTTAAGAATAGGTTGGGGCTATGGTCCAAAGAAAATTATAAAAAAAATGTACGAAATTAAACCACCTTTTAATGTGAGTAGGCCTGCTTTATTTGCTGCAACACAAGCTGTAATAGACACAAAATGGCTTAATAAAGCTATTAACCATAATAATTTTTGGGCTAAAAAAATATTTGAAGTTATTAATGAAATTGGAATTGCTACAAATAGAACAAATGTTAACTTCTTTCTTATTAATTTTGATTTAGTAAATCAATCCGCTTCAAAAGTTTTCAACAAGTTGGCCAATTCAGGAATATTAGTCAGGCAGATGGATGTTTATGGTATAAAAAACTCGCTAAGGGTCACAATAGGTAATAGCAAAGAAAATAAAAAATTTATTTCAGTTTTAAGAAAGATTTTTGATGTTTGATCAAATTTCAATAATAGGATGTGGGTTAATTGGATCTTCAATTTTTAAAGGATTAAAAAAAGTTGGATCTATAAAGAAAATTATTACTTATGATAACGATAAATCTGTAAATGAAATAATTAAGAAAGACAAACTTTCTGATGAAATATTTAAAAGCGCAGGTGAAGCAGTAAAAAATTCTGATTTAATTATTATAGCAACACCTATAAGTAGCTTTGAGAACGTATTAAATTCTATTAAAGATAATTTAAAGACTGGTTCAATTTTAACAGACACTTGTTCAGTAAAAACAGGAGTCAGCAAAATATTTGAAAAAATGAATTTAAAAAATTCTATTTGTATTCCTGGTCATCCCGTTGCTGGAATAGAAAATAGTGGACCTAAAGCAGGTTTCGCTGACTTATTTAAAAATAGATGGACTATACTCACACCTAGTAAAAATACCGATGAAAAGACACTTCAAAAAGTTTCAAATTTTTGGGAGTCTTTGGGAAGTACAATCAAAATTATGTCCGATGAAGACCACGATAAAATATTAACTTTCACAAGTCATTTACCTCACGTAGTAGCATACAATATTGTAAAAACATCTATGTCCCATGATAAGGAAGTTAAAGATGATATTATTAAGTATAGCGCAGGGGGATTAAGAGATTTTACCAGAATTGCTGCCTCCGACCCTATTATGTGGAGGGATATTTTTATCGATAATAGCGCTTTAATTATTCAGGCTATCGATAAGTTTATTAAAAATTTAGATGAGTTTAAAAAAGCAATTTCAGAGAAAGATAGCAAGAAACTCATAGAAATTTTTGAGAAATCTAAAGATTTCAGAAAATCAATTATAAAAGCCGGCCAGGATACTGATAAACCTGACTTTGGAAGAAAATAATTAGTCTAAAAAATCAGTTTCTTTATAAATAATATTTTGTAACTTTTTTAAAAAATCCTCTTTACTTAAACCAGGTTCAATAGGACTAAGAAATGATATTGTTATGTTTCCAGGATATTTATTAAAACTATTTTTAGGCCACACCTTTCCAGTATTTAGGGCTACGGGTACACAGGGCAACCTTAAAGCTTCATAAATTCTTGCAACTCCTTTTTTAAAATCAGGCCTTTCTTTATAAGGTACCCTCGTGCCTTGTGGGAAAATCAACAAAGGTCTTTTACTTTTGTTTATTTGGTCTAGAATTCTATCAAAGAAATTTAAGTTTTCCTTTGTGGCTGTATCCCTAACAATCGCAATTGCACCAATTTTTTTTAAGCACCATCCAAAAAAAGGTATTTTCATTAATCCTTTTTTTAAAATAAAAACTGGACCTGATATAACTGTTTGAAGCGCAAAAGTTTCAAACATAGATTGATGAGCAGAAGCAACAAAATATTTTTCAAATTTGTTAAGATTTTCAGTACCTTTAAAATCAATTTTAACGTCAATAAATATCTTCAATAAAACCCCAACATATCTAGAAAGAATTTTTCCAGCACAAATCATGTGTTTGTCTTTAAGAAATAGAAGGGGAATTGCAATTATACATGCAACAGCTATACCTCCAAATAAAAAAATATTAAAAAATAATGATCTTAAAAATATCATTTACTAAATGATTTCAGAAATTTTTTGTCTTTTTCTGATTATTTTTATTTTACCTTTTTTTATAATGATCTCAGAGGCCAATGGTCTAGTATTATAATTTGATGAAAGCGTTGAACCATATGCACCAACATTTGTTATGGCCACATATTCTCCTTCTTTTATAAAAGGAAAATTTTTATATTTTAGAAAAGTGTCAGTACTTTCACAAATTGGACCAACAAATTCAATATTTCTATTGATTTTTGTTTTAGATTTTGACACAGGAACAATTTCATGTTTTGCATTGTACAAAGCAGGCCTCATGAAGTCGTTCATGCCAGCATCTAAAATTACAAAATATTTATTATCATTTTTTTTAATAAATACTATTCTAGAAACTAATGAACCGGTATTACCAACAATATATCTTCCAGGTTCAAAAATAATTTTACAATTTGTCTCTTTTTGAAATTTTTGAACCAAAACAGAATAATTTTTTATATCAATTTTCCTATCTTTATTTTTATATTGAATACCAAATCCACCACCAAGATCGATATAATCAAAATTTATTTTACTTGATTTGATAATTTTTCTTATAGTATTCAAAGTTCTTCTGTATGGTGCTACAGATGTAATCTGACTTCCAATGTGAACACTAATTGCACTAATTTTAATATTTTTTAAATTTTTGGAATTTTTACAAAATCTTAAAAAATTTTTGCTTAATAAACCGAATTTACTATCAAGTTTACCGGTAGAAATTTTAGAAAGAGTATTTGCATCAACATTTGGATTTAATCTAATCCCAATAGAAGTTACTTTATTCATTTTTTTTGATATTTTATTTATTAATAATGCCTCACTTTCAGACTCAACATTAATAAGTAAAACTCTTTTTTTAATAGCTAATCGTAATTCACTGCCTGTTTTTCCAACACCAGAAAAAACAATTTTATTTGGATTAATTTTTGCTTTTAATGCCTTTAATAATTCACCTTCTGATACTACATCAGCACCAGATCCCAATTTACCTAACTCAGTTAAAATAGAAACATTTGAGTTAGATTTAACAGAAAAACAGACAAGAGGATTAACTCTTTTAAAATAATTATAAAAAGTTTGAAAATTATCTTTAATTTTTTTATAAGAATATACATAAAAGGGCGTAATATTTTTTCTTGTAATCCCTTTGATAGATATATTGTCAATAAACAGGTTCTGTCCTTTATAATTTAAGCTCATAATTTATGAAATAAATACAATATTTTGTCTGATATTTTCAGATTTATAAACTGGTGTAGATTTTCTCCCACAACTAGTCAAAACAATCAAAATAACAATTATTAAAAAAACTCTACTCATAAAGCTTCTTTTCTATATTTTTTTATCATTCCTTTAATATTTTTTGTTGCTGTTCCACCATATGAAGTTTTTGAATTCATTGAACTAACTACATCAAAAATTTTTATATTATTAATATTAATTTTTTTTAAAAATTTATTAATATCTTTTAATGGGATCTCATCTAATCTAACTTTCTTTTTTTCTGCAAAATTTACAAGTTTAGATGAAGTGACATAAGCTTCTCTAAAAGGAATATTTTTTTCTTTAACTAAAAAATCTGCAAAGTCGGTTGCAGTCGTATATCCTTTTTGGGCCATTTTTTTCATATTATTTTTATTTGTATTTAGGTTTAAAATAAGTTCATTACCCATTATTAAAGTATCCTTTAAAGTATCATAACTATCAAATACAAGACCTTTATCATCTTGTAGGTCCTTATAGTAAGAAATCGGCAAACCTTTCATAATAGTTAACATTGAATTTAATTTTCCATAATTAATTGCTGTTTTTCCTCTTATCAATTCAGCTGGATCGGGATTCTTTTTTTGAGGCATAATAGAAGAACCTGTAAGAACTTTATCACTAAAATTTATAAAACTAAAAGCTTCTGAATTAAATATTATAAAATCCTCAGCCAATCTAGACATGTGCATTGCACAAGTAGCTGCAGCTGACAAAAAATCAATCGCAAAATCTCTATCACAAACAGAGTCAATTGAATTACCTGTTGGTTTTTTAAAACCAAGTTTTTTTGCCGTAAATTTTCTATCTATATTATATGAAGTGCCAGCCAAAGCCGCGGATCCTAAAGGACATTCATCAATTAACTCCAAATTATTTAAAAATCTCTTTTTATCTCTTATTAGCATTTCAACATAAGCCAAAAGATAATGTGCAAATGAGATCGGTTGTGCATTTTTTAAATGAGTAAAACCAGGCATCACTGTATCTATATTTTTCTCGGCTTTTTTTAAAATAGATTTTATTAATAAATTCAAGACATCATTTATATCTAACGTTGCATTTTTTATCCAAATTTTGAAATCAGTGACCACCTGGTCATTTCTTGATCTTGCAGTGTGAAGATGTCCTGCTGATTGACCAATAATTTCAAATAGTCTTTTTTCAATATTAAGATGAATATCCTCAAATTTTTCTTTAAATTTGAATTTACCTTTGTCTATCTCTTTTTCTATTTTTTTAAGACCATTAATAATTTTAATTCCATCTTTTTTTGGAATAATTCTCTGTTTAACAAGCATTTGCGCATGAATTATTGATGCGAAAATATCTTCTTTATAAAGTCTTTTATCAATGTTAATTGACGATCCAATTCTCTGAAAACTTCTAGAGTTTCCTTTACTAAATCTATTAGACCAAACCGTCTTATTTTTATTTTTCATTTTATATGTTAAACCTTTTATATATGAATATTTTAAGGTTTTTTTTATTCCAATTATTTTTTTTTACTTTTTTTAAGCTCAATTTTTTATACGCGGTCGAGCCTTTACCATTCAATAATATAGTTCTTCATAAAAATCCATTACAAGTTTCCCAAGTAAAATTTAAGGATTTTGACTCAAAAGATATTGTACTGAATAAAAATGATGGCAAGATTAAGATACTAAACTTCTGGGCAACATGGTGTGCCCCTTGTAAAGCTGAAATGCCATCACTGAATAAATTTAGTATTAAAAATCCAGATTTTTTAATTTTTCCAATTAATTTAGAAAAGATTAATCAAAAGACAACAATGAAATTTTATAATGATTTAAATATTAAGAATTTAAATATTTTTTTTGATCCAGAATTTAAATTAGCAAAACAATTTAAATTAAGAGGAGTTCCTACAACAGTTTTTATAAATCAAAAAGGTCAAGAATTTGCTAGGGTATTAGGCGATATAAATTTTGATGATAAAAATTTTATTAAATGGTTAAATACCTATAGATAATATTTATGAGTTATAGTTTAAATTCTGTAATTATAAATCCAAGCTCAAAATCGGGCCCAAAAAATGCAGTTATACTTTGCCATGGATATGGTGGTGATGGTAATGATATATCAATACTTGCAAATTATTGGAAAAACTTTTTACCAGATACATTATTTGTTTGTCCCGATGCACCAGAAATTTGTAAAGTTAATCCTGCTGGTTATCAATGGTTTGATCTTATGGATCAAACCGATGAAGAAACGCTTTCTAAATCTTTAATTGCAGAAAATAAACTGAATAAATTTATTGATGAGGTAAGCAATAAAAATAAACTTAGTTTTAATAATATTGCTCTTGTTGGTTTCAGCCAGGGCTGTATGATAGCATTACAAACCGCTTTAAAAAAAAAGGACCAAATTAAATGTGTAATTGGCTATTCTGGTAAAATTTTAAATATAAAACATTTAAATCAAAATATAAATTCTAAGCCAGAAATTTTTTTAATGCACGGCGATAGCGATGCAGTTGTGCCAGCGAATTTTTTACTAGAAGCTAAAGAGTTTTTTAATAAAAACCATTATAAAATTCAAACTAAAATCTTCAAAAATTGTGAGCACAGAATCCCGACAGAGGGATCAAGCATTGGTTTAGAATTTCTAAAAAAAAATCTATATAAATAAAACGTTTAAGTGTAACAAAATTATAACTTGATAAATATTTTTCTTTAAGTTAGCATAAATTATGATCATAGCTTCTAGTGAGAAAGTTCCTTTAGAAAAATGTCCAGCACTTGTTTTAAATGCTGACTTTAGACCCTTAAGCTATTACCCATTATCTTTATGGTGCTGGCAGGATGCTATAAAATCAGTTTTTTTAAATAGAGTAAGCATTGTTTCATCATACGAAAGAAAAGTTAGAAGTCCTTCCTTTGAAATGAGTTTACCAAGTGTAATTGCACTAAAAAGTTTTGTAAAACCATCAACTCATCCAAATTTTACAAGGTTTAATGTTTTTTTAAGAGACAAATTTGCTTGCCAATATTGCGGAGATAAAAATGATTTAACATTTGATCACTTGCTACCAAAATCTAAGGGCGGTCTTACGGACTGGGAAAATGTAGTAACAGCTTGTTCAACATGTAATGTTAAAAAAGGCGGTAAACTTTATAATAATTGTGATTTAAAATTAAAAAAATTACCCTTTATCCCAACCGTTGATGATCTACACAAAAATGGGAGACATTTTCCTCCAAATTTTTTACATGAAAGTTGGATGGATTATCTTTACTGGGATATTGAACTAGAACCTTAATTATATTTTTTCTGATACTTTAATAGCAGCTTTAGATGTGGTTTGTATAATTTTATCTAATACAAAATATAATCCTTTTTTGGTTGCGCCTTCATTATAAGCTAAGTTTTTATGATCAATTTCATCTTGTCTAAATTTAGTAATAGATTTTTTTAATGATTTTTCATCATCACCGAGTTTGTCAAGTTGGCTTTTGTAATGTCCATCTATAACCTCTTCAACAGAAGCAGTACAAAGCATTGCTGCTTTCTCTCCTAACATAGTAGTCCCAAAACCAAGTGTTACACCGAGAAGATCCCAAATAGGTAGAAAAACTGTGGGCTTGATATTTCTTTCCTTTATAGCCTTATCAAAATATTCAAAGTGCTCTTTTTCATGTTCTTTCATTTCTTCAATCAATTTTTTTAATTTTTCATTCTTTTTAAAAGTATTAAGAGCTAAAAGTTGACCTTCATAAATTTTAATTGCACCACGTTCTCCAGCATGATCAACTCTTATAATCTCCTCTAAAGTTTTTTTATTTGTTATTTTCATAATTTTTGAACATCACAAAGAATATATACGATAAAATTAATGAGAAAATGGTATTAATTGAAGCAAGGGATAAACCTAAAAATCTAAAAGTAATAGCTTTACAACTTATTGTATTTCGCTTTAATTGCTTTAAAAGATCTTCTTTTGACAGGATTTGATCAAGATTATTTGCTGCGCAAACAGTAGACTCTTCAAAAAAACCTTGCTCAATCCCAAAATGGTAAAATGCAACCATTGCACCAAAAAAAAATACTATACTCAAAACAAGAAAGTGAATTCTAATATTTTTTCTTAAAACAAAAATACTCATTAATAACAAAATTGAAATATAATAAGGATACCTCTGATATAAACAGAGTTTACAAGGTTTATGTCCTAGACCATACTCAATAACGAAAGCTGAAATTAAGGATGAAACAAGTAAGATGAATATTATTATTAAAAAGAAATTGTTTTTTTTTTCTATCATTTCATTAGGTAAAAATAAACCAATCCTATAACTATAAGTATAAATGTAGTTATTATCAGAGACCATTTAGTCCCATGCTTATCTAAAAATGGACCAAATTTTTCACCAAATTTATAAGTTAAGAAAGCCACCAAAAAAAATCTTGAGCCTCTGGTCAAAACACAAATAACAATAAAGAAAATTAAATTAAAATGAATAAAACCACTTGATATTGTTAATAGCTTAAAAGGAAGGGGTGTAAATCCAGCAGTCACTAAAATTCCAAGCCAAGAAAAAAAACCTCCAGTTGTTGAAAATTTTTCTTTTAAAAAATTAGGATCCTGATAACCGTACAATTCAAAAATCTTGACACCAATCTCATTAAAAAAAATATATCCAATCATATATCCAAAAAGAGCTCCTAAAACAGAAAAAATTGTTGCAATAGCAGCTATTTTTATAAACTCATTTTTTTTTGCGATAACCATTGGAATAATCATTACGTCTGGCGGAATAGGAAAAAAAGAACTTTCTATAAAGGACTCAAAAGCTAAAAATTGTTTAGCATATTTTTTTCCTGCCCAATAAACACACTTATCGTATAATTTTTTTATCATTTTTTTAGTTGCGTCTTAAATTAATTCAAAACATAATGATTGTACAAATAAAAATTAATGTGGAGAAATGGGCGAATGGTGGAACTGGTAGACGCGTTGGACTCAAAATCCAATGGTAGCAATACCTTGAGAGTTCGAGTCTCTCTTCGCCCACCAATTTATGGAAGTCAATAAACTTAATAGTTTAGTAGAATTATTTTTTGAAAAACTAAATAAAATTGATAAAGAGAAACCTTTTTTAAAATGGTTAAAACCAAATAAGTCAACTTATACTTGGCGCCAGGTTTCAGAAAGAATTTTTAAATTATCAAATAAAATTAAATCAATAATTAAAGAAGGTGATAGATGTTTAATACTTTCGGAGAATCGACCTTACTGGCTAATGACTGACATTGCCATAATGAATGCAGGAGGTATATCGGTACCAATCTTCACAACTTACTCTTCGAATGATTACAAATATATACTTAATGATTGTAAACCTACCATTATTATAGTGTCAAATAATGATCAATTTAAAAAAATTAAAAATTTTTTAAATCCAGAAATTAAAGAAATTATTTCTTTCGAGGAGATAGATTATAAAAGTTTACTTATAGACAAAATTTTAAAAGAAGATACTGATACTAAAATTATTAACAAGCATCTAAAAAGAAATATGCCTGCATGTATAATTTATACATCAGGAACATCTGGCAATCCAAAAGGAGTGGTATTAAGCCACGGAGGTATTTTAGCAAACTGTGAAGGTGCAATGGATTTACTTGAACCTTTAATTAAAAAAAAAGATCCAATATTTCTTACCTGGCTTCCACTTTCGCATTCCTATGAGCATGCTGTTCAATTTATTCAAATAATAACTGGTGCAAAAGTTTTTTATGCCGAAAGTTTAGAAAAATTAATATCAAATATGTCTATTGCTAAACCAACAATAATGACTGCAGTTCCAAGATTTTATCAAAATTTATACAATAAAATTAATAGTAATTTAAAAAAACAAACTGGTATAAAAAAACTCCTAATAAACAAGACAATAGATTTAGGCATAAAATCTTTGAATAATATAAATCTTAAAATTCATGAAAAATTTATTAATTTTTTGTGTGAAGTTTTGGTAAGAAGAAAAATACAAAAACAATTTGGTGGCAATCTACAAACTTTCGTCTCTGGTGGAGGTGCACTAGATAAAAATATAGGAGAGTTTTTAAATGCGGTTGGTTTACCCACGCTGCAAGGTTACGGTCTTACCGAAACGTCCCCAGTAGTAAGTTGTAATTTACCAGGGGATATAAAAGTAGACACTGTTGGTCCACCTTTTAAAACCAATCAAGTCAAAATAGCAGAAGATGGCGAAATCCTTGTTAAGGGAGAAAATGTTATGCTTGGGTACTGGAATAAAGAAAAAGAGACAAAAGAAATAATTAAAAATGGTTGGTTACACACTGGTGATATTGGTGAATTCGAAAATAATGGATATTTAAAAATTACTGATAGAAAAAAAGATATAATTGTTAATCTTGGAGGTGACAATATTTCCCCAAGTAAAGTAGAAAATCATTTTTGTAATAATGAAAAAATTAAACAATGTTTAGTTTATGGAGATAAAAAAAATTATCTTGTTGCATTAATAGTTGTGGATCAAAAAAATAAAGATAATTCAACTATAAGAAGTATAATTGAAAATTTAAATAAAGATTTAACTATTATTGAAAAAATTAAAAAATTTATTTTAATTAGTGAAGAA
>CACLSS010000006.1 GCA_902609645.1 uncultured Pelagibacteraceae bacterium | reverse complement strand
TAAAAATAATGAAAGGTATTTTTCTTTCTTTTAAAATTGGCCAAGCATTCTCGTAGAATGATTTAAAACCATCATCTATAGTGAGTAGAATTTTTCTGTCAAGATTTTTTGAGTTTATTGAATTTATAAACTCTTTATGAGAAATGAAATTAAACTCATTTTCCTTAATTAAATCTAAATGCTTTTTAAAATCTTTTATTTTAATGTTTGTAGATGGATACTTATTTTCCTCAAATCGATGGTACATCAATGAAATTACACCGAAATCCTCAATATTTTTTGCATAAGAGTTTGAATTATTTAAAATAGATATTAAAACTACAATAAATAAAATGATAAAGAATTTTCTAGTAATAAATTGCACAGGTAAAAAAAATGTTATTGCTTTAAACATTAATAATAATTTTTTTCTCAAAAAACTTCAAACCAATATAAGAAGTAACGAGACACTTGTGAACAATATATTTGAATTTCTTAAACAAAAAAAAGCTATTATCGATAAAGATTTCTCAATTATAGTGAATGTTGGGCCTGGGAGTTTTTCAGGCATAAGGATTTCTATTGCTGTGGCTAAAGGCATCAAAATATCTAAAGGGACAAGATTATATGGTTATAAAGACCAAGATTTGACTGATTTTAACCCAAAAAATATCAAATTATTAATTAAAAATAAATTAATACAAAATAATTTGATTAAACCGGTCTACTTAAGTTAAATTATAAATTTATGAGTAAAATTGAAGATAAATGTAAACACAAAGGGGTAAGATTAACAGATCAAAGAAGAATAATCGCAAAGGTTATGTCTGACTCAAAACAAACATATGGTTCAAAGGATCATCCTGATGTAGATGAATTACATAAAAGAGTTAATGAATTAGATAAAAATATTAGTATTGCAACAGTATACAGAACTGTAAAACTTTTTGAAGAGGATAAATGGAGAAATTCAAAGATTAATTTTATTTCCAAAAATGAAATAGAAATACTTTTAGATGGAAAATTTGTGACAGAACGTGGCAGAATAAATTGTTCTTTACGTGAAAATACAGGGGAATGGAGATGGCTTGGTATTCAATTCGTTATCTCAAATCTTTAGATTAAAGTGTTAAAGTTGACGATTGATTTGAATTCATCAAAACAGCATTATCAAAATCTGTAAGTTGATTTTGATCGATTATTTTTTTTAAAACTTTTGTATATTCTGATCCAGTGGCAGCATAATTGTGGAGATATTGAACTAGCTCTAGACCAGATATTTTTTTATTTAATTTTCGCAACTCAGCTCTTTTTTTTCTAAATTCTGAATATCCTTTATGAGTATTTAAATTATTTTTATAAGCCTGAACTGATGATCTTAAAATTGGAAATTTTAAAATTTTATGTGCCTGGTTCTTTTCTCTATCTAGTGGAGCAATACCTTTTTTTCCCCAGGTCCATTGACCAAACATTGCATTACCTTCTAACGCAAACCTTGAGGTTCCCCAACCACTTTCTTTGGCTGCTTGTGCTATAGCAATTGATACAGGTACAATATCCATTCTTATCTTTAATTCTGTTATGTCCTCGTTTTTAATTCCATAATTCTCAAATCTTCTCTTTAGCCAAACTTTCTCTCCCCTGGAGTTATTTGGTTTTGCTAAAATTTTAAAAAGTTTTTTTCTATTTTCTAAAATCTTATTATTTTCATCGATTATAAGTGGCATCACAATTTTGATGAAAGTATTTTTTTTTGTTGTTGTACTTTTAATTTTCTTAAGGTCTTTTGGTAGTTTGGAAAGATAGATGGGTTTAACCATTGCGCCAGTCCTAATGCTTTTTAAATCATATTTTAAATCCTCAAATAGATTTAAAGTAACCTTGGTATCTAAACTGATATCTTGGTCATTAGAATTTTGTTTTTTTTTGTTATCGAAATTTTTAGAAACTTTATTTTTGGTTCCAAAATTAGATTTATACTCTTTAGCGACATATGTAAATTTAATTTCATCTGTGACAACTTTAATATAAGGCCTAATTCCAATTAAGCTGGTTATGAAACCCAAAAGCACTAAAGTTAAAACTATATTTGTTATAACTAGTTCTTGAAATTTTATTTTAGCAACTTGTTTTCTATTAAAACTATGAGCAGGCAAAGGAATTTTATTTTTCAATAAAATTAATTCTAATTGTGACGTTGTTAAGTTTTTTCTTGATCTAATATATGATGTTACTTCTGGTATTTTATAAAGTTTTGATAGTTCTAAAAGCTGATCTCTATAAGGGGTATCTTTTTTCACTTAATTAACTTGCCTCTACAGATTTAACCTCTTTTACGTAATGGCATAATAAATTCTGAACACCTTGTTTAAGTGTCATAACTGAACTTGGACAACCTGAACAACTTCCCTTTAGTGCAACCTTAACAACACCATTGTTAAATGAAATAAATTGTATATCTCCTCCATCTTTAGCAACAGCGGGTCTTACCTTTGTTTCAAGTACATCTTTTATTTGTTGAACGGTCTCGCTATCTTCTAAAGCTGTTTTTTTAGGGGTACTATTTTTTTTTAAAATCATAGGTTGATTATTTTTTTCAAAATAATCATTTATAGATGAAATAATTGTGGGTTTAAGAGTTTCCCAGCTTGTTTTTTCATCTTTTTTAACACTCATAAAATTTTTTGAAATTAAAACTAACTCCACTCCATCAAAATTTAGAATATTTTTTACAAATTCATTGTTAATTTGGCTTAAATCTTTTTTTTGAAATTCCAGAGTTTCAACTTCCGATAACTGTTTTTCAGACAGAAATTTCAATGCATTAGGGTTTGGCGTATTTTCTATTTGTATCATGTTTTTAATTTAACACATTTTTACGAAAATTTGTTATTAAATAAATCCAACAATATCTTTTACTTTGTTTATATTTGTTTTTGCAATTTTTTTTGCTCTATTTGATCCATTTTTGAGAATCTCTATCAAATGCTTCTCATCTTTTTTGAGTTCTGTAATTTTTTTTCCGATAGGACAAATTGTAGCTATTAAAGCATCTGAAAGATCTTTTTTTAACTTAGAAAAATCTTTACCCGCCATACTAACTAAAGTTTTTTCCAAAGTTTTATCTGTTATGAAAGAATAAATATTTATCAAATTTAAGGCTTCAGGTCTGTTTTTTAAATCTTCAATCTTAGATGGAATAGGTTGAGAATCAGTTTTTGCTTTTTTTATTTTTTTAATGATTTCATCCTCTGTATCTTGGAGATCAATTCTAGAATACTCAGACTCATCTGATTTACTCATCTTATTTTTTCCATCTCTTAAACTCATAACTCTTGATAATTTTTTTTGAATTAAAGGTTCGGGAATAGGAAAAAAATTGTCTGATTTAAAATCGTTATTAAATTTTTGAGCAATATCCCTTACAAGTTCTAAATGTTGTTTTTGGTCGTCTCCGACAGGAACGTGTGTTGCCTTATACAATAAGATATCTGCGGCCATTAGATTTGGATAAACATAAAGTCCTACACTTGCATTTTCTCTATTTTTTCCTGCCTTTTCTTTAAATTGAGTCATTCTATTCATCCAGCCAATTCTAGAAACACAATTTAAGATCCAAGCAAGTTCTGCATGTTCACTCACTGATGATTGATTAAATATAATACTTTTTTAAAGTCTAAGCCACATGCAATGAATGTTGCTGTTGTTTCGAGCATACTTTTTTTTAATACTTTCGGATCCTGAAAAACAGTAATTGCATGAAGGTCTACTACGCAATATATGCATTCCATTTTCTTTTGAAGTTCTACAAAGTTTTTAATAGCCCCAAGATAATTGCCTAAATGTAAATTTCCGGTTGGCTGTACCCCTGAAAAAACTGTTTGTTTCGAATTAGTACTCATTTAAATTTATAGTTCCTAAATTTTAATATTCCCAAAAAGTTAGTAGTAAATAGATAAATAGCAACTGACAAACCTATCATAATTAAAAGATAAATTAATTTAAATTTGTAAGTATATTCTAACTTATCCTCAAAATATTCTAAACCAAAATAAAGGAAAAAACACATTAATGCGGTTGCAAATAAAATTTTATAAATATTCATTAGAATTTTATTTTCAAAAATTATAATTTTATTTTTATTAAAAAAAATAAAATAAATTAATACTGATAACCAACTTGAAATAGTTGTGGCAATTGGAATTATAATAAAACCATATTCTTTAAAAAAAACTAGGCTTATAAACACATTTGTAATCATGCTTAAAAGAGAAATATAAAAAGGTGTTTTGGTATTATCTCTTGCGAAATAAAAACTAGAGAGAACTTTAATTAGTGCGAAAGCAGGTACACCTAAAGCAAAATACGTTAATGCTAAAGATGTATTTCCTACATCATCTCGCGTGAAAGAACCATATCCAAATAGGCTACTAACGATTTCTTTAGATGCAATAAATAAACCAAATGCTGCAGGAAGTGATAGAGCGAGAGATAATTCTAAAGATTTATTTTGTAAAATATTAATAGAATTTTTATTATTTTCCTTAATTTTTTTTGATAGACTAGGTAATACTACGGTCCCGACAGCTATACCAGCAATAGCTAAATTAATTTGGTAAATTCTATCTGCATAATAAAGATATGATACTGCCCCTGTTTGAAACGATGCTATTATGGTTCCTACAAGAATATTAATTTGTGTAATTCCAGCAGAGAAAATACTTGGTAAAAGTTTTTGGAAGAAATTTTTAATATTTTTTTTAAATTTAAAAGATATCTTTAAAGACGGGAAATAAAATTTTTTAGTGACAAAAATCAGTATAAAAAATTGAATGACTCCTGATAAAGTTACACCTACAGATAAACTTTTAGCTATATTTAATTCCAAATTAAATGCAATTAATAAAGAAAAGATGAGTACTATATTTAATGCGATTGGTGCAGCAGCTGCAGCAGCAAATTTATTATTTGTATTTAAAATTCCTGAAAGCATCGAGGATAAACTTACAAACAATAAAAAAGGGAAAGTTATTCTGGTAAATTCCACTGCCAAATTTAATTTTTCACTATCCTCATAAAAACCGGGTGCAATAAGATAGACAGCTGCTGGCGTAAAAATCTCTACTATAATTATAATAAATATTAAGATGTAGAGTAATAAATTAAAAACTTCGTCAGCAAATCTTTTTCCTTCTTTTTTATTTTTTAAATTCGCTTTTGCATAACTTGGTATGAATGCAGCATTAAATGTTCCCTCGGCGAAGAGTCTTCTAAATGTATTTGGCAATCTAAAAGCTACAAAAAAAGCATCAGCATAGATGGTCGTTCCAAGGAAAATCGCAATCAGAATATCTCTTAAATATCCTAAAACTCTGCTTATTAGAGTATAAAAACCAAATACAGACGTTGAAGATAGTAAATTCATAATTAAGACAAAATTTTTAGTGATTTAATATCATTTATATTACATACTCAAAATTTAATGACAAAAAAATCAAAAATTGATCACTACACAGATAAAGAAGCATTAGAGTTTCATAATAAAGGAAAGTCTGGCAAAATTGAGATTATATCATCAAAATCTTTAACTACCAAAAGAGACTTATCTCTGGCTTATTCGCCTGGTGTTGCTGTTCCAGTAATGGAAATTTCGAAAAATCCAGATGCTGCTTATGAATACACTAGTAAAGGAAATCTTGTAGCAGTAATAAGTAACGGTTCAGCAATTTTAGGTTTGGGAAATTTAGGTGCTTTAGCATCTAAACCTGTTATGGAAGGAAAAGCAGTTTTATTTAAAAGATTTGCAGACATAGATGCAATTGATATTGAAATTGATAATAAAAATTCAGATGAAATTATTAAATGTATCCAAAATATTGGAAATAGTTTTGGTGGAATAAACTTAGAGGATATTGCTGCACCAGATTGTTTCATTATAGAAAGTAAATTAAGAGAAACTTTAGATATTCCAATATTTCATGACGATCAACACGGCACTGCAATAATTACTACTGCGGCTTTAATTAATGCACTAGATATATCAAAAAAAAAAGTTAGTGATGTAAGGATTGTTGTAAATGGAGCGGGTGCTTCAGCAATAGCATGTGCAAATCTTTTCAAAAAAATTGGTATTAAAAAAGAAAATATTATCATGCTCGATAGAAAAGGAGTTATTTATAAGGGTAGGGATAATATTGACCAGTTTAAATCTGCTTATGCTGTTGATACAAAACTACGAACACTTTCTGAAGCTATAAACGGAGCGGATATCTTTTTAGGTTTATCTGCCAAAAATGTCTTAACAAAAGAGATGGTAAAATCTATGTCTAAAAATCCAATAATTTTTGCATGTGCTAATCCAGATCCAGAGATCAAACCTGAACTAGTTGATGAAGTAAGATCAGATGCAATTGTTGCGACTGGAAGGTCTGATTATCCAAATCAAGTAAATAATTTAATTGGTTTTCCATATATTTTTAGGGGAGCTCTTGATGTAAGAGCAAAAGAAATAAATGATGAGATGAAGATTGCTGCAGCAAAAGCAATTGCTACACTTGCAAGGGAAGAGGTTCCAGATGAAGTAGTAAATGCATATGGAGGAGAAAGACCTCACTACGGTAAAGATTATATTATTCCATCTACTTTTGATCCCAGATTAATAAGCAGAATTCCTTCTGCAGTGGCTGAGGCAGCAATTAAATCAGGTGTAGCAAGAAAAAATATTACAGATATCGAAATTTATAAAGATCAATTAACAAATAGACTTGATCCATCAATGAGTATTATGCAGGGAATAAATGCTCAAATAAAAAAAAGACCAAAAACTGTAGTGTTTGCTGAAGGCGAAGACCAAAGTATGCTCAAAGCCGCTGTAGCCTATAAAAATAGTAAATTGGGCACTCCTATTGTAATTGGAAATGAAAAAAGGGTTAAAGAACAGTTAAAAGAAATTGGTTTAGATGAAAATTATAAAATTAAAATTGTAAATTCTACAGACAAAGATAAAAGAGAGAGATATTCAAAAAAACTTTATTCTAAGTTGCAAAGAAAAGGGTTATTAGAAAGGGATGTAGATAGACTTATCCGAAACGATAGAATTATATGGGGAGCTTCAATGGTTGATTGTGGCGATGCAGACGCAATGGTAACAGGAAATATTAGACACTATGCAGCATCTATAGAAAGTCTCAATAAAGCAGTTGATCCAAGACCGGGTGAAATTCTTTTTGGTCTTAATATGCTTATAACACCCAAAAAAACCATTTTTATTGCTGACACACAAGTAAATGATTTTCCATCTGCAGATGATTTAGTAAAAATTTCTCTATCTAGTGTAAGGGTAGCAAAGTTATTTGGTTTTGATCCAAAAGTAGCATTTTTATCTCATTCAACATTTGGAAAACCTTTATCCAGGAATACAAAACACGTGAGAGATGCGATAGAACTTTTAAAAAGACAAAAAGTAGATTTTGATTTCGATGGTGAAATGCAACCTGATGTGGCCCTTAACCCCAAATATAAAGAAACTTATCCTTTTTCAAAAATAGTTGGTAATGCAAATATCTTAATTATGCCAGCTCTTCACAGTGCCGCAATATCAACTAAATTAATGAAAACAATTGGTGGTGCAAAAATTATAGGTCCATTACTAATTGGCTTAGGCTTACCTATTGAAATTGCTCCATTAAGATCCTCATCAAATGATATATTAAATCTGGCTTCGGTAGCTGCATATTCTGCTGAAATTATTGATTATAAAAATAAAAAAAATAATTAGTTTTTATTTCTACTTAATTCCTCGACCAAGTAGATACTAGGAATTACATCTTTAACTCCATGTATTTGATCGGCTTCTGAAATAACTTTTTCCTTTTCTTTTTTTGTCATCGCTATTCCAAAAATATAGATTTTGCCGTTTATTGTATCTATTGTGTAGTTTGTTGCTTTGGTTAATTTATTAAATATAAGCGCAGTTCTTAACTGCGAGGTTATGAGAATATCCTTTGCAGTGCTTTTAAAATTATTATTTCCCTTGATCGTAACTGTACTTTGAACTGATCTTGCTCCTTTAGTTTCCCAAGCCATTTTAATGATTTTTAATTTTTCCTCTGGTTCATCAACTTTTCCGGATAAGTAAATATTTCCATCTAATACTTTTGCGCTTATACTAATAATATATTTTTTATCAGTTAATGTTAATCTTCCAATTAAGTTTTTTTGCATTATTGAGTCATCAATTTGCATACCAACAGTTCTTGGATCGTAAGCTATACTTACACCTGAGCCAAAAATTCCAACAGAGGATGTACCAACACAAGAAAATGTTAGTAATGCTAAAAGTAAAATAAAAAAAATATTTTTCATGTTTTTTTTATTTTTAAACAAATATCATAAATTTTTTTTTTAGATAAATTATTTTTTTGTGAAATCAAGTTAACCACATCTTTCACGCTATACTTTTTCAAATATTGTTTAATTTCACTGTTCAATTGTTTTGTGTTGATAACTGTTTCATTATCATAATTTTCACTTTTCCCAGAAATTACAACTGTAAGTTCGCCTTTTAAGTTTTCTTTAAAACCAGGAAATTTATCTAAATTATGTCTGTAAAAAGTTTCATGAATTTTCGTCATTTCCCTCCCAATGAAAACTTTTCTTTCATGCAGGTATTTTTTGAAAAGTTTTATATAAAAATTTATTTTTATGGCGGGTATAAAAAATAGTAAATTGAACTTACATTCTTTTAATTTTTTTAGCTCTTTTTCAATTACAGTCTGTTTTTTTGATAAAAAACCATAGTAAATGTATTGATCTTGAAACCCTGAAACTGACATGGCAGTCGTTGTCGCAGAAACTCCAGGTACTGGAAATATTTTTACTTTGTTTTTTATACATTCAGTTATTAAAACTAATCCCGGATCTGAAATTGTTGGCGTCCCAGCATCTGAAATCATCGAAACCACTTGGCCACTTTTTATATCTTGAATAATTTTAGAGGCTGTTTTTTTTTCATTAAATTTATGATTAGAAACTAATTGCTTACTAATTTTATAGTGATTAAGTAATTTGATAGATCTTCTTGTATCTTCACAAAGAATTTTATCTGAATTTTTTAACACATTTAATGCTCGTAATGTTATATCCTCCAAGTTTCCTATTGGTGTTGAAACAATGTATAAACCTGATAAAAAATTGTTCATAAAATATGAAAAAAACTTTAAGTATATTTTTATCTTATTTATTGATTACTTTTAATAGTTTTGTTTTTGCTATTGAGAACAATAATAAAGATATCCTTAAAATTGGAGTGCTGGCTCCCTTTTCTGGGGAACTAAAATTTATTGGTGAAACAATTCTTTACTCCATAAATTTAGCGTTACATGATATAAATGATAATTCTATAAAAATTTATCCAAAAGACTCTGGATCAAAAAAAGAAAAAATATTAAGTGCGTGTAAAGATTTTCAGAGTCAAGGTGTAAAAATTGTTATTGGTCCTGTAGATTCAAAATTTGTAAACGACTTGAAGGAATTTGATGATTTAGTTTTTCTATCATTATCAAACATGAATTCAATTATTCAAAAAAATATTATCATGATGGGAATAAATTTAGAATCTCAACTATTAGCTATTAAAAAATTTATCGAGAAACAAGAAAAGAAAAAAACAGTTATTCTTTATCCAGATGATAAAAATTCAAAACATATTGGAAAAAAAATTAAACAAATAGGTTTTAATAATTCTAGAATTTTTAAATATAGTAAAGATTCTGAAGTTTTAACTGGACAGATCGAAAAGCTTACGAATTACAAACAAAGAAAAATAAATTTAGAAGCGAGAATTAAGATTCTAGAAAAATCTGATTTACCGAAAGATGTTAGGGAACTTAATCAATTAAAACAAAAATATACGCTTGGGAATGTAAATTTTGATTCAGTAATTATAATTGATTTTGATGATGGATTAAAAAGTGTTTTAACATCTTTAGAATATACAGATGTAACAGAAAAAAATATTTTGATAATAACTGCAAATCAATGGTTTGATGACAGTATTTTAACAGAAACATCAATCAAAAAATTTTATTTTCCATCTATTAATTTAAAAAATTATATATCATTTAATAAAAAATTCTTTAAAACTTATGGTTACTATCCAAATGAAATTTCAATTATATCCTACGATATTCTTGGTTTAATTTATTATCTATGGAAGAATGAAAATCCAATAAGATCTGTTAATGATTTTAATATTAAAAATGAAATAAAAGGAAAAATTGGAAATTTTAAAATATTTGAGAATAAAGTTATTCAAACTCTTGAAATATATACATTAGAGGAAAACAAGTTTATCAAAAATAAACTTTAATTTTATTATATAATTTTTTGTAGGCTATTTGTCTGTGGTCAATTTTCAACTTTTCCTTATAGTTCATTTCAGCAAATGTTTTTGAATGTCCCTCTGGTATAAAAATTGGATCATATCCAAATCCATTTTTTCCTCTTATGTCAGTTAAGCTACCTCTAATGACACCTATCTTAGTTATTTTTTTTCCATTCGGCCACTGAATTGTTAAACTACTTATAAATTGGGCTTTTGCGCCTTTATTAATTTTTTTAATTTTTTCTAAAATCTTTTTCATCGCATTTTGAAATCCACCTAAATCTTCTGCAAATCGAGATGAAAGAATTCCAGGTTCTCCATTCAAAGCATCAACTTCAAGCCCAGAGTCATCTGATAAAGTTACTAAGTTTGAATTTTTACAAAAGAATTCTGCTTTTATCTCTGAATTATCCTTGAAAGTTTTACCATTTTCGATTGGGCTTTTAATACCTAAATCTACCGGAGATATTTTTTTAATTTTTTTTGGTAATAAATCGCTTATTTCAATAAATTTTCCTTTATTATGTGTTCCTACCAATATTTTATCAATTTTTTGCATATGATCTGGAAATAAGATATTTCATCACTATATACAATTTATGACCGATTTAAATAAGGAAGATAACATAGAGAAGAAAAGCGATCCTGCTAAAAAAGATGTGAAAAAAGAATTAACTTTAGAAGAAAAGCTTAAAGATACAGAAGAAAAATTACTAAGATCTTTAGCTGAAATAGATAATCAAAGAAAAAGATTTGAAAAAGATATTCAAGAAGCTTTAGAGTTTGGGGGTTTTAATTTTGCTAAGGAAAATTTGGTTATACTTGATAATTTACAAAGAGCATATATTTCGATTAAAAACGACACCAGTTTAAAAGGCAATAAGGATCTAGATAAGTTTTTGGGTAATATTCAAATTATTGAAAAAGATTTAATTTCGATTTTTAAAAAGAACAAAATCGAAAAAATTGACACAAAAAACAAAAAATTTGATCCTAATTTTCACCAGGCAATGACTGAAATGGAAGATGACAAAGTCGAACCTGGGACAATTGTACAAGAAATGTTGCCAGGTTACATGTTTGGTAATAGGTTATTAAGGGCATCTTTAGTGGCTGTTTCCAAAAAAAAAGCTCAAAATGAGGAAAAAAAACCTGAAAATACTGAAAAAAAATAACAATTTTCATCTTGTAGACTAAAAAAAAACACCCATATAACAGTTATTATGAGTAGAGTGATAGGAATAGATTTAGGTACGACGAATTCTTGTGTTTCAATTATGGACGGCAAACAAGCTAAAGTAATTGAAAACGCTGAGGGTCAAAGAACAACCCCATCAGTAGTAGCTTTTCTTGAAAAAGATGAAAAACTTGTTGGACAACCTGCTAAGAGACAAGCCGTAACAAATCCAAATGACACAATCTTTGCAGCTAAGAGGTTAATTGGAAGAACCTTTGACGACAATTCTGTTAAAAAGGATGTTGAAAAAGTTCCTTTTAAAATTATTAAATCTGATAAAAATGATGCATGGATTGAAGCAAAGGGAAAAAAATATTCACCTTCACAAATATCAGCTTTTATTCTTCAAAAAATGAAAGAGACTGCAGAAAAACATTTAGGGCAACCGGTAACAAAAGCGGTTATAACCGTTCCCGCATATTTTAATGATGCACAGAGACAAGCAACGAAAGATGCGGGTAAGATAGCTGGCTTGGAAGTTTTGAGAATTATAAATGAACCAACTGCTGCGTCTTTAGCTTATGGTTTAGATAAAAAAGGCGGAAAAAAAATTGCTGTTTATGATCTGGGGGGTGGTACTTTTGATGTATCTATCTTGGAAATTGGTGATGGTGTATTTGAAGTAAAATCAACTAATGGTGATACATTTTTGGGTGGTGAAGATTTTGACGATACTATTGTAGATTACCTAGTTTCTGAATTTAAAAAAGATAACGGAATTGATTTAAAGGGAGACAAGTTAGCATTACAAAGATTAAAAGAAGCAGCTGAGAAAGCTAAAATAGAATTGTCTTCTGCTACACAAACTGAAATTAATCTTCCTTTCATTACAGCAGATAAGACAGGTCCTAAGCACATAAATTTAAAATTCACTAGAGCTAAACTTGAGGCCCTTGTTGAGAACTTGGTAGATAGAACATTAGAGCCTTGCAAGACTGCATTAAAGGACTCAGGTTTTTCTGCAGCTGAAATAGATGAAGTGGTTTTAGTCGGAGGTATGACTAGAATGCCTAAAATTGTTGAAACAGTTAAAAATTTTTTTGGAAAAGATCCAAATAAAAGTGTTAACCCAGACGAAGTAGTTGCAATGGGTGCTGCAATTCAAGCAGGAGTATTACAAGGTGATGTAAAAGATGTTCTGCTTTTAGACGTAACTCCATTATCTTTGGGAATAGAAACTTTGGGTGGTGTTTCAACAAAACTAATCGATAAAAATACAACAATACCAACCAAAAAAAGCCAGGTTTTCTCAACAGCCGAGGATAACCAGCCTGCAGTATCTATAAGGGTCCTTCAAGGAGAAAGGGAGATGGCGACAGATAATAAAATTCTTGGAAATTTTGAATTAGTGGGTATCGCACCAGCACCAAGGGGAGTTCCACAAATTGAGGTGACTTTTGACATTGATGCAAATGGTATTGTAAGCGTATCCGCAAAAGATAAAGGGACTGGAAAAGAACAAAAAATCCAAATTCAAGCTTCGGGTGGTTTATCTGATGAAGATATTAAAAATATGGTTAAAGACGCAGAAGCGAATAAAGAGTCAGACAAAAAGAAAAGGGACTCGGTAGACTCAAGGAATCAGGCTGATACTATAATCCATTCGACTGAGAAAAATCTTAAGGAACATGGTAGTAAAATTTCTGATGCTGATAAAAAAGCTATCGAAACGGCTATATCAGATTTAAGAAATGCATTGAAAGGCACAGATACTGAAGAAGTTAAAAAGAAAACGCAGTCATTGATCCAGGCTTCAATGAAATTAGGTGAAGCAGTTTATAAAAGCCAACAAAAACCTGCTGATAAAACTGGTGGAAATAACGATAATGATAAAAAAGACAACAAGGAAAAAGACAACGTCGTTGATGCAGAAGTTGTAGACTCAAAAGAAGATAAAGAAAAAAGAGCCTAAGACTAATAAACAGGAGAAATTTTCTCATGGCAAAAAGAGATTATTATGAGGTCTTAGGAATCACAAAAACCGCTAGCAAAGAAGAAATAAAAAAAGCATACAGAAAATTAGCACTTAAATATCATCCAGATAAAAATAAAGGTGATAAAGGAGCAGAGGAAAAGTTTAAAGAAGGAAGTGAAGCATATCACATTCTTTCAGATGATAAGAGAAAAGCAAATTACGACCAATTTGGTCATGCTGCTTTTCAAGGCGGGGGAACAGGTCAGAGTGGTTTTGGTAATTTTGATTTTTCTTCGTCCTTTTCTGATATTTTTGAAGATGTTTTTAGTGATTTTGGATTTGGAAGTTCTGGACAATCAAGAAGAGGCAGAAGAAATTATAGGGGTAATGATTTAAGATATGATGTTTCCATAGATTTAAATGACGCTTTCACAGGAAAAGAAGAAAAAATAAATTATACAACTTATAAAAAATGTAAAACTTGTTCAGGTAGCGGTGCTAAACCAGGCTCTAAACCTTCTGCATGTAATTATTGTAGTGGCCAAGGTAAAGTGAGATCTAATCAGGGTTTCTTTACTATCCAACAAACTTGTCCTGAGTGTAGCGGGGAAGGAGAAAAAATAGACAGTCCATGCAATAATTGTGGAGGGGTTGGAAAAACACAATCTAATGAGAATGTTTCTGTTAAAATTCCAAAAGGGGTTGATGATGGAACGAGAATTAGAATTGCAGGAAAAGGTGAAGCAGGAACAAAAGGTGGGTCAAATGGTGATTTATATTTATTTGTTTCAGTGGAACCACATGATATTTTTAAAAGATCTGAAGAAAATCTGTTTTATGAGCTGCCAGTCTCTTTTGCAGATGCAGCATTAGGTGTAACTGTAGAAGTGCCATCTATCGATGGAGGTAAGACTAAAATTAAAATTCCTTCTGGAACTCAAAGTGGAAAACAGTTAAGACTTAGAGGCAAAGGTATGCCTATACTTAAAAGAAATCTATTTGGAGATTTATATATTAGAGTTGTTACTGAGGTTCCTACATCTTTAACAAAAAGACAAAAGGAGATCCTTTCAGAGTTTAAAAATTTAGAGGACAATAAATCTAATCCTTTAATAAAAAATTTCTTTGACAAAGCAAAAAAATTTTGGAAACAGTAAATGAAAAAAATTAACTTATCAATAACTGGATGTTTGGGTAGAATGGGGAAACAACTAATTAAATCCTCAAAAAGATCTCGAGATTTTAAAATTGTTTCAATTACTGAAAATAGAAAAATAAACAAAAAAATATTTGGTCTTAGACCCTCACTTAACTCGAAAGATGCATTTAAAAAAACAAACGTAATTATAGATTTTACAGTTCCTAAGTGTACTTTAGAAGTTCTTAAAATTGCGTCAGAATTAAAAACAAAAGTCGTAATTGGTACAACTGGTTTTTCCAAAAAAGAGGAGATTTTGATAAAAAAATATTCTAAAAAAATACCTATACTAAAAGCAGGAAATATGAGCTTAGGTATAAATTTATTAGTTTATTTAACCGAAATTGCCGCAAGATCTCTTGGTGATAAATTTTTAAGTAAAATCAATGAGACTCATCACAAAAATAAAAAAGATCACCCTTCAGGGACTGCTTTTATGCTAGGGAAAGGAATAGCCGTTGGTAAAAATATTGATCTAAGCAAAAATATAGGAACAAAACATTTAAATAAAAAGTCTTTTCCTTATTCTAAAAAAATTAATTTTAACTCTCTTAGAAAAGGGAAAGTTATTGGCGAACATGAGGTAAAATTTTCTAGTGGAAAAGAAATTATTACTTTAAATCACGAAGCTTTCGATAGGGCTCTGTATTCTGAGGGTGCTCTTTCTGCAGCAAAATGGTTAATAAATAAAAAACCAGGTTTATACTCAATGAAAAATGTTTTAAATTTTAATTAAATTTAGGACAATGAGCCAAAAGAATAGAGCAAAAAAAATTTTAAAAATTTTAAATAAAATTTACCCTAAAACACCAATTCCATTAAAACATAAAAACACTTTTACTCTTTTAATATCTGTTGCTCTCTCGGCACAAACAACAGATCTAAACGTTAATAATGTAACAAAAGATATTTATAAAAAATATTATAAACCAGAACATTTTGTTAAATTAGGTAGAAAAAAAATCGAGAGACTCATTAAAAGTATAGGACTTTTTAGAAATAAAGCTAAAAGCGTTTATTTTTTATCAAAACAATTAATTGATAAACATGGAGGAAAAGTACCTAAAAATTTTAAAGATTTAGAGGACCTTCATGGCGTTGGACATAAAACTGCGAGTGTAATTATGTCCCAAAAATTTGGAATACCAGCTTTTCCAGTTGATACACATATACATCGATTAGCGCAAAGATGGGGACTTACAAATGGAAAGAATGTAATCCAAACTGAAAAAGATCTAAAAAGACTTTTTCCTAAAAAATCATGGAGTAAACTTCATCTTCAAATTATTTATTATGGAAGAGAGTATTGTAAAGCTAGAGAGTGCTACGGTGTTACTTGTAAAATCTGTACCACTTGTTATCCTGGAAGGAAAGAACCAATAAAAACAAAAAAGACATAATATGAAAGTTTTAGGAATAGGAAATGCAATTATAGATGTGATTTGTAAAGTTGATGATGATTTTCTAAAAAAAAATAACCTTACAAAAAGCACTATGAAATTAGTTGATGAAAATGAGTTTAAAACTCTTACTTCAAAGTTAAAAATTGACCAAACAATATCGGGTGGGTCGGTTGCTAATTCAATTGTTGGTCTCTCACAACTAAAGAATAGTGTTGGGTTTATTGGAAAAATTAATAATGATGATTTTGGAAAAAAATATGAGGATGGTTTGCAAAAAGAAAGAGTAAAGTTTTTTTATTCAAAAAAAAATGAAACTATACCTACTGGAACTTGTTTAATTTTAATTACCCCAGATTCTGAAAGGACAATGTGCACTTTTCTGGGTATAGCAGGAAGAATTAATGATAAAGATATTGACTTAGAAGCGATTAAAGGTAGTGATATAACTTTTTTTGAGGGCTATCTTTGGGATGAAGGACATCCTAAAAAAGCTTTTGAAAAAGCTATAAAAAACTCAAATAAAACAGCTATGTCACTTTCGGATAAATTTTGTGTTGATAGACATAAGTTAAGTTTTTTAAATTTAGTAAAAAGTTATCTAGATATTACATTTGCTAATGAACAGGAAATTTTATCTTTAATTGATGCTAAAAATTTTGAGGATGTGATTACTTTTGGTAAAAGTATAGGAAAACTAATGGTGATTACACGTGGTGAGAAAGGAAGTGTTGCAATTAGAGGTGATGAAGTTGTTGAGTTTGGTATATACAAAAATTTAAATATTATAGATTTAACAGGAGCAGGTGATCTTTTTGCTGCTGGATTTTTACACGGTCAAATTAACAATTTATCAATCAAAGAAAGTTTGCAAAAAGGAACAGAGATGTCTTCAAAGATTATACAAAAAATTGGTGCTAGGCTCTCTTAAGTTTTTTTCTACTATAACTACCTTTTCCTTTTTTAGGCTTAACTACACGCTTAGAATATTTTTTAGAAAATAAATCCTTTGCAAATAAATTTCTTTTTTTCATAATGAATATCCTTTTTTTGAATTTTTTATAAAATTATTATCTTCAAACTTATCTTTAATTTTTTGTCTTAATCTATATATGTGTGTTTCTACAGTGTGAGTATCTGTATCGGTAGAATAATTCCAAATATTCTTTAATATAAAATCTCTACTTAATGGTTTTGTTGATGAATTCAAAATTTCAATAAAATCAATTTCTTTCTCAGTAATTTTTAAGAAAGTATTATTTTTTTTTAAAATTCTCTCATTTTTGTCTAATATATAATTTTTAATATTTATCAGAGAATTATTGTTAAACTCAAATTTTTTACAAACATTAATAATTTCCTGATTAAATTGTAATATGTTCAAGGGAAGCTTAATTATTACTTCGGGAGCTTTTTCAAAATTAATTTTATTTTTTTCCTGAATGTATATTTTAGGTTTGTTTATATTTAAAGATGAAATTTTTTTACTATTTTCGTTATCAAATATTACTGCATTAATATTTTTATTTTTAAGTTGATTTAAATCCTTACATAAAATTAAATTAAACCCTAAAAAGTTCTCGAGTTCGATTAGGGCATTATTAAAATTTTTATTGCAAAAACACGCAATGTTAATATTGTAATTTTCTTTATGCATTTATATTTAAAAGATAAATTTATTTATTTTAAAGACTATAAGATAAAATGCTCTATAGGTAAAATGGGTTTAACTAAGAAAAAAGCCGAGGGCGACCTAAAAACACCTAAGGGTAGTTTCAATTTTAGATACCTCATGTACAGGTCTGACAGAATAAGTAATATTCGGACGAAATTAAAAAAAATTAAAATAAAAAAAAAATTTGGGTGGTGTGATGACGCTAGTTCAAATGATTATAATAAGTTAATTCAATTCCCTTTTAAAAAAAAGGCAGAGAGATTGTATTTAAAAGAAAATGTTTATGATTTGGTTTTGGTTATGAACTACAACGTAAATCCAATTTTAAAAAATAAAGGAAGTGCAATTTTTTTACATTTAGCAAATAAAAAATTTAGTTCCACCAAAGGATGTATAGCAATTAAAAAAAAAGATTTTTTAAAAATTTTACCCTCAATAAACAAAAAAACAAAAATCGTTATTTTTTGAGAGACCTAGGACCTAAAATAGCTGATCCTATCCTCAAAAATGTTGATTTATATTTAATCGCAGTTTTGTAATCTGATGACATTCCCATACTTAGATCTTTTAAACCTAGTTCATAATTTAATCGGGAAACATTGCTAAAATGTTTTTCAGTATTATCATCATTAGGTGGTAAAACCATCAACCCTATAACATTTAATTTAATTTCATCTTTGCAATATTTTAGAAAGCTTTTAAGGTCTTTTGATTGAACTCCAGATTTTTGCATTTCATTGCCTATATTAACTTGAATAAAATATGATATTTTTCTATTGAAATCGTTTTCACTTTTTTTACATATATCTGCTAATTTATAATTGTCCAAAGAATGAATAAAGTCAAAGATCCTTACAGCTTTTTTTGCTTTATTAGATTGTAATTTTCCAACCATATGAATTTTTAAATTTGGTTCTGTTTTAAGTCTTTCTGACCATTTATCCTCAGCTTCCTGAACCTTATTCTCACCATAATGATAATGTCCAGATTTAATTAGAGCTTCGAGAGCTAGCAAAGGAAAAGTTTTAGAAACACAAATTATATTAGGTTTACTTTCACTAGTAAAATTTTCTATACTATCCTTAATTAATTTTAATTTATTTACACTTTGTTCATTCATGATAAAAAAAAACTTTAAACTTTTTTTCTTTATAGAAAAATTAAATGAACTTAACCTAGATTATGTTAAAAAAATAGGTGCAATTTTAATTTTAAGAAACCCAGAAAAAGTCAATCTTATAGATTTAAAAAAATTTGATAAAAGATGTATTAATAAAAAAATTACTTTGTTCGTCCAAAATAGTGTAAAAATTTTATTTTTATTAAAAACAAAGAATTTTTATATATCCGCGTATAATAAAAGTCAGTTTAAACAACTTAGAAAAATAAACCGTAAAGTCAAAATAATTGGTAGTGCACACAATATTCCTGAAATTCATGAAAAACTAACGCAAGGTTGCGAATATATTGTTTTATCTAGAATTTTTAAAACATCTAATAAGTTCAAGAAAGGATTTCTAGGCACAACTAAATTTAATTTATTAACTCGAAATTTTTCTCAAAAATTTATTGCGTTAGGTGGAATAAATGAAAAAAATTTTAAATTATTAAGTCTGCTTGATATTCATGGTTGCGCGATGTCTGGGGATAAAAAAAAAGCCGGCAAATACATGCCGGCTTTTTTAAAAAATAATTTTTAAATTACTTAAAACGCAATAGCTAATGAAACAGAAGTAGCATCAATTGCTCTACCTTTAGTGTAAGAAGCATTTGACACATCTGAGTCAGCTAAGTTGATAGTCATACCACCCATAGAGTAAGACAATGATATAGAGTCAAAGTCTTGGTCGATATCTGAACCACGACTAGATGATCTTGATTCTAGTTCATTATAAGAAACTGATAAATCATCAGATATTTTATAAGAAATACCAATCATTTCATTGTCGTATGTTTGCTCAGAAGTAGCACTTTGAATTGATACCACACCTCTTTGGTAACCAACAGATACTGGACCAGTTGAGTACTTAATGTAAGCAGTACCTTCATCTTGTCCATAGTTTCCTGTACCTATTGTAGCGTCACTATCTTGATCGTAGTAACCAACACCAACGTCTAAACCTTCAACCATTGGTACTGAACCTGTTACAGTTATTTCCGTACCTTTGTCGGATGTACCACCAAGCTCACCAGATGAACCGTTATCTGCTTGAGCATCTCCTGAACCAACGTCAGTTGTATACATACCATCTATTTTAAAACCAGAACCCATAAAGTCCGCCATAGTAACTCTGATACCATAAGTACCGTCCATACCATTAACGTCATCTATTGAACCTAGTAATGCGTTTGCTTCTTCAAAAGCAGTCGGCGTTACATCGTCAATAGCTGAAATTGGAGAACCAGTTGAAGTTAAAGCAACATCAGCCATACCGAATACGCCTCCGAAAACGATTTCAGAATCGTTAAATCCAAAAGAATCGCCTACTGTTTGCTTATAACTTACTGTAGTTCCATTATCTAACTCACCAGAACCAGTAATAGATAATTCCTTATCCATTCCTAAAGGGTTTCCAGTTGTTACATAACCACTACCTTTTGTGTAAGATGCCTCCATGCTACCAGACATTGACATTTCACCTGCGTTTGCAGATGTAATAGCCAAAGCTCCAGCTAGTGCAGACAAACCTACTTTAGTTATATTTTTCATGTTTATCTCCTTGTTATTGTTTATTTAAATAAACGCTAAAAAATAACTTATTTTATCCCCTCATGCACAATAATCGCCAAAATATCTGTATTTTTTAGATATATGTTGTATAAATATCACACAGAATATGGGCCTTTTTGATGTTTATAGGTGTTTATCGATAAAGTATGGGATATTAAATTGATATGTCTAAATTTTTCACAAAAAAAACAATTCTAGTTTTCGTCAGTATGCTGCTTATTTCCTGTGGAGATCCTCTTGCAAATTTACCTGGAGGAAGCAGAGATACACCAGATAGTGGTAAAGAAAGAGCTTTAAAAAACTTGAAAGAAGGCAAAGGCATGACACTTGGTAAAGCTCTAGGTGACCGTAAAACCACTTATGAATTTAGCTCATCAAATCCAATGTGGAGAGCAACTTTCGATGTGATTGATTTTATGCCACTAGTAACTGTGGATTATTCAGGTGGTATGATTATAACAGATTGGTATACAGACGCAAACACAACTGAAGAATCATTAAAGTTTACAATAAGATTTTTATCAAACGAAGTAAGATCTGATAGTTTGAAAATTATTATTCACAAAAAAACATGTAAATCAAAAGGGGAAAATTGTATAGTTCAGAAAATTTCATCTCCTAGGCTTGAACAAACTATAAGAGCAGATATTATTAAAAAAGCTGCACTTCTAGTTGAAAATGCTAAAAATAAGAAAAAGAAATAAACAAATTCTACTACTTAATGAATAAGGTTGATGTAAAAGACATAGATAAAAAATGGCAAGACTTTTGGTCAAGTAATAAAAACTCATTTAAAAACACCGACAAAAAAAAGAAATTCTACTGCCTAGAGATGTTTCCTTATCCTTCAGGTAAAATTCACATGGGCCACGTTAGAAACTATGCTATCGGTGACGTACTTGCGAGATACAAGACAATGCAAGGTTTTAATGTTCTCCATCCTATGGGGTGGGACTCTTTTGGTATGCCAGCTGAAAATGCTGCTAGAGAGAATAATTTGGACCCGAAAGAATGGACACAAAAAAATATTGCAACTATGAAAAGACAGCTCTATTCCTTGGGACTTTCAATTGATTGGGATTTAGAAATTTCAACGTGTGATCCAAATTACTATAAACATCAACAATCACTTTTTATAGATTTGTATAACAAAGGATTAGTCGTTAGAAAGGAAACTTACGTAAATTGGGATCCTGTTGAACAAACAGTTCTAGCAAATGAACAAGTAATTAATGGTAAAGGATGGAGATCAAACGCCATTGTAGAAAGAAAAAAACTGTCCCAGTGGTTTTTTAATATATCTAAGTTCTCAGAAGAATTGTTAGAAGATTTAAATTCACTCACAGAATGGCCAGAAAAAGTAAAGTTGATGCAAAAAAATTGGATTGGTAAATCTGTTGGATGTGAGATTGATTTTGAAATCGAGGGAAAAGAAAAAGTAAAAATTTTTACAACACGCCCAGATACTATATTTGGCGCTACTTTTTTAGCGGTTTCGGTTGATCATCCAATTTGCAAAAATTTTAGTAATAATGATAGTTTCCTTAAATTTAAAAACAAATCTTCTCGAGTAGGGACTACCGAAGAAGCTATAGCAAACGCGGAAAAGATTGGTTACGACACAGGATTTAAAGCTAAGCATCCTTTTATAAAAAATAAAAGTATACCTGTTTATGTTGCAAACTTTATTTTAATGGATTATGGATCCGGCGCTATTTTTGGATGTCCTGCTCACGACCAGAGAGACTATGACTTTGCTAAGAAATATAAAATTGAAATTATAAAAGTAGTTAAACCAAGAGAAAATCATGAAGTCGTTAAAGATAATAAAGCTTTTGATGGAGATGGAAGTATAATTAATTCTGAATTTTTAAATGGTCTAAATATTTCCGATGCAAAAGATAAGATAATCAGTGAAATAGAGAAGAAGAAAATAGGTAAAAGAAAAATATCTTACAGACTAAAAGATTGGGGAATTTCTAGACAAAGATATTGGGGTTGTCCGATACCAATGATTTATTTAAAAAATGGTAAAGTTGTGCCTGTCGATAAAAGTGAGTTACCAATAATGTTACCTGGGGACGTAGATCTAAATTCAAAAGGTAATCCACTGGAAAACCATCCTAATTGGAAAAAAACTAAATATAAAAAAACAGGTGAAGATGCCATTAGAGAGACAGATACTCTAGACACATTTGTGGACTCTTCATGGTATTTTATTAGGTTTTGCTCTCCAAAATTGAAGGACAAACCTTTCGATGAAAAGTCTCTAAGTTATTGGATGCCAGTAGATCAGTACATTGGTGGGGTAGAACATGCAATATTACATTTGCTCTATTCAAGATTTTTTATGAGGGCAATAAAATTAAATAATGAGAAGATAAAAATTAAAGAACCTTTTAAGGGTCTTTTTACACAAGGAATGGTTTGTCATGAAACGTACAAAAATAAAAAAGGAAATTGGCTGAGTCCTGAAGAAATAAAAGATTTTAATAAATCTGAAATCACAGTTGGGCCTCCTGAAGCAATGTCTAAATCAAAAAAAAATGTTGTAGATCCTGAAAGCATGATAAAAATTTATGGCGCTGATGCAATTAGGTGGTTTATGCTTTCGGATAGCCCGCCAGATAGAGATATTCAATGGTCAAATGATGGGGTAGCCGCAGCACATAAATTTGTTCAAAGAGTCTGGTCTTTAAATGAAAGAGCTCTTAATAGAAAAAACGTAAAATCTTTAGAAGAAGAGAAAAAGAAGTTTTTAACAGCTATAAATAAATATTTGTTTAAGATTACAAGTTTTATAGAAAAATTTCAGTTAAATGTTGCTATAGCTTCTTTTTATGAAGCAATAAGATTGATGGAGGAATATGTCAATAAACCCATTGAAAATAAGGACTTTTTGCGATCACAAGCAAGTTTGATGAAAGCTATAATGCCCTTTATTCCTCACATATCCTGTGAGTGCTTGTCAAGACTTGAAGGCAAAGATTTTTACTCAAAAATTGAATGGCCAGGAATTGAAAAAAGTTTATTAATAGATGAAAATGTCGTTATTGTTGTTCAAATAAATGGCAAAAAAAGGGGTCTTATTTCAGCAAAGAAAAATATTTCTGAACTTGATGCTACAAAAGAAGCACAAAAAATCGACAATGTAGAAAAAAATCTTAGAAATAAAAAAGTAATTAAAAAAATATTTGTTAAAAATAAAATTATAAACTTTATTATTGCATGAAAAAATTTAAATTATATAAAATATTTTTTTTTGCAGTAAGTATTAATTTGATACTGAGTTGTGGTTATCAGCCTATTTTAAATAAAGCCAACCAAAATTACTCGATTTCCAAATTTAACCTTGAGGGGAATAAAAGGATTGCTGGACTTTTAAAAAATAATTTAATTAGTGTCAAAAATGCTTCAAATGCAATTGAATTAGATATAAAATCAGAAAAGAAAACAGGGGTTTCTAATAAGAATCAATCAGGTAAAATATTGACCTATTCAACAACGTTAACGTTTGAAATCGTTGCAAGTAATAATAAAAATGTTTTATTTACTAAAGTTTTTACTAAGTCGCAAAATTATTCAGCATCTGATGTACATTCAGATACATTGAATAATGAAAAAAAAGTTGTAGAGAGTTTAATAGAGTCTATTGCAAGTGAATTACAAATTGAACTAAACTCTATTTTTAAATGATTTTAAAAAGTTATTTGTTAGAGCAAAATATTTCTTTAATAGAAAAATATTTTATTAACCTTATCTATGGTGAAAATATAGGTATGAAGGATGATATTAAAGATCAAATTAAAATTTATTTTAAAAACCACGAAAAAATCTTATTTACCCAAGATGAAATATTAAAAAAAAAAGATATTCTCATCGAACAAGTTGAAAATACCTCTTTGTTTAGTAGTAAAAAAATTATCTTCATAAACGAAGTTACAGATAAGATTAAAGATATAATTTATGATATCGGGCAAAAACCAAAAGAAGATCTTAAAATATTTTTATTCGCGCAAACTTTAGAAAAAAAATCAACACTTAGAAAAAACTTTGAAAAAGAGAATACACATGGAATTGTTGCATGTTACCATGATAATGAAAGAACACTTGGGGAGTATACAAGAAGTAAACTTAAAGGTTATTCTGGTGTAACTCAACAGATGATCAATTTATTAATTAAAAATTGTAATCTTGACAGAAAAACTCTTTCTGGTGAAATTGACAAAATTAAATGTCTTTTTATTGATAAGAAAATTAGTTCAGACAAACTTCCAGAATTGTTGAATAACAACAATAATTTAGACTTTAACAGTGTGAGAGACGCGTGTTTAAGCGCAGATAAGACTAACTTGAATGAAAATCTTGGAAACATCGTTCTTCAAAACGAAAATGCTTATTTTTACCTAAGTATATTGAGCAACAGAATAGAAAAACTTATAAATCTAAATTATGAATTAAAAAAAGAGAAAGATATAGAGAAAGCTATTGATAAAATGAAACCTCCAATATTTTGGAAGGATAAACCAACTTTTTATAAACAAATTAGCAGATGGAATTCAGAAAAATTAGAAAAGGCAAGGAAAATTCTTTTTAATGCAGAAATTCAACTCAAAGTTAATTCTAACTTAAATAATAATACTTTAATTAAGAATTTAATAGTTGATCTTTATCAAAAAGCTTCGTCTACTTCCTAAGTTTTTTTGATATTAAATCAAATTGATCTAATGATTTGTATTCAATAATAACTTTACCAGAATTATTTTTTTTATTTATTATCTTAACGTTTAATCCAAGTTTGCTTTCAATTTCATTTCTAACAAATTGAATATTAGGATCTTCATCATTAAGTTTTGCAGATCTTTTTTTGCCCTTAATAAAAGTTTCTATCTCTCTTGCAGCAAGTTTTTTTTTAACCACATTTTCTGCTATTTCAGATGCGTTCGGCATACCAACAAGTGGCCTAGCCTGACCTGCTGTCAATTTTTCTTCTTCTAAGAGACCGATAATATCCTTAGGTAGAGTTAGTAATCTTAAAGTATTACTTACATGACTTCTGCTCTTTGACATGAATTTTGCGATCGTTTCATGATCGTAACCGAACTCTTTAATTAATCTTTCGTACCCTTTAGCTTCCTCAATGATGTTTAGATCTTGTCTTTGGATATTTTCGACTATCGCTATTTCTAGACTCTTTTGATCATCTACATCAAGTATAATAACTGGGACTTTATTTAATCCTGCCCTTTGTGCAGCTAGCCACCTTCTCTCACCGGCAATAATCTCATATTTGCCTTTTTCATACTTGTTTGGTCTAACCGCTATTGGCTGTATTACTCCGTTTTCGTTGATTGATTTTGATAACTCGTTTAATTTCTCTTCGTCAAAAATTGTTCTAGGTTGATACTTGTTTCTTGATAAATCAGCTATAGGAATAGTATTTGAGACTTTATCGCTAGAGGTTGATTTGTCATCAATATCTCCGAACAATGCCGAAAGACCTCTACCAAGCCCTTTTTTTGCAGGGTTCATGCTGCACTCCCTAATGATTGGTTTTGCTGATTAATAAACTCTTCTGCCAAATTTATATATGATTTACTACCTGCACATTTTTTATCATAAATTAAACAAGGCATGCCATGTGAAGGAGCTTCTGATAACCTCACGTTTCTTGGAACGACAGTTTTGTATACCTTATTCTTAAAATGATTTCTTGCTTCAGAGTCTACTTGGGAAGATAATTTATTTCTTTTATCAAACATTGTTAAAAGCACTCCTCTAATCCCTAAACCAGGGTTTAGATTTATTTTAATCCTGTCAATTGTTTTTACTAATTGAGTTATTCCTTCCAGAGCAAAAAATTCTGTTTGAAGAGGTATTAATAATTCATCGGCTGCCACTAAAGACATCACTGTCAGTAAACTCAAAGAAGGCGGGCAATCAATAAAAATGTTTTCGTATCTTTTTAGGTAGCCATCTAAATCATTTTTAATAATCTCCTTAAGCAAAAAAGCTCTGTTAGCATCATTAGCTGTTTCAACTTCGAGGCCTGAAAGATTAACGTTAGAACCTATTAAATCTAAACCTGGAACGCTGCTCTGTTGAACCACCTTCTTAATTGAAGTTTTTCCGATTAGTAGATTATAAATGCTTTTATCTTCGTTATTATTTGATCTGCCCAGTCCGGTAGTTGCGTTACCTTGGGGATCAAGATCTATAACTAAGGTCTTTTTTCCCTTTATCGCTAGTGCAGTTGCTAAGTTTATTACGGTGGTAGTTTTACCAACTCCACCTTTTTGATTTATTACAGATATTATCGATCTAGCCACAATTTATTTTTTAGCATCAATTATTATTATTTTTGAATCACCTGCTGTGATGCTAGGTACTAGCTTATACTTATAAATTAGGCCCTTTGAAGCTTTATTTAATTCCTCCTGTGCACTCTTTCCAAGCATTACAATGAGTTTATGTGATTTCTTAGAGGTTTCACGTGAAATTCTAAGTAGTTCAGGCAATTTTTTAAAAGCCCTGCATAAGATATAGTCAGTATCTAATTCATGAGATTGATAATCATTATCATATATATATGTGTTTTTTAGTTTTAATTTTTGGATAATAGCTTTAATGAAATCAACTTTTACTTTAGATTTTTCATAAAGTTTCACGTGAAACGTGATAATATCACTATAAAATATTGATAGAATAATTCCTGGAAAACCAGCTCCTGTACCTAAATCAGCTAGACTATTAAAATTTTTGTGATCAATGTGCTTAACGAGCTGAGCACAATCAAGAACATGTCGGTTCCAAATCTCTTTTTCAGAATGTTTAGAGATTAAATTATACTTTTGATTATAATTTAAAACCTCCTGCACATATGATTCGGTAAGTTCAATTTTTTTTTCGTTAAAATTCAGATCTTTAGCTAAAATAAGCTTTGATTTTGACTCAGATTCACTAGGATTCATCAAGATTCTAGGCCGGAACTCTATGTTTTGCCTTTTTTATAGCTCCCAGCAAGATTATTGCTGCAGCTGGGGTGACTCCATCGATCCTGAGGGCCTGTCCTAAGGTCTTTGGTCTAATTAATTTCAATTTAGACTTAACTTCATTGGAAAGACCGCTAAAAGAATCGTAGTCGATCTCAACAGGTATCACTAGACCTTCATCTTTTTTGAAAGTTTTAATATCGCTTTCTTGTTTAGGTAAGTAACCTGAATAATGAGCGTTTATTTCAACCTGCTCATCAATAGAGTGTCCATAATAGGGTATATCAGCCCAAATGCTTCTCACTAAATTTAATTTGACATTGCTTATACCTAAAATATCTAATCCAGATCTTTTAACTCCATCCATCGCAATCTTAATTGAGTGTTTTGCGGCGGCATTTGGTGTAATAAATTTTTTGGATAAAGAAGTTTCCAAGCTGTTAATTTTTTTTTGTTTCTCATTAAATAATTTTTTTCTATCATCTTTTAGTAAATTAATTTTGATACCAATAGGAGTAAGTCTTTTATCAGCATTATCTGCTCTTAGTGACAATCGATATTCGGCTCTAGACGTAAACATTCTGTACGGTTCAGAAACGCCTTTTGTGATAAGATCGTCAATCATAACACCAATGTATGAACTAGCTCTGTCTAAAATAAACTCACCTTCTTTTTTTACTTTTAGAGCAGCATTAATTCCAGCTATCAATCCTTGTGCTGCTGCTTCCTCGTAGCCTGTCGTCCCATTAATTTGACCAGCCAAAAAAAGAGACCCTATTTTCTTGGCTTCTAGACTCGCTTTTAGCTCCCTTGGGTCAACATAATCATACTCTATTGCATATCCTGCTCTTACCATTTTGACATGTTCTAGGCCCTTAATTTTGGCTAATATTTTGAGTTGAACATCCTCTGGTAGCGAGGTCGAAATACCATTGGGGTAAACTGTGTGATCATCTAATCCTTCTGGCTCTAAAAAAATTTGGTGCTTTTGCTTTTCTTTAAATTTAACAACTTTGTCCTCGATGGAGGGACAGTATCTTGGGCCCACACCTTTGATGTTACCAGAGTACATTGCACTTCTTGAAATATTATCACTTATGATTTTATGTACAGTGTCATTAGTGTAAGTCATCCCACAACTAATTTGTTTATTGATTGCTTTGGTAGTTAGGAATGAAAAAAAATATGGTTCAATATCTGCTGGTTGCATTTCAAGATTTTCATAATTTATAGTTCTTCCATCTAACCGTGGAGGTGTACCTGTTTTTAGCCTTCCAATTTTGATATTAAATTTTTGTAATTGTTCACTCAGCCCTGTAGATGGTTTTTCATCATATCTCCCTGCTGGTATCTGTTTTTCACCTATATGTATTAAACCATTTAAAAAAGTTCCTGTGGTAAGAATTAGCTGACTACACTCTATTTCTTTTCCGCTTTGACAGATGAAGCCTTTGATTTTATCTTTCTCGAAGATAAATTTCACAACAGGATCGGCTATCACTTCTAAATTTTCATAGTTAAGTAATAACTCCTGCATATATTTCTTATAAAGCTTTCTGTCTGATTGGGTTCGTGGTCCTCGGACTGCTGGACCTCTGCTTCTATTTAATAATCTGAACTGAATTCCTGATTTGTCAGCTACATTACCCATGACACCATCCAAGGCATCAATTTCTCGGACCAAGTGACCCTTGCCTAGCCCTCCGATAGCCGGATTACACGACATTTCACCTATAGTCTCTATTTTATGTGTAAAAAGACCAGTATTTACGCCTATTCTGGCCGATGCCGCTGCTGCCTCACATCCAGCGTGTCCGCCGCCTATTACAGCCACATCAAAGGTCATTTTATTGTTCATTTATAGAATGTATCGATGAAATATGATTTTACAAGCTCAAAGATGAGTTATTTACCAATACAAAAGTCCTGAAATATAGATGCTAGTATTTCTTCCACATCAACCTTGCCTACTATGCTTCCAAGATGTCTTGTGGCAAGTCTAAGGTCTTCTGCGGCTGTCTCTATCTCTTTTTTTTGATCTTTCTTTAAAAATTTTTCTATTTCTTTTAATGCTGCATTAAGTTTTGCTCGATGCCTCTCTCTAGTGACCAGAATATTGTTTGCTTTCATAAATTTTTTACTTAGCTTCTCTTTTATTGTCTTTATGAGCCTGTCGATGTTTTTACTATTTTTTACCGATATTAAAATTTGATCATTCTTATTAAATTCATTTTTTGGAGTTTTTTTGCTTAAATCAGATTTATTAAAAACTAATATACAGTCTTTATTAATTAATTTTTTAACATCTTTGTTAATTTTTTTTTTTAATACATCAATAATGACTAAAGTTAAATCAGCCTCTTTTGCTTTTTTAATAGCTCTTTTAATACCCTCTTTTTCGACCTTATTTTTAGTTTTTCTTATACCCGCAGTATCAGCCAAAATAACAGGATATCCATCTATATTTAAATAGGTCTCAACCACATCTCTTGTAGTACCTTCCTCCTCCGAAACAATTGCAGCATCTCTTTTTGCAAGAAGATTTAATAAAGATGACTTCCCAGCGTTAACGTCTCCTATGATAGATATTCTAAAACCATCTCTTATTTTTTCCCCAACTTTTTGGTCCTCTAGAATTTGTTTAATATCAGTGTGGACTTGTTTAATTGATTTTTGAACTTCCCTTAAAACACTTCCAGGAAGATCATCTTCTGCAAAGTCTATTTTAGCCTCTATATACGATAATGATTTAACTAATTTTTTTCTTAAATTTTCATAATATTTGGATGCGTATCCTTGGACTAAATTTGCTGCTTGTTCCCTTTGAAGCTCAGTTTCAGCATGTATTAAATCTCCAATACTTTCTGCTTTGATAAGATCTATCTTATTATTCTGAAAAGCAATTTTAGTGAATTCTCCTGGTTCAGCTAACCGGCAATTTTTTTGGTCTGATAGAACCTTTAAAAGGTAACTTATTACAGCATTACTTCCATGAATATGAAGTTCCGCCAAATCATCCCCTGTGAAACTATGGGGTTTAGGAAACCACAAAAGTAGTGCTTCGGGATCAATAATTTTTTTATTTTTTGGATCTATAAATTTACATAAATTTATCTCATTAGACTTAATATTTTTTTCATTAGTTAGAGACTTACAAATATTGAGTGTCTGCGGACCCGATATTCTTACTATAGCTATGCCGCTTGGGCCTTTTCCTGAGGATAATGCAAATATATTCATTTATTAAATTTTGTTTTTTATTAACATAGAATATATGCAAAATGCTATTTGTTTTAGTACTAAGTTTGGCTGGATTACAGCAACAGAGCAAAAAAACAAAATAACTTCTATTCGTTTTAAAAAGTCATCAAAACAAGGGAAAACTTCATTTTTATTAAATAAACTTAAAAGTAATATTAATTTATTTTTTAGAGGTGAGACGAAACTTATAAATCTTCCATTAAAAATTGAGGGTAAGATGATCCAAAAAAAAATTTGGAATGAGCTTAGAAAAATTAAAAAAGGGAAAACCAAAAGTTATGGGGAGATTGCTAAAAAATTCAGATTATCACCAAGATATATTGGAAAGATTTGTGGTCAAAATCAACATATTCTAGCTATACCATGCCATAGAGTCATAAGATCTGACGGATCATTGGCTGGATTTTCTGCAACAGGAGGTAAAAATCTTAAAAGAAAACTTTTAGAATTTGAAAAAAATAAATGATATTTTATTTAAAGGATTGAATAATCCCTTTATCAGAAATTTTAATACTCATTTCCTTTAAAAAATTAAACTTATTAATATCACTTAAAATGAAGTCCTTTATCGGAGAAGTGATTTTATTTTGTTTAAAAAAACTATTTGTTAAATTTATTCCTAAACCAAAAAGTAGGTTTTCTGGTTTTCTTGAACTTACAAACTTCTTAATAATCTCAGAGTCTTTAATTGGCAAACCTAAAGACTGATTATATTCAACGAATTGAAATAATTTCATAATATCTCTTATTATCAAATTGAAACCTTGGCCTGCTACTGGATGAACATTATAAGAACCATCACCTAAAACTAGTGAGTTATTTTTCGAAAAAATAGAATTGAATTTAAAAGAAATTGGATAAGTAATAATTTTATTAAAATTTATATTTGTTTTATTACCTAATATTTGTTTTAATTTATTATAAACAAGATCATTTATATTTTTATTTTTAAATTTATTTGAAACACTCCAAACAAAGGAAAAGTTTTTTTCATTAATTGGTAAAATCGCAAGTGGGCCCTCTTTTAAAAAGTACTGTCTTGGGTCGCTAATGTTAATATTATGACTAACTGTGGATGTTAAAGCAATTTCTTTGTCATCTTTTTGGATGTATCTTTTTCCAACAAACTCTGAAATTATTTTTGAACTTCTTCCAACACATAATAATATCAAATCATAAGCATAACTTTTTTTTCCAGATAGAATACAGGAATTATTAGTATCAACTTTTTTTACTTCATTATTTATAATTTTAATATTTTTTTTTCTTTTAATTTTTTTTAAGAAAACTTTTTTAAGATCATTATTTTTTATTATATATAAAAGATTTTTTTGATCCTCAGAAAAATTAATGAAATTATAAAGTTGATTTATTTTTTCGTAAAATAAATTAATTCTTTTGCATGGCCAAAATAGTTTAGTATCTTTTTTGTCCAAATATTTATTAAGAAATTTAAAATTAGTTGGGGAAATAGCAGTAATTCTTGGATCATTTATTTTTCTTTCTTGTTTATTTTTAATAATAAAATCTACATCGATATCTAAATCACTAAGCACCAGAGCTGCTGTTAAACCTGATAATCCATCTCCAATAACGCAAATTTTTTGTTTTTTCATATTTTTATGAATTTTATCAATTTTATTTAAATGATACAAAGTAAACTAGGTGATTCGAGAAATGCAATTAAATATTTTACTAAGTAATGTCGCAAGTTTTACGAAAAGACGTCTAATAGAGTTATTTGGACTAATTTTAATTGCATTATGTTTCTTATTTACATTCACTTTAGCTTTTTATTCTCCTGAAAACACAACATTAATTTATAAAGTAGAAGGTCCTGAGCCCGTAAATATTTTCTATTATTATTCAAATGTAACAGCTGATTTTTTTCTTCAAAGTTTTGGATTAATGTCATTTGTAATTGGCATTTGCATTTTGTCTTGGGGAATAAATTTAATTATAAATAAAAAAATTGAGAACTTATTAGCTAAATCTTTTTACCTTTGCGCGAGTATATTCTTTGGCTGTCTGTTCGTTTATTCAAGTTTTAATAATTCATTTTGGTTAATTGATAATGGTAATTCTGGATTTGTAGGGGAGAGAAGTTACAGTTTCTTTATTAGTTTTTTTCCAATGATTGAGAATGAATATTTTAAAATTAGTTTTCTTATTTTAACATTAGCTTTTTTTGTTTTAAGTTCATCAATTAACTTTATAAAAATTTTTAAATTTTTTGCCAAAAAAAGTGATCAAGTTGATGATGGCAAAATAAATATTGGAGACATCTCAGAAGAAGAGATACAGGATGATATAAATTTAGGTCAAGAAAAACAGCAATCCTTTAGTTTTAAAATTAAAAATACAGAAAATAAAACTAATAAATATATATTGCCGTCTCTTTCCCTTTTAGAAAAAAACAAAGGTTTATTAATAACAAAACCGGGTACCAAAAACATTGGCTCAGATTTTTTAGAAAAAATACTTCTAGATTTCGGTGTTCAGGGTAAAATAAAAAAAATTAGTAATGGTCCTGTAGTGACTTTATACGAATTTGAACCAGCACCAGGGGTAAAAGTTTCAAAAATCATTAATTTATCTGATGATATTGCCCGACATACAAGCTCTGTATCCACAAGAGTATCCGTCATACCTGGCAAAAATACTGTTGGTATAGAAATTCCAAACACACGAAGAGATGATGTATATCTTTCAGAGATAATATCCTCAGATAGTTTTGGTAAAAAAGAAAATAGTTTGCCTATTGCTCTTGGAAAAACTATTTCGGGAACTCCTATAACGGTCGACTTAACATCAATGCCACATCTTTTGGTGGCTGGAACCACTGGTTCAGGTAAATCAGTTTGTATTAACAGTATAATTATGTCTCTGTTATACAAGCACGGTCCCGATAATTGTAAATTTATTCTAATTGATCCAAAAATGTTAGAGCTATCATCTTACGAAGGAATTCCTCATTTATTAACATCTGTAATCACGGATGCAAAAAAAGCTACTTCTGCATTAAGTTGGACTGTTAAAGAAATGGAGAGCAGATATAGGTTGATGAGCTCTGAAGGTGTTAAAAATATTGATGGATATAATCAAAAACACAAACTTAAAATGCCGTACATTGTTGTTGTTGTAGATGAAATGTCAGATCTAATGTTAGTGTCTGGTAAAGAAATTGAGGGATATGTTCAAAAGTTATCGGCAATGGCGAGAGCAGCTGGTATCCATATTATAATGGCTACTCAAAGACCTAGTGTAGATGTAATAACTGGAACAATCAAAGCAAATTTTCCTACTAGAATATCTTTTCAAGTAAGTTCGAAAATTGACAGTAAAACAATTTTAGGGGAACAAGGAGCAGAGCAACTTTTAGGAAAAGGCGATATGTTATTTATGTCATCAGCCAATAAAATATTTAGAATTCATGGTCCATATGTTTCTGAAAGTGAAATAGAAAAAGTTAATAGTTTTTTAAGATCGCAAGGTGAACCAGATTATATTGACGAAATAACTGCAATCAACGTAGGTGAGAAAAATGATAGTTTGTCATTAGATGGAAATGATGAATTATACGACTCGGCAATCAAAATTGTACAAACTGAAAAAAAAGCCTCAACAAGTTTTTTACAAAGAAAACTTCAAATAGGCTATAACCGTGCAGCTAGAATAATTGACCAAATGGAAGATAATGGGGTAGTTAGCAAAGCAAACCATGTTGGTAAAAGAGAGGTTTTATAGTTTTTTGCTAAAAAAAAATATAACTATAATTTTAATAACAATCATTTTTATAGGCTATTTTGGTTCATTAAAAGCTATTGAAAAAATAAGTATTATTAATAATTTTAATTCATCAGAAACTCTTAAATTTGATTTTACTCAAAAATCATTTGATAAAAATGAAAGAGGAACTTGTTTTTTAAAAAGGCCTTATTTCTTAAGATGTCTTTATAAAGACGAAAATCAAAAAGAACTTATTATAAACAATAGAGTTTTAGTAATTTATCACAAAAGATATAAGAAAATTTATAGATATCCAGTGTCACAATCTTTTTTTACCGATATTCTTAATAAAGAAAAATTCTCTGAATTGATTTCAAGTGGGGAGAACTTACCAAATAAAAATTTTATTGAAATTAAATATTTTAATAAAAATAAAGGGGAGATAACATTATTTTTCAATAAGAAAAACTATAATTTAAATGGTTGGAGGTTAGTTGATATTAATAACAATATCACATTATTAAAAATTGAAAATTTAATTAAAAATTCTAATATTAAAAAAAGTTTTTTTTTAATCCCAGAGGAAAATCAATAAGTTAGGAAACCATTTTACCTATTTTTTCACCTGCGAATATGTGAAAATGTAAGTGAGGAACTTCTTGACCCCCATCACTTCCTATATTTGTTAAAGCTCTATAACCTTTTTTGTTTGCGCCTACCAAGGTTGATACGTGAGTTATCGCTTTGTTTAATTCAATTATTTCTTTGTCTGAAGCCTTCTTATTAAAATCATCTAAATCAACATATTCGCCTTTTGGAATTACAAGAACATGTACTTTTTTTTGGGGATTAATGTCGTGAAAAGCTAGAACGTGATCATTTTCATAAACTTTGTTACAAGGTATTTCTCCTCTAAGGATTTTTGCAAATATATTGTTTTTATCGTAAATCATTTTTGTCTTTTCTTAAGTTCAATCATTACATCTTCAATTTTTATTTTATTGGCCTCTAAATAAACCATCAAATGATAAAGCACATCGGCAGCCTCGTGTATTTTGTTTGAATTTTTCTCCACAGATTCGATTAATTCTCCTATCTCCTCTTTTACTTTAGCAACACTTAAACTCTTATCATTAAGAAGTTTATTTGTATAAGATTTATCAAGAGGAGAGTTTTTTCTCTCTCTTATTGTTTTTATCAATTGTTCTAGGTTTTCAAACATTTTATAACCTTACTGATACATCCTTAGAATTCAAATATTCTTTAGCATCTTTAATTTTAAATTCACCGTAGTGAAAAATAGAAGCAGCTAGAACTGCGCTTGCACCACCTTTAACAATACCATCATACAAGTGGTCTAATGTTCCCACACCTCCGGAGGCAATGACAGGAATATTTGTGCTTTTTGTAATTGCTTTTAATAGATCAACATCATAACCAGATTTAGTTCCATCTTTATCCATTGAAGTTAATAAAATTTCACCAGCTCCATTGACTTCTACTTGTTTAGCAAACTCCACAGCATCGATACCAGTTTTATTTCTTCCCCCGTGTGTAAAGACTTCCCACTTATTATCAGAAACATTTTTAGCATCAATTGCTACTACAATACATTGAGACCCAAATTTTTTAGAGGCTTCTTTAACAAAGTCTACGTTCTTTACAGCTGCAGTATTGATAGAAACTTTATCTGCTCCAGCTAATAATAAATCGGTAATGTTTTGAATAGTTCTTACACCACCCCCAACAGTTAGTGGTACAAAGCATTCCTTTGCAGTTTTTTTAACAATATCAACGATTGTGTCTCTATTTTCATTTGATGCAGTAATATCTAAAAAACAAATCTCATCAGCTCCACCATCACTATAAATTTTAGCTTGTTCAACTGGATCACCGGCATCTTTCAATTCAACAAAGTTAATACCTTTAACCACTCTTCCATTTTTTACATCTAAACAAGGAATAATTCTATTTTTTAACATTTTTTCTCTTTTTCGATTTACTCGGTAATAACCCTTTATTAACCGCTCTTGCTCTTTCAGAAAACCCGAGCTTCTCTCCATTTATAATTTTTCTTCTTATTGTAGATAATTTTGCAACCATACTTTAATCCAACTCTTTAACTAACTCATCAAGTTTAATGTCACCATCATAGATAGCTTTACCAACGATTATACCTTCAATTCTTTTATTATTTAGCTTTTTGGCTTTTTGAATATCATTTATTGATGAAACACCACCTGAAATAAGAACTGGACAATTAGAAATTTCAGCTATTTTGATTGTTGCCTCATAGTTGGGACTAGTTTTCATGCCATCTCTATTTATATCTGTAAAAATAATTCTGCTGACACCAAAATTATTTATTTCTTTAAGGAAATCTGTGGCTTTAAAATTTAAGCTTTCTTTCCAGCCTGATACAAATAGATTTCCATCTTTTGTATCCAATCCTAAGGCAATTTTATTTTTAAATTTATCACAAGCTTTTTTTAAAAATTCTTTATTTTTAATAGCGGCACTTCCTAAAATGACTTTCTCAACACCTGCATCAATATATTTTTTAATACTATCTATAGTTCTAATTCCACCACCTATTTCAATTTTAAAATCATATTTGTTTGAAATTTCCTTAATTATATCTAGGTTTGCTGTCATTCCTGTTAAGGCACCGTCTAAATCAACTATATGTAAATTTTTGAAACCATAATCTTTATATTTACCTGCTTGATCAATTGGTGAAATCTCGTATTCAGTTTTATTATCAAAGTCACCCTTGATGAGCCTCACGCATTTTTTATCTTTTATATCTATAGCAGGAAAAATCTTCATTATAACTTTATAAAATTTTCAATTATTTTTAATCCAGTTTTATCACTCTTTTCTGGGTGAAATTGTGTACCGAATAAATTATGTCTTTCAATTGAACAGACAATCTTTGATGAATAATCTGTTGTAGCTGAAATGACCGATTTATCTTCAGGAATAAATTCATAGCTATGTACAAAATACATATGAGATTTATTTTTTATATCTTTAAATATTTTACTTTCTTTTTGTATTTCAATTTCATTCCAACCAATGTGTGGAAGTTTAAATTTTCCATTTTGATTATCAATTTTAGAAACTTTTCCTGAGATCCAACCTAGTCCTTTTGTTTCTGCCTCTTCATAACCTACATCTGCAAACATTTGTAAACCGACACAAATTCCAAGTAGTGGTTTCTTATTGGTGATGGCAAATTCTTTCAGCGTATCTGCAAGTCCATTTATACCGTTAAGAGAGTCTACGCAACTTTTGAAAGATCCTTGACCAGGTAGAACGATCTTGTCGCTAAACTTTATTTTTTTTATATCTGAAGTTACTTCTATATTAACTTTGCCTTTAGCGACCTCTGTAAAAGAGTTGATGACTGAGCTTATATTGCCCGATTGGTAGTCAACAATAGTGACGTTCATTTATTTTAAATAGTGCCCTTAGTAGATGGTATTGAATTTTTAATTCTTTTATCAATTTCCAGAGCTTCTTTAAGAGATCTTGCTAGGGCTTTAAAACAAGACTCAATTTTATGATGACTATTTTCACCGTAAATATTTTCTACATGTAGCGTTATACCCGCAGACTGTGCAAAAGCTTGGAACCATTCTTTAAAAAGTTCTGTATCCATTTCGCCAAGTTTTTCTACTTTAAGGTCTACGTTCCAAATTAAATATGGTCTATTTGATATATCCAAAGAAACACGGGTTAGCGTTTCATCCATAGGGATGTTTGTAGTAGCGTACCTTTTAATTCCTTTTCTATTTCCAGCTGCTTTTTTTATAGCCTCTCCGATAGCAATACCCGTGTCTTCAGTTGTGTGATGGAGATCGATATGAGTATCGCCTTTAGCATTTATTTTCATATCAATGAGAGAGTGCTTAGCAAGTTGCTCTAGCATATGATCTAAGAAACCTATTTTGGTCTTTATTTGATACTTGCCCTTTCCGTCTAAATTCACCTCAACGGAAATATTTGTTTCTTTTGTTTTTCTTAATATTTTAGCTTTTCTAGACATAAATTAGAAATTTAACTTAGATATATAGTGTAATTTATCATTTATCAATAAATGACCGCAGGGTCTTGAAGATTCAAAATGAGTAGCTACATATTAGTTATGAGCACAAACCAAAATTGGCATGGAACCACAATAGTCCTAATTAGGAAGGGAAATCAAACTATTGTAGCTGGCGATGGACAAGTTAGCTTAGGAAATACAGTACTGAAAAGTAAAGCCAAAAAAGTTCGAAAGATTGAGAAAAGAAATGTGATTGCAGGATTTGCTGGATCAACTGCAGATGCACTAACTCTTTTTGAAAGACTAGAGGCTAAATTAGAAAAGCATGCGGGTAATCTTACAAGAGCAGCTGTTGAACTTGCTAAAGACTGGAGGACAGATAAATACCTTAGGAGACTAGAAGCATTAATGGCAGTAGCGGACAAAGAAAAAAGTTTTATTATTTCGGGGACCGGAGATGTTTTAGAGCCAGAGGACGGTATAATTGGAATAGGTTCTGGGGGAAATTATGCTCTAGCTGCTGCAAAAGTTTTAATGGATAGTGAAATGTCGGCAGAAGAAATAGCAAAAAAATCATTAAAAGTAGCATCTGAAATTTGCGTATTTACGAATGGAAATGTTACTACGGAAAAAGTTTAATTATGACGCAAAAAGCACCAAATTTGAAAATTGTTAAAGAGTCTTCAAATAAAGATAGTTCAAAAGTAAGTGCACTATCTCCTAGAGAAATAGTTTCGGAATTGGACAGATATGTGATCGGACAACATCAGGCCAAAAGGGCGGTAGCAGTAGCATTGAGAAACAGATGGAGAAGACAAGCTCTTTCTGATGATATGAAAGATGAAGTTTTACCAAAAAATATTTTGATGATTGGGCCAACGGGTGTTGGTAAAACAGAAATCTCAAGAAGGTTATCAAAGTTAGCTCAAGCACCTTTTATAAAAGTAGAAGCAACGCGTTTTACTGAAGTAGGTTATGTTGGTAAAGACGTAGAACAAATTATTAGAGATCTGATCGAAATAGCTATTGCTATGGAAAAGGAAAAAAGAAGAAAAGAAGTATACGCAAAAGCTCAATTAGCTGCAGAAGAAAAGGTTCTAGACGCTCTCGTGGGTAAAAAAGCTAGCTTAGCTACAAGAGAAAGCTTTAGAAAAAGATTACGTTCTGGTGATCTAGATAAGAATGAAATTGAGATTGAGGTAAATGACACTTCATCTGGAATGCCAAGCTTCGAAATTCCTGGAATGCCTGGCGCTAATATCGGTATGGTTAATATAGGTGAGATATTAGGTAAGTCTGGGGTTTCTAAGGGCAAAAAAAAGAAAATGAATGTTAAGGAGTCACACGACATATTGATTGCGCAAGAGTCTGATAAGATGATTGAGCAAGATAAAATAATTAAGCAGGCAAAAGACTCAACAGAAAATAATGGTATCGTATTTCTTGACGAAATTGATAAAGTTTCAGCAAGAGGAGATAGAATTGGTGGAGATGTCTCTAGGGAAGGTGTTCAAAGAGATTTGCTTCCTTTAATAGAAGGAACAACTGTAAATACTAAATATGGCCCAGTTAAAACAGATCATATTTTATTTATTGCTTCTGGTGCATTTCAACTAGCAAAACCTTCGGATCTACTTCCAGAATTACAAGGACGTTTGCCAATAAGAGTTGAATTAAATGCTTTAACTGAAGATGATTTTAAAAGAATTCTTAAAGAGCCTGACAATAGTTTGATAAAACAATATAAAGCTTTATTGAAAACTGAAGACGTTGAACTTGATTTTTCTGATGACGGTATAGATATGCTAGCAAAACTATCTACCGAAATTAATACTACAGTTGAAAATATTGGAGCAAGAAGATTACACACAATAATAGAAAAAGTTTTGGATGAAGTAAGTTTTACTGCTTCAGATAAAGCTGGACAAACTATCAAGGTTAATAAAGAATTTGTCAGCAAAAATTTAGGAGATCTTGTAAAAAATACAGATCTTTCAAAATTTATACTTTAAATTTTTTTAATCTTATAATTAAAGCTCCCATACCACCTTCTCTTAAAGAAGCGTTTTCAATTTTTATAATTTTTGAACTCAAAGCTGAATTATTTTTAATTAACTCTGGTATCGTTCCTTTCAAGGTGCTGTGGTCCTTAGAAACATAAACATTTTTATCTAAATTTGAGTGATGTCCCTGTCCAGTTATAAGTAAAATTTCTTTAAAACCTTTTTCATAGCAACTTTCAATAATTTCTGTCACTCTTTTGCTTGCTTCATCTATAGATAGTCCATGGAGATCAAATTTAAATCTTGAAAACTTATTAGTTTCTGTTTTGTTTTTTTCTTTGTCCTCAATATTTAATGGATTTTTTAAAAAATCTTCCCAACTTTTTTTATCTTTTTCAGATAATTTTGATTTCTTTTTCAACTATTTTTGATTTCAGAGAGGTACCAATTTGGACTCGAGCTTGAAGTTGGACGAGTAAACTTCCACTTGTCTATTACGGTTTTGATTTTATCTGGGTCACCTTCAACAATGTTATTATTTTTGTCTCTTTTTACTGAAATTATTTCGCTTACAAATTTTACTGTGAAAAATAGAGCTGTTGCGGTTTTTTCAAAATTTTCAACTACAGAAGATTTTACACCTATAAATGTTAACTCAGATTTTATATTATTTTTATCTCTTTCCTCGATCGCAGACTCAAAATTTGTTCTCATTTCTTTAGTTAACAGGTCTTTTAAGGTTTTTTTATCGCCTTTCGCAAATGAATTAATAATTGTTTCATAAGCAATTTCGGCGCCTTTTAAAAATTCTCTTCTTTGTTCTTTATCAAAATCTGTTTGTGATTTTTTTGTTTTCGATTTCATTTTTTCTTTAAACTTATCAAATTCTTTCTCTGAAAATCCTCCATAGACTTTGTCTTGATGGCCAGTTCTTCTTCCAAGAATGTTTCTTAATCTTAGAATAATAAACCCAGCTATCATTGCTAAAAGTATTATGTCTAAATATCCAAAGTTGTTACTCATTATTTGATAAATATACATTATTAATATAATTTGGAAACGGACAAATGAACACAATTTTCTTATTTATAGTAGCCATTCCAGCCATAGAAATATTCTTGATGATCAAAATTGGCCAAAATATAGGTGCATTTAATACCATTTTGTTAATTTTCATTACCGCAGTGATTGGTATTTATTTTGCTAAGATACAAGGTCTAAGTACATTGAGATCAGGTGTGTTGAGCATGTACAAAAATCAATTGCCTCTTTTTGAAATGATCTCTGGAGCTTCTATAGCTTTTGCGGCATGTTTGTTAATTTTTCCTGGTTTTGTAACTGACACAATAGGATTTTTTCTTTTAATACCTTGGACTAGAAAGTATTTCATAAGATCTTTTTTGAAAAAGAAGAATGTTAATAGTGAAACAAAAGATTATATTGAGGGTGAGATAGTAGATAAAAAAAATAAAGAGGAAGGTGATGTATAAAATAGTATCTAAATACATAAAAGATTTATCATTCGAAATTGCTGGCGCGAAAACCTACTTTCTTTTACAAAAAGATATTAAAGATTTTTTAGTAAACTTTGATATTCAAAGTAAGAAAATTAACGAAAATGTCATAGAAATTGATACTACATTATATCTTGTTTCAAAAAAGGATTCTAAAGTGAGTCCTATTTCAATTTGTTTTTCGACTTTAGTGAATTTTGAAAAAAAACTGGAAAAGTCTCAGATGGAAAAAATTATATTAGCAGAGGTTCCCAAAACGGTGTATCCAGAGATAAGAAGTACTTTAATCTTTTTGTTTGAAAAATCAGGATTTAAAGACGTAAATTTACAAAAAGAAATAGATTTTGAAAAACTTTATTTGAGTAAAAAGTCTCAATAAAAATTTTTTTTCAGCTCATTTTTAAGAAATTCGATGTGCCTTTTTGACTCCTCTGGCTTTATTTCAACAATAATTTTTTCCCGGTTTTTACTACTTTTTTCAATTTCGAAATTTGTTATCTGGTCTTCTTTTTGTTGAAACGATAACGATGGCTCTTTCTGGTCTACTAAGTTTATATATACCTCTCTCAAAAGTTCACAATCAAGAAGAGCGTTATGTTTAGTTCTTCTAGAAAGATCTATATTGAATCTTTTGCACAGATTATCTAAAGAATTAGATGATGCAGGAAATTTTGATCGTGCCAAACTAAGAGAATCTTCAACATTTTTTAAATCTAAAATTTTTTTGTTTACTCTTCTAAGCTCAGTATTTAAAAAACCGACATCAAAAGGCGCGTTATGAATTATTAATTTTTTATCTTTTATAAATTCTAGAAAATCTTCGACAACTTCATCAAATTTTTCTTTCCCTTTTAAAAAATCATCTGAAAATCCATGGACTTTAAAGGCTTCTAAGGAAACTTTTTTTTGAGGGTTTATTAACTTGTGAAATACTCTATTTGTTGGAATTAAATTTTTAGTTTCTATACAAGCTATCTCAACAATCCTATCACCATCTTTGGCTGACAAACCTGTTGTTTCTGTATCCAAAAAAATTTCATTCATAATTTCAGCATTATATTTTTAATATTTTTTTTTAAAAGTTTTATAGAACCATTGTTGTTGATAACATAGTCACAAAATTTAATTTTTTTTGTAGGTGAAAGTTGTCTTTTGTTTAAGAGATCAAAAAATCTTTTATTATTTCCCCTTTTAAGGTATCTTTTTAACCTTAAATCTTTTCTTGAATTTACAAATATAATCCTATCGTAATTTTTCATCTGTTTACTTTCAACAAGAAGTGGTATTTCAAAAATTATAAATTTTTTTCCATTGTTTTTTTTCGTAAATTTTCTCATTTGTTCTCTCACAAGAGGGTGAATTATTTTCTCCAGAACTTTCAGAGACTTTTTGTCAGAAGATATGATCTTTTTTATTTTATTCTTTATATTTTTTTTATTTTTAAGTTTAAATTTTTTAAAAACTTTCGCTTGAAAAATATTTGTTTGATAGATTTTCTTAACAGCTATATCAGCGTTATAAAGAGGATACTT
>CACLSS010000005.1 GCA_902609645.1 uncultured Pelagibacteraceae bacterium | reverse complement strand
CGACACTACTTAGAATGATTTCTGGTTTAGAGTCAGTTGATGAGGGTGAAATACATTTAGATAAAAAAATAATTAATAATTTAATTCCATCAAAAAGAGGAATTGCAATGGTTTTTCAATCATATGCTTTATACCCGCACATGAATGTTTACGAAAATATGTCATTCGGATTGAAAAATGAAAAGCTTGATAAAAGTGAAATAGATAAAAAGGTAAAGGACGCCGCTAAAACTCTTCAAATTGAAGATCTTCTTGAGAGAAAACCAAGACAACTTTCTGGTGGACAACGACAAAGAGTGGCAATAGGACGTGCAATAACGAGAAACCCTAAATTATTTTTGTTCGATGAACCGCTTTCAAATCTTGATGCTGCTTTAAGATCAGAAATGCGTGTAGAAATTTCAAAACTTCATAAAAAACTTAGTACAAATATGATTTATGTTACACACGATCAAGTTGAGGCTATGACTCTAGCTGATAAGATTGTTATTTTAAATCAGGGCGTAATGGAGCAATACGGATCACCTGATGAAATATATAATAACCCAAATAATATTTTTGTAGCAGAATTTATAGGGTCCCCGAGAATGAATATTTTAAAAATTGATAAAGGAAAAATAAAAAATGGAAATACAATTAATATTTTTAATAATGATATCCAGTTTAATGGTTATAAATTCAATGATGATATTTATTTAGGAATTAGACCCGAACATATTAAGGCTGACAATTCTCAAGATATTAAAGCCAAAATTAAGATTGATCTTATAGAAAATCTTGGATTTGATAAGATTATATACTCGTCTGTAGATGGAGAAGAGTTTAGAATAAAAACTTCAAGCAATATCAATAAAAATCATTCCCAAATATCATTTTCTAAAGAAAATGTTTATTTCTTTGATTCAAATAAAAATAGGATCAAAAATTAGCAGCCTTTAAAAGATGAAGACATATTTTTCAGTAATTTTGGATACATGCCTTTACCTTTGTCTATGGTTGCTCCTAGAGGATCTAACACACCAGTTTTAATATTTGTATCTTTTGCAATTGTTTTTATAATTGAAGGATTAAACTGCGGTTCTGAAAAAATACAATTAACTTTTTCATGTTCAATAACTTCTCTAATCTCAGCTAATTGTTCAGCACCAGGTAATACATCCGCATTAACAGTTAACGCACCAAGAACTTTAATTCCAAATCTATTTTCAAAATATTGATAAGCATCATGGAAAACTACAACTCTTGAATTTTTATTTAAATCTTTTTTGATAGATTTTGTTAACGCCTCTATATCAGAAATAGCTTCTCTAGAATTAGCTTTGTATTTTGCGCTGTTTGCTGAATCAAGCTTAACTAATTGATTTGTAATTTCTTTAATAATCACTTTAGCATTCATTGGGTCTAACCAAATGTGTGGATCATGTTCTCCATGAGCATGTCCTTCGTGACCATGATCATCATGCTTATCCTCTTTGTGTCCATGCTCCTTATGCTCTTTGTGACCATGATCGTCATGTTTATCTTTTTTATGTCCATGATCGTCATGACCTTCAAAAATATTTTTTTCTCTAAATTTTAATTTTTTAATTCCTTTTAAATCCATCAATTCAACTTTTTTTGCTTTTTTTGCAATTGAATCTAATGGTTTTTCTAGAAATGCTTCTAAATCTTCACCAACCCAAATAATTAGATCAGCGTTTTCAATCATTTTTGCATGTGATGGTTTTAAGCTAAAACCGTGTGGTGAATTATAACCATCTACTATTACATTAGGTTTGCCAACACCATCCATAACGTATGCAGTCAAAGAATGTATTGGCTTAATTGAAGTAACTACTTTAACGTCTGCAGACACTGTACTGTAAAAAGAAAATATAGATAAAAATAATGTAATAAATAGGGTTCTTTTCATGTTGCTCCTTAATTTGTTATAATATAACGTTTGTTATAATATTACATTTTGTTAATCAAGGGTTTTATTATGGAAAATAAAAATAAAAAAATTCTCTTAAAAGTAGAAAATGCGAGCTATTACATAAATGATAAAGCATTAATAAAAGAAGTTTCATTAGAAATAAAACAAGGTGAAATAGTTACTTTAATTGGCCCCAATGGATCAGGTAAGTCCACCACAGCAAAAATTGCCTTAGGTATTTACAAAAAAATAGAAGGAAGAGTTAGAAGATTTACTGAAAGAATAGGTTATGTACCACAAAAAGTTTCAGTTGATTGGACGCTCCCCATAAGAGTAATTGATTTTATGTCGTTAACTGAAGATTTAAAAAATGATCAAATTAACGTTGCTTTAAATTTAACAGGGGTTGATCATTTAAAAAATAAAAGCTTGAGTAATTTATCTGGCGGTGAATTTCAAAGAGTTTTAATAGCAAGAGCCATTGCAAAAAAACCTGAACTTTTAGTATTAGATGAACCAGTACAAGGCGTTGATTTTAAAGGTGAAATTGCATTGTATGAATTAATTAAAAAAATATCAGAAAAATTAAATTGTGGAATTCTTTTAATTTCACATGATCTTCATGTTGTAATGTCAGCAACAGACTTTGTTATATGTTTAAACGGACATGTTTGTTGCTCAGGAAAACCCCATTCTGTAGTTAAAGATCAGAAATATAAAGATCTATTTGGGGACAAGGCTTCAAATATATTATCTTTATATGAACACGAACATGATCATTCACATTCAGCGGATGGATCAATAGATCCCAAAAAATAATTATGCTTGACGATTTTTTTATTAGAGCGCTGATAGCGGGGATAGGCATTTCACTTGTAACTGGACCACTTGGATGCTTTGTAGTTTGGAGAAGATTATCTTTTTTTGCAGGTACTTTGGCTCATTCAGCATTATTAGGTGTTACCATGGCGTTATTTTTTGAAATTAATATCGCGTTTTCAGTTTTTGTAATCTCTGCGGTCTTAGCAATCTTATTATTGCAATTACAAAAAAAAACAAATTTACCGAATGATGCTTTATTAGGTTTATTAGCTCACTCTTCATTAGCTGTTGGACTTGTAGTTATAGGTTTTTTAACTTCAATTAGATTTGATGTAATGGCTTTGTTATTTGGAGACATTTTAGCTGTAAATCAAAATGATTTATTGGTTATTTGGCTAGGTGGAGGTTTAATATTAATTGTTCTTAAATTAATCTGGAAGCCATTATTCGCATCAACGGTAAATTATGAATTATCAGAGGCTGAAGGCATGAAGCCTGATAAATTCAATGCAATTTTTACAATTCTAACCGCAGCTCTTATTGCCATTTCAATTAAAATTGTAGGACTGCTTTTGATAACTGGTATGCTTATAATTCCTGCTGCAACCGCAAGAAATGTTTCTAATAATCCTAAACAGATGGTTATTTTTTCAGTAATATTTGGATTGATATCTGTTTTAGCTGGCTTATTCACATCACTGAAAATTAATTCAGCTTCAGGACCTTCAATTATAACTGCTACGTTATTATTGTTTATATTATCATTAATAAAATTTAAAAAAGTTTCAGATTTGAAAAAATAAAATGAAAGTGTTAAAATAATTTATGACTCAGAAACAAGAACAACTCTCAAAAAACCAACAAATTGTTCTTAGTATAATCGAGAAGGCAAAAGGACCACTTAAAGCTTATTCAATACTTTATAACGTTCAAAAAAGAGGAATTAAAGCACCCCTGCAGGTTTACAGAGCTTTAGAAAAGCTCATTGAAATAGGAAAAATACATAAGATTGAAAGTAAAAACGCTTTTATAGCTTGTAAAAATTCTTATTGTGAAATTTCAAAAGCAACTGCATTTTCGATTTGTAATAATTGCGAACACGTAAAAGAAATAAAAAACAGCAAACTCTCTAAATATTTGACTAATTTCGAAGATAATTCTGGAATGAAATATAAGAAATATAATTTAGAATTTTTTGGTTTATGCAACAAATGCAAATAAAATCAAAAAATTTTAGGTTCCACAAAAAGTTTGATATTTATTAGAATTTTTATCAGCTTTTTGATAATCATCTATATTGGTATGTTTTTCGTATGGTTTTTTTACAAGTTTTAAAAGTTCATTAAGAGGCTTTAAATCATTCTGTTCAGCCATTTTTAAAACATTTTCAACAATATGATTTCTAGGTATTAAAGAAGGGTTTGACTTTTTCATTAATAACAACGATTCATTATTGATACGATTTCTCCATTTTTTATACCATTTTATAAATGCTTCTTTTTCATAAATCTTATTATTTTTAAAATCATCTTCCAACAAGTAAAGAAAAGTATTTGTGTAATCGGCTTTATTGTTTTCCATCCAATTTAAAAGATCTAATATAATTTTTTTATCTCCATCTTTTTTTTCAATTAACCCAAGTTTTGCTTTCATCATATTGTTCCATTTTTTTTCGTATATTGAATCAAATTCATTTATAGTGTCAGTTGTTATTTTAATAGCTTCATCTTTGTTTTTATCAATGTAAGGCAGAAGTGTTTCAGCGAACCTTGCTAAATTCCATTTTGTTATTATAGGTTGATTTCCGTAAGCGTATCTCCCATTGCGATCTATTGAGCTAAAAACAGTATTAAGATCATAATTATCCATAAATGCACATGGCCCATAATCTATACTTTCTCCTGATATAGCCATATTATCTGTGTTCATTACTCCATGGATAAAGCCAACTCGCATCCAATTTGTAACTAGATCACATTGTTTTTTGATAACTATTTTTAATAGTTCTAAAGCAATATTATTTGAATTTTTAATTTCCGGATAATGTCGGTCTACCGTATAATTTAATAAAGACTTAAATGCCTTTTCATCACCAGTTAAAGCAACATATTGAAAGGTACCAACTCTAATATGGCTCGATGCTACTCGTGTTAAAATAGCTCCTCTCAAAGGTGTTTCACGAAGAACTATTTCACCTGTAGATACAACAGCTAAACTTCTTGTTGTTGGAATACCAAGGCTATTTATAGCCTCACTTATTATATATTCTCTTAACATTGGGCCCAAAGCTGCTCTTCCATCACCATTTCTAGAATAGGGAGTTCTGCCAGATCCTTTAAATTGAATATCAAATCTTTTATTTTCTTTAGTTATATGTTCGCCTAAAACAACAGCTCTTCCATCACCAAGAGTTGTGAAGTGACCAAATTGATGTCCGGCATATGCTTGTGCAATACAATTTGAATTTTTTGGTAATTCATTTCCTGAAAAAATTGAAGCTAATTCATCTTTATTAATTCCAGAAAAATTTAAACCTAAATTCTCAGCTAGACTTTTGTTTAGAATTAACAACTTTGGTTCTTTTACTGTTACAGGTTTAATTTTAGTTAAAATTTTTTCAGATAAGCCCACATAAGTATTATCAAAATTCCAGCCTATTTTGTTATCTATAGAATTTTTCATTTTATTATTTTTACTAAATATAGCCCTATTTTAACAATAATGTGAGATAAAATTCACTTTTTAGTTGTGTTGCGGTTACATTAACATTTTATACATGCTAGTTTTTCGCAATTATTAATTAATAATTAAGGGGGAAAAATGAGACTATTTAAGTTAATAGTTGCTCTGTTTACTTCGATCACTATCACAAACGCTGCTAATGCTGCGGAAGTTAAAATGGCAAAAGCAAACTGGGATACTGGTTATTTCCAAGCTGAAATATACAAACAAGCTTTGGAAGCAATGGGACACACAGTAACTGAACCTAAAGCTATCAAACCTTCAGTATTTTACGTAGCTGCAGCTGCGGGAGATCTAGACCTATGGGTTAATGGATGGTTTGGAACTCACGATGGTTACATCAAAGAAGCCAAAGGAAAAGTAAAAACCGTTGGTTACGTGATGAAAAAAGGCGGATTACAAGGCTATCTAGTTGATAAAAAATCAGCTGACAAGTATGGAATCAAAAGCGTAATGGATATTAAAAATAACGCCAAAGCATGGGACTCTAATGGCGATGGTAAAGCAGACATGGTTGCTTGCCCTCCAGGTTGGGGTTGCGAAAAGCAAATTACAAAACACTTTGCTGAACTAAACTTAGGCGATTTTATTAATCCAGTAAAAGCTGACTACTCTGCTTCAATGGCTGACGTAGTTGCTAAATATAAAAACGGAAAACCAGTATTATTTTATACATGGACTCCGAATTGGACTGTCGGTGCTTTAAAACTTGGACAGGATGTTGTTTGGATAGAAGTTCCTTACAGCGGTACTAAAAAAGTTGGTGTAGCTAATGCAACAAAATCTAAAATTAATATGGGTTTTGGTGCTGATGACATCAGACCAGCTGCTAACGCAGATTTCTTAAAAGCAAATAAAGATATAGAGAAGATGCTTAAAAAAGCGTCAATTCCTCTAGCTGATATTGCTGCTCAAAACATGAAAATGAATGCGGGCGAGAAAAGCGAAAGAGCAATTAAAAAGCATGCTGCTGAATGGATCAAGGCTAACCAAAGTACTTTCAATAGTTGGATTAAATAAGCTGCAAATATAAGTTCAGTGAACTTAAAACTTGCACCTTCTGACTACGAAATCTACATTCCAATAGCAGAATGGATTGAAAGAAATATTAAAGAGTGGCTGTTTACACAACGGCCGCTCTTTAAGAAGTTAGCCGCACCTATTGATGGAACTCTTGAAGGATTAGACTCGCTATTCAACTGGATACCATTTCCAATTGTCATTTTAATATTTATTTTTTTTGCATGGAAAACAAACGGAGTAAAATTTGCTTTTTTTGCGGCTATAAGCTTAATCGCTATAGACTTAGTTGATTTATGGAAAGAGACAATGACAACTCTTGCCATGATTTTTACAGCCGTTATCTTTTGTATGATTATTGGAATACCATTAGGTATTGCAGCGTCTAGAAGTAAAATTTTTGAAATAATTTTAAGACCTATATTAGATATAATGCAAACTATTCCAAGTTTTGTTTACCTTATACCTGTTGTAATGCTATTTGGTGTAGGATTAACACCTGGAGTGGTAGCAACAATTATATTTGCTTTGCCACCAGTCATCAGGCTAACAAATTTAGGAATAAGACAGGTTGGTAAAGGATTTAAAGAAGCAGGCGCAAGTCTAGGCTTATCCAAATTTAAAATTTTACACAGAATTGAATTACCGCTTGCATTGAAAACAATAATGGCAGGAGTAAACCAAACATTAATGTTAGCTTTATCGATGGTTGTTATAGCAGCATTAATCGGGGCGGGCGGTCTAGGTTTAACCGTATATGTTGCTCTTGGTAGATTAGATATTGGTGCTGCTGTGATTGGTGGTACAGGTATAGTAATATTAGCTATAGTTTTAGACAGAATAACTCAAAAAATCGTTCCTCAGGATAATATTAAATCTAGGTAAATATTATTGATCCAATAGCAAAAATAACAATGGCTGATAGTGCAAAAAACATTAACCACCAGTACGTCATAACCTTAATTGAAGGTTTGATAAATTTCCCTTTTTTATATTCCCAAGGCAGAAATGTGTACGTGAGTAAAGTAACAAGAATAAAAAAAAGAAGTATATTTGTTAAAAGCATACGAAATGTTTAATACTAAAAAAACATATGTCAATTGTACTTTTCGATTATTTTCTGTATACAAAACAACAATTAAACAATGACATTTAAAAAAGATCTCATTATTGGCTTATCTAAAAAAAACAAAAGAATCCCGTCAAAGTATCATTATGACTTACAGGGAAGTAAATATTTTGAGAAAATTACAAAACAAAAAGAATATTATCCTACAAGAAAAGAAAAAGAGATATTAAAAAAAATTTCTAAAGAAATACCCAAACTATTTAATGGAAAGCTATCGTATATAGAACTTGGAAGCGGAGCTATAGATAAGATAAAGTTATTAATTAATAAGGATGTAAAATATTATGTCCCACTCGATATATCATTAGATTATGTAAAGAAGTCAGTAAAAAAACTTAAAAAAAAATACCCCAAAATTAAAATAAAACCTAAAAAAATTGATTATTCTAAGCAATTTAAAATACCCAATCTTAAAGAAACAACAAAAGTGTATTTTTTTCTAGGTTCCTCTATTGGTAATTTTTACAACAAAGAGGAAATTAAGTTTTTAAAAAAGTTAAGAAAAAGTATAAGTAAAAACAACTATTTATTTATTGGTGTTGATCTTATTAAAAATAAAACAACCCTTGATAAAGCTTATAATGATAGAAAGGGGTATACAGCTAAATTTAGTTTAAATTTAATCAATATTATAAATAGAACACAAAAAACTAATCTAAATATTAAAGATTTTTATTATCATGGATATTACAATAATAAATTAAGATGTATTCAAGGTTTTTTAGTAAGCAAAATTAATCAAAATTTTAGTATCGGTAATAAGAAATTTTTTTTAAAAAAAAGTGAGAGAATTTTAGTTGAAATTTCAAATAAATTTACTATTCAATCATTTAAAAGATTGGCTTCAAATGCTGGTTGGACCACCGAGCGAGTTTGGTTAGATAATCAAAAGTATTATTCTCTATTCCTACTAAAATAGTCAGGTATGCGACGTTTTCGCCATTGATAATCATTATCATTTATGTGATAACCATTCGCAAGGAGGAAACTATGAATAAGTTAATTAGAGTAATTGGACTAGCTATTGTTGGTTTGTTTTCAACAATGTTAGTTGCAAATTCAGTTTTTGCAAATGAAGTAAATGTTTTTAGTGCAAGACATTACGATTCTGATGTTCAGCTTTATAAAAAATTTACATCAAAAACTGGAGTAAAAGTAAATGTAGTATCTGGAAAAGATAAAGCATTACAAAAAAGAATAAAAGAAGAAGGGAAGGACAGCAAAGCAGATATCTATATAACCGCTGATGCTGGAAGATTAGGAGCTTTTCAAGCTGAAGGAATGTTTCAAAAGGGAGCAAGTTCTGCAGCTATAAAAAAAGTTGTACCTGCTAACTTTAGATCACCTTATTGGGTTGGAATAGCAAAAAGAGCAAGAATAATTTATTACAATCCAAAAACAGTTAATCCTTCATGGAATATGAGTTATGAAGATTTAGCTGATCCTAAATACAAAGGTAGAGTAGTAATAAGAAAATCAAGTAACATTTATAATCAGTCTTTAGTTGCATCACTTATTAAAAATAATGGTGAGAAAAATACTGCAGCTTGGGCCAAAGGAATGGTAAATAACTTTGCTAGAAAACCAACTGGTAACGATAGAGCACAGATATTAGCTGTAGCTGCTGGAGAAGCAGATTGGGCAGTAGCAAACACTTATTACTTAGCTTTAATGTTATCTGGAAATAAAGGTGCTGAACAACAAGCGGCAGCTAAAAAAGTAATGCCTTTCTTCCCAAATCAGGACGGAAGAGGTACACATATGAACATCAGCGGTGGCGGTATATTAAAACACGCACCAAATAAAGCTAATGCAGTTAAATTGTTAGAGTTTCTTCTAACCCCTGAAGCTCAACAGCATATTGTTAACAATACTTTTGAGTATCCGATGATACCAGGAGTTAAGGCAAATAAATTAATTGCACAATTTGGTTTAGATTTTAAACAAGATCTAAAAACAAAAGTTTCTAATTATGGAAAACTCCAAGCTAAAGCTTTGAAAGTAATGAACGAAGCTGGTTGGTAATTTTATAATAGAATAATTTAGTCCCTGGACTCCTCCGGGGACTAAATTTAGGAGGAGTATTGATAAAGAGAATAAATTTTTGGGTTATTTTTGCGTTTTTAGTACCTTTACTGGTAGCTATACCTATATTTACAGTTTTTTTAAGTTTTTTTGATACAACAGGAAATTATTTAGATCTTTTAAAAGACACCTTTCTTATAAAATATTTAAGTAATTCATTCTTAATTTTATTAGGTGTTTTATTACTAACTTTTATATTTGGTGTAACCTCAGCTTATTTTGTATCTTTTTATAAATTTCCTGGAGTGAATTTTTTTAAATGGGCATTGATATTATCTTTTGCTGTTCCAGCTTATATTTATGCCTATTCTTTGGTTGCTTTTTTTGAAAATTATGGGACTGCATTTAGTATATTAACTTTTTTATTTGGAGAAGGAGATTATAATAAAAATATACCTAAATTTGATGGATTAATTGGCTCAATGTTTTCAATTTCTTTCTCTTTGTTTGGTTATGTTTATGTCTTAACAAGGGCTTCTTTTGTATTTCAATCTCATAATCTTATAGAAGTAGGAAAAAATTTAGGTTTATCATCATATGAAAGTTTTTTTAAAATTATTTTACCCTCTGCACGACCTGCAATAGTAGTGGGGTTATCCCTTGTTGCTATGGAAACCTTGTCAGATTTTGGTACTGTAGATTTTTTTAGTATTTCGACATTAACGACAGCAATTTACAATGCCTGGATATCTTTTGATGATTTAACAACTGCAAATCAATTATCGTTTGTTTTGTTATTTTTTATCCTTCTATTATTTGTTCTTGAAAATTTATCAAGAAAAGGTGCAAAGTATCATCAAAATTCAAAAGGCAATAAGCCCATTCCCAAAATTGAGCTTGCAGGTGGTAAATCTATTTTTGCTACGTGTTTTTGCTCAATTTTATTTTTTTGTAGTTTTGTTTTTCCAGTTTCCCAAATGACTTATTGGACAATAAAATTTCCAAAATATTTTCAAGATATTAATTTTTGGTCACTAAATATGAACACATTATTATTAGTATTTTTATCTAGTTTGTTCTTGATTACATTTTCATTTATGACTAATTATGGAAATAGAGTATCTAAAAATAAACTAATTAGTTATTTATCTACTTTCTCAGTATCAGGTTATGCTTTACCTGGAATAATCTTAGCTGTTGCATTTATAACGTTTATTTCTTGGTTCAGTGACTTACTAAGTTCAATTTTTGGATTTAATAGTTTTAAAAATGTATTTATTGGATCTATAGTTGGTCTAGTGATTGCGTATTTTGTAAGATTTTTTTCACTTTCTTATAATGGAATTAAATCTGGTTATTCTAAAATAAACAATTCAATCGATGAAAATGCATATCTTCTTGGATATTCAAAACTAAAAACATTCTCAACTATTCACTTACCCTATTTAAGAACCAATATCTTACTTGTTGGTGTTTTGATAGCTTTGGAAATTATTAAAGAACTCCCAATCACTTTAATATTGAGACCTTTTAATTTTGAGACGTTCGCAACAAAAGCGTACTCATATGCTGCGCAGGATTTATTAGAAGCAGCTGCTTTTCCATCTTTATGTCTAATTATATGGGCTAGTATATTTATATTATTTATTTCTAAATATATACTTTCTGAAAAATAAAGTTATATTACATCCAAATGAGTTCAAATTTTCTTGAAATTAAAAATGCCACTTTTGTTGCAAGTAAAAAAAACAAAATCGATAATGTATCACTAACAATAAAAGAAAAAGGTGAAATCATATGTTTGCTAGGACCATCTGGAGTTGGAAAGACCACCATTTTAAGAACAATTGCAGGTTTGCAAGATTTAAAATCTGGAGAGATTAATCTTAAAGGAAAAACAATATCTTCTGGAAATTTTAATCTAGAACCCGAAAAAAGAAATATCGCTATGTGTTTTCAAGATAATTCCCTATTCCCACATTTCAATGTTTTGGAAAATATTAATATTGGTGCAAAAAGAAAAAATGGTTCAAAATTTAATTATTCAGACAAAGATCTAATCAAAATTCTTCATCTTGAAGATATACAAGAAAAATATCCTCATCAAATTAGCTCTGGTGAAGCCCAAAGAGTTTCATTAGCGAGATCCTTGCTTTCAAGACCAGATTTACTTTTATTAGACGAACCATTTGCCAATATTGATACAAGTTTAAAGGAGGAGCTACAAAAAAAAATTAAAGATATTTTAAAAGAATTTAATATTACAACTATTATTGTGACACATGATTCACACGAAGCTTTTTTTATGGGTGACAAATGTGGAATATTATTAAACCAAACCCTTAAACAGTACGATATTCCTTATAATATTCATCATGAACCTAACTCCTTAGAAGTGGCTAAATTTTTAAATAGGGGGGTTTTTGTTGATGTTAAAGTTGTCGAAACAGACTGTGCAGTACATAGTTTAAGTCATCCAATATTAGGAGAAATTCGTGGAAAGCTAGTAAACAATTTTCCAGCTGGATCTAAAGTTAAACTATTATTACAACCAGAAGATTTAAGACATGATGATCAAAGTAAATTAAAATTAGAGGTTGTTGATAGAAAATTTAGAGGCACAAATTTTATTTACACCTTAAAAATGAGTAGTGATGAAAAAATCCCAGTATTTGTTCATTCTCATCATATTCATCAACATGAGAAATCTGAAAAATTTGGAATTAAAACTCCAATTTTTATTGACCACCTGGTATGTTTTTAAGTAAGTATATATATTTAAATTAGGGCGCCCTTAGCTCAGCTGGATAGAGCATCGGTTTTCTAAACCGAGGGTCGTAGGTTCGAATCCTTCAGGGCGCGCCACAACACTCAAAGATTGATAAAATCACTATTTAGACTAATTAATATTAAATTTAACTAGATAAAGTATACTTTTAATAACCCTAATATGATCGTGTCATTATTAGACGCCACTTTATCATCTTGAAGAACCAATTTTAATCAAACATAATGATCAAAATTACATTCACTTGTAATTTATTGTTAACAATAAAAAGGGGATAAATAATGCTAAGAACATTAAAAACTTTGATGTATTTGCTTACCTCTGTTGCTTTACTAGTAAGTTTCGAAACTGGAGCAATGGCTGCAAAGAAATCAAAAACTCTTAAAAAAACTCAGAAGATGGGTTTTGTAAGATGTGGTGTATCTCAAGGTCTTCCAGGATTTTCTAATGCTGATGCATCAGGAAACTGGACTGGTGTTGATGTAGATCTATGTAGAGCTGTTGCAGCTGCTACACTTGGCGATTCTGGAAAAGTTAAATTTTTTCCATTAAGCGCAAAAGAAAGATTTACAGCACTAACATCTGGTGAGATAGACGTCTTATCAAGAAATACTACTTGGACATTATCTAGAGATGCTGACATTGGTTTAACTTTTGTTGGTGTAAACTTCTATGATGGTCAAGGTTTCATGGTTAGAAAAAGTTCTGGTATTACATCTGTAAATCAATTTAAAGCAGGTGTATCAGCTTGTACTAACTTAGGTACAACAACAGAGCTTAACATGAGGGACTTTTTTAATTCTAAAGGAATTAAATATGAACCTGTAACTTTTGAAAAAGCTGACGAAGTCGTAGCTGCATATGATGCAGGAAGATGTGATACGTACACTACAGATAAATCTGGTTTAGCAGCTCAAAGAATTAAATTGAGCAAACCAAACGATCATATAGTGTTACCAGAAACAATTTCTAAAGAGCCATTAGGACCTGTTGTAAGACAGGGTGATGCTGTTTGGGAAGACATTGTTAGATGGTCGCTAAACGTTATGATCGAAGCAGAAGAGTACGGTATAACATCTGCTAATGCTGACAGCATGAAATCTTCAGATAATCCAGCAGTAAAAAGATTAGTTGGAGCTGAAGGTGAATTAGGAGCAGCATTTGGTCTAGATAACGACTGGAGCTTAAGAATTATCAAGCAAGTTGGTAACTACGGTGAAAGCTACAAACGAAATATAGCTGATACTGGAATTTTACCAGACAGAGGTCCAAATCAACTTTGGACTAAAGGTGGTATACTTTACGTTCCACCAGCAAGATAATTGCTAATTAATACTATTAAAAAGAAAGGGCTAGATTTATCTGGCCCTTTTTTTTATACATAACAAAAGATGAATCATAAAATTAAAAATATTATTCCTCAATTATTAACACTGTTATTTGTAGTGTCTGTAATTGGTTTTTTCACTATTAACGCTCAGTTAAATATGGATGAGAGGGGTATTGATTTTGGTTATGGTTTTTTAAATCAAGAATCATCATTTGACGTTCAATTTTCATTAATCGAATATGATGGCTCACATTCTTACGCTAAAGCTTATTTGGTAGGACTTTTAAACACAATTTTAGTTTCAGTATTAGGTATTATCTTCTGCACAATAATTGGTGTTATTATTGGTATAGCCAGGTTATCGCCTAATTATTTAATTAGAAACACTGCTGCCTGGTATGTTGAATTTTTTAGAAATGTCCCTTTACTATTACAAATTTTTTTCTGGTACTATGCTGCTTTGAGGGCGCTACCTTTACCCGAAAATACGGAACCTATTTTTGGTGTTACTTATTTAACGGTTAAAGGCTATTACATTCCTCGTTTAATTTGGGAAAATTTTGATATTTTAATCTATTCAATTTTAGCAGCAATAATTTCTATTATGTTTATAAGAAATTACGCAAGAAAATTACAAGAAGAAAAAGGTCAGCAGCTTCCAGTTCTTATGATTTCAGCTGGATTATTATTAATATTTCCAGCAATAACATTTGTAACCGGAATGGTACAATTGGAAGTTGCATTACCGGTTTTAAAACAGTTGTCAAAAACATCTTTTATTTATGCAGAAGGATTAAGTGTTCCACCAGAACTACTAGCATTGGTGCTAGCTTTATCTTTATACACTGCAACGTTCGTTGCAGAATGTGTAAGAGCTGGTGTTCAGGGAGTAAGCAAAGGTCAAAAAGAAGCTGCAGCCTCAGTGGGTCTAACACCTAATCAAATACTTAAACTTGTTATAATGCCTCAAGCTTTAAGAATAATTATTCCACCAACAACTAATCAATATTTGAATTTGACTAAAAATTCATCATTAGCAGCTGCTATAGCATATCCAGATCTAGTTTTGGTTTTTGCAGGAACTGCATTAATGCAGACAGGCAGGGCAATAGAGATAGTATCAATTACAATGTTAACTTATTTAACTCTAAGCTTGGCAATATCTTTATTAATGAATTGGTATAACAAAAAAATAGCAATCAAAGAAAAATAAAATGATTAATATTAATGTATTAAAACCAAACAATGCTAATTTTCAAACCTATTTATATATAGGTTCAGGCCTTATTTTTATCAGTATTTTTGATGTTATTTTAAGAAGCTTTTTTAACATTAATTTTTCAAATTCATTACCTGGTATTTTAAATTTCTTTTTACCATTGATAATTGGTTTGATTGGATTTCAAATGATAAGACTTGAGTATTCAGGTAATAGAATAGTCGATAAAATCAACCAAAGTGTAAACAATAATACATTCAATGCAGGACTTACACTTTTAATTATTTTCCTTACCCTTTTAATTATACCACCAGCTTCTAATTGGATGATATTTGAAGCAACTATATCAGGCGATACCAAAGAGGCATGTGTGGCTACAGAAGGTGCTTGTTGGACATATATTAAAGTTTGGTTCAGAAGATTTATGTACGGTATGTACCCCAATGACTTTCATTGGAGAATCAACACAGCTTTCATCTTCCTAATAGGTTTTGCATTTGTAGGTTACTTTATGAGGGGTAAATTAAAGAATTATATAACTTTTTATTATGCAATTCTTTATCCAATAATCGCTTTTTTAATTATTAATTTTTTAATTTCAGGTGGATCATTTGGCTTAGAATGGGTTGAAACTAATGCATGGGGAGGTTTGTCTTTAACATTTATAGTATCTTTCTTTGGATTAATTTTTTGTTTTCCACTTGGCATGATTTTAGCACTTGGTAGAAGATCTGAATTACCAGTAATCAGATATATTTCAATTGGTTATATAGAATTTTGGAGAGGTGTACCATTAATAACTGTTTTATTCATGTCCTCAGTAATGTTTCCAATGTTTCTACCTTCAGACGCTTTTGTAGATAAACTTATAAGAGTGATTGCTGCAATTATTCTTTTTGAAGCCGCTTATGTTGCCGAAGTTATTAGAGGTGGATTACAGGCACTACCTAGAGGCCAGTATGATGCTGCTAAATCTTTAGGAATGGGTTATTGGAAAATGCAAATTTTTGTGATTTTGCCTCAAGCATTAAAATTAGTAATACCTGGAATTGCAAATACATTTTTAGCTTTAGTAAAAGATACGCCATTAATTTTTGTTGTTGGTTTATCTGAAGTTGTTGGAATGCTTCAAATGGCAAAAACAAATCCTAAATGGCTTGGATATGCCATGGAGGGCTATATATTTGCCTCTATATTATTCTGGGCAATTTGTTATGCTATGAGTAGATACAGTCAATATTTAGAATTAAAATATAAAACAGAAAGATAAAATGTCAGAGACAATTATACAAATGAAAGAAGTCAATAAATGGTTCGGCAACTTTCAAGTGTTAAAAGATATAAATCTTGATGTTAAAGAAAAACAAAAAATAGTTGTTTGTGGACCCTCTGGTTCTGGAAAATCAACATTGATAAGATGTATTAATAGACTCGAAGAACATCAAAAAGGACAAATAATTGTCGACGGTAATGAATTATCTGAAAAAACTAAAGATATAGAAAAGATTCGAGCAGAAGTAGGAATGGTTTTTCAACAATTTAATTTATTTCCACACTTATCAATTTTAGATAATTGTACGTTGGCTCCTATATGGGTAAAAAAAACACCAAAAAAACAAGCAGAGGAACTTGCTATGAAACAATTAGAACAAGTTCAAATAGCAGACCAAGCTGCAAAATTTCCGGGACAACTTTCTGGAGGACAACAGCAAAGAGCAGCCCTTGCAAGAGCACTGTGCATGGAACCAAAAATTATGCTTTTTGATGAACCAACATCAGCTTTAGACCCTGAAATGATTAAGGAAGTTTTAGATGCAATGGTAAATCTTGCAAAAGCTGGTATGACAATGATCGTGGTTACTCATGAAATGGGTTTTGCTAAAGAAGTTGCCGATGAAGTAGTTTTTATGGATGAAGGAATGATAGTCGAAAGAGCAAAAACAAAAGATTTCTTCGCAAATCCAAAAAATGAAAGAACGAAACTTTTCTTAAGCCAAATACTTTAAAATTTTCTGTTTTCAAAAAGAAAATTATGAGAAAAATTATTATATTTATAACAATATTTACAATAATTTTTTTTCCTAATTTTTTATCAAGTCATGTTAGTCATTATGGTAATTTAAAATATCTAGAATACGAAATTTATCTAAATAATGAGCTAATCGGTTCACATATTTTCAATTTTGAAGCAGAAAAAGATAAATTATCTGTAACAAGCAAAGGTTATTTCAAAGTTAAAAAACTTGGTATAGATTTAATGAATTACAGCACCACTACAAAAGAAACTTATTTAAATGGAGAATTAAATAATTTTATTTCTGAAACTTTTCAAAACGATAAAAGAAAATATGTTAATTTAAAGCTAAATAATAATGAAAAAATGTTTGATATTGATGGTTCTTCCTTCAAAGGACAAACAGATAGTAATAATATTATTGGAAGCTGGTGGAACCATGAAATTATTAATAAAAATGTCCAAATTAGTGCTGTTTCTGGAAGAATATTGCCTCAAAAAGTTAAATTTCTAGGTAAAAAGAAAATTATTTTATTTGATAGAAACTATAATGCATTAAAGTTTCATTTTTTATCTAACGATAATGAGACTTTAAAAAAAAAGAAAATAAATTTTAATCTTTGGTATGACGCAGAAAGTCTTTTATGGTTAAAAATGTCTTATGAAAAGTTGGGTAAGTGGGAATACAGATTAAAAAATCATGCTTTTTTTTAAATGGGAATAAATCTTGTCCTATATTTTTCATATAAGTCAACCCCTTTTCGCTGCTATTTTGAGGTCAAGCAGACCCAAAAAAAAATTATTTTAACTGTTGCCTAAAATGATTTTTTCATGTTCAATTTAATTTTTTCAAGAGTTAATTAAGGGGATAATGGAAGAAACTTTTAACACGCATATGGGTAAAAGACTGAGAATGCGAAGATTATCTCTTGGTTTAACACAAACCAAAGTTGCAAACGCAATAAACGTTACATTTCAACAAATTCAAAAATATGAAAAAGGGACTAACGGAGTAAGTTCTAGTAGACTTATGCAACTTGCAAACTTTCTAAAAGTTCCAATTACTTACTTTTATGAAGATTTTCATTCATACAAAGTTGATGGTTCTAGCGATTTTAGTAATACCGATCTAAATTATTCTTTTTTAGTCAAAACTTTTTCTAAACTATCCGATACAGATAAAAATAAGTTAATTCAGTTATTAAGAAATTCTTCAAACTTAAAAGAAACAGGTTAAAAACAATTAGTTGAGTATTTGGCTCCTCGGGCAGGACTCGAACCTGCGACCAATTGATTAACAGTCAACTGCTCTACCAACTGAGCTACCGAGGAATAGTAAAAGAACATACATTTTTAAAAAAATTAAAACAACTAATTATTTAAAGCTCTTAATAAAGTTTTTAAAGGTAAAAGCAAACACTCTTTTCTTGATAAATTGGTCTTATTCATTATTTTTTTAAATGATAACCATTTATTGATTTTCAAATTTTTCTGACTTTTAAATAAAGTATTAGAATTTTTCAAAAAATTTACTGTTTCTTTAACTGATTTATTTTTAGATTTTTCAGCTAATAAACTTGCTGATGCATTACAATAAATACAAAAGTTACCTTGATATTTAAGATTAATTATTTTTTCGTTTTTTACTTGAATATATATTTTTATATTATCGCCACACGTTGAACTCTTCGAGTTTGAGTAATGAGAGTAATTATCAAGATGTCCATAATCTTTATTATTTGACGCAGTTTTAAAAATTTCTTTATCAATCATAAAATACTAATCACTTTGGAGGCCACGCCCAGAATCGAACTGGGATAGAAGGATTTGCAATCCTCTGCGTAACCATTCCGCCACGTGGCCATACTAGATTAATATAGGTTTATATATAAAAATAAAGCTAGAAGTTTGCAAATATTATTAATACTTATAAGTATGAGTTTTAATAAATATAATCACAAAAAAGTAGAAACAAAGATATATTCATATTGGGAAAAAAATAACTTATTCAAACCAAAGAAAAACAAACGCGCTTTTTCAATTGTAATTCCTCCTCCAAACGTAACTGGCAGCTTACACATGGGGCATGCATTAAACAATTCATTACAAGATGTTTTAATTAGATTTCATAGAATGAATAACTACGAGACGCTGTGGCAACCAGGTACTGATCACGCCGGAATAGCAACCCAAGCTTTAGTTGAAAAAAATTTAAAAAGTCAGGGGATTGATAAAAATGGGATTGGAAGAGAAAGATTTGTAAAAAAAGTTTGGGAATGGAAAGATGAATATGGTGGTAAAATAATCAATCAACTTAAAAAACTAGGTTGTTCATGCGACTGGTCAAGAAATGCATTTACAATGGATAAAAATTTATCAAACTCAGTTATTAAAGTATTTATTGATCTTTATAAAAAAAAATTAATTTACAAAGCTAAAAAATTAGTTAATTGGGATACGGTATTAAAAACAGCAATTTCTGATCTAGAAGTTGATCAAAGAGAAGTAAGTTCAAAACTTTATTATATAAAGTATAAAATAGAAAATTCATCTGAAACAATTACTATTGCTACTACTAGACCAGAGACCATGCTTGGTGACACTGCTATAGCAGTTAATCCTAAGGATAAAAGATATTTAAATTTAGTAAATAAGTTTGCAATACTACCTATCGTTGGAAGAAAACTAAAAATAGTTCAGGACGATTATGCTGATCCAGAGCAGGGTAGTGGCGCTGTTAAAATTACACCAGCCCATGATTTTAATGATTTTGAAGTTGGTAGAAGACAAAAGCTTAAATCTATAAATATTTTTACCGAAGACGGAAAAATTAATAATAATGCTCCGAACGAATATATAGGTTTAGACAGATTTGAAGCCAGAAAAAAAATAATTGATAAATTAAAAGAATTACAATTCTTTGAAAAGGAAGAGGTTATAAAAAATAAAGTTCCTTACGGTGATAGATCTAACTCTATAATTGAACCCTTTTTAACCGAACAATGGTTTTGTGATGCCAAAAAATTATCTATAAAGGCTAAAAAAATTGTTAAAAAAAAAGACACGAATTTCTTTCCATCAAATTGGTCTAAAACATACTTTCAATGGATGAATAATATTGAGCCTTGGTGTATATCTAGACAACTTTGGTGGGGCCATCAAATTCCAGCTTGGTACGGACCGGATAAAAAAATATTTGTTGCAGAGAATCAAAAAAAAGCAGAATTATTAGCTAAAAAATTTTATAAAAAAAAAACAAATTTAAAAAGAGATCCAGATGTTCTTGATACTTGGTTTTCTTCAGGTCTTTGGCCTTTTGCTACATTAGGATGGCCATCAAAAAACTATTTTTTAAAAAAATTTTATCCAACTTCAGTTCTTGTAACTGGTTTTGATATAATCTTCTTTTGGGTTGCTAGAATGATGATGTTGGGAATGCAATTTTTAAATAAAGAACCATTTAAAGAAATTTATGTTCATGCACTTGTCAGAGATGAGAAGGGTCAAAAAATGTCAAAATCAAAAGGAAATGTAATTGATCCTTTGGTCCTTATAGACAGTTACAGTGCTGATGCGTTACGATTTACATTGCTTTCTATGGCCTCTCCAGGAAGAGATGTAAAACTTTCTGAGCATAGAGTTAAAGGTTATCGAAATTTTTTAACAAAAATATGGAATGTAAATAATTTTCTCAAAGTAAATAAATGTAATTTTGATGGAGAAATTAAGCCAAAAAAGCTTAATCTTAATATAAACAAGTGGATTTACGTTGAGCTTATCAACACAAAGAATTTAACAGAAAACTTTATTAAAAATTACCGCTTCGATGAAGCAGCAAAAACTGTTTATAAATTTGTTTGGAATAGTTATTGTGATTGGTACTTAGAACTTTCTAAAACCATCTTATTTTCAAAAAAAAACAAAGATATTGATGAAGTAAAGAATATTTCTGGTCAAATTTTTAAAGAAATACTAATATTATTACATCCATTTATACCTTTTATAACTGAAGAACTGTGGCTTAAAAACAAACTTAAGACTAAATCAACCAAATATTTAATGTATGCTAATTGGATTAACGGAAAAAAATTAAAAAAAGACAAAAATGTTGAAAATGTGAATAATATTATTCATATGATATCAAGCATAAGATCGTTTAAAAACGAACTTAATGTTAGCCCAGGATCTTTTGTTGATATTTCAATAGAGAAATTAGACAAAAGAAAACAAACATTATTTTTACAAAATGAAATTGTAATTAAAAAATTAGGAAGAGTTAATTCAATATTTAATAAAGATTTGTCTAAACAATCAGCAAATTTAGTAATATCTGGTGAAATTTTAAAATTATATTTCGACAAAAGTATAGATCTTGATTTGATCAGACAAAATTTATCAAAAAAACAAAGTAAAATTCAACAAGATTTAGATGTTGCCGGTAAAAAATTAAATAATTCAAGCTTTGTAGAACGTGCACCAAAGCATATTGTGGAACAGGAAAAAAATACCTATAATGAATTAAAAAATGATATGGATAAAATTAATTTAACTATTAAAAGCCTGAAATGAATAAATTTAATAAAAGAAAATTACCAAGTAGACATACATCTCTTGGTGCAGATAAGGCTCCGCAAAGATCTTTTTATTATGCGATGGGCGAAACTGAAAAAGACGTAGCAAAGCCTTTTGTTGGTGTTGTTTCTACATGGAACGAAGCTGCTCCATGTAATATTGCACTTATGAGACAAGCTCAGTCAGTTAAAAAAGGTGTCAAATTTTCTGGTGGTACACCGAGAGAGTTTTGTACTATTACCGTTACTGATGGTATCGCTATGGGGCATGAAGGAATGAAATCCTCCTTAGTCTCCAGAGATGTTATAGCCGACTCAACAGAATTAACAGTTAGAGGCCATTGTTATGATGCATTAGTAGGAGTTGCAGGTTGTGATAAATCTTTACCAGGTTTAATGATGGCAATGCTTAGACTCAACGTACCAAGTGTATTTATATATGGAGGATCGATTCTTCCAGGTAGATATAATGGAAAAGATGTAACAGTTTTAGATGTGTTCGAGGGAGTTGGAAAATATTCTTCAGGCAAAATGAGCGAGCATGCTTTGAGAAAACTAGAATTAAAAGCTTGTCCTAGCGCTGGAGCGTGCGGTGGACAATTTACTGCAAATACTATGGCATGTGTGTCCGAAGCTATTGGTTTAGCATTACCTTATTCTGCCGGAACACCCGCGCCGTACGAACAGAGAGATTTATATGCTTTACAAAGTGGCAAGGCAGTTATGAATTTGTTAAAAAAAAATATTAGACCGAGAGATATTGTTACAAGAAAATCTTTAGAGAATGCAGCAACTATAGTTGCAGCTACAGGAGGTTCAACAAATGCAGCATTACACTTACCAGCCTTTGCAAATGAAATAGGTATAAAATTTGATTTAATGGATGTTGCAAAAATTTTTAAAAAAACACCTTATCTTGCAGATTTAAAACCAGGTGGTAGATATGTTGCAAAAGACATGTGGAAAGCTGGTGGTGTTCCTATGCTATTAAAAACTTTGTTAGATGGTGGCTATATTCATGGAAACTGTATGACAGTTACAGGCAAGACTATGAAAGAAAATTTAAAAAAAGTTAAATTTAATAATAATCAAAAAGTTATGAGAAAATATTTTAACCCGTTATCAAATGATGGAGGTGTTGTAGGACTTAAAGGAAATCTTGCACCGGATGGAGCAATTGTAAAAGTTGCAGGATTAAAAAAACTTCAATTTACCGGAAGAGCAAGATGTTTTGATACAGAGGAAGCTGCTTACAAAGCAGTATTAAAAAGAAAATATAAAGATGGTGATATTATTGTTATCAGATATGAAGGTCCAAAAGGGGGTCCTGGTATGAGAGAGATGCTTCAGACTACGGGAGCTATTTATGGACAAGGCAAAGGTGAAAAAGTTGCATTAATAACAGACGGTAGATTTTCTGGAGCAACTAGAGGTTTTTGTATTGGACATGTTGGCCCGGAAGCTTCAGTAGGTGGTCCAATAGGATTATTGAAAAATGGAGACACAATTCATATAGACGCAAAAAAAGGAACGATCAATGTAGATCTTTCAAAAAAAGAATTATCAAAAAGAAAAAAAAGATGGAAACCAAAAAAAATTAATTTTGGAAATGGAACGCTTTGGAAATATGCGCAAACAGTTGGACCGGCCTATTTAGGTGCATCTACACACCCTGGCGGTAAAAATGAAGTAAAGTGTTACGCAGATATTTAAATGAAAATTAAACCCATCATTCTTTGTGGAGGGGAGGGAACAAGACTTTGGCCAAAATCATCAAACAATGAACCAAAACAATTTATCAACTTTGGCGGCTGGACCTTATTCGAAAAAACATTAAAAAGAATTAAAGGTTCGATATTTGATTATCCTATTATAAGCACAAACGTAAAATTTTTAAAAAAAATTAAATTTTTTTTAAGAAAAAACAAATTTAACAAGTATCGTATTGTACTTGAGCCAGCCAAAAGAAACACAGGTCCCGCTGTATTATCCGCTGCCTTAGTACGTGATATTCCTAACAAACAACCTTTGCTTTTCTTACCCTCGGATCATCTTTTAGAAAAAAATAATGTTTTTAACAAAAATTTAATTAAGCACTCCAAATATTTAAATAACAAAAATATTTTTTTATTTGGGATTAAACCTGACCATCCCTCAAAAGAATATGGATATTTAAATATTAAAAAATCAGGCGGTCATTTAATTAAAATAGTAAAGTTTATTGAAAAACCTTCTGTTAAAAAAGCAAGGTTGTTAATAAAAACTAAAGGACTGTGGAACTCAGGAATATTTTTTGCAAGAAAAGATTCCATTATTAATAATTTTAAAAAATTCGAAAGCAAAACCTTAAAAAATTGTTACCTATCTATATCTAAAGCCAGATCTAAAGGAAATGTAATAAAGTTAAACAAAAGCTATTTTTTAAAGTCCCCTAAAATTTCATTTGATATCGCTATTTTAGAGAAGTGCACTGATATAAATTGCATTGCACTAAACATTCCATGGACAGACCTTGGAAACTGGAAAGAGATTTTAAAAGTTTTTAAAAATAATAAATTGAAATATTTTAAAAAGAAAAATGTTTTTAAAAGGCCATGGGGAAAGTATACCAATTTATTTAGAGGGAACAATTTTTTGATTAAAGAGTTAATAATAAATTCAAAATCATCAATAAGTTTACAAAAACATAACCATAGATCAGAGCATTGGACAGTAATTCAAGGCAAACCAAAAATAACACTAAATAGTAAAAAGTTTTTTGTTAATGAAAAAGAATCTGTTTTCATACCAGTAAGGACTATTCATAGAATTGAAAATTTTTATAAAAAACCAATTAAAATTATGGAAGCCCAATTAGGTTCGGTATTAAAAGAGAGCGATATTGTAAGATATAAAGATATTTACGGAAGAATTAATTAATATCCAACTCAATAGGTGTATGATCTGAAGGTTTAATTTTAGATCTTGGTTTTTTATTAATAAAAATATTTTGCACATTTTTAAGAATATTATTTGAAACAAGAAAATGATCTATTCTCAAACCATTGTTTCTTTGCCACGAACCAGATGTATAATCCCAAAATGTAAATTCTTGTTTATTTCTATTGATATATCGATATACGTCTGTAAATCCTAAATTCAAAAGTTCTCTAAATTTTTTTCTAATTTCTATTCTAAATAGTGCATCATTTTCATATTTTTTATAATCATGGCAATCTATTTCTTCAGGTATTACATTAAAGTCCCCTGATATTATAATATTTTTATTTTTTTTTAATGTTTTATCAACTTCTTTAATAAAAGAATTAAGCCAACTTTTTTTATAATCATATTTCTCTGTTTCTACAGGATTTCCATTAGGCACATATATATTGATTAGTTTAATCGAATCTTTTTTATTTTTAATATCTCCTTCAATAATTCTGGATTGTTTAAGTTTATCTTTTATAAAATTTGTGCTGATATTATTAATTTTAATTTTCGACAAAAAAGCAACACCATTATAACTTTTTTGTCCAAATATATATGAGGTATAACCTTCCCTTTCAAAATCAGTGCTTGGAAAATTTTTATTTTCTGTTTTTATTTCCTGTAACATTAATATGTCAGGTTTGGAATGTTTAATGTAATCAAGAATATTGTTTATTCTTGCTCTTACAGAATTTACATTCCAGGAAATAATTTTCATTTAAACTGAAAAAGATAGACCGCAACCACAAGAAGAGCTGGCCTGGGGATTATTAATAACAAACGAGTTACCAATAAGTTCCTTTTTAAAATCAACTACTGAGCCATCAATAACTTTTAAAGAATTATTATCAATTATTGCTCTGTCAAAAATACTATCATTTTTATCAACTTTCTCATCAAATTTGAAATTATACTTAAATCCAGAGCATCCACCACCCTGTACAGAGATTCTAAAATAAGTTTTAGGACTTTTGTTTAAAAGAATCCGATTAATCTCATTTTTTGCTGAGTCTGTAAATTGAATTTTGTTATCCATATCTTTGTAAATAATGTATTATACATTTTTATCATATCTTATGCAAAAAAGTGAATATTCTAAATTTGCCACACCAATTAAGTCAAAAGGGAGAATTTTTGGGGAAAAATCAAGTTCATTTAGATCTCCGTATCAAAGAGACAGAGATCGAATTGTTCACTCAACTGCTTTTAGAAGACTGAAACATAAAACTCAAGTTTTTGTTAACACTATAGATGATCATTATAGAACAAGACTAACCCATTCGTTAGAAGTTTCGCAAATAGCAAGAACTTTAGGAAAAATATTTAACCTAAATGAAGACCTTTGTGAAACACTAAGCCTTTCTCATGATATTGGACACCCTCCTTTTGGTCATGCGGGAGAGGAGGCACTCGATGAATGTATGAATAATTTTGGGGGTTTTGACCATAATATTCAAACATTAAGAATTCTCACTCTACTAGAAAATAAATATTATAGTTTTGCAGGATTAAATCTAACCCTAGAAACTTTAGATGGTTTAATTAAACACAATGGACTGGTAGAGGACAAGTCAAAATTCGATGAAATTTTAGGAAAAAACATTTTTAAGAACAAAATAATTTATAAAAACAATCCATCTTTAGAGGCTCAAATTTCAACTATATCTGATGACATTGCTTATAACAGTCACGATCTAGAGGATGGTTTAAAAGCAAACCTTTTTAATATTAACGACTTAGTTCATATACCAGTAATCTCGGAAATAGTTCGAAAACATAAGAAAAAAATCAAATCTAAAGATATTGAGTTGGTATTAAGACAGATAATAAGAGAAATGATTAATGTAATGGTAAGTGATGTGGTTAAAAATATAAAAATAAATTTAAAAAAGTTCAGTCCCAAAAATGTAAACGACATATATAAATCTAATATAAGTTATGTGAATTTTTCTGAGGAGTTATTAAATTTTGATTATCATATCAGAGATTTTTTAAAGTATAAAATGTATAATAATAAAGAAGTATTAAAAAAAAATATTAAAGGAAAAAAAATTATTAATTTTTTATTCACTAAAATCAAAAAAAATCCAAAAAAATATATTAAAAAAAATCTTATAAAAATATCACAAAATAAGGAAAGGGCAGTTTGTGATTTTATAGCAGGGATGACAGATAGATATGCTATAAATTTATTTAATTCAATGAAATGATAAAAAGTCTTAAAATTAGTAAAAAGTTAGAAGATTATATAGCTCATCATAGCTATGAACTAAACCCGATTCAAAAAGAAATTATTAACCATAATGAAAAAATGGGAAGCCAAAAAAAAATGCAAATATCTGTAACACAAGGATATTTTTTTCAATTCTTCATTAAATCTTTTAATATAAAAAAAGTTTTGGAAATCGGAACCTTTACTGGATATAGTTCATTAACAATGGCCTTAGCCCTACCAAAAAATGGACATATTACTTGCTTGGATAAAAATAAGAAAACCTCTGAGATTGCAAAAAACTTTTTTTCTAAAGCTGGTGTTAAAAAAAAAATAAATATCTTCATAGGTCCAGCTTTAAATAATTTAAAAAAACTTGTAAATGATAAGAAAAAATTTGATATGGTTTTCATAGATGCAGATAAGGATAACTATAAAAATTATTATGATCTGTCTTTGAAATTAATAAATAGAAAAGGTTTTATCTTGATAGACAATGTTTTGTGGCATGGAGATATTATTGATGCAAGTAAAAATGATAAATTTACTAATATAATTAGAGAGTTTAACTTATTTGTAAAAAATGATAATAGGGTGGAAAAAATTATTTTGCCTTTAGGTGACGGTGTTACAATTTGTAAGAAAGTTTAAATGTTCTATATTTTTGGTTTTTATAAGTTTAAAAAATTAACGCGTCTTTTATCTTTTAAAGAAAAATTTAATAGTATTTTAAAAATGAATTCAGTAAGAGGTTCAATCATCATTTCTACTGAAGGCTTAAACGGAATAATTTCAGGAGAGAAAAAAGATATTTTAAAAATTATAAACAGAATAAAGAAATTTTATAATTTTAAAAACTTTGATTCCCAAAATTCATCTACTTGTGCGTTCCAACCTTTTCATAAACCAAAGATTAAAATTAAAAAAGAGGTTGTTCCTATTGGAATAAAATTATCCAAAATTAATAAGAAAAAAACTTATATTGAACCCAATAAATGGAATTCATTTTTAAGGAAAAGTAATATTAAAATAATAGATGCTAGAAAACCTTTTGAATTTAATATGGGAACTTTTAAAGGTGCAGAAAACCCTAATATTGACAATTTTAGAGATTTTCCTAATTATCTAAAAAAAATTAGTAAAAAAAAACCAATAGCTATGTTTTGTACTGGCGGTATAAGATGTGAAAAAGCAACTAATTTTTTGCTTAAAAAAGGGTTTAAGAAAGTTTATCAACTTAAAGGTGGGATAATCAATTATTTAAAAAATATTAACGTAAAATCAAGTTTATGGAATGGAGAGTGTTACGTTTTTGACAATAGAGTTTCTTTAAAACATAAGCTAGATCTTGGAACATACATTATTTGTAGTGGCTGTAGAAAACCTGTATCTAAAGATGAAAAAAAATCAAAAAAATATCAAACAGGTATATCTTGCCCTAAATGTTATGATAAATTATCTAATTCTCAAAAAGAAAGATTTGCAATGAGGCAAAAACAGATCTTGTTAGCAAAAAAAATGGGGAAAGAGTATTTCTTTAAAAAAGAATATTATTGAGGTTCAATTGGAAAATAGTTTAAACATAACCTCAAAACCTATCATTCAACTTCTTAAAAGAATAGCAATCCCTGCTAGTACGGGTAGTTTGTTCCAAACTCTTTTTAACATTGTAGATACATTTTTTGCTGGACAAATTTCCCCAGATGCTCTGGCAGCTCTAGCAAAATCTTTTCCACTTTATTTTTTAATTATTTCTGCCGGAATCGGAATAGTAGCTGGTTGTAATTCTTTAATCTCAAATTCATTAGGACAAAGAAATAGATTTGCTGCATCAATTTATACTTACCACACACTTATATATTCACTTCTATTATCAATAGTTTTAACTTTTTTAGGTATATTTTTTTCATACGAAATTTTGAAATTTATGGGAAGTTCAACAGATAGTATTGCCTTAGCTAAAGAATATACTGACATAATATTTTATGGAACTGTATTTTTTCTTATACTTACATCATTAAATGCAGTTTTATATGCACAAGGGGATACCAAAACATATAGAAACGTTCTAATCGTAGGTTTATTTGCAAATATAATACTTAATCCAATATTTATTTTTGGATTTTTATTTGTACCGGCTTTAGGTATTGCTGGCCTTGCAATTTCAACGATATTAATTCAGTTTTGTGCTTGTATTTATTTATTTTTCAAAGTTAATAAAACTGTCTTAAAAATCGTTTTTAAAACTGAAAATTTTCTAATAAGAAAAAATTTTTTTATAAACATCTTTAATCAGTGTATGCCAATAACTTTTGCACTTTTTTTAGTTGCTGTCGGTAGTTATATTTTGCTCTCTTTTATTAGTATCTTCGGAGACAGTGCGATTGCAGGCTATGGTGCTGCCATAAGATTTGAGCATATATTTACTCTTCCTGTTATAGGTTTAAATACAGCAGTAATCACGATAGCAGGACAAAATTTTGGAGCAAGGAGATATGATAGGGTAAGAGATGTTTACAATAAAGCTGTAATAATAGGATGTATAATCATGTGCATCTCAGGTATCATAATTTTTTTATTTTCAGAATTTATAGTCAGTTTGTTCACAAACGACTTAGAGGTAATTAAATTTGGATCTAGCTATTTAAAGATCGCTGCTTTTATTGGACCAATATACCCAGTTTTTTTTATTTCCCACGCTTTGTTTACAGCACTTAAAAAAACCCATTTTATATTCTATTCTAATTTATTTAGAATGGTTATATTACCTTTTGCTATAGTTTGGGTAATTCTTAATATTTACAATGGTTATTTTAATGAAATATTTTATGGAATACTTTTAATGAATTGGGTTTTTGGGTTTTTTATTCTATTTCTTTCGAGAGCTCTAATGATTAAAACTTTTAAAGAGCAAAAAAAAGTCTTTTTTGTTTTTTAAATTAATAGTTTTTTTCTCTCTAATAATAATATATAAAACTAATCTTTGGTGAGGTGGGTGAGCTGGTTTAAACCAGGAGTTTGCTAAACTTCCGTAGGTGTAACAACCTACCGCGAGTTCGAATCTCGCCCTCACCGCCATTTAATTAAAAAACTTTTCCAGCTTTACAGGTTTTTGACTAAGCATATACTTGTATACATTCATATTTTCCAGTACTCTCTGAACATAATTTCTTGTTTCCTCAAATTTTATTAGTTCTATCCAATTAACATAATCGATTTTATTTTTGCTCGGATCACCATTTAACCTTCGCCATTGCCTCACTCTTTTAGGTCCTGCATTATATGCTGCTATAGCGAATGGATACACCTCTGCATAATCGTTTAATAAAGAATTAAAATAATAAGTTCCAAGATTAATATTATATTCAGGATCAGAAGTTAATTTTCTTTTACTATAATTCACATCCATTTGTTTTGCCACTAACTTTGCCGTATAAGTCATTAATTGCATCATACCTTTTGCACCTGCATAACTATTTGCTTTTGGATCAAACTCACTTTCCTGTCTTGTAATTGCCAAGATTATTTCTGGTGATGGCATTGATTTCCCTTTGAGCATTCTTGGAGTATTAATGATCGGATAGTTAAATTTGTTATAAAATCTTTTTTCATAGGATGCTTTTTTAGATACTTGAATAGAATAGTCGTATCTCCCAACATTTGTAGCAAGTTTTGCAGCAAGAACCTCACTTCCTTTTTCTATATTTAATTCAGCAAGATGTTTTATTATATCTTTACTATATTTAGTTTTTTTTAACTCATGTAAAAGAATTACATGTTTAGTAAGTGGATTTTCATTAAATTCTTTTTCAAATTCCTTAGAGTATTTAGAGTCATCCACTAGTTCAAAATCCTCAAAAGGTTTAATTTTTTGAAATGATAATTGACCGTAATAGGTTGTTAAAAACTTTGAGCCTTCTTCATAAAATTTTGTAGCTAATTTTTCGTTTCCAATTTTTTCATATGTCTTTCCAATCCAGTATGCACCTCTAGCTAAACTAATAGGGTATCCTACATTGTCATAAAAACTCTTAAAATGTTGAAGAGCTATATATGGATCATTTAAAAAACTTAAAGATATCCATCCAGACATCCACTCTGCTTCAGCATATTCTGGCCCTTCACTCATAGAATGGTTTTTTGCAACCTCGTATGCCTCTTGATATCTTTTTTTATAAATTAAAGACCTTGAGATTATAGATCTCTCTTTCCACCATAATTCAGGTTTTATCAAAGCTGTTTCATTATTAGGAATTTTATTTATGATTTCCAAAGATGAGTCTAACCGTCCTCTTCTTCTTCTCCATTTTAATCTGTCGTAATTTAATCCCATATCATTCTTAAACCTGGACGGAACATCAGCTATAGCTTTATCGACGCCATAAGAACTGCTCATCACGATTTGTCTAGCATTATAAAGTGCTCTGTGATCTTGAGGTAAATATCTTAAAATTCTTTTCAAATCCCACCTTTTGTACTCCCATGCCATATATTTAGCTCTTTTAATATGATCAGATGAATTTAAAATTTTTTGGTATTTTTTATTAAGATATCTTAGATCTTTAGAGCTTAAAGATGCTGTAATCCATCCTTCTTTAATCAACTCAGACCCCTCAGAAATATTTCCCTTTAAAATGTATGCTTCTCCTAATTTAATTTTTCCAAATCCACTAAGTGGAGGATTTGAGACAAACCAACCAATAACTGTATTGGGGCTAGTGGTTTTTAAATTTATTTTATGTTCAGCAAGATATTTTAACCTATTGATCCTTGGATAGTCTGGGTTCTTGTCAATGAAACTTATATATTCATCAAAACTTGATTTGTTAGTTTTTTCTTTAAGGTAAATCCAAGTTACTAAATTTCTAAAATCTTTATTTTTAACTCTTTTAGTAAGAGCAAATGCTGTACTCCATTTTTTTTGAGTTATATTATCAAATATTTGTTTAGCATAATCATAATCTTTTTTTGATAAAATATTTGAACTTTCAGCAACTTTTGTAATTTTCTTTTGATATGTAATGGGTTTTTTTGCTGGTAAAATAAGTTCATTGCTTATTATTTTGGAAATTGTTTTTTCTTTTTGTGTTAAAATAACTTTTTCTTTTTCTTTTTCTTTGTTTTTTATTGGTATTTCAATATTTTTTATTTTTTGTTTAGCTAACTTTTTTTTGTTATTAGTTACCTGTGGTTTTTCTTTTGGTAATAATTGTTTCTTAACTAAAGTTTTATTTATTTTAATATTTGGTTTTTTTTTAGGTAATATTAGACTTGTCTTTTTTTCATTTTTTACTGTCAATATTTTGGGTTTAGATTTAGGAAGAAGTTTTAAATTAGTATCAGATAGAGCAGGTAAATATGATAAACTGAACAATAAAAAAACTAGACTAATTAAATGTTTAAGCATAAAGTTACGAGAATTTAGTTTAATACTATATAAATAAATATGTTTAAAGGTTCAATCGTAGCTTTAATTACACCATTTAAAAACAATGTTTTAGACCAAGATAAATACGCGTCTTTAATACATCATCATATTAAAAATGGAACAAATGGGGTTGTTCCAGCCGGTACAACTGGCGAGTCGCCTACATTAGATCATGATGAGCATAAAAAGGTCATCGAAATAGCAGTTAAAGAAACCAATGGTAAAATTCCTGTAATTGCAGGAACAGGGTCCAACTCAACATCTGAAGCAATAGAACTTTCTATACATGCTGAGAAAACAGGAGCAAACGCTCTTTTAATTGTAACACCATATTATAACAAACCAACTCAAGAAGGTTTGTACCAACACTACAAGGCTATCAACGACAAAGTTGGAATACCAATTATTATTTATAATATTCCTCCAAGATCAGTAGTAGATATGTCAGTTGATACAATGGCAAGACTCTTTGAACTTAAAAATATATCAGGTGTTAAAGATGCAACTGCTGATTTGAATAGAGTTGATGAACAATTAAAAAAAATGGGACCTGAATTTATTCAGCTTTCCGGAGAGGATGGAACAGCGCTGGAATTTAATTTAAGAGGAGGAGTTGGATGTATAAGTGTGACAGCAAATGTTGCACCAAAACTTTGTTCAGATTTTCAAAATGCTTCTTTGAGTAAAAATAATAGTAATTTGATTGCAAAGGCAAAAGAAATAAATGAAAAACTAATGCCATTACACAAATCTTTATTTATTGAAAGCAACCCTAGTCCCGTGAAGTATGCAGCAAGTTTATTAAATTTATCTTCAGAGGAAGTTAGATTACCTTTAGTGAAAGTAACTGAAAAAACTAAGAAAGAAGTACAAAAGGCACTCAAAATTGCAGAACTTCTTTAATGAAAGTTAAGAAAAATACTGGAATTAAAATTGTTTGCAATAATAGAAAAGCAAGTTTTAACTATTTTTTTGAAGAGTTTCTTGAAGCAGGTATAGTGCTTAAAGGCTCAGAAGTAAAAGCATTAAGAGATGGAAAAGCAAATATTACAGATGCCTATGCAAATGATAACAATGGCGAAATTTATTTAATTAATTCACATATACCTTTGTATAAACAGTCAAGCTATAACAACCATAATCCAAGAGACATGAGAAAACTTTTACTCAATAAAAAAGAGATAAATAAAGTTATTGGTAAAATTAATAGAGATGGTCTAACTATAGTCCCAACAAAATTATATTTCAAAAAAGGGAAAGCAAAAGTTGAGTTAGCAGTTGCCAAAGGAAAAAAACTTTATGATAAACGAAATGTCAAAAAGAAAAAAAGCTGGGAAAGAGAACAGGCGAGAATATTAAGTAAAAATAAGTAATGATTTTTTTAGGTATTGGTTCAAATTTACAATCAAGTTTTGGTAACAGGTTTAAGAATATTAACTTAGCAATTTCATTAATTGAAAAAAATAATATCAAACTTATTAAAAAGTCTAGCTTTTATGAATCAACTTCATTTCCTAATGTAAAAGATCCAAAGTTTATAAATATTGTCATTGAAGTAAGTACATCATTAAAACCGGTTGATTTAATGAAAATTTTACTAAAAATCGAGCAAAATCTAGAAAGAGAAAGAAAAAATAAAAATGATCCACGAACATGTGACATTGATATTATCGATTATAAAAATGAGTCGATGAATTTAAAACTTGAGAAAATACAATTAAAAATACCTCATATATCTATGACAGAAAGAGATTTTGTTCTATTACCATTAAAGGAAATCTGCCCTCATTGGTCGCATCCCTTAACTAAAGAACCAATTGATAATTTAATAAATAATTTAAAAGATAAAAATAATAACATTACAAAGTTATCCCAAAGTGATATAATTAAATATGTTGAATAATGAAGAGCTTATTAAAAAAGTAAAATCATATAATAGATTTTTAAACCCTGAAGCTTTAAACAAAGCTTACACTTTTGCATTAGAGGCACATAAAAATCAAAAAAGGGAAGAGGGCATTCCATATATCAGTCATCCTGTTGCCGTCGCCAATATACTAACAGATTTAAAATTGGATAGCGCAACAATTGCAACCGGCTTACTTCACGATACTGTTGAGGATACAAAAGCTACTTATGAAACTGTTAAAAAAGAGTTTGGCAAAGAAGTAGCTGATTTAGTAGATGGTGTTACAAAAATCTCTGCACTTGAAGAAAAGGCTGTGGAAAATTCAAAAGCTGAAAATTTAAGAAAACTAATTTTAGCTACATCTAAAGATATAAGAGTTTTGTTAGTAAAATTAGCAGACAGATTACATAATATGAGGACAATTAAATATCTTCTAGATAAAAATAAAAAAATTAGAAAAGCAAAAGAAACAATGGAAATTTATGCTCCGTTAGCAGATCGTATGGGCATGAATATAATACGAGATGAACTGGAAGATTTATCTTTTTCTATTTTAAATCCTGATGCTCGGAACTTAATATTAGACAGGTTAACATTTATTAAAGATAAAAGAGACGATATTATTAAAAATGTTTATGATGAGTTGAATAAACTTTTAATACAAAATAAAATTGAAGCTGAAATAACTGGTAGAGAAAAAACTCCTTTTTCAATTTGGAGGAAAATGCATTCTAAAAGAGTATCTTTAGAACAACTAACAGACATTGTTGGTTTTAGAGTAATAGTGAAAAATATAAATGACTGCTACATAACTTTGGGTGTTTTTCACAATGAATATTCAGCAATACCTGGTAAATTCAAAGATTACATATCAACACCGAAAATAAATCAATACAAGTCAATCCATACGTCGGTAATTGGTCCAATGAAAAAAAGAATAGAAATACAAATTAGAACAAAACCCATGCACGAATTTGCAGAAAGAGGTATAGCTTCTCATTGGAGATACAAGTCTTCTGAAAAATTTTCTGAAATATCCTGGAAGGAATATGATTGGTTGAGAGATTTAGTTGAAATAATAGAAACAGGAGGTAGTCCAGAACACTACTTTGAATTTACCAAGTTACAAATGTTTCAAGATAACGTTTTTTGTTTTACACCGAATGGTGCTGTTATAAAATTACCTAAAGATGCTACTCCAATAGATTTTGCCTACGCAGTTCATACCAATATTGGTGATACGGCAATAGGTTGTGAAATTAATGGTAAAGAGTCTCCTCTACAATCATCATTAAAAAATGGCGATATGATAAAAATTATTACATCAAAAAAAGTTTCTCCATCTTTGCACTGGTTATCATCAAGCAAAACTGGGAAAGCTAGAGCATCTATTAGAAAACATTGGCAGGGTAGATTTCTTGATAAAGAAGCCAAATTGAAAGAGTACAGTTCAACTTTATCTATCGACTTACCACACAAGCCAGGTATTTTGGGTAAGGTGAGTACTCTTATTGGTGTGAATAATGCAAATATTATAAATATTGAGTTAACAAATAGAGGTGAAGAATATCTAACTTTTCTATTTGATATTCAAATAAAAGATTTAAAAGACTTTACAAACTTAATAAGTCAACTTAAACAAGAGAAACTTAAATTTAAAGTAATACGTCACAAAAAGAAAAAGTATGCTTTCATTCAAAGAGTCCTTGAAAATTTTAAAAGAAACTAAAGCTCTAATTGAGGGGCATTTTATTCTTTCATCAGGACTTCATAGTGATAAATATGTGCAATGCGCAAAACTATTAAGCAAACCTGACAAATCTAAAGAATTTTGTATTTCTTTATCAGAAAAGATAAAAGAAAATTTTCAAAATTTTAATTTAATCCTTTCACCCGCAATAGGAGGAATTATTATCGGATATGAAATTGGAAGAATTTTAAATATTGAAACAATCTTTGTAGAAAGAGTAAATAATAATTTTCAAATAAGAAGAGGTTTCGAAATAAATAGAAACCACAAAATTTTAGTTGTGGAGGATGTTATTACTACCGGTAAATCAAGTTTAGAATGTTCATCCTTAGCCGAAAAGTGTGGAGCTGAAATTGTTGGTTATGCAAGTTTAATAGATAGAACAGGTGGAAAAAGTGAAATTAAAAAAAAAATAGTCTCTCAAGTAAAACTAGACATATCAACTTTTACTGCTGATAATATTCCTGAGAATTTAAAAAAATTAAAGGCTGTTAAGCCTGGAAGTAGAAATCTTTAATGCCAAAAGTAAAATTAGGCGTGAACATAGATCACGTTGCTACTGTAAGAAATGCTAGAGGTGAAACTTATCCTAGTCCATTAAGAGCAGCACTAATGGCTCAAAAATATGGAGCAGATTCTATAACGATTCATTTAAGAGAGGATAGAAGACACATTAAAGATAAAGATTTTTTAGAAATTAATAAAAAATTAAAAATTCCTTTGAATTTGGAATTGGCGCCAACAAAAGAAATGTTAAAAATTTCATTAAAACATAAACCTAATTATATTTGCATAGTTCCTGAAAAAAGATCAGAAATCACCACAGAAGGGGGCTTAAATTTAAAAAAAAATAAAAAATTAATAAATGAGTTTTTAAAGAAATTTAGGGCAAAAAAAATTAGAACCAGTTTATTTATTGAGCCAAATATCTCAGATATTAAAGTTGCTAAAGAAATTAATGCAAATTGTGTTGAAATTCATACAGGTAAATTTTGTAATTTATTAAATAAAAAAAAAAGCACTTATAATGAATTTAATAGACTTAAAAAAGCTGTTAATTACGCTAATGTTATTGGTTTAGATGTACACGCTGGCCATGGTATAACATTTGACTCAGCAAAAATTTTATCAAAAATTAAAGGTATTAAAGAATATAATATTGGTCATTTCTTAATTGGAGAGTCAATTTTTTTAGGGCTGAAAAAGACAATTAAAAAGTTTAAAAATATTATTAATTAATGAATTTATTTAAAAAATACACTAAAGATATTAAGCATATTATATTCAAAAATAAAAATTCTTTAAATTTAAATAATATTTCAAATATTGATAATATTATTGTTGAAAGTCCACCTGAACAATTTGATTATGATTTATCTTCAAATGTCGCTATGGTTTTGAGTAAAATAAATAATGAAAATCCAAGGAATTTAGCTGAAAAATTAAAAACTATTCTAAGTAATAACATCAATGATTTTACAAAAATTGATATTGCTGGACCTGGTTTTTTAAATTTTAAATTCAATAAAAAAGCATGGGTTTCAATAATTAATTCAATCCTAAAGTCAAAAAGTAAATATGGATCGAATAAAATTAAAAAAAAATATAATGTCGAATTTGTATCTGCAAATCCAACTGGTCCAATGCACGTCGGTCATTGTAGAGGTGCTGTTTTTGGTGATGTTATTAGCAATCTTTTAAAATTTAATGGAGCTAAAGTTACGAAAGAATTTTATATAAATGATTATGGCAAGCAGATAGAAAATTTTACTAAATCGGTTTTTTTAAGAATGAGAGAGATTAAGTTTAAAGAAAATTTTCCCGATGATAAAGATCTTTATCAAGGTAATTATATTATCGATATAGCAAAAACGATATTTAAAAACACAAAAAAGATAAATTTAAACAGATACGAATCTAGTTTTGATACAATAAAAAATAAATCTCTTGACCAATCATTAAAATTAATTAAATCCGATTTAAAATTATTAGGCATAAAACATGACGTTTTTTTTTCTGAGTCTAATATGATCAAAAAAAAAAATGTAGATAAAATTATAAATGTATTAAAAAAAAATAACCACGTTACCGATGGATACTTAAGTCCACCCAAGGGTGAGGAAACAAAAAACTGGAAAAAGACTAAAAGATTAATATTTAAATCATCGAACTTTGGCGACGACTCTGATAGGGCTCTTCAAAAAAATGATGGTACGTGGACTTATTTTGCAAACGATATTGGATACCACTTTACAAAGGTTTCAAAAAAATATGATAAATTAATAAATGTTTTGGGAGCCGATCACATTGGTTATATAAAAAGAATTTCGGCAGCAGTTACAGCTATTTCAAACAATAAAATTAGTTTGACCTGCAAAGTATGTCAGCTAGTTAAATTTATGAAAAATGGGCAGCCTTTCAAAATGTCAAAAAGATCAGGTGATTTTTTTCCATTAAGCAAACTACTATCCGAAGTTAATAAAGATGCTATTAGATTTATGATGTTGTATAGGAGTAACGATGCAGAAATAGAATTTGATTTTAATAAAATTTTAGAAAAAAATAAAGACAATCCTGTTTTTTATGTTCAGTATTGTTACGCGAGAATTAATTCTATTTTTAATACGTTAAATTTAAATCCAAAAAAAAAAATAAATTATAATTTTAATGAATTCAAGTTAAATGAATTTGAAGAAAAATTATTAAGAAAAATTATTGAGTGGCCAAAAATTGTAGATATTTCTTCCGACAAATTAGAACCACATAGAATCACGTTTTATCTTTATCAGCTCTCAACAATCTTTCACTCATACTGGAGCAAAGGAAATGAGGATAAAAATTTAAAGTTTATTAATAATGGAAAAATAAATGATCTATTCACTTTAAAACTTTTTCAACTTATTTCTATCATTTTAGAAAATGGAATGTTTATTTTAGGGGTTTCATTACCAAAAAAAATGTAATGTTTAAAAAGATTAAAACTACAACGCATTTTATATTTATTATTTTGTTTATTAGTTATGTAATTGTGACTTATTTTTCTAATGAAACACAAATAAAAATAAATCAAAATAGAGTTGTATATTCAAAAGAATTTAATAATAATATATCTGGTTTACCTTTTCTAAAAACTGATACAGATAATATAATTAAATATAATATAAACAACTCTGACGAAAACAAAATTAAAAAAAGATACTTCTGGAACTTGCTAAAAGATGAATAGAAAAGCAGCAATTATTAGCATAGGGGGATCTAAATTAACCTCATCTGAAATTAGTCTTTTAAAAAAAGAGAAACCATGGGGAATAATTTTATTTAAAAGAAACATAATCACTTTTAAACAAACTAAAAGTTTGACCCAAAAGATACGTAGTTGCATGAAAGACCCGTTTTATCCAATTTTAATTGATGAGGAGGGTGGAAAAGTTTCTCGATTATCTGAGCTCTTTAGCACAAAGGAATTTACTCAGTATTTTTTTGGTCATTTATATGAAAAAAATAATAAAAATGGAAAGTTAATTTATAAATATTATTTAGAAACTATTTGTAATATTTTAAATGATCTTGGAATTAATATTAATACCATTCCAGTTATGGATTTATTACAAAATACTACTCATCAGGTGATCAAAACTCGTGCGTATTCTTATAAAGCTAAAACTATTAAGACTTTAGGTAAATTTTGTATATCCTTTTTAAAAAAGAAAAAAATAGCCTCTGTAAGTAAACATGCACCAGGTCATGGTTGTTCTAATACCGATAGTCATTTAAATCTTCCAATAGTTTATAAAAAAAAGTCAAAATTATATAAAGAAGATTTTTCATTATTTAAAAACATAAATTCAAATTTTATGATGACAGCACATATTTTGTATAAATATGTCGACTCTAAAAATTTAGCTACTTTTTCAAACAATATTATTAATCAAATTATTAGAAAAAAATTAAATTTTAAGGGAATTCTAATATCAGATGATATTTCAATGAAAGCGTTAAGCAAAAATTTATCTACAAATGCTAACAAAGCACTCAATGCAGGTTGCAATTTAGTCTTATATTGCGGAGGAAATATTAAAGAGTCATCCAAATTACTTAAGAATTTAAGATGTATTGATGAATTTACCCAAAAAAAAACTTATCAATTCTACAACTTTTTAAGATAATATTTAAAAATGGAATCAAAAACTAATAAATCTATATCTATCGATATACCAAACTATTCAGGGCCTTTAGAAACTTTACTTGATTTAGCAAAATCACAAAAGGTTGATTTAACAAAAATATCAATAACAATACTAGCAGATCAATTTGTGGACTATATAAAGAATTTTAAAGATAAAAATCTAGACTTAGCTTTTGAATATCTTTTAATGGCAACTTGGCTCACTTATTTAAAATCAAGATTGTTATTACCGGATGATCAAGTGGATGATTTTAAAGCATCTGAGGTTGCAAATAAATTAAAGTTGCAATTAAAAAAACTTGAATTGATAAGATTATTATCTGATGAATTGTTGAAAAGAAAAAGAGTAGGCAGAGATATTTTTTATAGAGGTACAAAAGGTGGTATTAGATCAATTAAAAATCCAGTTTATAAAGTGACTTTATACGAACTTCTAAGAGCATATTCTTTGGTGAAAACACAATCAATATTTCAAAAAATAGATATCCCCAAATTACCCGTAATGACGACCCAAGAAGGAATTAAACAAATTAAAAATAATATGCAATTAATTGACGATTGGAAAAAAATACATGAGTTAATACCCGAATCCTTCAATAAGACACTTAAATCTAAAAAAAGTGGTTTAGCTTCTATTTTTACTGCATGCCTTGAGTTAACAAAAGATGGAATTATAAATATAATGCAAGAAAATTTATTTGGAGATGTTCTAATTAAAAAGTCAGCACATACTCCAATGAGATTAAAAAGAAAGTAAAAAATGGAAAAAAATAATAAAAATAATATAATTAACTTTCCAAATAAAAAATCTAAACTTGAAAGGGAAGTTGAAGCAATTATTTTCGCTGCTGAGGAACCTCTTGACATAGAAACTATCGAGGAAAGAGTAGGTACAAGAACCAATATTAAAAAAATATTAGAAAATTTACAAAAAGAATATACTGGAAGAGGTATAAATCTTGTCTGTATATCAAATAAATGGATATTTAGAACTGCTTTAGATGTTTCTAAATTAATGTCATTACAGAAATCTAGCCAAAGAAAATTGTCAAAAGCTACAATAGAAACACTTTCTATAATTGTTTATCACCAACCTGTAACAAGATCTGAAATTGAGGAGATACGTGGTGTTGCGTTTGCTTCAAACACACTTGAAATTTTATTAGAATTAGATTGGGTTAAACCAGCTGGTCGTAAAAATGTACCTGGAAAACCGATTCAGTATGCTACAACCGAAAACTTCTTAAATCATTTTAATATAAAAAAACTATCAGATTTACCCACTATAGATGAACTCTCCTCTGCCGGATTAATTGATGCTGGATCAGTGGATTCTTCAATATTTGGAACTGGTAAATTTTTTAAAGAACAATCACAGGACAAAAAGGATAATATTTATTCTGATGTTGATGATGTGCTCAAACAAACTACAAATATTGAGGAATAAATATATTTATTTAACTGTTTTTATTGTGTAGAATAAACACATGGGTATAAGTTTTTGGCAAATAGCTATTGTAGTAGTTCTTGTAGTTTTACTTTTTGGGAGAGGTAAAATTTCAAGTTTAATGGGTGATGTAGCTAAAGGGATTAAGAGTTTCAAAAAAGGAATGTCCTCTGACGAAAATAATCAGACAAATCTAGAGGACAAAAAAGACGAAGATTCTAATTCACAAAACAAATAATTATTAATGCCACAAATTGGATGGTTCGAATTACTAATAGTTGTTTTAGTAGCTATATTAGTTATTGGTCCAAAAGATTTTCCGGTAGTGTTAAGAAAACTAGGTAGTTGGATAGGTTCAACGAAAAAATATTTTTCAGATATTCAAAATAAAGTTAATCAAACCGTAGATGAAGAAAATTCTGTTGAGAAAAAATATTCAAAAACTACCAATGATAAAAAAGATGAATAAAATAGACGATCAAAACACTATCACCGGACATTTAACTGAACTTAGATCTAGATTAATTAAATCCTTAATTTTTATTTTTGTAATATTTATTTTTGGATATATTTTTGCTGAATATATTTATAGTTTTTTATTAGAGCCATACGCAAAAGCAGTTAGAAACGATGGTATAGAGAGAAGATTAATTTTTACAGCTCTTCACGAAACATTTATTACTTATTTGAAACTCGCTTTTTTTCTTGCCCTTTTTTTAGGAAGTCCAATTTTTTTAACCCAAATGTGGAAATTTATTGCACCTGGACTTTACAAAAATGAAAAAAAAGCTTTGTTACCTTACCTTATTGCTACTCCTATATTATTTTTGTTAGGTGGAATGCTTGTTTATTATTTAGTTATGCCACTAGCTATAAAATTTTTTTTAACGTTTGAAACAAGTGGGCAAATTAACAATCTGCCTATTCAATTAGAAGCAAAGGTTAATGAGTATTTGTCATTAGTTATGAGATTGATTTTTGCATTTGGTTTAAGCTTTCAACTTCCAGTATTACTTAATTTATTAGCTAGAGTAGGTGTAATCGACTCAAAATATCTTAGAGAAAGGCGCAGATATTTTATTGTAATTATTTTTGCTGCAGCAGCTATACTTACTCCGCCTGATCCAATAACACAAATTGGATTAGCAATACCGTTATTGATGCTATATGAATTATCTATATTATCTGTAAAATTAACGGAAAAGAAAAATAATGCATAGTATTAAAGCAATAAGAGAAAATCCTGATTTTTATAAAAAAAAGATAGAAGAAAGAAATATAAAGTTAAATATCGATGATTTATTAACTTTAGATAAAAAAAACAGGGAAATAATGCAAAAAAAAGAAAAACTCGAACAAGAGAAAAAAATTATTTCTAAAACCAAAAATGAAGATCAGTTTAAAAAGTCAAAAGAAATTTCTAATCAAATAAAGATACTAGAAAATGAATTAGAAAAATTAAAAAAAAGTATAAATAAAATATTATATTTTATTCCAAACTTGGCTTTAGATGATGTACCAATTGGACAAGACGAAAAGTCTAATAAAGAGCTTAATAAATATGGCAGTATTTCAAATTTCAAATTTAAGCCTAAATCTCATTTTGAAATTGGAAAAAATTTAAATTTAATGGATTTCGATATTGCTGCTAAAACATCTGGGTCAAGATTTGTTTTTTTAAAAGGTAATTTAGCCAAACTTGAAAGAGCTATCTCAGATTTTATGCTTGATACCCATACAAAAAAATTTGGATATATGGAAATATCACCCCCTTTAATAGCATCAGAAAACGCTATGTTTGGAACTGGTCAACTTCCAAAATTTGAGAATGATCAATTCGAAATTAAATTTAATGATGAAACAAATAGAAAATTTTTAATTCCTACCGCAGAAGTAATTTTAACAAACATGATAAGAGAAAAACAGTTAAAAAAAGAAGAACTTCCCTTAAGACTGGTCGCTTCTACTGCTTGCTTTAGAAAAGAAGCTGGAAGTTATGGTAAAGATACTAAAGGTATGTTGAGACAACATCAATTTTATAAAGTTGAACTTGTTAGCATTGTTGAACCTGACATGTGTGAAAAAGAATTAAGCAGGATGATATCTTGTGCTGAGCATATACTTAAGGAATTAAAGCTACCTTATAGAACGGTAATGCTTTCTTCAGGTGATATGGGCTTCAGTGCACAAAAAACAATTGATTTAGAAGTTTGGATACCATCAGAAAATACATATAGAGAAATTTCTAGTTGTTCTACTTGTGGTCAATTTCAATCGAGAAGAATGAAAGCAAAGTACAAAAATAAAAACCAAACTGATTTTCTTGGAACGCTAAATGGTTCTGGTCTTGCCGTTGGTAGAACACTTATTGCAATTATGGAAAATTATCAAGATTCAGAAGGAAGAGTGATTATTCCAGATGTGCTTAAACCATACATGAGCAATATAGATAAAATTTAGTAATAAATGATAAAATTTAGTTGTCTAAGTAAAATTATTAATATATTTATTCTTACATTATGAGTTCTAATTTTGCACAATTTATTCCACTTATACTAATTTTTGTTATTTTCTATTTCTTTTTAATAAGACCTCAGCAGAAAAAAGTTCGTGAACATAAAACAATGACTCAAAATCTCAAAAGAGGTGACGAAGTTATTACTTCAGGTGGGATAATAGGAACTGTTGATAGAGTATTCGAAGATGATCGTATAGAATTAAACATTTCTGACGGTGTAAAAGTTCAAGTTATTAAAAATACAATACAAGGTCATTTAAAAAAAGAAGAGACTAAGAAATAATCTTTTTGTGTTAAATTTTTCAAAGATAAAAGTTGTATTAATTTACCTTTCTTTTTTAGCAGTAAGTTTCTTTTGTTTTTCTAATATTTCCGAATCTAATAATTTCTTTTTAAAAAAAAAAATTAATCTGGGTTTAGATTTACAAGGTGGATCATATCTACTCTTAGAGGTTGATAGCACTCCATTACAAAAAAGACAAATTCAATCAAAAGTAATACCTTTAAAAAAAAAATTAATTGAAAATAATATAAATTATAAAAACTTTAAAATTAAAGAAAATATAATTTTATTTGAAATTAATATAAATGATAAAGAAAAATTTGAAAATTTCTTTAAGGATAAAAATAATGATATTAATATATATCTAAATCAGTATAGATCTTTCGAATTAGACTATATTTTCGAAGACAATTTAGTAAAAATATTTTTATCAAAAAATGGAATAATAAAACTCAATACTTCAGCGGTTGATCAATCAATTGAAATAGTTCGTAAAAGAATTGATGAAACAGGTACAAAAGAACCATCTATAATTAAAAGAGGTAGCAACAGAATTTTGGTTGAACTACCAGGTATTAAAGATCCTGAAAGGATTAAAGAGTTACTTGGAAAAACTGCACAATTGTCTTTTAGAATGGTAACTGATGACAAAACTGAATTTGGAATTGAAACTTTTATTCTCAAAGATACCCAAGAAAAAATATCAGTAAGTAAAAGAATAATTTTAACAGGTGATAACCTGATAGATGCTAATCCAAAATATGATAATATAAATCAAGAACCAATAGTTGCTTTCACACTAAATAGATTGGGATCTCAAAGATTTGGCCAGGCAACTAGTAAAAATATTGGTAAAAGATTAGCAATAATTTTAGATAACGAAGCTATAAGTGCGCCTGTTATAAGAGATGCAATTACTGGTGGACAAGGAACAATATCTGGAAATTTTAGCTTTCAAAGTGCTACAGATCTTTCTTTACTGTTACGTTCTGGTGCTCTTCCAGCACCTTTATCTGTAGTAGAGGAAAGAACTGTTGGACCTGATTTAGGACAAGACTCAATAGATGCTGGTGTATTCTCATTGATTATTGGTTTTTTTTTAGTAATAATTTTTATGATAATTAAATATCGTCTGTTTGGTCTAATAGCTAATATCTCGTTAATATCAAATTTACTAATGTTAATTGGTTTTTTAACACTACTTGAAGCCACTTTAACATTACCAGGTATTGCTGGCATCATATTGACTGTTGGAATGGCGGTTGATGCAAATGTTTTAATATTTGAGAGAATAAAAGAAGAATTAAGAAAAAATATTTCAAACAATATTCAGGCTTTTGATTTGGGTTTTAAAAGATCAGTAGTAACAATTTTGGATGCAAATATAACAACACTCATTGCATCAATAATTCTTTTTATTTTTGGATCTGGCCCAGTTAAAGGTTTTGCTGTAACTTTATCGATAGGGTTAATTACGACATTGTTTTCAGCTTATTTTATCTCAAGGCATTTAACCTCAATAATAGTTTTCAGAAATAGAGAGAAAAAACTTTTAATATGAAAAAAGAATATAATTATAATTTCATAAAAAAATTTAAAATGGCAAATTTAATTTCTATTGTCTTTGTTCTAATAAGTTTAATCCTAATTATTTTTAAAGGTTTAAATTTTGGTATCGATTTTAAAGGTGGAACGTTAATTGAGTTAAGAGTAGAGTCAAATAATATCAAAATAAATGAGATACGATCGGCTTTTTCTAACATGGATTTAGGAGATTTGAATGTTAAAGAATTTGGGAAAAAAGGCGACTACCTTATAAAATTTGAAAAAAAAGAATTTAACAAAGTTGTAAATATCAAATCTATAAAAGAAAATGTAGTTAATAAGCTAGGTGTAGATGTAAATTTTAGACGTATAGAAAACGTAGGTCCTAAAGTTAGTGCAGAATTATTAAATTCAGGTTTAATTGCCATATGTTTAGCACTTGGTGCTATGTTATTTTATATTTGGATTAGATTTGAATGGCAATTTAGTTTAGGTTCAATTGTAGCAATTTTCCACGATGTATTAATTACTATTGGTATTTTTTCGATTTTATCATTAGAAGTTAATCTTTCTATTGTAGCAGCTGTTCTGACTATTGTTGGTTATTCGATGAATGATACCGTCGTAATCTATGATCGTATTAGAGAAAATCTATCAAAGTATTCCTCTAGCACTATAGATGACGTTTCCAACACATCTATCAACGAAACATTATCACGAACTATAATAACTTCTGTCACAACTTTATTAGCTTTAGGCTCAATTTATGTCTTAGGTGGAGAAATATTAAAAGGTTTCTCATTGGCAATGATCATCGGTGTGATCATCGGAACTTACTCATCAATATTTGTAGCCTCGCCTATATTAAAATATCTTAGAGTTAGTTATAAATCTATAGCTAAGGAACAAGAAAAAAATTAATAAAGATTCTGAGCTATAACCATCGTCATAAGCATTGGTAATGACAATAAAGTATTAACTCGAGATGTGATTACCGCAGTTTTTGCGTGTTTTGGTTTGTCTTCTGGAGCGCAATCAACAATACCTAGAACTTTTTTTTGATTAGGCCAAATTATAAACCAAACATTAAAAGCCATAATTATTCCTAGCCACATCCCAATGCCAATTGCGGTATTTTTTCCACCGGTACCAATTCCGAGGATCATTGCATCATGAACATAGCCGTTCAAATACGCAACGATCAAACCAGTTACTATTGTTGCCAGTGCAGCCCATCTAAAATAAAATAAAACTGCTGGTGCAATAATTTTTGTAATGGCTGGTTTCTGTTCATCTGTGAATTTTGGCATACTTGGTATTTGAACAAAGTTTAAATACCATAATAACCCAATCCACATTATACCAACAACAACATGAAGATATCTAAATAACCAGCTCCAAAAAAGTCTATCAAAAGCCCATTCTCCACCAGCGAAAAAAAGGCCAGCAAATAATAAGATAGCCAATATAGCTGAAAGGTGAATAGTTTTTGATAAAGACTGTAATATATTAACCATAAGTATTTATACCATAAATTTTAATTTTATGCAGTTTTTTTCATTTTCCCATTAATTAAATTTTTTAGAAATTTACCCGTATAACTGCTATCAACTGTAGCTACTTTTTCAGGTGATCCCTCAGCAATGACCTTACCTCCATCGGCACCACCCTCAGGTCCCATATCTATTATCCAATCAGCTGTTTTTATTACATCTAAATTATGTTCAATAACTACTACGGTATTACCAGTGTTCACAAATGCTTGTAAAATTTCAAGTAATTTTTTGATGTCATGTGTATGTAAACCAGTTGTTGGTTCGTCTAGAATATAAAGTGTTCTTCCGGTAGATCTTTTTGATAATTCTTTAGCCAACTTAATTCTTTGAGCTTCACCGCCTGATAATGTAGTGGCTTGCTGACCAATTTTTATATACCCCAAGCCAACGTGCTTTAATGTTAATAGTTTTGAGTGAACTGTTGGAATATTCTCAAAAAAATTACAACCTTCTTCAACAGTCATATCTAAAACTTCAGCTATATTTTTATTTTTGAATTTAATTTCTAGTGTTTCCCTATTGTATCTACTTCCTTTACAAGCATCACAAGGTATATAAACA
>CACLSS010000004.1 GCA_902609645.1 uncultured Pelagibacteraceae bacterium | reverse complement strand
CGTTTGAGAAAATGAGTATAAAAGAAACTCTGCCGATTATAAAAAACTGTAATTTATATATAGGAAACGATACTGGTTGGGGGCATATAGCCGTTGCACTTAAAATAAAAGCACTTATGATATTTTGTGACTCACCATTAGTATACAGCTCGTACAGTAAGTTGATAACTACTGTTGAACCTGAGGGGGTAGAAAAAGGTAAAACCACCCATGATACCAAAGGTAAAGACTACGTTTCTTATCATAAGGTCTTGTCTGAGTCTTTAAAGCTTATTAATTAATTAAAATCGTTTTTTAAAATAGTTTCTTTTGCTTCTGAAACCATTTGAGCAAGCTTTGTTGTATCAGTATCGTTTCTATCAGGATGAAGTTTAGCCATAATTTTTTTATATTTTGAGAGTACCTCAGATTTTGTGCAACCTTTTTTACAGCCTAAAATATTATATGCGTCATCTATAGAAATATTTGATGATGCTTTTGAATAATTAGCTCCAGATTTAAAAGAATATCTTCCTGTTTGACGTAAATAATTTATTAATCTCCATAATTGAAAAAGTTGAAAGAGTCCTCCAATACCCTTTAACTTTATAAGCGGAACCAAAAAAAGTAAGATTGGTATACTAAAGGCATAGCGGCCCAAAAAAAGCAGAGCCAATGCTAAGAGAATTCCAAAAGTAAAGATTATATATCTAATACCCTTTGCGATTTTTTTGCTACTTGCTTTAGCAAAAAAATTCAATAAAAGATATAGTACTACTAGTGATATTCCTATTAGTAAAAAAAAATTCATATGAACAATATAACAAAACTTAAAAAAATAGAGAATGTTAAAACTTACCACGGGTCAATAGTTCATAAAGATGAATATGCTTATGTTGATCAACATAATATTTTAGAGGTTTTAAAAGACCCATCAAAAGTGCTTCCGGAGGTCAGAAAATACATCGATGAAAATAACGAAAGAACAGAAAGTTACTTTAAGGACGTAAAAAATCTTCAAAATAAACTTTTTTCTGAAATTAAAGGTAAAATTAAATTAGACGATACGTCTCTAAAATTTAAAGATAAGAAATTTTACTACTGGTCTAAAACAGAAAAGAAAGGAGACTACGGTAAAAAATTAAGACAATTAATTGATGGTTCAAAACCTGAGGAGATTTTTTGGGATGGCGATGCTGAGAAGAAAAGATTAAAAGCTGATTTTTTCTCTACAGGATCTACTGCCGTTTCTCATTGTGATAATTACCTTGCTTATAGTTTAGATTTACAAGGATCAGAATATTATACCATTTACTTAAGAGATCTGAATTCAGAAAAGGAATTAAATGATATAATACCTGATACAGGCGGGTCTATAACATGGAGTTTAGACTCAAAAAGTTTTTTTTATTCTAAACTTGATAAATTTCATAGACCTACAAGTATTTATAAACACACATTAGGAAAGCATGTAAAAGATGATCAATTAATTTACTCTGAGCCAGATGATACTTTTACGTGCTCCATTAGTCTAAGTTCTGATGAAAAATATTTCATTATATCAACCGGCAATCATATGACTTATGAAGAGCATTTTTTTTCTGCTAATGAAGATGATCCAAAACCCATTTTATTTCAAAAAAGAAAGAATGAAGTAAGATACTCAATTGATTTTTGGAAAGATGGTTATATTTACATTCATACAAATGAAGATGCTGAGGACTATAAGATACTTAGATGCAGGATTGATAATATAAAAAAAAAAGAAGAATTCATCCCAGCTAAAAAATCGACCATTATTGGTGGTTTGGACTTTTTAGATAATTATATTTTACGTGGTGAGCAATCGAATGCGATCTATAAATTGTATGTGAGAAATATTAAAACAAATTTAGAAGAAGAAATAAAAATTTCAGATGATGTGATAGGAAGTATTGGGATGTCTTTTTTACAAAAAGATACAAATACATCTAAAATAAGAGTGTCCTGGGAGTCGATGAAAACCCCCGGACAAATTTACGAATATGATATTGAAAAAAAATCAAAAAAATTACAAAAACAAGTTGAGATACCTTCTGGACACGATCCAGAAAAATATATTGTAGAAAGAATAACTGCAAAATCTCATGATGGTGCAAATGTTCCAATTAGCTTAGTTAGAAGAAAAGATACAAAGCTTGATGGAAAAAATAAATTAGTTTTGTATTTCTATGGAGCTTATGGACATTCTATTTCTTGTGGTTGGAGTAGTTCAAAATTTTGTTTGGTTGATCGAGGTTTTGTTTATGCTATTGCTCACGTTAGAGGCGGTAAAGAACTAGGTGAAGCACATCACACAGGAGCTTTAAAATTAAAGAAAAAAAATACCTTTCACGATGTTGTTGCTGCATGTAAACATTTAATAGAAAAAAAATATACTTACAAAGGTGGTATTTGTACTTATTCTGGAAGTGCAGGAGGAACTACTGGAGCTGCAGCTGCAAACATGGCTCCAGAATTATTTTTCTCAATGTTATTACTAGTGCCGTTCTGTACAGTATTAGATACCATGCTTAATAGATCGCTACCCTTAACGCCAGGAGAAGAACAGCTTTGGACATCGCCACATGATAGCAAAGAAAATTTTGAATATATTAGAAGTTATAGTCCTTACGATAATATTAGATCAGATGTAGCTTATCCTAATATGTATATTACAAGTTCTTTATTTGATACACGCGTACTTTACAGCGAGGCTGTGAAGTATTTTGCTAGATTGCAAGATAGAAGCTTAGTTAAAAATGTTCATCTTTTAAAATGCAGAACCAAACCTAGTTCGCACGGAGGGCTTTCTGGACGTGATAATGCTATTAAAGAACTAGCAGAAGAATTTACTTTTATACTCAAAACAGCAGGTATTCTCAGATAAAATAGATGGGTATCAATGCATTTGTTGCTTTTTAAAAGCAATTCTTGCTACTGAAGCCTACAACTAAATTTTGAGGATTTATTTCAAATCTTCTCTCACATTTAATTTTAAGTTTAGATTTAAGATAAACAAAATGTTTATTTTTTTTATCAGTAGTTTCTATAATATCTGGTTCACCAAATTCTATTTTTAATTCTTCAACTGTTTTATTAAGAAATTTACTTAACTTTTGTTCTTCTTTTGAAATCGTTTTATCAACTTTAGTACTTACAGTTTTACAGCCTTGAAAAACAAAAAATATTAAAAAAACAATTAAAAAATAACTTTTTTTCATGATTCAACTTTTTATAGAATACACTAAAAATTATAAACAGAATACAACTTACAATATATATAAATACCAAATCATTTTTGGATTATTTTGATTTAATTAGATTAAGTCTAAAGAATCACTTAATAATTTTTAAATAAATTCATAATACAATCTAAGAAAGGAAAAAAATGTTAGATAAATATTTTGAGTATAAAAAGCATAAGACAAGCTTTAATACTGAAGTTATCGCAGGAACTACGACGTTCTTGACGATGGCATATATTATGTTTCTAAATCCTTTCATCCTAAGTGGTGAGTTTGCTGGGACTGAGAAAGGGTTTTTTGACTTCGGTGGGGTCTTCACGGCTACCATTGTAGCGACATCGATTGCTTGCTTTATAATGGCCTTTTATGGAAAAAGTTGGCCGATCGGCTTGGCTCCCGGTATGGGAATCAACGCATTTGTGGCCTTCGGGGTGGTCGGAGGATTGAAATATACTCCTGCGGAAGCTCTTGCTACTGTTTTGCTTGCAGGAATACTGTTTCTTCTGGTCTCCTTGACTCCCATTAGAGCTTACATTATCAATGCCATACCTAGAAGTTTAAAACTTGGAATAGGTGCGGGTATTGGGCTCTTCTTGAGTATCATCGGCCTAGAAATCATGGGAATAGTTGGGGACCATCCTGTGACCCTCGTGACGTTAGGAGATATTAAAAACCCTCTAGTGTTACTTGGATGTCTTGCTTTAATAACTATGATTGTTTTGGAAAAAATGAAAGTGAAAGGAAATATTATTATCGGTATTCTTGTCTTTTCAGTTCTTGCATGGCTTCCGATGTGGAGCTGGACGGGGAGTAATATTGAGGGCGGAGCATCATTAGCAAAGTTCAATGGTATATTTTCTGCTCCTCCATCAATGAGTTATCTTTTTGATGCTATAGAAGGCTTTAGTACAGGTAAAGTTCTATCTGGAGGTGGCTTAACAGTCATATTCACACTCTTCTTCATAGATTTTTTCGATACGGCTGGGACCCTCACGAGTGTCGCTAACGTATCTGGAAAAGTTAAAGGGAATCGGGTTGAAGATATTGATCGAGCGATGCTTGCAGATTCAGGTGGTACAGTGGCTGGTGCCTTATTGGGAACCACGACGGTCACAAGTTACGTAGAGTCGGGAGCTGGAGTGAAGGCTGGCGGAAGAACAGGAATGACTTCATTAGTCATTGGAGTATTATTTCTTCTTTGTCTAGGTTTTGCACCTTTAGCAACATCATTGCCAAAGGAAATAGATGGGGCCGCCTTGGTATACGTTGCAGTATTGTTTGTTAGAAATATTACTGACATTGAATGGGACGATATTGCAGAGTCTGCTCCAGCAGTAATTGCAATGATAACCATGCCGCTCACATATTCTATAAGTAACGGAATCGCCTTGAGCTTCATAGCTTATGCATTAATTAAACTATTAAGTGGAAACGCCTCAAAAACTTCGCCTGCTATTTGGATAGTTGCGGTTTTGAGTGTATTAAGTTTTTCAGTTTAAAAATAAAAATAGTTAAAAAAAGAAGGGTTGGATGAAAATCTAACCCTTTTTTTTATGTTTTTTCTTTAAGTCTTCAATTGTTAATTCTTCCCAGGGAGACTCGAAACATTGAAGTAACCAGGGATTACTTTTTAAATGGACAGCACAAAAATCAGGATTAAAAGTAGATTTTTTTTTCTTCCAGAGACATGCGGTTTTAATATCTTTTATATAATCTTTTATAGGGTCATATCTTTTTAACCATTCTATCGTTTTATTCATTGTTAAACCTGTATCGCTAAGATCATCTACAAGTAGAGGTCTATTAAAATCATTTTTTTCAGCAATTGTACTAATGTGTCTTGCAAAGGTAATGTCACCTTGTTGATCTTGAATTTTTGCACCATGATAACTACTCACTGTTACATAAGCTGTTTTAAGTTTAAATATTCGACTCATTAAATCGATCGCTAAACCTGCTCCTCTCATAATGCCAATAAGTACAGTTGGTTGATATCCACTCTTGTCAATTTGAATACAAAGCTTTTCTATTATCTTTGTGTACTCATCCCATCCAATGTATAATTTTTCTTCCATTATCTAAATTTAATACTGTACCGGTTCATTGTCTACTGAATACCACAATGCCATTACAGCGAGAGTACAATATGGTGAAAACTTCTTTTGCAGTTTATTCACAAAAGAACTGGGTGGTAGGTATCGCTTTTTGTAATTGTTTGAAATTGCTCTCAATAGTCCAATATCCTGAACAGGCCATATATTTTGTCTGTTATAAAAAAATATTAATACCATCTCACTAGACCATCTCCCTATTTGTCTGAGAGAAGATAAATAGTTAATCGCATCTTCATCTGACATTTTTTTAATTAATTTTGGATTAAATGATTTATCTAAAATTTTATCGGCCAAACTTTTAATACCTAGTGCCTTCATTCTGCTAAGCCCGCATTTTCTTAGATCTCTAATTGTAAGCCTTGATACAGTTAATGGTTTTATTTTGCATTTACATTTAATTTCAAACTTTTTAAATACTGCGTCTGCCGCGGATACCGATATTTGTTGTGAAATAATTGATCTTGCTAATGAATAAAAAAAATTATTTCTTGTTGTTAAATGTCCCTTATAGTTCTTTAAAAGTCTTTTCATGACTTTATCTCTCTTACAGAGATATTTTTTACCTTTGTTCCACCATTTAGGTTTCATATCTTGGAGGAACTACCTGTTTCTTTAAAAATTGTTCTCTTCTAAAAATTATATATGTGCCAACAACTATAAATCCCGCTCCAACTAAAGTAGTTAATTTTAATTCTTCTCCAAATATAAAATATCCAGCTGTAGCAGCAAAAACTAACGACAAGTATTTAATAGGAGTAACAAGACCTGTATCTGCCATTCTTAAAGACTGTGTGAGTAAAATATTAGCGTAACCACCTGCCAAACCTAATACTACAAATAAAAAAGCTTCATACAAAGATGGCCATATCCACCCATTCACTATAGTAGCAAGACCAATTAACATTGATAGTAGAGAGAAATAAAAAGCTATTAAATAATTTGGTTCAGTTTTGGATAAGGATTTTATTGATAAAGCTACTTGGGCAAAACCAAAAGCAAAGATTAAAGGCATAAAATAAAATAAATTAAATTGGTGAAATGTTGGTTTTATAATAATTAACCCACCAATTATCCCAAGAATAATTGCAGAAATTCTAGTCATTCTAATTTTTTCACCTAAAAAAAGTGCAGATAATATAGTAACGAAAACAGGGCCTAAAAAAGTTAAAGATATACAATCAGCCAGTGGTACATTTCTAATGCCAATAAATAAAGCAACGATTGCTATTGCTCCCCATATTGCTCTCCAAGCATGAAGTCCTGGTCTTTTAGTTTTATAAAAAGTAGAAAATTTTTCGCGAGGGATTAGAAGGACTATTGGAATCATCCCAAACGCAAATCGCATAAAAAGGACTTGGCCAAAAGGTGCATCTTTCAAATATTTTACAATAATATCCATAATACTGAAGCATGCTACGCTAGCTATCATATAAATAATTGCTAATTGGGATTTTGAGAGCATTTTTACCACCTTTAATTAATTGAAATAACATATTAGAATTTTAAAACAATGAAAACTGCTTATTTTTCTCTTGGATGTTTCTGGAGCCCACAATTAGAATTTGAAAAAATTAAAGGTGTAAAAAAGGCTGAGGTTGGTTATTGCGGAGGTGACGATCCAAACACAACCTACGAAAAAGTATGTTCAGGATCTACAAATCATGCAGAAACTATAAAAGTTGATTTTGATGAAAATGAGGTTTCATATGAGGAGCTAGTAAGGTTTTTTTTTAAAATTCATGACCCGACACAATTAAATAGGCAGGGACCAGATATAGGGACACAATATAGATCGGAAATATTTTACAAAGACGAAAATCAAAAAAGAATTGCAGAAAAAATAAAAGAGGAATTCAACAAAAAATTCAATGGAAAAGTAGTAACTAATATTTCAGAAGAAAAACTTTATCAGCCTGCTGAAGATTATCATCAGTATTACTTAAAAAGAAAAGGTATATTATGAATTTAGTTTCAACAGAATGGCTCGAAAAAAATTTAAATGCTGTGAAAATATTTGATGCTTCCTGGCACATGCCATCCACCAAAAGAAATGCAATTAAAGAATATGAAAATAAACATATTCCTGGAGCAATGTTTTGGGATGTAGATAAACATTCAGACAATGATTCACCATATCCACACATGATGTCAAACTCTGACTATTGGACAAGAATGTTGTGGTCTTTTGGTATCCAAAATAATGATCACATAATTGTTTATGATAATAGTGATATTTATAGTTCATGTAGACTTTGGTTTTCTCTTAAGTATTTTGGGCACAAAAAAGTTTCAGTTTTAGATGGAGGTATGAAAAAATGGTTAAAAGAAAACCGAACTACTGATAATAAAATAAACCAAGATCTTGGAAAATTTAGTAGTATTGATAAATTAAATCCTACCACAAAATATTCTGTTAATGAAATGTCAGAATTTATAAAAAACAAATTACAAATTGATGAGAATATTAAAAATCAATCTTTTCAAACAGTTGATGCAAGGAGTCGTGATCGGTTTGAAGGTAAAGCTGAAGAACCAAGACCTGGTCTAAAGAAAGGATGCATAATTGGTTCAAAAAATATTCCTTTCCAAGAATGTATTGATAAAAATACAAATACATTCAAATCTAAGTCAGAATTAATTAATATTTTTAACAAAAATGACATTGATATTTCTAAACCCATGGTCTTTACGTGTGGTTCCGGAATGACAGCCTGTGTTTTAGGTATGGCTTATTCTTTAATAAGTGATAAAAATGCAATGATTTATGATGGCTCTTGGTCAGAATATGGAAAAGAATGAAAAGATCTAAAAAAGTAACTATAGGGATAATAATATTTTTCATCATAGTCGCTACTGTGATCGGTGGTAGAACGGCAATGGGGGTTTACTTCAAAAAGAAATTCATGAAACGTCCGCCCCCAGGAGTAGTAGTAGAAATTGTTTCAGAAAAAGGTTTTAGTAAAACAATAGAAAGCTACTGTACTGCTTTAAGTAGCAAAACAACTTCATTTAAAATTAATAAAAGTGAGCTACTAGAGGATATAAAATTTAGAGCTGTTAAAAAAGGTGCAGTTATTGCAAAGCTTCAAAATAAAACTATTACAGCTCCTTTTGCCGGCACTATTGGAACAAGGGGTATAAGTTCATCAATTCTTGGGACAAACTCAATAATAGTAACTCTTGATGACTCTAAGAGAATACTTTGTGATTTACAAATACCAGAAGTTTATGCCGCTATTTTAAAAAAAGGTCTTAAAGTAAACGCAAAATTCCTAGCATATAAAGATAAATTGTACAATGGAGTAATTATTTCTCATGCTTCAAGGGTCGACGCGCAAACACGAAGTATTTTAGCGAGAGCACAAATTAAGAATTCTGGCCTTGAAATACTTCCTGGATCGCTTTTAGATATTGAACTTTTTTATGACCAAAAAGAAGCTCTTTCTGTAGCAGATACTAGTATTATTTTTGAAGATGAAAAAAAATTCGTTTATAAAATTTTAGATAATAACAAGATTAAAAAGACTGAAGTAGTAACAGGAATAAGAAAAGATGGTAATCTTGAAATTTTAGAGGGTCTCAATGCTAATGAAAAAGTTGTTAAAGAAGGTTTAGCAAGACTTGCTGACGGAATGACTGTTAGGCCTCTAACAAAATAGATAAAATGCATAATTTTTGTTTGCTTAATATAAGGAGACCAGTTTTAAGTGCAGTGTTTTCTTTACTGCTTGTTGTTTTTGGTCTTTATACATTTTTTGAACTAAGTACGAGAGAACTTCCAAAAAATCTTCAACCACCTGAAGTTGTTATCTCCACAAAATATACAGGTGCAAGTCCTACTATTATTGCATCAGAAATTTCTGAGCCAATTGAATTAGCTGTTGGGGGTGCTGAAGGAATTAAGTCAATAGACACGCTTTCTGAAATTGGAAGAAGCACAATAAAAATAGAATTTTTTAGTAGTATTGATATTGATGATGCTGCTAATGACATAAGAGAAAGAATAGCAAGAGTAATTGATAATTTACCTGAAGATAGTAAAGCGCCTGAAGTAAGAAAAGCTTCCGCAGGCTTTTCAACAAGCATGTGGTTATCAGTGAGTAGTACAACTTGGGACTCGTTAGAAATAGGTGACTATGTTAAAAGAAACTTAGTAGATGCTTTTAGTTCTGTTCCTGGAACTGGACGAGTTATTGTTGGTGGAATAAATGAAAAAGCTGTACGGGTATATCTCAATCCGGTCAAACTTAGTGCTAATGATTTAGATATAAGGGAAGTTGAAAACTCTATAAGAAAAAATAATATTGCTGTTCCTGCAGGAACTATTGAAGCAAACAATGTTGACCTTACTCTAGATTTGGGGAAAACTTATACGGATATTAATTCTATTAAAAAACTACCCATTAAGAAAATTAAAGGCAAAACTATAACTCTGAGTGACCTAGGAGATGTTCGTTATGGACCTGTATCTGAAAAAACATTATTTAAAGCTCAAAGTCCAGATGTTTTAAATGCAAATACCGTAGGTATAGGTATATATGCTAGAACAAATGAGAGCACAGTTACACTTTCTAATAATATAAGAGAAAAAATACAAGAAGTAAGTCGGACACTACCGGACGGTCTTAAATTATCAGTAAGTTTCGATAGAGCTACATATATAAAAGAAGCTATTCAGATGTGTTATCAATCTATAATCTTAGCTTTAGCTTTAGTTGTAGGAATCATTTACCTTTTTTTAGGAAACATAAGAGCAACTATAGTGCCAGCCGTAACTTTACCAGTAAGTTTAATAGGAGCATGTTTAGGTTTATGGATGTTCGGTCTAACGATCAATGTTTTTACTCTTCTTGCAATAATATTAAGTGTAGCAATCGTTACAGATGATAGCGTTGTAATGACAGAGTCTATTTATCATCGTATAGAACAAGGTGATAGTCCTCTTAATGCTGCCGCAACTGGTTCGAAAAACGTAATTTTTGCAATTATCTCCACAAGTATAATTCTATTAGCAACATTTGCTCCATTATTATTTATCGGGGGGATTAGCGGAACATTGTTCAGAGAAATGGCCATTACACTTTCTATTGCAATTGTCATAAGCACTTTCACAGCTCTTTCGATAGCACCGATGCTTGGTTCAAAATTACTTAATAAGAAAAAATCGAAATCTAAAATTGTTTTAAAATTTGAAAGAATATTCAACTCATTTGAAGAATTTTACTCTGATACTTTAGGTTATTGGATCAAAAAACCAAAAACTATAGTTTGGTTTATGATTTTTGTTGTTGGTCTGGCTGTTTTTCTTTTTAGCTTTGCGCCAAAAACTTTATTAGAGCAAAATCCAGACAGAGGTGTTTATTTGGTTTTTGGAAAAACTGACGAGTCATCATCCTTTGAATACACAGTAGATAAAGCAGAAAAAGTTGAGAAAAGATTAATACCATTACTTCAAGATGAAAATGAACCCTATCAAAAACTAATAATGAGGGTTCCAGGGTTTGGGAGATCGTCTCAATCTTACAACAGTTTTATTATCATAGCATTGCTTGATAACTGGAGTGACAGAAAAGATAGTGCTCAAAAAATTGTTAGAAAAGCTATTGGAAAAATAGTTACTGTTCCAGGAACTATGGCCTTTCCTCTTACACCTAATTCAGTGAGAGTTAGCAATTATCAAAAACCAGTTGTAGTTACAATGACAGGTCCATCATATGAAACTTTATATGAGTGGCAAAATAAAGTGATGGGAGAATTAAGAAACAATAGAGGTCTTGCTGATATAACTTCTGATTACACAAAAAATAAACCTGAAGTAAAACTTGTTATTGATGAAAATAAATCAAAAGATTTAGGTTTGTCAAATCAATCAATTGGAAAATCAATTGAAACATTATATTCAGGTAAAAGTGTTACTACACTAAATGAATCTGGAAAAGAATATCCGATAATTTTGCAGGCTGACATTAAAGATAGAAGAAACACAGAGACACTTAGCAAAATATTTGTAAGATCTGAAACAACAGGAAAATTAATTTCTCTGGCTAACGTAGTAAGTTTTGAAGAAAAAGGTTCACCTAAATTATTAACCCGATATCAAAGATCCAAATCTGTAACTATTACAGCTAGGTTAGTAGGTGGATATACTCTCAATGAGGCTCTAAAGTTTATTGAGCAAACAATAGATGATAAAGCACCGACTGCTGGTATTTTTTACAAAGGTAAATCTTTAGATCTTAAAGAGGCTTCCGGTGAACTATTAATAATTTTTGCTCTGGCGTTAGTGAGTGCTTATCTTGTGATGGCAGGTACTTTTAATGCTTGGAGGCAACCTTTTGTTGTAATGTTAACGGTTCCATTAGCAGCTCTTGGTGGTTTAATATTTATATTATTGTTTGGAAGTACAATTAATATTTTTTCACAAATTGCTTTGATTGTTCTTATCGGTATTGCAACCAAAAACAGTATCTTAATTGTAGACTGGGCAAATCAACTTCGTGTTTCAGGTAAAACAGTCGAAAATGCAATTGTCGAATCTTGTAAAAGAAGGTTTAGGCCCATTATGATGACCAGTTTATCAACCCTGATTGCTATGGTGCCTTTAATAGTTGGAAACATAGGGCCAGGTGCAGGTGAAGGGATAAGATTGGCTGTGGGATGTACTATATTTGGTGGAATGTTGATTAGTACCTTTTTAACTTTATTCACTACTCCAGTATTTTATTTATTGCTTTGTAAAAATTCTAAGAGAATGGATGAAATAGATATTCAATTAAGCAAAGAGTTTAGTAAATAATATATTTTTTTCTATTTAGTTTATCTTTACACATTGTTAGCTGCTTTCTGTAATTAGATGCTGTGTCCTTTGCGGACTTTGCATAAATGATTGCCTTTTTATCTTTAGAGTAATTTTTGTAATCACCCCAGCCCTTGTAATAAGCAAGATATTGTCTGTAAGCATCGTTCTTAGGTATTTTTAAAATCTTGTGTGTCTTACTTACATACCATCCGATAAAATCAACCGAATCTTTAAATCTGGCTCTTGTCGCTAATTTGTTTCCAGTCTCTCTTTTATACTGCTCCCAAGTACCTTTAATTGCTTGAGAGTAACCAAATGAGCTAGATTTACGTTTATAAGGTATAACTTTAAAAAGTTTAATTCGCTCAGGTTTTGCAAGCCAATTAAAATCACTTTCCTTTTTTACAAATGCTAATTGTATGTAAACAGGCACACCCCATTTTTTTTCTACAGCCTTAGTATGCTTATACCAGAGATAACGTTCTTCAAAAATCGCGCAGCTATTTTTTGTATTTTTTGGAACAGATGAACAAGCAGCGAATAAAATAAAAATGATTAAGAAAAAAAATTTTGTTTTTAAAAAGTGAATCACCTCCCAATTTATATAAGAATTTAATTCATAATTCTTCTCCATTTTTCAGGTTCCATAAAAGTCCCCTGCCAAATGCCGAGTTTATTGTCTTCTGCATATTTCTCGTCTATAATATATTTTTTTGAGTATCTTCTATAAGCTATCGCGTATCCATTCTTTACTAACCAAGAATTAATATCTTGTTTTTTTAAATAACAGATACCAATATTTCGACTATATCTATCTTTGTTATCTTGTATCAAACATCTTATTTTTTTATCTTTTATTTTTTTCTTTAAAGCATTGGTCGATTTTTCCCCACACTTGTAATCTCTTTTAAAATTAAATATTAAAAAACTTAAATAAACTTCTTTACAAAATTGTTTTGTCTCAGGTGCATCAATACCAAAAAGTCTAATTTTTTGATCATTAATTTTTATAGTATCGCCATCAGTAATGTTTGCTTTTCCTATAATTATTTTTTCAAATGAGATCGCTGAAGTAATTATTGATAAAAATAAAATAATGCTAAATAAACTCAGACTTAGCTTTTTCATTAAATTCTTTCATCTTATTTCTAATATCGTCATCAGAAATATTATGGCCTTTTAAATCCGCCTGAATTTTTCTAAATACATCCTCATCTCCAGCCTCTTGGAAGTCAGCTTTGATTACAGATTGAATATACTCTTTTTCCTTATTCTCATCATAACCAAGTTTCTTAGATGCCCATTGACCAAGGTATTTATTTCTTCTTGAAGCAACTTTAAATTTTAATTCCTCATCATGGGCAAATTTTTTTTCAAAGGATTTTTTTCTCTCGTCAAATTTTTCCATATTTAAACTTTTTATATAAAAATATTATAACAATAGCTAAAAATGTTCCAAGTAAATTTGCAAAAAGATCTAGGGACTCAAAAGACCTATTGGGTATAAATAGATGTGATAATTCTAAAAATAATGACAATGTAACAAGAAAAATTAAGATCTTATTAAAACTAGTTTGATTTATATGACTTATTAATCCGATAGTTGTTAAATAAAAAAAGGCAAGTGCATGATTAATTGATGTTCCAATTGGATTTGGAATCATATCTGGTTGCTTTCCCAAATCTCCATATAGAAAATAACCAATTAAACTTCCGGGAAAGAGGTATAAAATTAATAAACCTGTCAGGGAAAAATTGTATAAATAACGAACTATACGGATTTTATAATCCATTTTAAAAAGTCTGTATTTCCGTTTTTTATATCAAAAAAGATAACGCAGGGAACTTCATAGCTGTGTAATTTTTTAACATTTTTAATAATCTTTTGAACATTTTTGTTCATAGTCTTTCCTACTATCAGGATTTCTTTTGCGTTTGTTACTTTTCCTTTCCAAGTAAAGACTGAATCGACATTATTAATTATATTTGCACAAGCAACTAATTCCTTTTTTACAAGAAAAGAAGCTATTTTATGAGCTTCTTTTTTTTTAGGACAAGTTATGTAAAAGAATTTAATACCCTTCATTTTAATAATTTAATATATTAAATATATTATATTCAATGGGAAAACTCATAGCAATCAGACATGGACAAAGTACCTGGAATGCGGAAAATCGTTTTACAGGATGGGTAGATGTCGATCTTTCAGAAAAAGGGGTTGATGAAGCTGAAAAATCAGGAAAGTTAATTAAAGAATTAAATATAGATTTTGATATGTGCTTTACCTCTTATCTTAAAAGAGCAATAAATACTCTTGAGATAATTTTAGAGGTTCTTGGAAAAAAATATAAATACACAAAAAATTGGGAATTAAATGAGAGACACTATGGTGCTCTAACAGGTCTAAATAAAGCTGAAATTAAAAAGAAATTGGGTGAAGAACAATTTAGAAAGTACAGAAGATCGTGGAATATCCCTCCGCCATCACTAGAAAAGGACTCTGAGTATAGTTCTCGCAATGATAAATTATATAAAGAATTAAAAAAAATACCTGATACCGAGTCTTTAAAAGATACTTACAATCGTGTTGTGCCCTTCTATGAAAAAAATATAGAAAAATACATTAAAAGTGAAAAAAATATTATTATATCAGCTCACGGGAACACAATAAGAGCTTTAGGTAAAAAAATTTTTAATATTTCTGATAAAAATATAAATTTACTTGAAATACCAACCGGCAATCCTCTAGTAATAGACTTTGATAATTCAGGTAAAATTTTGGGTAAAAGATATTTAGATCAGTCTAGAAAAAAAGATATAATAACTAATACTTAATTAACTTCCTGTAAATCTTATAGTTATTGATATGTAAAAATTTTTGTTTACTTACAATACCTACTAATTCTTTTTTTTTAATTAAATTATCCCATACTTTATTCATAGAAAATGGCTTTATTTTTTTCGATTTAAAAACTGATCTTGTAAGGATTTGAGCACCTGTGAAAATAAGTTTATTATTTTTTTGCCTCAAAACCTGTTTTCTAGAATTCAAATTAAAATCTCCTTTGAATGATTTATCGAAACTTTTATTTTTTGAAATTAAAAGCATAGCTGGTTTATTATTTTTTTGGTAAATTTTTATTAAATTTTTAAACTCTTTCTTGTATTCTTTTCTCCAGAGTGTATCTGGATTTAATACAAAGAAGGCTTGTTTTTTAAATTTTTTTGAAGAATTTAAGATTCCTCCACCAGTATTTAATATTTTCTTTTTTTCAAAAACTAAATCTATTTTGCAGGAGAATTTTTTGTTTTTTACAAAGCTAGAAATTTTATTATGAAGATAATGTGTATTTATAACAATATGTTTTACTCCAAGTGAAATTAAAAAATTTATACTATTTTCAAGTATAGTTTTGTTTTTGATTTTTACGAGTGGTTTTGGAATTTTTTTTGTAATCGGGTACATCCTTTTTCCAAAACCAGCTCCAAGTATAATTGCTTTTTTTATTTTCATTTAAAATTTCTTTTTTTTCGAAGCTTTTTACTTACTGCATTTAGTAAAATTTTTTCTAAATTTTTAAAAATTTTACTTTTCATTCTTAACTCAATAAGTTTCCAAGTATAAGGTAAATATTTTAGATATTGAGGCTTTTTGTCTCTTTTATAAAGTCTATAAAAGATTCCAAGTATTTTTAGATTTCTTTGAATTGATAAAATATCAAAATCATTTTTTAAATAGTAAATATTTTTCGTCAAAGAACTCTTTTTAAAATAATACTGAAATACTTTATTTTTTATTGATAATGGTATTTGTATTCTAACATCATCAATTAAAGAGACCACGTCGTACATAGGGTTTCCTAAAATAACATCTTGAGCATCAATAATTCCCAATTTATTTTTCACAGGCATAATATTTGAAACATGAAAGTCTCTGTGGACTATAAACTTATTTTTGAAATAAATTTGCTTATATAATTTATTTAATTCTATTTTTATTTGTGTTTTAAATTTTTTAGATTTTCTTTTACCTAAGACTCCTGGAAGGTACCAATTCAAAAATAAATCAGATTCCTTTTGTAAATTTTGTATATTATAATTGTTTAATTTTAAATTTCGATTCAATTTAATTTTAATTTTATTAATTGGTTTTATTTTTTGTAATTTTAAAATTACATTTATGCTTTTTTTATAATAAGGGAAAATATTTTTTGATTTTCTAATAGAATGGAAGAGTGTATTATCACCGAAATCTTCAATTTCCATTATACCTTCATTAAAATGTTGGCTAATTGTTTTGGGAGTATGAATGCCTTTGCCTCTTAGAAATCTGTTTATTGCAGAATATGCAATTAAATTTCGAAATCTTTCTTTTATTGCTGTAACTATAATTGATGTTTTATTCCCTTTTTTGAGCCTAAAAAATTCTCTAAAAGATGCATCACTTCTTATTTTTTTTAATTTATATTGCATTTAATTTAAATTTTTTCCATTTTCCGTAACCTTTTAATTGCAATTTTCTACTATCCTGTTCTTCCTGATGATAAAAAGTAATTTCAAGTCTATTAGCAATTGTTTTCTTAATTATCTCTGGCCACTCAATTATTGTTATCACTTTATCATTTTCTTGAAATATACCGAGTTTCTCTAGTTCTTTGCTTTTTTTTAACCGATATAAATCATAATGCATTACTTTTAGGTTTTTTATCTCGTATTCATGGAGTAGGCTGAAAGTTGGACTTACAACTTCTGTTTTTTTAATTCTATTTTTTTTCTGTAACTGATGAACCAAACTTCTTACAAAAGTAGTTTTTCCAGATCCTAATTCACCGTATAAAAATATACAGTCAGTTTTTGATAAAGATAATGAAATTTTTTTAGATATAGTATCTATTTGAGATAAATAATATTTCAACATTGGCTACTATTTTAGTAGCGGTAAGTATCCGGTTTAAATGGTCCTGATGGTTTAACGCTAATATAGTCTGCTTGTTCCTTAGACATTTTTGTTAATTTGGCACCAACTTTTCCTAAGTGTAATGTCGCAACTTTTTCGTCTAAGTGCTTCGGTAATACATAAACTTTCTTTTCGTAATTTTTTGAGTTATTCCACAATTCAATTTGAGCTATAATCTGATTTGTAAATGAAGCGCTCATAACAAAGCTTGGGTGCCCAGTTGCACAGCCAAGATTTACTAATCTTCCTTCAGCTAATAAAATAATTCTTTTTTTACTTGGTAGTTCTATTTCATGTACTTGTGGTTTTATTTCAGTCCATTTGTAATTCTTTAAAGCATCAACTTGAATTTCATTATCGAAATGACCAATATTGCATAATATTGCTCTGTCTTTCATTTCTCTCATGTGATCGGCAGTTACAATATCTTTATTTCCTGTGGCAGTTACAACTATGTCTGCTTCCTTAATAGCCTCATCCATTAATACAACTTCATAACCTTCCATTGCAGCTTGGAGTGCACAAATAGGATCTGTTTCTGTAACCATAACTCTTGCGCCTGATTGTCTAAGAGATGCCGCACTTCCTTTACCAACATCACCAAAACCAGCAACTATAGCAACTTTACCAGACATCATTACATCTGTTGCTCTTTTAATTCCATCTACTAAACTTTCTCGACAGCCGTATAAATTATCAAATTTAGATTTTGTTACTGAGTCGTTTACATTTATAGCGGGGATTAGCAATGTTTTATTGGACTCCATTTTTTTTAATGCTAAAACTCCAGTTGTAGTTTCTTCCGATACTCCTTTAATATTTTTAAGTAGGTCTTTATAATCCTTGTGCATTAGTCCGGTAAGATCACCACCATCATCTAAAATCATGTTTGGTTTCCAACTTTTATCACCTTCGATAGTTTGTTTAATGCACCACCAATACTCTTTTTCCGTTTCACCTTTCCATGCATAAACTGGTACTCCCGCTTTTGCAATTGCAGCAGCAGCATGATCTTGTGTTGAGAAAATATTACAAGAAGACCATCTCACACTTGCACCAAGTTCAACAAGTGTTTCTATCAAAACAGCTGTTTGGATTGTCATATGAAGACAGCCAAGAATGTTTGCTCCATTCAAAGGTTTCTTACCTTTATATTCTTTTCTTAATGCCATTAGGCCTGGCATCTCGGACTCTGCTATTGAAATTTCTTTTCTACCAAAGTCAGCTAAATTTATATCTTTTACTTTAAAATCTTGGCTCATTTATAAAATCTTGTAACAATTTAATTTATAGTAATCAAGTAGTCACTATTGATTATATTTTTTGGGAAGTACTACTTCAATTTGAGCCCCTCTTTGATTATCAGTCCTATTTGAAGCCTGAACATTTCCTCCATGCATTTCAACTATGCTCTTTACAATATTTAATCCCAAACCCGAATGTTCACCAAATTTCTCAGGTCTATTGCTATAAAATCTTTTAAATATCTTATCAGTATTTGTTTCGCTAAAACCCGGGCCTTGATCTTTTACATTAAAAGAAACAGTGTCCTTTTTTCCTTTTATATAGATTGAAACTTGACCTTTGTTTGGACTAAAAGACAGAGCATTGTCTAAAAGATTTGCTAATATTTGTTCTAATCTATTATCTATACCAAAAAGTTGAAAGTCGTAACCATTAGGTTTTTCTTTAATAATTTTAAATTTTATATTTTTTTCTATTACCTTTGAATTGCTCTCAAATTCATCAACCACATTTTTAACCAAAACTTGTAAATCAATTTTTTTCATTTTTTCTCTCGATAAAGAAGCTTCGTCTTTAAGCATTTGTGAATAATCTGTAATCAATCTATCAATTCTTTCTACATCATGACTTAAAATCTTAATTAATTTTTCTCTTTCGCTTCTGTCTGAAGAATTTTCTAAAAGTTCTGATGCACCCTTTAATGAAGCTAATGGATTTCTAATTTCGTGTGCCAAATCAGCTGAGGAATTTTCTGCTCTTCTAGTCCTTTGTTGTAAGTCAGTTGTCATATTATTTAAAGATCTTGAAAGCAAACCAAGTTCATCGGTTCTCTCTAAAAATTTCTCTATTTTGCCTGATGAATCGTCTTTAGATTTTATAGCTTCTGTATAACCAACTAAGGCAGCGATTGGAGTAAGAATATATTTATTTAAAAATATCGAGAATACAAATATTGCTATAGCTATAGCTATTACTGTTCTAAGAATAAAATTTCGTCTTTCTTCAACGGCTGTTAAAATTTCATTAGCTTGTTCTGTAACCTGTATATAACCTAAAACTTTACTATCAATCTTGAGACCGTTTAAAGTCTTTATAAAAAAATTATTATTTTCCTTTATTTCAATAACAATTGGTTCTTCATTTTTTTTATTTGAAATCAAATTACTGATATTTTCTTTCTTTTGAGGTGATTTTTCTGAAGACAAATCTTTTTCAAAGATATTAGAATTAGCATCAATATTTTCCTGAATAACTGCGTCTGATCTAACAAAAACATTCTGATCCAAATCGATGATGTTCGTATCTCCAATTAATTCTCCTTCAATATTAAAAAATTGAACTCTTTCTAGATTTTGAAATAAAAACCTTGTTGATATTAAAAAATTTTTTAAGTCCTTTTCTTCAAAATTTATTTTTAATCTTTCAATGTGGTTGGAAGTATTGTTTATTATAACTGTATGTTTTTCTACTCTTTGTTTTACTAAGTTTGGTTGAATAGCATTAAGATAAAAAAAAGTGAATAAGCCTAATACTAAGAATACAACAGAGTTAAATATCAAGAACTTTCTTAAAATAGATGACGAACTTTTAACTAAATTCATTAATTAATATTCCATCTATATCCGCTTCCATAACGGGTTTCAATTGATGAGAATTTTTCATCTACCTTTTTGAACTTCTTTCTAATTCTTTTTATATGACTATCTATTGTTCTATCTTCTATATCAGTATTTTCTTTATAAGCTATATCCATAAGGTGCGCTCTCTCTTTAATAACACCAGGTCTTTGAGCTAACTCTTTAACTATTAAAAATTCTGTAGTTGTTAATTTTTCAGGAAGGTTTGTTCCATTCCACTGACACTCCAGTTGACTAGGGTCTAATTTTAATTTTCCATGTACTATTAAGTTTTTAGTTTCATCTTGTGAAGTGCTTTTTTTTCTTAGTTGAACTCTAATTCTTTCAACTAATACCTTGATTGAAAAACCTCCCGATTTTTTTATAAAATCATCTGCACCGAGTTTTAAACCAAGTAACTCGTCAACCTCTTCGTCTTTTGATGTGAGAAATATAATTGGAATAGACATCTTTTTTTTTATCCTTTTAAGTAGTTCCTCTCCATCCATTCTAGGCATTTTTATATCAACTACTGCTAAGTCAGGAGGATTTCTAGATAAGCCAACTAGGGCGCTTTCTCCATCAATATATGTTTGAACTTTAAATCCTTCTCTCTCTAGAGCTATGCTTAGACTGGTCAATATATTTCTGTCATCATCAACAAGTGCTATAGTTTTAGACATAATAATATCCTAATAGTTTAAATTAAATTGTCAAAATTTAGGCAATTTAAATTTTAGTGAGCTTCATCCCAATTATCACCAGAATTGACGTTTACATCTAGTGGGATTTTGAACATATGGTACTCGGAACTCGAGACTGACTCCATTGTTTTTTTTACAATTTTTTCAACAAGTTTTTGATTCGATTTTTGACATTCAAAAACTAGTTCGTCATGTATTTGAAGAAGCATTTTTGCTTTGTACATTTTGTTTGAATTAATTAAGTCATCAATTTTAATCATTGCAAGTCTTATGATATCGGCAGCTGAACTTTGAATTGGTGCATTAATAGCAGCTCTCTCTTGAAAACTTCTAACGCTAAAATTTTTGTCATTTATACCCCTTAGGTGTATTCGTCTACCAAAAATATTATTTACATATCCATTTTTTCTACAAAACTTAATTGTTTTATCCATGTAATCTTTAATTTCGGGAAACTTTTTAAAATATGAATTAATAAAATCTAAAGCTTCCTGATTCGATACAGAAATTTGTTTTGCAAGACCGTATTGAGTAATTCCATAGATAATGCCAAAATTTATAGTTTTTGCTTTCCTTCTCAAATTTTCATCTACCTTTTTTATGGGTAAGTTAAATACTTGGCTTGCGGTAAGCGCATGAATATCTTCTTTGTTTAAAAAAGCTTTTTGAAGTTCTTTTACCTCTGCTAAATCTGCTAAAATTCTCATTTCAATTTGATTATAATCAGCTGAAATTAAAATATTATTTTTTTCAGCTATAAAAGCTTTTCTAATTTCTCTCCCATCGTCTGTTTTAATTGGTATATTTTGTAAATTTGGATCACTTGAGGCTAATCTTCCTGTATTAGTCGCGGCTAATAAAAATGAAGTATGAACTCTTTTAGTTTTTGAATTAACATGATCTTGAAGTGCGTCAGTATATGTGTTTTTTAATTTCGATAATTGACGCCAGTCTAGAACTAATCTAGGGAATTTATGTCCTTTAAAAGCTAAATCTTCAAGAATATTTGCATTTGTGGCTAGACTACCTTTCTTTGTTTTTTTTAAATTAGTGATTTTTAGTTCATTGTATATTATTTCCCCCAGTTGTTTTGGGGAGCCTATATTGAATTCTTTTTTTGCTATTAAAAAGATTTCTTTTTCAATTTTTTTTATTTTATTTGCAAAATTTTTCGATAATTTTTTTAGATAATCAGTATTAATTTTAATACCATTCATTTCTATCTGTGAAAGAATCTGAACCAGTGGTTTTTCGAAGGTTTCATAAATTATGTTTAATTTTTGTTCATCCAATCGACTTTTTAAAATATCAAATAATCTAAAAGTCACATCTGCATCTTCACCTGCATATTCAGTTGTTTTTTTTAAATCTACTTCTTCAAAAATCAATTTATTTTTCCCAGACCCAACTAAATCTTTGTAAGAGATAGTTTTGTGATCTAGATGAATTTCAGATAACGTATCTAAATTATGGCGGTTTAGGCCTGCATCTAGTGTGTAGGATAACAACATGGTATCCTCAATCGGATTAATATTAATACCCTCTTTTTTTAAAATTAAATTATCAAATTTAATATTTTGACCAATTTTTTTTATACTTTTGTCTTCAAGAATTTTTTTTACTTTTTCTATGACTACTTTTTTATTTAAACAGTTTTCTGTTTTATGTTTGACAGGAATATAATAAGCCTCGTTTGGAGAATAACATACCGATATACCTACAAGATCTGCATCTAGAGGGTTTAATGATGATGTCTCGGTATCTACAGATATTAATGATTTATCCTCAAGGTTTTTTATTAGTTTATCTAAATCAGTAATTTTGTTTATAGTTTTATACTTTGTAACATCAATTTTTTTTGAGATCGATTTGGTATTTTCTTGGATTACTTTTCCTTCAGGTTCTCCATAAAAACTTATTGCTTGACTTAAAAGTCTATTAAATTCCATTTCTCTCAAAAACTCATAAAGTTTATTTTTATCGATTTTTTTAATATCAAAAGTATCGATTTTATTTTTTGTTGGGACATCATCTTTTAAGGTTACTAATTTTTTGCTTATTAAAGCTAAGTCTTTATTATTTATTAAAGTTTCTTTTCTTTTTTTTTGAGGTATCTCTCCTGCTTTCTTAAGTAGATTTTCCAATGTTTTAAATTTATTTATTAATTCAGATGCTGTTTTAATCCCAATTCCTGGAACACCCGGAATATTATCTGAAGAGTCCCCTGCTAATGATTGGACGTCAATTACCTGGGTAGGTTTTACACCAAATTTCTCTATTACTTCTTTTTCTCCAATAACTTTATTTTTCATTGGATCGAATAACCTGATTTTGTTTGATACGAGCTGCATTAAGTCTTTATCCGAAGAAATAATTGTAACTTTTGCACCAAGACTAATTATTTGTTTAGCATATGTTGCTATCAAATCATCTGCCTCGTAATTAATTTGATCAATTGAAGGTAGATTAAAAGCTTTAACTGCTTTTCTTATATATTCAAATTGTGGTGCTAAATCATCAGGTGCTTCTGACCTATTTGCTTTATAATCTTTGTATATTTCATTTCTAAAATTTTTTCTTGCAGAGTCAAATATTACTGCAAAATGTGTGGGCTTATTCTTTGAGTCATCTGACCTAACCTCTTCTAAAAGTTTGAAGAGCATACTGCTAAAACCACTAACAGCTCCTGTGGGTAAACCATCACTTTTCCTAGATAAAGGTGGAAGAGCATAATAAGCTCTAAAAATATAACCAGATCCATCTACTAAATAAAAATGATCTGTTTTTTTTATTGCGCTCATCTTTGTAATGATATCTTAATTTTTTTAATGTTATAATAACATTATATTATGAACAAAATCGCATTATCTTCTGAAAATTTAACTAAAATTTATTCAAAAAGTAATAAACTAAAACAAGAAGTTTTGGCACTAAAAAATTTAAGTTTAGAAGTAAAGCAAGGAGAGATTTTTGGTCTTTTAGGTCCAAACGGAGCTGGAAAAACTACATTTATAAATATTTTAGCTGGAACTGTAATGAAATCATCAGGTAAAGTAACTGTATGGGGATATGATCTTGATAAAAATCCTAGACAAGTAAGAGCTTGCATAGGAATTGTACCACAAGAAGTTAATTTTGATCCTTTTTTTAGTCCAAAAAAACTACTTGAACTTCAGGCTGGATTTTATGGCGTTAAGAAAAAAGATAGAATTACAGATTCAATTTTAGAAACCGTATCGCTAGATAAACAAGCCAATGCATACACAAGAAGTTTGTCGGGAGGTATGAAAAGAAGATTACTAATAGCAAAAGCAATGGTGCACCAACCTCCTATTTTATTTTTAGATGAACCGACTGCAGGGGTAGATGTTGAGCTTAGACAAAACTTATGGGGAAATGTAAAAGAACTTAATAAGCTTGGTATTACAATTGTATTAACAACACATAATTTGAACGAGGCCCAAGAAATGTGCGATAGGATTGCAATAATAAACAAAGGTAATTTGGTGGCATTAGATACTACTCAAAAAATGCTTGAAAGAATTGAAAGTAAAATCATTAAATTTAAAGTTAAGGATTCAAAAAACTTTGAAAAAATTAAATTAGATGGCGTTAAATTTGCCAAAAGTAATGGACAAATTACTGCAAGCTATGACAAAAATAAAATTAAATTCGATCAAATTATTGAGGAAGTAAAAAATAATGTAGAAATACTTGATATTTCTACCGATGAGGGTGATTTAGAAGATATATTCTTACAGGTAACAAATAAGTAGATTTTTTCAAAAATAGAAGTAATAATATGCAATGGAGTTAATTAAAAATTTAAAAGAAACTTCAATAATAAAAAATTTATTTATTGCAATATGCGGGACAATAATTCTAGCAGTATCTGCAAAAGTAAAAATTCCTTTTTATCCAGTGCCTATGACAATGCAAACTTTCGTTGTTTTGCTTTTGGGAATTTCTCTTGGTTGGAAATTAGGTCTTTTCACGGTTTCACTTTATTTAATTCAAGGTATAGTTGGTTTACCTGTTTTTGCTGGAACGCCTGAAAAAGGGATAGGTATAATTTACTTTACTGGACCAACGATGGGTTATTTAATTGGTTTCCTAGTGGCAGTTTATTTAGCTGGTATCTTTAAATATACGGATAATTTTTTTAAAAATCTTATTAAGCTTATTTTTTCTGTAAGTTTTATTTATTTATTAGGAATGATTTGGTTAGGTTCATTAATTGGATGGGATAAACCAATATTTAAGCTTGGTGCCCAACCATTCCTATTAGCTGAGCTATTTAAAGTTGTTCTTTTAGCTTTAATTATTCCGGCGTTATTCAAATTTAAGAAATTCTAATATTTTAGTTCGGTGATCTTTTAGAAAGTATTCTTTGAAGGGTTCTTCTATGCATTTTTAGTCTTCTTGCAGTCTCTGAAACGTTTCTATTACATAACTCGAATACCCTATGGATATGCTCCCACTTGACCCTATCAGCTGACATAGGATTTTCAGGGGGTTTTGCTTTCGAATCTGGGGCCGCTAATAGAGCCGCCTCCACGTCATCAGCATCAACTGGCTTAGCCATGTAATCTATAGCTCCTGCTTTCACTGCAGCTACTGCTGTGGGTAGATTTCCATAGCCTGTTAGCATTACTATACGGCTATCTTTCTTAGCCTTATTTATCTCCTGAACAACGTCCAGACCGTTACCATCCTCTAATCTAAGGTCCACTAGAGCAAATTTTGGTGCCTGAGCTTTGACCATTTTAATAGCATTTTCAACGGTTTTTGAGTTTCTGACCACAAATCCTTTCTTCTCCATGGCTCTAGAAAGCCTGTCTCTAAGTGGATCATCGTCGTCCACTATGAGCAAAGATTTGTCCTCAAAGTCAGTTATTTTAAAACCTGGAGGTGTTTCAATTGACCTTTTCATAAGTCACATATAGTCACCATGACAAATATTACAATGCGACAATATTGAATTATTTTCTTTACATAGATTGAAAAAACGTTAAATACCAAATTTAGAAAGCTTTTTTATTAATTTTTTAAAAGTTTATTGTGTAATAAAACGAGGGAACACATTTTAGTAATGCAAAAATTTAGTGACGTTAACGAGCTAGTTAACACATTGAAACCAGAGGAACCGGTCTACTGTATTAGACCCAACTCAATAAAGAAATCGGTAGAATTTTTTAAAAATAAATTCCCTGGTAAAGTACTTTACGCTGTAAAAACTAATCCTGACGAAAAAGTTTTAAAAATCATAAATGATAGCGGAATTCAAAATTTTGATGTTGCTTCAATTAATGAAGTAAAATTAGTTAGAAAAATAAATACTAAAGCAAAAGTATATTTTATGCATACTGTAAAAAGCAGAGAAAGTATAAAAGAGGCATACACAAAATATAATGTTAAGGATTTTGCCTTAGATACAAAAGACGAATTACTTAAAATTCTTGATGAAACAAATAATGCAAAAGATTTAAACTTATACGTAAGAGTAAGTATTTCAAATGAACATGCAGAAATAGATTTATCAAGAAAGTTCGGTGCAACATCAAGTGAAGCATTAGGTTTATTGAGACTTTGTAAAGCGCATGCAAAAAGAGTTGGATTAAGTTTCCATGTTGGATCTCAATGTATGCATAAAATTTCTTTTGCAAAAGGAATAAATGAAATTGGCAAAATTATTAAAAAAACAAAAATTGTTCCTGATGTGATTAATGTGGGTGGTGGTTTTCCAGCTATCTATCCTGATTTAATACCTGAACCATTAGATAATTACTTAGATGTAATTAAAGAGTCTTTAAAAAACTTAAAACTGGAGAAAACACCAGAAATATTTTGCGAACCAGGACGGGCAATAGTAGCAGAAGCTGGTTCAACTATAGCAAAAGTTCTTTTAAAGAAAAAAAATAAACTTTATATAAATGATGGAACCTACGGATCTTTATTTGATGCAGGTGTGCCAAATTTTGTGTTACCAGCAAGAATGATTACAAACGGTAGAGTAGTTTCAAAGAAAAAAACAGCATTTAATTTTTATGGACCAACATGTGATAGTCTTGATTATATGAAGGGACCGTTCTTATTACCAAATAATATAAAAGAAGGTGATTATATTGAGCTTGGACAATTAGGAGCTTATGGTACAACTTTTAGAACAAAATTTAACGGTTTTTTCTCTGACGCAAATTACCAATTAAATGATAAGCCAATTCTTTCGATGTATGATCGAGAAGAAAATATTGACTTCTTAGTTGCGTAATGAGTAAAAAAAATGGTCCGTCTCTTGGACATAACAAAAAATCACTATTAAAGTCTGAAGTCGAACATATAGATATAACTTCATTTGACTCCAGAAAAATTATTGAGTCTATGAAAAAGATGTCCTTTACCTCAAGGGACACTGCAAAAGCCGCGGAAATTTATAATGAAATGATAAATGATAAAGATTGTGCAATATTTTTAACGATTGCAGGATCAACATCTGCAGCAGGTTGTATGAACCTTTACTCAGATTTAGTTAAATACAATATGGTTGACGCAATAGTAGCCACTGGAGCTTCAATAATAGACATGGATTTCTTTGAGTCACTTGGGTTTAAACACTATCAAGGTAACCAATTCCAAGATGATAAGGTTTTAAGAGAAAATTACATAGATAGAATTTACGACACATATATTGATGAAGAACAACTACAGGCATGTGACAAAACAATATGTGATATAGCAAATAGTTTACCTACAAAGTCATATACTTCTAGAGAATTTATTAGAGAAATTGGAAAATATTTAAAGAAAAATGCTAAAAAGAAAAATTCTTTAATAGAATTAGCTTACGATCATAATGTTCCTATTTTTTGTCCAGCTTTTACCGATAGTTCAGCAGGATTTGGCCTTGTAATGCACCAGGAGCAAAACCCAAAAAAACATATTACAATTGACTCTGTAAGAGAATTTAGAGAACTTACCGAAATTAAATTGAAATCTAAAACATCAGGATTATTCATGATTGGTGGGGGTGTTCCAAAAAACTTTGTTCAAGATACTGTTGTTTGTGCAGAACTTTTAGGAAAGAAAGTTGATATGCACAAATATGCAATACAGATTACTGTAGCAGACACCAGAGACGGAGCGTGTAGTAGTTCCACATTAAAGGAAGCAAGCTCTTGGGGTAAAGTAGATACTACGAAAGAACAAATGGTATTTGCTGAAGCAACAAGTGTACTTCCATTAATTGCAAGTGATGCTTATCATCGTGAAAATTGGAAAACTAGAGAAAGAAGAAATTTCCAAAAATTATTTTAACATAATGGCAAAAACAAGAATAGCTCTAATACAGATGAAAATGTCATCTGACCAAAAAAAGAACATGAGTTCTGCTATTAAAAAAATTAAAGAAGCGTATAAAAAAAAAGCAAAGGTTATATGTTTGCCAGAATTATTTTTATCAAATTATTTTTGTCAGCAAGAAAAACATTCAAATTTTAACCTGGCTGAAAAAATTCCAGGAAAAACAACCAATACTTTCTGTTCATTAGCTAAAGAGCTTAAAATAATAATAATTTTACCTATTTTTGAAAAAAAAACTTCAGGTATTTATCATAATAGCCTTGTGCTTATAAATGAGAAGGGGAAACTGGTTGGTAAATATAGAAAAATGCATATACCAGATGATCCGCAATATTATGAAAAATTTTATTTTACGCCTGGTGATCTTGGATTTAAATCTTTTAAAACTAATCAAGGTAATCTTGGCACTTTAATTTGTTGGGATCAATGGTTTCCTGAAGCAGCTAGACTTACATCCTTACAAGGTGCAGAAATACTTTTTTATCCTACAGCTATAGGTTGGCATCCAAAAGAAAAAAAGAGGTATGGGAAGTCTCAACTCAATTCATGGATATCAGTACAAAGATCGCACGCAATTGCAAATGGTGTTTATGTTGCTGCAGTCAACAGAGTTGGTGTTGAAAAACAAGGTTCTAAAAAATTAGAATTCTGGGGAAATACAATTGTTTTTGATCCGAGTGGAAATATAATTGCTGAAGCTAAACTTGGGGAAAAAACTGTTATTTGTGATATAGATTTTAAACAAGTTGAGAATGTTCGCCGTCATTGGCCTTTTTTTAGAGATAGAAGAATCGACTATTACAAAGGTATATTAAATAACCCTAAGGATGCCTAAGATCACTTATAAAGGCACACTAAGGATGCCAGCTGAGTGGGAACCTCAAAAATCTACATGGATTGCCTGGCCGCATAATAAGGACGATTGGCCGGGTAAATTTGACCACATACCATTTATATTTGGGAAAATAATAAGTGAATTATCAAGAGTACAGTTAGTTAATATTTTAGTTAAAGATAAATCTGAAAAAAATAAAGCAACTTTCTTTTTAAGAATTCTTGAAACTGAATTAACTAATATTAATTTTATTATTTGCAAAACTGATAGGGCTTGGACTAGAGACTTTTTACCAATATTCATTAAAGATAATAAAGGTAGGAAGTTTCTCACAAACTGGAAATTTAATGCTTGGTCAAAATACAAGAATTTCAAAAAGGATAATAAAGCATATATTAAAGTCAAAAAAATCACTAAAACACATTTGATAAATCCAAAATATAAAAATAAAGAAATTGTTCTCGAAGGTGGATCAATTGATGTTAATGGTAGTGGTTATCTTTTAACTACAAAACAATGTTTACTCAGTAAAGTTCAACAAAGAAATAAAGGTCTTACTGAGTCAGACTATTATCATATATTTAATAAATATTTTGGTGTTAAAAAAATAATTTGGTTAAATAAAGGAATTTATGGTGATGATACACATGGGCATATTGATGATATTGCCAGATTTGTTGGAAAAAATAAAATATTCATTGCTAGGGAAAATAATAAAAAAGATAAAAACTTCAAGGATTTAGAAGAAAATATTAAAATAATAAAAAAATTTAAAAGTGAGGAAAATAAAAAAATTAAGATTATTTATTTGCCTATGCCAAAACCAAAATTAATTAAAGGTATAAGGGTACCTGCAAGTTACCTAAATTTTTATATTGCAAATAAAATCGTTTTAGTTCCAATTTTTAATGATTCAAATGATAAAGCAGTTTTAAAGATATTCAAAAAACATTTCAAAAATAGAAAGGTTATTCCAATTGATTGTTCAGTACTTGTTTGGGGATTTGGAACAATTCATTGTTTAACACAACAACAACCTAGATAGCTAATTTCAAACAAAATCTTTGTTATTCCATGAAATTTCAACTAGTGCGCCACCATTACTAGATTTCAAAAATTCTATGTTGGCTTTTTTTCTTTCCAATAAAGTTTTTCCTATAAATGTTCCTAATCCTAAGCCTGCTTTTGATTTAAGTTTTTTAGATTTGGTAGAAATGTAAGGTTCCCCTATAATTTTATAAATATCGTCTGGAAATCCTGGGCCATCGTCAGAAATCTGTAAAGTTGTTGTTTGATTATGACCTACCAAATTAATGTTTATATTTTTTTTTGAAAATTTTACAGCATTTCCAACAAAATTACGTATTCCGTATGTTAATTCTGCAGATCTTTTGATCGAAATTCTTTTTTTTGCGTTTTCTAAATTTAAATTTATATTCTTCTCAGTTATACTTTCAAAAGATTTGGTTATTTCAAAAAGTAAATCCTGAAGCGTAGTATTTTTAACGTATTCATCGTCTACTATTTGATTCTGAGATATTTTTTTAAGTATGTCGCCACATTTTTTAGCTTGTTCTAAAATAGTATCTACATCATCTTTAAATTCATTATTATCAACCATTTCTTTTTTAAGTTCCTTAGCAATTACAGTTATAGTTGATAATGGTGTTCCCAAAGAGTGCGCTGCTGCGGCTGCTTGGTGACCAATTGACTCTAACTCTTGTTCTTTAGCAAGCACAAGTTCTAATCTATTTAAAGCATTACCTCTTCTTCTTGCTTCATAACCAAAACGAAAACCAAAATAATTAAGAAAAATTAAGGCTATAACTAAAGCAGAGGGAATAGAAAAAATATAATAATCAGGAACATGAAAATGTAAATTCCCTTCACTTGGTAAAGGGAAATAGTTAAAAGTTAAAAGTATTAAAGACATGATAGTTATAATTGACAAGAAAAGAGTGCTCGCTAGATTTAATAAAGTAGAGCTTATTAGTGCTGGTACAATAAGAAAAATTATAAATGGATTAGTAACACCACCCGTTAAATAAATTAAAACTGCCAATTGAATAACATCGTAAAACAAAAGAATTGTAGATTCTATATTGCTTAACTGATTTTTTTTAAAATTAAATTGTATAAATATATTTGTAAGACCGCCACAAAATATTGTTAAAGAACAAAAAATTAAAGGTAAATTAAAACCAACAAAAAAGTGAACAAAATAAATTGTTAAAAGTTGACCAATAAGAGCTATCCATCTAAGAATGACTACTGTCTTTTTTTCTAAACGTAAATCCTCCTCAAATTTAAGAAGATCAGATAGTTTCATATTGCTTATATATCTAGGTTTTCAACCTCTAAGGCTTTTTCAGTTATAAAATCTTTTCTAGGAGCTACTTCATCTCCCATAAGTATTTTAATTATATTTTGGTCTTCCTTAGATTTTTCTTTACTACCTTTAGAATACTCAATTTTTAAAAGTGTTCTATTTTCAGGATTTAAAGTTGTTTGCCAAAGTTCTTCCGGGTTCATCTCTCCCAAACCCTTAAATCTTTGGATATTTAATTTTTGTTTTTCATCGTTTAAAAATTTCTCTAAGTCAGATTTTTTGAATTTTTTTGCCCCATTGTCTGAAGACTTTAAAATATATTTTTCTAAGTCTTTCTCATTTTTTATATATGTACTTTTTGTTCCTCTTGTCACTTTAAACAAGGGTGGCTGAGCTAAATATAAATGACCTTTTTCTATTAATTCATTGAAGGGCTTATTATTAAAAAAAGTTAATAATAAAGTTCTTATATGTGAACCATCAACATCGGCGTCTGTCATGATAATAATTTTTTCATACCTTAGACTCTCAATATCGAAGTCTTTTGAACCAGTTCCTAAAGCATTTATAAGTGTAACAATTTCATTTGAAGACATCATCTTGGATAATGCTTTCATTTCATTGGCTCCATTAACTCTTTTATTTTCATTTACATATGTATTTAAAATTTTTCCTCTTAACGGCAAAACTGCTTGAAATTCCCTTTTTCTGCCTTGTTTTGCGGATCCTCCTGCTGAGTCTCCCTCTACTATAAACAATTCAGTGCCCTCCATAGATGAGATTTGACAATCTGCTAATTTACCTGGTAAACCAGATAATTCTAATGTTCCTTTTCTTCTGACGTTATCTCTGGCTTTTCTAGCTAGATCTCTAGCTAAAGCTGCTTGTAAGACTTTATCTAAAACAGATTTAACAATCGATGGATTTTGGTCAAACCATACTGCAATTTTTTCACCAACAATTGTTTCTACGATATTTCTGATCTCTGACGAAACTAATTTATCTTTTGTTTGAGATGAAAATTTAGGATCAGGCATTTTGATTGACAAGATTGCTGTAAGACCCTCTTTTACATCTTCGCCTCCAATAGTTACTTTATTTTTTTTGGTAAGATTTTTTTCGGAAGCATATTTATTGATAATTCTGGTTAATGAGCTTCTAAAGCCTAAAAGGTGTGTTCCTCCATCTTTTTGATGAATATTGTTTGTAAATGGCAAGACTTCTTCTGAATAACCTGCGTTCCATTGTAAAGAGCATTCTACAGTTACATTGTTTTTTTGACCCTGTAAATAAAGGGGCTTTTTGAACACAGCCTTTTCATTTTTGTTAATTAAAATAGACTTCTTTTGATCTAAAAATGTAACAAATTCGCTTATCCCTCCATCGTATTTATTTTCATAAACTTTGGGTTTTGAGTGCGTCTCATCTATTAAATCTACCTTCAAACCCTTGTTTAAAAAAGCTAATTCTTTTATTTTTTTCTGTAATGTGGCGGCACTAAATTTAATTGATGAAAATGTTTCTTTCGAGGGTAAAAAATTTATTTTTGTTCCAGATTTTTTTGTCTTATTTAAAAATTTAATTGATTTTATTGTTTTTCCATTCTCAAAAGAGGCAAAATACTCTTTTTGATCTCTATAAATAGTTAGATCTAATTTTTCAGATAGAGCGTTCACAACTGAAACACCCACACCATGTAATCCTCCTGAAACTTTATAGGAGTTTTGATCAAATTTTCCACCTGCGTGAAGTTGTGTCATTATTACTTCTGCTGCTGACTTTTTCTCACCTTTGTGGGTATCTACAGGAATTCCTCTACCGTCATCTTCTACTGTGACTGAATTATTTTTATGCATTGTAACTTTAATATTCTTGCAAAAACCAACTATTGCTTCATCTATAGAATTATCCAAAACCTCAAAAACCATGTGGTGCAAACCAGATCCATCATCTGTATCACCAATATACATACCAGGTCTTTTTCTTACAGCATCTAATCCTTTGAGAACTTTAATTGAATCGGCTTTGTATTCTTTGTTTGAGTTATTTTTCATTTTAAATGGAAATTGAATATATCATCTTTCAATTGTTATATAAAATCACGCTTTAATGAGAGATTAAATTATCATTGATTGACAAGGATAATTTAGGACAAATTATTTTTTTTTGCTAAAAGTTTAAATATCATATTTTCATGGGCATTATAACAAAATAACTATTTGTATCAGAGTTATCTTGTATTAATACAGGTGAAACTGAATCGTTTAAATTCATTATTAATTTTTGGTCTTTAATTTCAGATGCAATATCCAAAAGGTATCTAGAATTAAATCCAACCGTTAAATCTTCGGAGTTATAACTGGCTTTTAAATTCTCTTTGCCTTCACCAGAGGAAGAGCTATTCACGAATAATTCAATTTGATCTTTTTTAAGGGCAATTTTAACTCCCTCTTTTCTGTCAATAGATACTGTTATTACTCTTTCAACTGAATTAATAAAATCCTTCGTATCAACTCTCAATATTTTTTTATTATTTTGTGGGACTACCTTTTTATAATCTGGAAATTTTCCGTCAATTACTTTTGAAATAATTTTAGACTTACCTATTTGAAACTGAATTTTAGTTTCACTAGATTTGAGAACTACATCATCATTATTATCTTGGATTAAATTACAAAGTTGAAAAACTGTCTTTTTTGGTAAAATAAATGGTTTAAAATTATCAGCTTTATTTAATGAAATACTGCTAGATGAAAGTCTATGACTATCAGTTGCGACGCCTGTGAGATAAGATTTTTTCTCAGATTCTGTAAGGTGTATATAAATACCATTCAAATAGTGTCTTGTTTCATCGTTAGACATCGAGATTTTCGTTTTATTTAAAAGACTTAAGAATTTTGTACCGTTTATATTTAAACCATCTGTAGAAAAACTTTCATTTAAATTCGGAAAGTTATCAACCGGTAAGCAAAGAAGATTGAACTTTGATTTATTTGCAGAAATATTTAATTTATTTTCATTTTGTAAAGCAAAAGAAATTTCTGTATTTGCGGGTAATTTTTTTAGTATATCATATAATACGGTTGCTGAAGTTGTTGTGCTTCCCTCTTTTTCTATTTTAAAGTCAGATATTTCATCAAGAAATAAAAGATCTAAATCCGTTGCAATTATATTAAGTTTACTATTTTTGATTTCAAGAAGAACATTTGAGAGTATTGGTAAAGTGTTTTTTCTTTCGATTATGTTATGTGCTATCGCGAGTGACTTGAGTAAAACGTCACGATTTATTTGAAATTGCATTCTAATCACTCAAAATTATCGATGTTATTTCATCAATATTTTTTTTCATTAAACTATTGTCTTGAGATAATTTTTCTATCGTTTTAACAGCATGAATTACAGTTGTATGATCCCTGTTTGCAAATTTTCTACCTATTTCAGGTAAAGATCTTGTGGTTAATTTTTTTGCTAAATACATAGCTATTTGCCTTGGTCTAGCCAAAGGTCTCGATCTTCTTTGTGAAAGCATCTCTTGAAGATTTATGCTAAAGAAATTTGAGGTAACATTTTGAATTTTATCGATACTAATGACTTTGTTATTATTATGAACGTCTTTTAGAATTATTTTGCAATCATTCACATTTAGAGGTTTTTTACTCATTTTGCTAAATGCAACCACTCTATTAAATATTCCAATTAATTCTCTAATATTTAAATTTTGCTCTTTAGCCATATAATCAATTATTTCTTCATTTAAATTTGGATATTCGTGAAAAGAATTTTGAAACTCAATAATTTTCTTTTTTAAGATTTTCTTTTTTAAATCATAATCTGGTACTCCAATATCTACGACTAGTCCTCCAGATAATCTGGATTTTATTCTATCTTGAACTCTGTCCAATCTATTTGGTGGACGATCCGAGGAAATTATTATCTGAGCACTTTTGTCGAATAAACTATTAAAAGTATGAAAAAATTCCTCCTGCAGACCCTCTTTTCCTCTTATAAATTGTATATCATCGATAATAAAAACATTAGCCTTTCTAAAAAAATCTTTAAAATTAACCATTTCATTTTTCTTTATTGATTTAATAAATTGATACATAAATCTCTCAGCAGAAATAAACATCACATTAGAACTATCTTTTAGTGTGAGACCTATAGCATTGATAAGGTGTGTTTTTCCTAATCCAACACCACCATAAATAAATAGTGGATTATACCTCGAAAGTTCTGAGGTTATTTTTTTCGCAGACAGAAAGGCTAGATTATTACTTTTTCCAACTATAAAATTTTCAAAACTCAGGTTAGGATTTAGTCGATTATAATTCAAAACCCCGTCTTTAATATCTGAGATTTTATTAATGTCTGGTTTTTGAGATATAGTTTTACTACTAGACCTTTCACCCTCTATTTTAAATTCAATTCGATTTATACTTATTTTGTGTTTTTGCAACTCATTTAAAATTTTGTCTGCATATCTGGATGTAATCCAATCCCTAAAAAATCTAGTTTGCACTCCTAAAATAACATAATGATTAAACTCCTTTAATAAAGATATATTTTTGAGCCAACTTGAATAAATCTCACTACCAAATGCTTTTTGAAAGCTGTCTTGAACAGAATTCCAATTTAAAATATTTTCTTCTGAAACTAAGTTTTTTTCAATTTTAGATGATTTTTCCATAATAAAAGATTTTCTTTTTTAATTAATATTATTTTTTAATTCAACTTTTTTTTATGAATATTAAAAAAAAAACCGAGTGAAGTTGTAGAATGATCGTTGAGGATGAAATCCAAAAAAAATTATCGCTGTGGTCGAAAATAATAAAAATAGAATTCAACTTGAAATAATAAATTTCTATATATAGTTTCTCATTGAAAGTTTGATCAAACTTTTTTGAAAAGTTAGACAACTAGAAATTGATTACAACTACTTATTGATTTTTTTTATTTTTTTAGAAACTCTCGCTATTTTTCTTGATGCATTCTCTTTTTTTACAACCCCAGTTTTAGCGATTTTCATTAATTCAGATTGAAAAGTTGGGAAAAACTTATTTATTTCTTTAATATCTTTTTTTTCGATCAACTTATTGATTTTTTTAATTGCTAATTTGTATCTGCTTCGCCTTAATTTATTGACCAATGATTGTCTTTTAACCCTTTTAACTCTTCTTATTGCTGATTTGGTATTTGGCATTCATGGCAGATATATATCTTAAGAATAATGAGGTCAACATTTAACTATTTTTGACATTTTAAGCAATAAAATGTCGAACGATTAGAAATGTATATTTTTTTAATTAATCCTCTACAACCTGGCTTTTTACACATCTGATCACCTCTGTTATAAACCATAAAATTCTGTTGGAAATTACCATTATTTCCAGAAACACTCTTAAAATCTCTTATACTTGACCCTCCTAGTGAAATTGCCTTTTTTAAAGTTTTCTTTGTATTTCGGATAATCTTTTTTGTTTCTACAAGGCTTAAATTTTTAGATATTTTTTTTGGATTAACCGAACTTAAATTTAATATCTCATTAACATAAATGTTTCCTAAACCTGATACTATTTTTTGATCCATTAAAAGGCTTTTGGCGTTTTTTTTGATATTTCGAATTTTTTTATTTAAGTAAATGTGGTTAAATGCTGAATTTAAAGGTTCTGGTCCTAAATTTTGAAGATGTTTATTTATATGTTCTTGATTAGGAAAAATTAATTTTATAAATCCAAATTTTCTCACATCATTATAAATTAAATTAACTTTGTTATTAAATTGGATAATAAAATGATTATGTTTTTTATTCATTTCACTTTCAAAATAAAAACTTGTTTTTAAAGTATTTTTGAATTTTTCTTTTGAAATAAATATTTTTCCTGTCATACCAAGATGTATTAAAATAGTAAAATTATTTTCTAGACCAAGAAGTAAGAACTTTGATCTTCTTTTGATAAATATTATTTTTTTATGCTCAATAATTCTCTCGAAATTTCTTTTTATTTTATACCTTAAATTTCTATTAAAAATCCTCACTTTTTTAATTTTAAGGCCATTAATAAATGATTGTAGCGATCTTCTAACAACTTCAACTTCGGGTAATTCTGGCATATAACTTAGTGTAAAAAATGAAAAATATTAATCAGTCGAAAGGAACAAATGTAACAAAAGTCTTCGACGATGTCTTCAGTAAATACGACCTAATGAACGACATAATGTCTTTTGGAGCTCATAGAATTTGGAAAAATAAACTTATAGATTGGATGAACCCTGGTAAAAATGATCACGCAATCGATATTGCTTCTGGTACTGGTGATATAGCTAAAGCTTTTTTAAGAAGAACTAATTTTACCGGGATTGTAAAATGCGTCGAACCAAATAAAAATATGCTTGAGATAGGAAAGAAAAAATTAGAAAAATTTAAAAATGTAAAATGGTTCTGTTCTTCTGCAGAAAAATTGCCGTTTAAAGATGAAACCTTTGATATATATGTTGTAAGTTTTGGTATGAGAAATTTTTCAAATATTAATGTTGCGCTCAAAGAAAGCAAAAGGGTTTTAAAAACTGGAGGTAGATTTTTATGTTTAGAATTTTCAAAAGTGAATAATGAAGTTCTATCTATAATTTATGAAAGATACTCGAAATTAATTCCTCATTTAGGTAAATACATAGTTGGTAAATCTGAACCGTATGATTATTTAATAAAAAGTATAAATGATTTTTATAGTCAAGATGAGTTATTAAGCCTAATTAAATCAACTGGTTTTGAAAATACAGAGTATAGAGACCTATCGGGTGGGATTGCAGCAATCCATTCAGGATGGAAAATATAAGAATGATTAAAAAAATTTATAATTTATTTAAAATCTTAAGAAAGCTATCAATATCTGGGGCAATTGAAACCTTGGACCAACTTAAACCTGTGCCTTTTAGTCTAAAAATTTTATTCAAAGTATTTGCGGTAGGATCAGATAAAAATGAAAAAAATTTAGGTACATCGCCTGGCGAAAAACTGTGTGAGTCTTTAGAGGATATGGGGACAACATTTATTAAACTTGGTCAATTTTTAGCGACAAGACCTGATATAATTGGTGATAAAATTGCTGGAGATTTAGAGAAACTTCAAGATAAACTTCCCGCATTTGATACTGAAAAAGCTAAAAGCATTATAGAGAGAGAAATAGGATCAAAATCATTTAAAAATATCTTGTCTTTAAGCAAGCCAATTGCAGCAGCATCGATCGCCCAGGTACACTTTGCAAAAATTAAGATTGACGATAAAGAGAAAGATCTTGCTATAAAAATTTTGAGGCCAAATATACATTCTCTTGTTAACGAAGAACTTGATGCTTTGATGTTTTTAGCATTTTTAATCGAAAGTATTTTTAAAAAGACTAAAAGATTAAAGTTAGTTGAAGTTATTAGTCTTCTAAAAGAAATAACAAATGTTGAAATGGATTTAAGATTTGAAGCTGCTGCTGCTGGTGAGTTAAGAGATAATACTATTAATGACAAAGGTATAATTGTTCCTAAAATTTATTGGAATTATACATCTAAAAGAATTTTAACTTTAGATAGAATAGATGGTGTTTCAATTCGAGAAGTTGAGCAACTCAAAGCATTAAATATAGACCATAAAAAAGTTTCTAGAAATCTAATCCAGTTATTTCTAAAACAAGCAGTAAGAGATGGTTTTTTTCATGCAGACATGCATCAAGGAAATCTTTTTGTTGATAAAAATGGAAACATCATGCCAGTTGATTTTGGCATTATGGGAAGATTAGATAAAAATAACAGAAAATACCTAGCTGAAATTCTTTTTGGTTTTATCGAGAGAGATTATATCAAAGTAGCTGAGATACATTTTTTAGCAGGACTTGTTCCCCCAAATACTTCAAAAGATGATTTAGCCCAAGCGCTTAGATCGATTGGTGAACCAATATTTGGACAATCAATAAAAGATATCTCTGGTGGTAATTTATTAGGGCAATTATTTGAAATTACTGAAAAATTTAATATGCATACACAAACGCAACTGTTACTGCTTCAAAAAACGATGGTAGTGGTTGAAGGTGTTGCTAGAAAATTAGATCCAGATACAAATATTTGGGAAGTTTCAAGACCAGTTTTAGAAAATTGGATTAAAAGTGTTAAAGGACCTGAGTCTACAATTAAAAAAACACTAGAGATATCAAAAGATATATTAGACCGAATACCTGATTTGCCAAAAGTTATGGACAATGCAAATACTACATTGCAAATGATTGCCGAAGGAAAGTTAAACCTAAGTGCCTTAAATGGAAGAAATTTTGAACTAGAGGAATTAAAACTTAAAAATTTAAGAAATAATATGCTTATAATTTTTTTAAGTATTGTATTAGTTGTTTATATAGTATTTTAATTATAAATGGATTTAAAAAACAAAAAAATATTGTTAGTTATCGGTGGGGGAATTTCTGCCTATAAATCTTTAGATTTGATTAGGTTGTTACAAAGAAAAAGCTGTTCAATTAAAGTAATTTTAACAAAAACAGGAAAAAAATTTGTGACATCTTTGTCTATTTCATCTTTGTCAAAAAATAGAGTTTTTGAGGATACATTCGGAGAAAAAAATAATGGTAAAATGGATCATATTAGCCTTTCGAGATGGGCTGATGTAATTGTTGCTCTGCCTTCAACTGCTAACTTTATGTCGAAACTCTCGAGAGGTTCAGCTGATGATTTGGCCACAACAGTTATTCTTGCTTCCGATAAGGAAACTTTTCTTGTCCCAGCTATGAATGTAAGAATGTGGGAACACAAGGCAACTCAAAGAAATTTAAATAAATTATACAGTTATGGATACAAATTTATTGGTCCAATAGATGGTGAGATGGCGTGTGGAGAATACGGAAAAGGAAAGATGTCTAGTCCTAGACAAATAGTTTCATATCTAGAAAAATATTTTAAACAAAAAGATTATTTAAAAAAGAAAAATATAAAGGCAACAGTGACTACTGGTCCTACACGAGAGTATATTGATCCAGTAAGATATATTTCTAATGAGTCTAGTGGAAAACAAGGATATGAAATCGCTCTAGAGTTATCTAGATTAGGAATTAAAACGACTTTAATATCTGGACCTACAAATATAAATTATTCAAAAGAAATCAAAGTAAAAAAAGTAATTTCTGGAAAGCAAATGCTGAGTGAAGTAAAAAAAAATCTTCCTACCGATATTGCGGTATGTACAGCAGCTGTATCAGATTTCACACCACTTTTAAAAAATAAACAAAAACTTAAAAAAAAATTGAATTTGAGTGAAATCAAACTAGAAAAAAATCCTGATATACTTGAATTCTTAGGAAAAAATAATAGATTTAAGCCAAAGCTTTTAGTTGGTTTTTCTGCAGAAACAGAAAATCTTTTAAAAAATTCAATTGAAAAAATGCGAGAGAAATACTGCGACATAATAATTGCGAACGATGTATCAATTAAAGAAATTGGTTTTAACTCAGAGTTTAATGAAGTAATTGTAATTGATAGAAATGGTGAAACACAAAAAATTAAAAAAAATTCCAAAAAATTTGTAGCTTCTATCATAGCAAAAAAAATCGTTAATTCTTTCTTGGATATTAAAAAAAGACTAAATTAGTAATGGAATTAAATACTTCTGAACTTAAAAAATATTCCCGCCAATTAATTTTAAAAAATATAGGAATTTCAGGGCAAAAAAAAATTTTTAATTCCAAAATTTTGATCATAGGAGCTGGTGGATTAGGTTGCCCATTATTACTTTATTTAGCTTACTCAGGGGCTGGAAACCTAGGAATTGTTGATAATGATAAAATTGAAATTTCAAATTTAAGCAGACAAGTACTTTTTACAAAAAACGATTTAGGTAAATTTAAAGCTACGATATCAAAAAAATTTATTAGAAAAATTAATAGAAAGATTATAATTAAAACTTACCTTAAAAAAATTAATAAAGAAAATATCCACTCTATTGCAAAAAACTATGATTACATTTGTGATGGTACGGATAATTTTAAATCAAGATTATTAATTAATGATTATTGCATCAAATATAAAAAAATTTTAATTTCTTCGGCTATTAGTAAGTACGATGGACATATTTTTAGCTTTGATTTTAAAAAAGATGGACCTTGTCTTAGATGCTTCATGCCAAATATACCTTCCTTAGAGCAAAATTGTGAGACTGATGGAATTATGTCTACTCTTGCGGGAATAGCTGGATCTATCCAAGCAAATGAGGTTATCAAATCGATTTTAAATATCGGAAAGCCTTTGAGGAATGAAATAATGATATTTAATTCATTGGATCTCAGCTTTAGAAAAGTAAAATTAAATAAAAATTCAAATTGTAAAAACCATTTACATGTTTTACATAAATAAAATACTCTTTTTTTATTTTATTATATTAATAGGCTCAATAAGTTTTGCGGATGAGGGATATTATCTTACGTTAAGAAATGATAAAGTAAATTTAAGGCAGGGACCATCACTAAATTACCCGATTAAATTAGTCTATAATAAAAAATTCTTACCAATTTTAATTAAAGATAAATCAGGAAATTTTAGGAAAGTTTTAGATCATGAAAATAATTCTGGTTGGATACATATATCCCAGCTTTCTAAAAAAAAGGCGGCACTAAGTATTTTAGATGAATTAATTGTTTTTCAAAAGCCGTCTATTTATTCTAAGCCATTAGTAAAATTAGAAATTGGAAGATTATGTTTGGTAAAAAAATGTAAAAAAGACTGGTGCAAAATTAAAACTGGTGGCTACTCAGGCTGGGTTGCAAAACAAAATTTGAGAGGAAGACTCTAGTTTTTAGATTTTTTCATTACTTTTGAGGCCCAAAACTTATCTAAAAGAAAATACCATACAGAATTTGCAAGTGGCTCAACAATTGCATCTGTTAATGCTATGTAGAAAGATACATCTGCAACCAACATTAATACAGTGATTGCAATTGCAAAGTGACCAATTGTGTAAACAATTGTTCTTAATATAGATCCTCTATTTGAAGCGTAGACTTTTTTTGAAGCGTTAAATATACCTGATGTTAATTCTGTCATTTTAATTTAATTTTTTTTGATCTTGCCTATCCGCATTCATAATTTTTGTCCAGATTTTAACAAAATCTTCTATAAATTTTTCCTTGTTATCATCTTGAGCATAAACCTCAGCGTAAGATCTTAAAATTGAATTTGAACCTAAAACTAAGTCAGCTCTTGAAGCTGTGTATTTGACTTTATTTGTTTTACGATCGATTAAATCGTATGAATTTTTTCCAGTAGGTTTCCAAATATATTTCATTTCTAGCAAGTTAATAAAAAAATCATTTGTTAAAGCACCAACTTTACTTGTAAGCACGCCTTTGTCTTTTGCTGTCTCATGATTTGTTCCTAGCACTCTCATGCCTCCCACTAGACAAGTCATTTCTTGTGCGGTTAATCCCATCAAAGAAGCACGTTCTAATAAAAGTTCCTCTGGCATCACGGAGTAATCAGCTTTTACATAGTTTCTGAAACCATCATGTAGTGGTTCTAACCACTTAAAACTTTTTAATTCTGTTTGCTCTTGAGATGAGTCTCCTCTACCAGTACTAAATGGAACTTTGACTTTAGAGCCGGCATTCTTTATAGCTTTTTCAAGTCCAACATTCCCTGCAAGAATAATTGTATCCGCTACCGTTGCTCCCGTTTTTTTAGCGATATTCTCGAGTACTTTTAAAATCTTTGAAAGTTTTTTTGGCTCATTTGCTTCCCAGTCTTTCATAGGTGCTAATCGAATTCTTGCGCCATTAGCTCCTCCTCTTTTATCAGTTCTTCTATATGTTCTAGCGCTATCCCAAGCAACTGTAATTAAATCACCAACTGATAAATTGGTAGATGAAATCATTTTTTTTACTTTATTTACATTATATTTCTTTTTTGGAGATGGAACGTTCCCTTGCCAGAGCAGATCCTCTTTGGGTGCCCAAGGACCAATATAATTACCTTTATTTCCCATTGTTCTATGTGTTAACTTAAACCAGGCACGCGCAAATGAGTCTTCAAAAAACTTTGGATCTTCATAAAATCTTTCTGAAATTTTTCTATACTCTGGATCCATTGCCATTGCCATATCAGCGTCAGTAAACATTAATCTTGCCTTTTTCTTTGGGTCTCCTAAATCTCTTGGTTTTTTATCTTCTTCAAGATTAATAGGTTCCCATTGCCAAGCGCCTGCTGGACTTTTTTTACTTTCCCACTTGTAGTTAAGTAAAAGATCTAAGTACTGATGATCCCATTTATCAGGGTTAGTAGTCCAAGCTCCCTCGAGGCCTGAAGTTATTTGGTTAGCACCTGTTCCATTTTTCTGATTCCATCCAAAACCTTGTTCGTGAATATCAGCTCCAGCAGGTTCTGGTCCTAAATTGTCTGGATTACCATTACCATGGGCTCTTCCAATAGAATGACCTCCGACGGTAAGAGCGGCAGTTTCGACATCGTTCATCCCCATTCTGCCAAAAGTTTCACGCACATCCATTGCAGTTCTTACTGGATCAGGTTTTCCCTCGACTCCTTGAGGGTTAACATATACTAGTTGGAAATGAGATGCAGCAAGTGGGGCTTCTAAAGAAGAACGATCTTTTGGATCACCATATCTATTTACTGCTAACGGTTCTGTCTCTTTACCCCAATAAACATCTTTTTCAGGTTCCCATATATCTTCTCGACCAAACGAAAAACCAAAAGTTTTAAATCCAGAATGCTCATAAGCCATGGTTCCAGCTAGAACCATAAGGTCTGACCAGCTTAATCTGTTTCCATATTTTTTTTTGATTGGCCAAAGTAGACGTCTTGCTTTATCTAAGTTTGTATTATCTGGCCAAGAGTCCTGAGGCGAAAATCTGTGTGATCCCACGTTCGGTCTTCCATCAAACTCCCTATAAGTTCCAACTTGGTGCCAAGTTAGTCTTACCATAAGGCCACTATAAGTTCCTAAGTCTGCTGGCCACCATTCTTGGCTATCGGTCATTAATTTTAGTAAATCTTTTTTAAGTGCTTTAAAATTTAATTTTTTTACCTCTTTTTTATAGTCAAATTTCGGCAGAGGATTAGTTTTTGTGTCGTGTTGATGTAAAATATCAAGATTGATGCTATTCGGCCATTGTCGCGAAGTGTTCGACTCTCCTGATTTAGTAACTCCCCCGTGCATTACAGGGCATTTACCATTTCCATTTTTTTTTAGTCCTACGCTCATACTATATAAATTTTTAATTATACCTACTTTATAATTATTCTAAAGTATGTGTCAATACAACAAGATCTTTTTTTTTGGATTAATTATTATTTTCTAATCTTATTACAACTTCAACGTTTTTGATTTTCTTACCTTTTGGAGCCTCTGGAAGTTTTTGAAAGGTAATTTTGTCGCTCTTAATATCAATTACTTTCCCATTATCAAAAAAGTGATGATGAGATGTAATATTAGTATCGTAATATGAAGTATTATTCTCCAAAGAGAATTCTTTCAAATACCCGGCACTTTTAAGTGCGTGCACAGTGTTATAAAAAGTAGCTGTAGAAATTTTTTTCGATCTTTTTGAATTCATAGAATTTTTTAACTCTTCAACTGTGAAATGAAATGTTTTTTTTCTATCGAAGAGAAATTTGCTTATTTCTACTCTTTGATTTGTGGGTCTGAGACCTGAGGATCTAAGTTTATCTATAAAAGTCTTGTTTTTACTATTCATTTTATCCATTAACTTGCTTTATAATTTTTCAATTTTATATATGATATTGCCAAAAACTCAAGCAATTGTTAGCTTTCAAAATGAAACAAAAAAATAATTACAACTATAACGAATTAATTGACTGTGCAAATGGTGCCCTTTTTGGTGAAGGGAATGCACGTTTACCATCACCACCAATGTTGATGTTTGACAGAATTACACAAATTCAATCAGGTGAAGGAAAATTTAAAAAAGGTATAATAAAAGCTGAGTTGGATATTAAAGATAATATGTGGTTCTTTGATTGTCATTTTAAGAGTGATCCTGTGATGCCTGGATGTCTTGGATTAGACGCAATGTGGCAATTAGTTGGATTTTACTTAGGATGGATAGGTGAACCCGGTAAAGGGCGTGCTTTAGGTGTAAATTCTGTTAGATTTACAGGAGAAGTTATAAAAAAAGTTAAAATAGCAACTTACGAAGTTAATATGAAAAAAGTTTTAAAAACAGAAGGTGGAACTGTTGGATTTGCTGACGGTATTTTAAAAGCTGATGATAAACAAATATATACTGCAGAAAATTTAAAAGTTGGGGTTTACAAACAATGAAGAGAGTTGTTGTAACAGGTATTGGGATTGTTTCTTGTCTTGGTAATAACCAAAAAGAGGTTTACGACTCTCTTATAAATAATAAATCAGGGATTTCTTTTGCAGAAGAATATAAAGAACATAATTTAAAAAGCCACGTCCATGGAAAACCAAATATTAAACTTGCTGATTATGTTGATAGAAAAGCTTTAAGGTTTATGGGAAATGGATCGGCATATAACTATGTAGCAATGAAAGAGGCTATTAGTGACTCAGGTTTGGAGGACAAAGATGTCAGTAATGTTAATTCTGGTATGGTAATGGGATCAGGGGGTCCCTCTATAGAAAATGTAATTTTAGCTGCGGACAAAACAAGAGAAAAAAATCCAAAAAAAATGGGTCCATTTATTGTACCAAGAACAATGGCGAGTACTGCGTCTGCAACCCTGGCTGTTCCTTTTAAAATAAAAGGTGTTAACTATACAATTAGCTCCGCTTGTGCGACTAGTGGGCATTGTATCGGAAATGCAATGGAACTTATTCAGTTTGGAAAACAAAAAGTTATATTTGCCGGTGGTAGTGATGAAATACATTTTGCGATGACTGCAATGTTTGATGCGATGACAGCGTTATCTTCTAAATATAATGACTCTCCACAAAAAGCATCTAGACCTTACGATAAAACTAGAGACGGTTTTGTAATAGCTGGGGGAGCAGGAGTTTTGGTTTTAGAAGAATTAGAACATGCAAAATCGAGAGGAGCAAAAATTTATGCTGAACTCACTGGTTATGGAGCTACTTCTGATGGTTATGATATGGTTGCGCCATCAGGTGAGGGAGCGACTAGGTGTATGAACTTAGCATTAAAGACAACTCGTAATAAAGTCGATTATATAAATGCTCATGGAACCTCAACACCTGTGGGGGATATAACAGAGTTAAAAGCTATAAAAGGCGCTTTCAAAGATAACGTGCCAAAAATAAGCTCAACCAAATCTCTATCTGGACACCCGTTGGGTGCAGCTTCAGTTCATGAAGCAATTTATTCACTAATAATGATGAAAAATAATTTTATTGCTGCTTCAGCAAATGTAAATGAGATGGATGATGAAGCTAAGAAATTTCCAATTGTTACAAGGGTTGAGAAAGATGTGAAATTGAATTCCGTAATGTCGAATAGCTTTGGTTTTGGTGGAACAAACGCAACTTTGATTTTTGAAAAGGTTTAAGAATGGATTTAGTTAAGGGTAAAAAAGGTTTAATAATGGGTGTTGCTAATGAACGATCCATAGCTTGGGGTATAGCAAAAAAACTTTCAGAAAATGGAGCTGAGCTTGCTTTTACATATCTTGGAGATGCACTAAAAAAAAGAGTTGCGCCTCTAGCTGAATCCGTTAATTCAAAATTCCTTTTAGATTGTAATGTAGAAAACAAAGATGATATTAAAAAAACATTTGGGGAGATAAAGAAAAAGTGGGAACAAATTGATTTTGTTGTTCATGCGATTGCATTTTCAGATAGAGCAGAACTATCAGGTCAGTATATTGATACTTCAAGAGAAAATTTTACAAAAAGTATGTTGGTGTCGTGTTTTTCATTCACTGAAATAGCTAAAGAGGCATCAAAAATAATGAAAAGCGGATCGAGTATGCTGACTTTGACTTACGAGTCCACTAAAGTAATACCCAACTACAATGTGATGGGTGTTTGTAAAGCTGCTTTAGAGTCAAGTGTGAAATATATTTCAAGAGACTTAGGTATAAAAGGAATTAGAGTAAATGCGATCAGTGCTGGGCCAATTAAAACTTTAGCAGCATCGGCAATTGGTGACGCAAAGTTTTTATACAAATGGAGTTCCGATCACTCATTTTTAAAAAGAAATGTTGATATTGACGATGTAGGAAAATCTGCCCTTTACTTATTAAGTGATCTTGCTGCTGGTGTTACTGGTGAAATACATTATGTTGATGCTGGTTACAATAAAGCAGGGATGCCTGATCCTAAAAACATTACATAATAATATTAATCAAAAATGTCTAAATTAAATAAAAGAATTAAAGAAAAATTTGAAAACTTTTTTGATTGGATAAAAGGAGCCGAGCTTGTTGAGCTTGAAACCTGTAACACTAAAGAGGATCCAATCAGACCTGAGTTAGATGTAAAATTTAGAACCAGTCATGGTAGGAAAATATTTGGCGTAAAGTATAAAAAAGAAATATGTGCAATAATGTGTTTTGGTTTCACAAACGAAATTCCAAAAACAATTGAAGAATTTGACTTGATGACTAAGGATGCCCATTTACAAAGTGCATCTTGGCGAAATGATAATGTCGGAAAAATAGCAATTGCATATACAGTATGGTCAAAGAAAAAAGGTGGGGGAAAATTAATTGTTAAAGAAGCGTTTAAAAAAATAAAAAAATCAAATCATTTAAATAGATTGGTTACTTTGTCTCCTCTTACAGAAATGGCGCGTAATTTTCACTTAAGAAATGGAGCTCGAGAGTTAAGTGTTAATGAAAAAACTCAAAATTTTGAATATAAAGTCTAAGAAGCTTCTTTTATTGAGAGTTTAACTTTTCCTCTATCAAATCCTATAACTTTTACAGAAACTTCATCACCTTCTTTGACAACATCAGTTACTTTTTGAACTCTTTTAGCTGCTAACTGTGAAATATGAACAAGACCATCTTGTTTACCTAAAAAGTTTACAAAGGCTCCAAATTCCATGATTTTTACCACTTTACCTTTATATGTTTTTCCCATCTCAGGTTTTGCAACAAGATCATTAATCATTTGCACTGCAATCTTTCTAGTTTCTTCATTAGCAGCTGCTACTGTAACTTCGCCTGTATCTTTAACGTCTACTTTTGCTCCAGATTTTTCGACAATTTCTCTAATAGTCGCTCCACCTTTACCAATAACGGTTGCGATATCTTTTTTGTCAACTTTAATAGTTTCCATTTTTGGTGTGTGTTTTCCAACTTCTTTTCTTGAAGACTTAATAGTTTTGTTCATTTCATTTAAAATATGAACTCTTCCATCTTTTGCTTGATCAAGTGCTTTTTCCATAATTTCAAATGTAATACCTGTAATCTTGATATCCATTTGTAATGATGTAATTCCATCTTTTGTACCTGCAACTTTAAAATCCATATCACCGAGATGATCTTCGTCACCTAAAATGTCTGATAGAATTGAAAAATCATCTTTTTCTTTTATTAATCCCATTGCTATTCCAGCTACTGGCTCTGCTATTGGAACTGCAGCATCCATTAATGCAAGTGAAGATCCGCAAACTGTAGCCATTGAAGAAGATCCATTTGACTCGGTAATTTCCGAGACAATTCTAAGTGTGTATGGAAAGTTTTCTTTTTTAGGAAGAGAGGAATTTAGAGCTCTCCAGGCTAATTTTCCATGTCCAACTTCTCTTCTTCCAGTTCCAATTCTCCCAGTTTCGCCAACTGAGAAGGGAGGAAAATTATAATGAAGCATAAATCTTTGTCTCTTTAAACCTTCCAAACTTTCTATTCTTTGTTCGTCATCAGTAGTTCCTAAAGTTGTAGTAACCAGAGCTTGTGTTTCTCCTCTTGTAAATAACGCTGATCCATGTGTTCTTGGTAAAACTCCAACTTCACATTTAATAGGCCTTACATCAGACAAACCTCTACCATCAATTCTTTTTTTATTTTTTAAAATCCTTGTTCTAACAATATTTTTTTCAAGTTTTTTAAGTTGTAACATTATTTCATGTTCTAAAAGAGTTTCGTCTCCTTCAAACAAACTTTTACATTTCTCTCCAGCCTGACTTATTAATTCTGATCTGGTTTTTTTATCTTTTTCTGAAAACGCTTTTTCTAAATCTTTTGTAAGCTCTTTTTCAATTTTTTTCGATACTTTACTAAAATCTTTTTCTTCTATCTTCCACTTTTCTTTTGAAGACTTTTTAGATAATTTTTCTATACCTTTTATAACTGAAATGAAACTTTCATGACCAAATTTGACTGCATCCAACATTTCCTTTTCTGTCAGCCCAGATGCTTCTGACTCAACCATTAAAACTGCATCTTTTGTTCCTGCTACAACTAAATCAAGTTTTGAATTTTCTAATCCTTTTTTTGTTGGATTAAGAACGCATTTGCCATCAATGAAGCCGACTCTTGATGCGCCAACGGGTCCTTTAAATGGTAATCCTGAAATTGACAGTGCCGCAGATGATGCAATTATTGATAAAATATCTGCTTCATTTTCATTATCATAAGATAGAACGGTTGGTAGAACTTGAACTTCATTTCTAAAACTTTCGGGGAATAATGGTCTAATTGGTCTATCAATTAATCTTGAAATTAAAGTTTCGGACTCTGTTGGTCTTGCTTCCCTTTTAAAATATCCTCCTGGTATTTTACCTGCTGCATAATATTTTTCTTGGTAGTTTACAGATAATGGAAAATAATCTGTCTCAGGATTAACTTTTTTTGCTCCAACAACAGTAGCTATAACTACTGTTTCTCCCATGGTAGCAATAATTGCACCGTCTGCTTGTCGGGCAATCTTTCCGGTTTCCAAGGTTAATTTTTTTCCACCAAAATCTATTTCTTCTTTAAATACTTTAAACATCTATTTTCTTAAATTTAATTTTTTCAAAATTTCGTTATATTTTTCTGGATCGTTCTTGCTCAAATAGCTTAAAAGTCTTTTCCTTTGATTTACTGACTTGGTAAGTCCTCTTGCAGAATGTTTATCTTTTTTAAAATTTTTAAAATGTTCTGAGAGTCTATTTATTTTTTCACTAAGTAGACCTATTTGAACTGCAGTTGATCCTACGTCTTTACTGCTTGTTGCTAGTGATTTGATTATGTCTTTTTTTAATTTCATTTATTCGTTATTTTTTTTTATCAATTTTTCAATACGTTCAGCATAATCAAATGACTCATCTCCAACAAAGTGTAATTTGGGAAGAAACTTTATGTCTAGTTTTTTTGACAATGCTTTTCTAACAAGATGAGAAAACTCAGTCAAGATATTTACTGTTTTTTTTGTCTCTTTTCCCCCTAAAGGAATAATATAAGCTCTTGCTGATTTCAAATCTGAACTCATTCTTACCTCTGTGACTGTAACCAGCTTAGTATTTAGTGATGGTATTTTTGCCTCATTTCTTAAAAAAATCTGACCTAAATTTTGCTTCACTAGTTCACCAACTCTTAGATGTCTGTGGTTTAAACTGGAACTGCCAAGTCTTCTATTCATTATTTTAATTCTCTTTGTATTATATTTATTTTATAAGCTTCAATTTTATCGTTTACTTTAAAGTCCCCGTAATTTTTAAATGATATTCCACATTCTAAACCGTTTTTAACCTCTTTCACTGCATTCTTTTCACGAAATATACTTGAAATATTTCCATCATGGATAACCGCACCGTCACGAATTATCCTAGCTTTTGATGTACTTGTAATTTCACCTTCTATAACTTTTGAACCAGCAACTTTTCCTGATTTTGAAAGTTTGAAAATTTGTAATACTTCTGCTGTACCTTGAATTATTTCTTTTTTTTCTGGCTCTAATAAACCTGAAAGAGACTTTTCAACAAACTCGATGGCTTTGTATATGATATTAAAGAATTCGATTCTAATTTTTTGCTGTTCAGCTGAATTCTTAGCTTCTCTGTTAGGTTTAATATTAAATCCGATAATAATTGCATTTGATGCTTTAGCTAAGGAAACATCTGTCTCATTAATCATTCCAATGTCAGATAAAATTATATTTGGCTTAACTTCCGAGTGTTCGATCTTAGTAATTGCATTTTTAAGCGCTTCGCTAGACCCTCTTACATCAGATTTTAAAATTATATTGAGTTCTTTTTTTGTATTTTGATTCTCAAAAATATTTGTTTTATCTTGCGAAGCTAAAATACTTTTTTCTTTGGTACCTGTTTTTCTAAATAAGTTTATTTGTTTTGCCTCTTCCTCAGTATTAACCACTGTAAATTCATCTCCTGCGTTTGCTGACTCATTCATTCCTAATATTTCAACAGGAGTTGAAGGTGAAGCTTGATTTATTATTTTTCCATTGAAATCAATCATCGCTCGAATTTTTCCCCATGTGTTACCACATACAAAAAAATCTCCCTTTTTTAAATTCCCGCTGGTTATTAAAATTGTTGAAACTGGTCCTTTGCCTTTGTCGATTTTTGCTTCTAGAACTATACCTTCTGAATTCCCAGTGTTTTGAGCTTTTAGATCTAAAATTTCTGACTGAAGAAGAATAGTTTCTTTAAGTTTGTCTAAATTTGTTTTATTTTTTGCAGAAACTTCGACAAAAAGAGTTTCACCTCCTAAACTTTCAGCTACTAACTCATATCTCATTAATTCGTCTTTTATTTTTCCAATCTGAGAATTTGGTAAATCAGATTTATTAATTGCAACTATTATTGGAACGTTTGCTGCTTTTGCATGTTGGATAGCTTCGACTGTTTGTGGTTTTACACCGTCATCGGCTGCTATTACTAAAATCACAATATCTGTAACTCTTGATCCTCTAGCTCTCATTTCTGTAAAAGCAGCGTGTCCGGGCGTGTCTATAAAAGTTATTAATTTTTTATCTTCGCTATAAACTTGATAAGCTCCAATATGTTGGGTTATTCCTCCATGTTCTCCTGAAACAACATTAGTGCTTCTTAAAGCATCTAAAAGAGATGTTTTCCCATGATCAACATGGCCCATAATAGTAACTATTGGAGGACGAGGGTATAATTCAGACTCGTCAACACTATCCTTTTTTTTAAGACTTTCGGTTGCTGTTTGGTCTACCACAGCTGTGTGTCCGAATTCTTTAACGATATACTCTGCAGTATCTTTGTCTATAGAGTGGTTAATCGTTGCTTTAACCCCGGTATTTAGAAGAAATTTTATAATATTTGAAGACTGCTCTGCCATTCTATTAGAAAGCTCTTGAATAGTGATTTGCTTAGGTATTTTTACATCTCTTATTACTTTTTTAAATCCTTTTTTTGTATCATCACCAGTTTTAAGATTTTTCTTCTCCTTAAGTCTCGCTCTTTTAACTGATGCTAAACTTCTTTGTTTGATCTCAAATTCCTCTACATCCATAGCTCTTGAAATAGTTAGTTTATGTTCTCTCCTTTGTGGAAATTTTTTATCAAGTGGTTTTTCTCTATTTTTTTCAAATTTTTTTTGGTCTGGTTGAATAAATCTTTTAGTAGCTTGTTGTTCTGCAAACTTTCTTGCAAAATTTTTTTTATTTATAACAATTTTTTGACTACCTGGATTTATAAAATTTTTATTTTTTTGAAAATTTCTAGTGCTCTTTTTTTTTTCTGGAATGTAAACTTTTTTTTCTCCTGGTCGAAAACTTGGTTCTCCTAATTTTTTTTTATCAAAAGAAGTTGAGATTGTAAGTGTTCTTTTCTTTTTGTTTTCTACCATTTCAATCCTTAAATACAATGTTTCTAGCAGCCATTATCAAATTATCAGCCTCTTCTCTTGTCAGTGCAAAATCTTCAAGATAACCATCTATTTTAATACGTTTTCCTTTTATTTCATCCATTCCACCTATAATCTCATCCGAAGAAAGCTCTGCAAAATCTTTTAGTTTTTTAATATTTTGTTCTCCTAAAACTACCAACATACCTTGTGTCATACCTTTTAAATTAATTAGAGAATCTTCTACACCAAGTTCTTTTAATTTACTTGATATCTCTAACTTTTCTTTTTCTAGATACTCTTTAGCTCTAGTGATCAATTCACCCGCTGTAGAGTCTTCAATGCCTTCTATCTTTGAAATATCATCTGTCTTTGATTGCGCAATTTCTTCAATGGTTTGAAAATTCTCTGAAACAAGAAGTTGACCAAGGGTTTCGTCCACCTCTAAGTTTTTTATGAAATTTTGACTTCTTTCTTTAAACTCTGCCTGCCTTCTTTCAGAGTCTTCTTTATCAGTCAAAATATCTATCTCATAATTAATTAATTTGGACGCAAGTCTCACATTTTGCCCTCTTCTTCCGATAGCTTTACTTAAGTTTTCTTCAGTTAAGATAACATCAATTCTTTTATTTTGTTCGTCTATTAATACTTTTTGAATTTCAGCCGGAGATAAAGATTCAGCAACGAGTGTTGGTAAATCTTCTGTCCACTTTATTATGTCAATTTTTTCACCCTGTAACTCATTAACTACAGTTTGAACTCTGCTTCCCCTCATACCTACACAAGCTCCAACAGGATCTAAAGATGAATCTTTTGAATGAACACAAATTTTGGCTCTACTCCCTGGATCTCTTGAAACAGTTTTTATTTCTATAACTCCTTCATATATCTCAGGGACTTCCTGAAAAAATAATCTAGCTAAAAATTGAGGATGAGCTCTTGATAAAAAAACTTGATGCCCTTTATTATCCCTTTTTACTTCGTAGCAATAAGCCTTGACTCTATCTCCATTTTTTAAAATTTCCCTTTGAATTAATTCCTCTTTTCTTATAATTCCTTCTGCTCTACCTAAATCAACAATTACATTCCCGTATTCTAATCTTTTAATTATACCGCTTAAAATTTGTCCCTGTTTTTCTATGAAATCATTAAACTGCCTTGTCTTTTCTGCTTCTTTTACTCTTTGTGAGATTACTTGTTTTGCACTTTGTGCTGCTATGCGACCAAAATCAACTTGAGGTAATTCTTCGTAAATTTTATCACCAACTTTTAAACTTTCATTTTTTTTATCTATAGATATCGCGTCTTTTAATAATATTTCTTTTGATGCGTCTTCTACTTTTTCAACAATACGAAGTACTTTTTGAATTTTAATACTTCCTTTTTCTCTGTCTATAATAGCTTCAATTTCATTATCAAATCCAAATTTACTGTATGCTGCTTTTTGAATAGCAGACTCCATAGAGCTTAGGATAAGTTCTTTATCAATCGATTTTTCGTTCGCTACAGAGTCAACAATTCTCAGTAGCTCTTGTTTATCTAATCCTCTGTTCAACATATTTTTTGCCTCTACTAAAAAAAAATGGGCAAAAGCCCATTTTGTCCTTCCAGGTAACTTATGAGTTTTTTAATAGAATTTTCCGATATTTTCAATAACTACTTTTTAAAAACTTCAATTTTATCTGTTTTTTCCCAAGAAAATGAACCATCAGACCCAGGTTTTCTCCCAAAATGACCATAGGCAGAAGTGCGCTCATAAATAGGTTTATTTAAAGATAGCATTTCTCTAATTCCACGTGGGCTTAAATCAAAATTATTTTTTATAAGTTTTTCAACTTTTTTTGATTTTTCTTCATTTCCATCAAAAAGGTTTACGTAAATTGATAGTGGTTTTGAAACTCCAATCGCATAAGCTAACTGAATTAAACACTTATCAGCAATTTTTGATGCTACTACATTTTTTGCAACATATCTTGCAGCGTAAGCTGCTGATCTGTCAACTTTACTAGGGTCTTTGCCTGAGAATGCTCCGCCTCCATGGGGTGCAGCTCCACCGTAAGTATCAACAATAATTTTTCTACCAGTAAGACCGCTGTCTCCATCAGGTCCACCAATTATAAATTGACCTGTTGGATTAACGTAAAATTCTTCTTCTTTTAATTCAGATAATAATTTTTTTGGTATTGATTTTTCTAAGTATGGTCTGACTATTTCTTTTACTTTTTTTTGGTCTATTTTTGATGAGTGTTGTGTTGAAATTACTACAGATTTTACTTTAGTTGGTTTTCCATTTTCATAGAGCATAGTAACTTGACTTTTTGAATCAGGTTCCAAATCCTTAGCAATACCTTTTTTTCTGTCTAAAGCCATTAATTCTAAAATTTTATGTGAGTAATATATTGGTGCAGGCATCAATACTTCTGTCTCATTACACGCATATCCAAACATTATTCCCTGATCCCCAGCTCCTTCGTCCTTGTTTCCTTTAGAGTCAACTCCCATAGCTATATCTGATGATTGTGAATGAAGATGAACATCTATGTTACAATTCTTCCAGTGAAAACCTTTCTGCTCATAACCAATATCTTTAATGCATTCTCTTACTTTACTTATTAAATCCTCTTTTGAAGTTTCTGGTCCTCTTACCTCGCCCGCAAGAATTACTTTGTTAGTCGTGGTTAATGTTTCACAAGCTACACGAGCAAATGGATCCTTGGAAATATAAGTATCCACAACCATATCAGAAATACGGTCACAAACTTTGTCTGGATGACCTTCAGAAACTGACTCGCTTGTAAATAAATAATTTTTTGAGTTCATTAAAGTTTAAATTTTTTTAATATTAAGAAAGTAATAGCATATGATATTAAAAGTAAAGCAAATATTAAATCTTTATTCATACCGGTATTTTTTGATTTTAAAATAGGTAAATCTATCTCAATATTTCCAGACTCAGTAGATTTTAATGTTTTTATAATTTTGCCTTCAGGACTTATAAATGCACTTATGCCTTGATTTGCGGATCTTATTGTAAAACTTCTACTCTCAATAGATCTGAAAATTGCTTTTGCAAAATGCTGATGTGGTCCTATACTTTCTCCAAACCAGGCATCCTCAGAAATATTTATTATAAAATTGAAGTGATTATTTTTTTTTTGTATTAAACTTGGAAAAATAATTTCGTAACAAATAAGCGGAAGTAAATTTATTTCTTTTTTGTCAAAATTTATTGTAATAATCGACTTTTTGTTTCCTTTTGAAAAGGAGTTATAGCCAGTAGTCACTTTTTTAAATCCAATTTTTCTTAAAACTCTTTCAAATGGAAGGAATTCACCAAATGGAACCAATTTTAGTTTATTGTATTCACCAATTATATTGATGTCATTATCTATAAGAATTAAACTATTGTAGTATTTTGTATCTTTGTCGCTAATTTCTTTAGTGTTTGCACCAAGAATAATGATATGATTTTTTGAAAAATTACTTTTTATTAGTTCTTTGAACTTGCTTTTTTTAATGAGGCTGTCGTCTAATATTACACCTTCAGGCCAAACAAAAATTGTTTTTTGTTTCTCTTTTGGCTCACTTATTTTAATTAATTTTGATATTACTAAATTCTGATCCTTAAACTCATTTAAATTCATTCCAGCAGTAACAATTTTAAAAGTTATTTTATTTTCTCCTTGATTATAATTTTTACTATTTATTTTGTATGAGCCATAAAAATAATTTGAAAAAAATAAAATTATGAAGAAACTGACGAAAAAGTATTTTAATTTGCCTCTTAAAAACATGGCGGCTGGTAAAAAAAATAAAGTAATTAAAATTAAATTAAAGGAAAAAATGCCAATATGAGATAATATTTGCAAACTTTCCTTTGACCAAGAGAAACTGTAAGCCCAAATATTCCATGGAAATCCTCCAAGAACAAAACTTCTTAAAAAGTCAACTGTAGAAAACAAAATAGTTATTAGAACAATTGAAGATATTTTTAATTCAATAAAATATCCTATTAATACAATTGGCAATGAAAAAAATAATGAAAGAAATAATGGAATTAAAATAAGAGCGAAAGGTATCAAAAATTGAAATGTTTCATCGAAAGTTAACGAGAAGGTTATCCAGTAAAGGCTAAATAGAAAAAAACCAAATCCGTAAGATGAACTAAGAAAAAATAAATTTTTTAAAAATGGTTTTTTTCTGTATGAACTAAGAGTTTTCTTTTTAACATAGAAAATTAAGTAAAATAAAACAGAAAGAGATATGGCATTCAAAAAAAATAAATTAAATGGCATAAATCCTAGGACAGTTATACCACCTAAAATAAAAGGAAAAATAAAAAGAATAAAAATCCTTTTATTGAAGAAATTTAACATTTTAATTGTTTAATTATTTTGTCTTCAATTTTTTTCATTTTAAAAAAATCCTTATTTTTATAATGTTTATAACCCATTAAATGAACAAGACCATGAACCCAAAGTTTATCAAATTCACTTTTAAATTTATTTTTTTCTCTATCAATTTTGTATAAATTAACCGCAATATCCCCAAGGTATAAATTTTTTTGATATTTTAATTTTGTCCTTATTGTATTTTGATCATAACTTGGAAATGATAAAATATCAGTTGTTTTATTTTTTTTTCTGAATTTTTTATTCAAAAATTTTATATCGTTATTTCCTGTTAGCAGAATCGATATATTTATAAGTTTTGATCTAAAATATTTTTTTAAATTTATTTTCTTAGCCTGAATATTTAAATATCTAGTAGGATTTGATAAGTATTTTTTCCAATTCTTATCTTTAATCAACACCTCAATTTTGATCATCAAATTTTTTTTGATATGCTTGTATAATTTTAGATACAAGAGGATGTCTCACAACATCTTTGTGGTCGAACTCAACTACTTTTATCTCTTTAATATCTTTAAGAATTTTCT
>CACLSS010000003.1 GCA_902609645.1 uncultured Pelagibacteraceae bacterium | reverse complement strand
CTTCAAGTTCTTTTTTTTTAATTTCTAGATCTTTATTTTGGTCAGCAATGTTATCTATTGTCCGACAAAAATCATATAAAACAGAGCATTTATAATAGATTTTTTTTGGCAAAAAGAAACCAGACCAGTTAAATGATTTTGCATAAATAGATAAATAATTTTTTGTATTCATTATAAAATTTTATCTAAAACCTTAGCCGATGAGATTACACCTGGCATTCCAGCGCCAGGGTGGGTTCCAGCCCCCACAAAAAACAAATTATCGAAAACTTCTGATTGGTTATGAAATCTAAAATAAGCAGATTGAGAAAATTTAGGTTGAATAGAAAATCCAGAACCATGAAGAGTGGCTAAATCTTTCTCGAAGTAGTCTGGTGTTAGATAAAAATCACTCACTACATTTTCTTTAATTCCAGGTAAAACAGATTTATCCATTTTATCTAATATTAAATCTTTAAATTTTTCACCCTCATTTGACCAATTAATATTTGATAAATTATTTGGAACTGGAACTAATACATAAAAGGCATCTTGACCATTTGGAGACATATTTGGATCCGTTGCTGATGGTCGATGCAAATAATAGCTTATATCTTCTGATAAAACTTTTTTTTCAAAAATTTTCTCAAGGTGTTCTTCGTAAGATTTTCCAAAATAAATTGTATGATGAGCTACATTTTTGTATTGTTTTTTTGACCCAAAATAATAAACAAAAAGTCCCATCGAATAATCCATTCTTTTCATTTTTTGTTTAAATAAAAAATTGTAATTATCTTTAGACTTTATTAAATTTTTATATACATTTGGTGGATCAGAGTTACAAACAACATAATCACAATCAATGATTTTTGACTTATTAATTTTCACTGCTTTAACATCTCTTTTTTTTGAAATTATTTCAGTAACTTCTGCATCTTTAATAACTCTTATATTTTCTTCCTCCATTAGCTTCTCAAGGGCTTTTACCACAGACCCAGTACCACCCATTGAATAATGAATACCCCACTTTTTCTCTAAAAATAGAATAAGTGCATATATTGACGTAGTAGTAAAAGGATTTCCACCTACAAGAAGAGGATGCATGCTAAAAACTCTCCTTAACTTTTCATTTGATATATAGTTTGAAACTAATCCATAAACTGACTTATAACTTTTTAAATTTAATAAAGATGGAATTTGTTTAATCATGAAAGAAAAGTTATTAAATGGTTTATCTGATAGGTCGGTAAAACCTTTATCAAAAATTTTTTCGGTGAATTTTACTAGTTTATTATATCCTTCATAATCTTTCTCTGAAAATTTCTTAATTTCTTTCTCCATTGATTTTTCGTTACCTGAATAATCAAAAGTCTCACCATCATTAAAAACAAAACGGTACCATAAGTCTAAAGGAACTATTTTTACATAATTAGATATTTTTTTGTTAAATAATGAAAATAATTCTTCTATTAAATAAGGGGCTGTTATTACAGTAGGTCCGCCATCATAAATAAAATTACCCTTCTTAAACACTCTAGCTCTTCCACCTAAATCAGGATGTTTTTCTACTAAAGTTACCTTATAACCTTTTGCTCTCAATCTTAGAGCTGAAGCTAATCCACCAAATCCTGATCCGATAACAATTACTTTTTTTGTCATAGATAGTGATCTTACGCTAGATTGATTTGTTTTTTAAAATTTTTTTTGCCTCATTCACGCTTGAAACATAAATTTTATCAAGCTTTTTCTTATCGATAGAATTTTTAATGATTTTTTCTAGTGCAATTATTGCAACCTTAACAGAATAATTTTTAATATCTTTTGTTGCTTGAAGTTTCATTTGTTTTATTTTTTCCTCAGCCATTTTTTTTCTATTTTCAAATATTTTATGAAATTGATCATTAGTTTGAATAATATTAGTTTCAGACTCTTTTTTGGCATTTTTTATCATAAGATCAATCTCAACCTTAGACTTATCCAATCTAGTTTCATAGTCGCTAAGAATGTTCTTGGCTTCTTCTTTTAATTTTTCAGCTTCTTCTATATCTTTTTTAATCTTGTTTATACTTTCATCTAATGATGTAAATATTTTTTGGGGAACTTTAAAATATAGCAAAACTCCCACAAACAAAACGAAAGAGACTGCAACCCAAAATGTAGCATCAAAGTTCATATTTGATTTTTTCTCTCTTTCATAACTTCTGAAACTGTCGCCTTTATACTGCTTTTATTTAAATCTTCTTTAAAAATATCTTGAATGATCTCGGATATTATTTCTTCAGAAATAACATTCACTTTATTTAAAGAATTTATTTTAAATTTTTCGATTTCTTTGGTAGCACCCAAAGTTTCTTTTTGAATATCTTTTTCGATCTGCTCTTTCTTTGACTGTATATCCTCATTAATTTTTTTTCGACCTTCAGATAATATTTTTCTTGCTTCTAGCTTAGCCTCATCAATAAGACTGTTATATTTTTGTAGCTTCCTATCAGCCTCTTCCTTAAGAGAATTTGCTTCATCAATATCCTTTCTTATCTGACTTTCCCTAGCATCAATATTTCCTTTTATTTTTGGTACAAAAATTTTTGCTATTAAAAAGTAAATTGCTGAAAAAATTATAGTTAACCAGAATACCTGAGATGCCCAATAAGTTGGGTCGAGCTGAGGCATACCAGCCTCAGCTGCATACACAGTATTTAAGGTCAACAACAATAAAGTTGTTAAACTAATAATTTTAATCATGCTTTTTCCTTTTTACTAAAATGCAAAAAGTATTATTAAAGCAACAACCAGCCCGAAAAGTCCAGTTGCCTCTGCCAAAGCAAATCCTAAAAGTAAATTAGGAAATTGTTTTTGAGCAGCTGATGGGTTTCTCATAGCACCAGATAAATAATTTCCAAATATTAATCCGATACCAACACCAGCACCAGCTAATGCAATGGCAGCTAATCCTGCGCCAATCATCTTTGCTGCTTCTAGTTCCATGTTTCCTCCTTTTTTATTGTTAGTGATGTAAATTTAACGCGTCATTTAAATAAATGCATGTTAAAATTGCAAAAACGTAAGCTTGTAAAAATGCTACTAAAATTTCTAAACCTGTCAGAGCAACAGAAAAAGTGAGCGGTAACCAACCAGCAACCAAGCCAAGACTAATAACAAATCCACCAAATACCTTCAACATTGTATGGCCTGCCATCATATTGGCAAATAATCTCACTGATAAACTAACTGGTCTGCTTAAATAAGATATAATTTCAATTATCATAATAATAGGTAATAAAACTACCGGTACGCCACTAGGAACAAAAATTTTCAAATATTTGAAACCATGAATTACAAAACCCAAAATAGTAACTCCAATAAAAATAAACATAGCAAATGCTAATGTCACAATTATATGACTTGTTACTGTAAAAGAATATGGCAACATGCCTACCATATTGCAGAACAATACGAATATGAAAAGGCTAAAAATAAATGGAAAATACGGTTTTGCTTTTTTACCCGCAGTATCGCTAATCATTTTAGAAATAAAATTATAAAGTATCTCTGATAATAGTTGAAATTTTCCAGGAATAATTTTTTTATCTTTTGTTCCTAATAATAAAAAAATGGATATAGAAATTGCACTAATTAGCATAAATAGACTAGCATTTGTAAAAGACAAATCTATACCATTTATTTTAATTTCAGGTCCGATTTTGTAAACGTTAAACTGATGCATTGGGTTAGTAGCCATAATTTATTCCTTGTTTTCTTGCATCTTCTTTGCTGTTTTTATAACGTTGTATATTCCGGCTGCGGAGCCAAAAAGAAAAAACAAAATTATCAGTAATGGTTTAGTACCAAACCAATTATCTAAAATAAACCCAATAATTGATCCCACTGCAACTGCGGCAACAAGCTCAGTACCTAATTTAAATGCATTTCCAAGAAAAGCACCTTTTTTTGTATCGGCTTTTGAGTGTTTAATTTCTAATTTAGATTTTGCAATTTTAAGGCGAGTTTCTAAATCATCTTGCTTTGTCATTAATTTTTTATGCGACTAGTTCTTCAGCTCTCTCCAAGTTTACAGCCACTAATTTACTAATACCTTTTTCAGGCATTGTAACACCATAAAGTCTGTTCATTTTAGACATGGTTAAGGCATGATGAGTTATAATAACGAACTTTGTTTTTGTGATGTTTGTAAGTTCTTCTAAAAGCGAGCAAAAACGGGTTACGTTTGCATCGTCTAATGGTGCATCAACCTCATCCAATACACAAATTGGAGAAGGGTTTGTTAAGAATATTGCAAATACTAATGATAAAGCTGTTAAAGCTTGTTCACCTCCAGACAATAAAGTTATTGATTGCAATCTTTTTCCCGGAGGAGAAACTAACATTTCTAGACCTGCTTCTAGCGGGTCGTCAGAGTCTACCAACTCGAGTTTTGCGTTACCTCCATTAAAGAGTTTCACATAAACTTCATTAAATTTTTTATTAATTTTTGAAAACGCATCTAAAAGTCTTTCACGACCTTTTTGATTAAGTTCATTTATACTTGATTTAAGTTTAACTATTGCTGATACTAAGTCAGCTCTATCCTCCTCCATTTTTTTTATTGTGACTTTAAATTTTTCAGTTTCTAAATCTGCTCTTAAATTTACAGAACCTAATGCATCCCTGCTTTTTTTTAATTCAGATAAACTAACTTCTTGCTCATCTATTGATGGTAATTTTTCAGGATCTGTGAATCCTGTTATTGAAAATAAATTATTTATATTTTCAATTTTTAACTCTTTTTTAACAACATAAATCAAATCCATTTTTCTTTGATCAATACCCTCAACCGTAGCCTCAAATCTCGCTTTATTTTCTCTTAAAACTGCAAATTTCTCTTGTAGAGATTTTAGTTCCTCATTAATTGAATTAAACCTTGTTTCAGCACTTTTTATTTCAACTTCTAATTCCTCACTTTGTTTTTTCGTATTTTCCAAATTTTGTAAATTTTGTCCCTTATTAATTGCGATTTTCTCTGGGTTTTTTTGATTTTCTTCTAATTCAATACTTAATTTTTTCCGTCTTTCATTTAACTCTAAAACCATTTTTTCCGAATTAAGTTTTAAATCCTTCCAATTTTCAAGTTCTTGATCAATATTATTGATCCTTTCTTTTCTTTTAATAGAGTCACTTTTAATAGTTTCATTTTTACCAAAATATATTGCATATTCTTCTTGACTTGATGTTATTTTATTTATTAATTGTTTAAGTTCTTCAAAAATTTCCTTGGAAAGTTTTCTGTCATTATCAATGTATGTTCCAATTTCGTTTATTAAATTATTTAATTGAGTTTGTAATTTTTGAAGCTTTCCGCTAGATGCATCAAGATCTAACTTTGACTTGTTTTCTATATCAAAAAGTTCTTTTTCTGTTTTCAAAAGTTCATTTTTTTCCTCTAGCATTCTTTTTTCATTTAAAGAAGCATCTAAAGAAATACTTTTCTCTCTTTCCAAGTCAGAGTCTATAGTTCTCAAATTATTCTGAATTTTTTTGTTAAGGTCTTTAATTCTTTCCTCTTCCTTTTGTAAATTTGTGATCTCCAAATTAATTTTTTGAAGCCTAGAAAGATTTTCTATTTTTTTATCTTTCAAAGGCTGTAGTTTTCTATTTTCTTCTTCAAGCAGTGAGTTTGTGCTATCTATTTTATTTTTTAATGAACTTATTTGTGTGTTTATGTTTGAAGAATTATCTTTTAATTGAGTTTTCTCTTTCTCAATATTTTGAATTTTTAAATAATATAGAGCGGCTTCAGAGGATTTAATTTTTTCTGAAAATTCTCTGTACTTTGTTGCTTCCTCCGCCTGTTTTTTTAGGTTGTCTAATTGTTTTTCTTGTTGTTTCTTAAGCTCATCTGCCCTTCTTAAGTTATTTTCTGCAGCGTTAAGTCTAGTTTCTGCTTCATGCCTTCTTATGTGTATTCCTGATATACCTGCTGCTTCTTCTAATACAGATTTTCTCTCAGACGGTTTTGCAGTTACAATCATTCCAATTCTTCCCTGGCTTATCATTGATGGTGAATGAGCACCGGTTGAAAGATCTGCAAAAAAAGTTTGTGCATCTTTAGCTCTAACCTCTTTACCATTAATAAAATATTTTGAACCCTTGTCTCGTTCTATTTTCCTTTTAATTTGTATTTCATCTAAATCTATGAACTGACCTTGTCCTTGTTTTTTCGAATTATCTATGGTGATAGTAACTTCCGAAATATTTTTTTGAGGTCTATTTGAAGTACCTGAGAAAATTACATCTTCCATACCTGAACCACGCATACTTTTTGCAGAAGTCTCCCCCATACACCATCGAAGTGCTTCTACAATATTAGATTTACCACATCCGTTTGGCCCAACAATACCTGTGAGACCACTCTCTATAAAAAAATTTGTTCTATCAAAAAATGATTTAAATCCTGAAAGTTCAAGTTTTTTAAATTCCATATTTTAAAGAAATTTTAAAATTTCCTTTTTAAAATCTTCGTAATTGTGTTTTCCATTATATTTTTTTTCGTTGATGAAAATTGTAGGAGTTGCCTCAATAGAATATTTTTTATTTGCATTTATTCTCCCATTTAAAATTTCATCTTCTAAATTTTGATCATTTAAACAACTATTATTTTTAACATTATTCAGTCCGTAATTATTTGAAATTTTAAAGATTTTCTGATTAATACTGTTAATATCTGAACCACTTGCCCAAGTATCTTGCTTTTTGTAAAGCTCATTTAATAAATTTAATTTTGACTCTCTGCTTTCAACGCAGCCTAGAATTTTTTCAGCATTCAATGCTGCTAAATCTAAAGGGAAACCATGATGCTCATATCTTACCTTACCGTTACTGATAAACTCTTTATCTAAATTTAAAAAAACTTTATTATGGAAATTTGCACAGTGAGGGCATGTTAAAGATGAAAAAACCTTCACAACAACTTTTGCTTTTTGATTTCCTGTTTTTAAAACAACTCTATTTTCTTCACTATTCAAATTTAAACTAAAAAACAAAATGAATATAATTAGCGGAAAAAGTAAATTGACTCTTAAAAGTGCAGGTTTATTTTTTTTTATTAAAAACATCTAATAGATTAGTCAAATTTTTTTTTAAATTTTCATTATTTATTTTATCAACTTTTTTTTGGAATTTATTTTTTTCTTCTTTAGAAAAATTATATTTATTTATTTTATCTATTTTCTCTTTTATTAAAAGTAGTTTTATGTCTTTTATAAATTGATAACCAAAGAAAACATTAATCTTGTCTATTATTTCATTTTTATTATATTCAACAAACAACTGATCACCATGAAACACGTTTAAAATTAACAATCCATCTTTAAGTTCTTTATTTGTTTTTATAGACTTTGGATAACAAACATCTGAAATTTTCTTTCCAACTAAAATAGACCAATTTTCAATTATCGAGTTATAATTATGACCGCCCCTTTTAAAAATTTTTTTTAATCCTTTCGGCAAAGAATTTGATACAGTCTTAAGTCCTTGAATAGAGTACATTGATTTATTAATATAAACTTTTTTACCATGCATATTAAAACAAATTTATCAAAAAAAATAATTAGTTGGTATGATAATAATAAGCGCGTCTTACCATGGAGAGTGCATTATAATTCACCAAGAAAGCTATATTATAGATTATTAAGTGAATTTATGTTGCAACAAACACAAGTAAAAACTGTGATTCCTTATTTTAAGAAATTTACAAAAGAAATTAAAACTTTAAAAAAACTTTCTTCTGCTAGCGAAAGAAAAGTTCTTAAGTTATGGGAGGGTTTAGGTTATTACAGAAGATGTAGAAATTTAATGGCTACAGCAAAAATTGTCACTAAACAAAAAAAATCAATCTTGCCTAAAACTTTAGATGATATAAAAAAACTTCCTGGTATAGGTGATTATACTGGAAACATTTTACTCGCACTTGTATATAATCAGCCTCGATTAGCCTTAGATGGGAATGTTAAAAGAGTTTTCTCTAGAATATTTAACAAACACGAAAAAAAAATTGATTTTGAAAAAATTATTGAAAAAAATAGAAAAAAGTTATTCTTTTCAAAAAGAAATTCAGATTTTGCTGAGGCAATGATGGAATTCGGAGCTATAATTTGTAAGCCAAAAGAACCTAGTTGCAATATTTGTCCAGTTAATAAAATTTGCAAATTTTCTAATTCAAGAAAAAATACAAAATTAACTGACAAAATTAAAACAAATAAAAAAAGTTATGATATTTTTTGTTATCTCAATAAAAATAAACAAATTGGTTTGACAAAAAAGAATGATATTGGTTTTTTAAAGGAATGTAGTTTGCCAATAATTAAAAAACAATCAAGAAAAAATAAATTTAAAAATTGGAATTTTTTGTGTAATTACAAGAATTCGATTTCAAATAAAAGATTAAATATTAATTTATATTACAAATTTTCAAATAAAATTCCGAAAGATTTAAATTGGTTTTCTATATATGACAATAAAGAATTTACACCAACATTTGCAAAAAAAATATTTAAACAAGTAGAGAATTTATATTGATGAAAAAAAAAATTGCAGTTGTAGGGTCTGGAATTGCAGGATTGACTATCGCAAATCTATTTAAAAAAAATTTAAATTTTGAAATAGTGGTTTATGAAAAAGAAAAAATATTAAGCCTTGAAGAAGGTTACGGAATACAATTGGCACCTAATAGCGTTTCTATTTTAAATAAAATTGGATTATCCAGTATAGATAATAAAGAATTTTCTAATCCATCTAATTTAAATTTTTATTCAAACGACAATCATAAGATTTGTGATTTAAATCTATCAAGATTTAATTCTGAAGAATTTAAGTACACAACTTTAAAAAGATCAGTTTTAATTGAATTTCTAAAAAATAAATTATTTGCAAATAATCTGAGATTCGGAAAAGAGGTAAAAAAAATTTCACAAATTAAAGAAAAGCTTTTAATTAATTTTAAAGATAATACAAATGATCTGGTAGATTTCATAGTTATTTCAGATGGTGTCTTTTCAAATACAAAATCAATTGTAGAAAACAAAAGTATTCAACCAGTCTATAATGGATCAATTGCAATAAGAACAATCCTTAAAAATTTACCGGAGTCTAACTATGATAAAAACAGTATATCCCTAATCATGCTTAAAAATGCACATATCGTAATCTACCCAATTAATAAAAAAGGTGAATTAAATGTTGTTTGTATAATACGTCAAAAATTATCCAATAATATTGATTTGAAAGCACTAATTAAAAAAGAAATAATTCCACAAAATAAAAATTTAGAAAGTCTTTTTGAGAACAAATTAGAATATTGGCCGATTTATACTTCAAAAAAACCTTCAAAATCAATTTATGAAAATTTATTTTATATAGGAGACGCTTTTTTTACTTTTCCTCCTACTATGGCCCAGGGCGCCTCTCAGTCAATTGAGGCTGCTAATGAATTATTTAATTTTTTATCTAAAGATAATAAACATACTCCAGATCTTTTTTTCAAAAAAAGGTTAGAGAGAATAAAAGTTATTAATCGAAGATCTAAATTAAATTATCGTATATTCCATGTTTCTAATCCAATCTTAAAAACGATTAGAAATGAATCTTTAAAAATAATGTTAAAAAATAAAATCTTTTTAAATAATTATATTGGAAAAGTTTACAATTAATTAAGTATTTTTTGATATTAATCTTTGTCTTAAATTATCTATAGAAACTGAGTTTCCCTTTATATTGCAATACCAGTAAGTCCAGCCATTATAACTTTCGGTTCCCATGATTTTAGCTGCTACTCTGTGAATTGATCCTTCATTACCCTTATGTTTTAAACTTCCATCAGCCATTATTTTGGCATTAAATTTCTTTTTTTGATCAAATAAAATAGAACCTGGTTTTATTATACCCATTTCAACTAAGGAACCAAAAGGTATCCTAGGTTTAGACTTATTATTCTCAACTGTATCAAGATAATTATCTTCAATAATTTTTGTTGAATTTATTCTCTTATTTGCTGCACTAAAATATTTCTTATCTTTTTCTATTCCAAAAAACTTTCTACCAAGTTTTTTTGCAACTACAGCTGAGGTTCCTGTACCTATAAATGGATCACATATTAAATCACCTTTATTTGTTGTTGCTAATATAATTCTATGCAACAAAGCCTCAGGTTTTTGTGTTGAATGAATTTTCTTTCCATTTTTTTTCAGTCTTTCTTTTCCATTGCAAATTGGAAGCGTCCAGTCAGATCTCATTTGTAAATCATCATTTAAGCATTTTAAGGATTGATAATTAAATGTGTATTTTGATTTTTTACTTTTTGATGCCCAAATCAATGTTTCATGTGCATTTGTAAATCGCGTTCCTTTAAAATTTGGCATTGGATTATTTTTTCTCCAAATCACATCGTTTAAAATCCAATAATTTAAGTTTTGAATATGATAACCAAGTCTGAAAATATTATGATAAGTACCTATCACCCACATAGAACCATTGTCCTTTAAAATTCTTTTGCATTCTTTTAACCATTCTTTGGAAAACTCATCATAATGTTTGAAGTTTAAAAATTGATCCCACTTATCATTAACGCCATTAACTTTGCTATTATCGGGTCGTTTTAATTTTTCACCAATTTGCATGTTGTAAGGAGGGTCAGCAAAAACTAAATCAAAAGTTTTACTAGGAATTTTTTTTAAATTTTCTAAAGACTCTCCGTTGATAATCCTGTTACAAAATTTCGTCATTTAATGAATTCAACCCGAAATTGAATCTTCAGTCAATTTTTTTTTTAAGAAAATAAAGAGTCTATCGTGTGTTGAATATTCTTATTTTGACAAGATATTGTGTACAGGTCTATAACTTTTTCGATGGTAATTAGAAATTCCAAATTTTTTTAATGCATTTAAATGTTGCAAGGTCCCGTACCCAAAATTTTTTTGCCAATTATATTGAGGAAATTTATTTCCCAATTTGATCATATAAAGATCCCTAAAAACTTTTGCTACTATTGATGCCGCAGAAATACATTTTATTTTCTGGTCACCTTTAATCACTGTTTTAAAATTCTTTATTTTTTTTGGACCATGCGTGCCATCTATTAAATAAAGATCGGGTTTTTTTTTCAATTTTTTAATTGCTCTTTCCATTGAAAGTAGTGAAGCATTAAATATATTATATTTATCTATTTCACTCACAGACGCAACACCTATAGAAAACCAAGAATTTTTTTTAATGTGATCTGCAATATACAAACGATCTTTGAAAGAAACCATCTTTGAATCTTTTAATAATTTTTTTTTAATATTCTTCTTTAAAATCACCACACAAGAAACAACAGGTCCTGCTAAACAACCTCTTCCAACCTCATCCACACCTGCAAATAATTTATTTGCCATTCAAATTAATTTTAATTCAGAAATTTTTTTCCTAATCATCTTTAAATCTTCCCATGCAAATTTTTTTTGATCAGGCTGTCTCATTAAAAAGGCAGGATGGAAAGATGCTATAACATTTGTTTCAATATTACCGATTTTTTTATTTATCCATTTTCCTCTTGCTTTAGATATAACTAATTCATTTCCTATTATTGCATTCAACGCAGTACTTCCTAACAACAACAAAATTTTAGGATTTATTATCTCTATATGTTTTTCTAAAAATGGAAGATATCTACTTATTTCTTCATCGGTCGGCCTTCTGTTTTCAGGAGGTCTGAAATTCACTACGTTTGATATATAAACATTTTTTCTGTTCAGCTTGATAGACTCAAGCATTTTATCAAGTAGTTTTCCAGCTCTACCAACAAAAGGTTTGCCCTCTTTATCTTCGTTAGCCCCCGGTCCTTCCCCAATAATCATTATTTTAGCTAATGCATTCCCATCAGAAAAAACTAGATTAGTAGCGTTTTTTTTGAGTTCACAATTTCTAATTGATTTAATTTTATCTTTGAGTAAAGACAATAAATTTTGTTTTTTACTTAAACTCATATTTGAAATTATATTAACACTATTTTTGTATCTATTAAGCGGTTTATTGTCATAGATGAGTTTATTATTTATTAGTTTATGATAAAGTTTAACTTTGATTGATTTAATTTTTTTTTTCATATTTTATGATGTTAAACAATAATATATTTAAAACTTTCATATTAGCTCTATTATTTTTTATTATATCGACTTATTCACACTCCAATATATTAGATTTTAGCAAAGATGCTAAAAATATATCCAATTATTTTTCAGGATCAGTAGCTTTTAACAACTTCGAATACGATGTTTCAAAAAAATATTTTGATAAATTTGGTAAATCTGAAAAAGAAAATAATAAATTTTCTTCAACTTTTATTCAATCATTGATTAATCTTCAAAAATATAATGAAGCATACTCTTTTTCTAAAAGTTTAGATAAAAAAGGTAACGCTAGTTTTGAAAATAAACTTTTTTTAGGTTTGCACGAATTTAAAAACAAAAACTATACTTTAGCCAAACTACATTTTAGTAAATTAGACTCTAATATTAAAAATCCATTAATTTTTGAACCACTTAAAATTTCTTTAATAAACTGGTCTGAAATTTTGATATCAAATAATATTAAGGACATTGATAAAATAAAGTCAATGCCGGATAGTTTTGGCAGTTTCAAAGCCATACAGGAAGTTTTTGCCTACTGTTATTTTGATAATTCTGATTTAGACAAAAAATTTTCAAAAATTATATTAGATGAAAGTGGAAAATTTTATAGATATAATTTTTTCTTCGCAAACTATTTAATTAAAAAAGACAGAGAAGAAGAGGCCAGGTCAATTATTGATTTAACAATAGATAAATATCCTAGAAACTTATTGATTAATCAGCTTAAGGAAAATTTAAATAAAGATAATTTTAATAAAAATCAATTTTCTTGTAAAAAACCAGAGCATATCTTGGCAGAAATATTTTATGCTTTTGCTAATGCTTTATCTGTTCAAAAAAAATATGAACTCTCAAATTTATATATAAACTTATCAAAGTTTCTTAATCCAAATTTCCTTTCTTACAATGCTTTACTTGCAGAAAATTTACTAATGCTAAAAAAGTATCAAGAGTCAAAAAAAAATTTTGAAAATTTATTTAAAATTGGGTCATTTTATAAATGGCATGCAAGTAAAGAAATCGCATTAATTATCGAAGAGTTGGATAGTTCAGAAAAGTCTCTAAAATATTTAAATAGAATTTATAAGGATATTGATAAAAACATTTTTAGAACTTTTGATTTTGCAAATTTTTTGAGGGGGCATGATAAATTTACAGAGTCAATTAAGCTTTACTCAGATATTTTATCAACAATGAAAAGTGACAATATAATGTATCCTAGAATTTTGGATAGAAGAGGGACTGCTTATGAGAGAAACGGCAATTGGGAATTAGCAGAAAAAGATTTATTGTTATCTCTTAAGATAGAACCTAATCAAGCTTACACTTTAAATTATTTGGCATACACTTGGATAGAGCAGAATAAAAAAACAAAAGAAGCACTTTCTATGCTAGAGAAGGCAAATAATTTAAAAAAAAATGATGGATATATAACTGACTCTTTAGGTTGGGCCCAATACAAGCTTAAGAATTTTAATAAAGCCAAATTTCATTTAGAGAGAGCAATACAAATGATGCCTGACGATCCAGTTGTTAATGATCATTTTGCTGACTGTCTGTGGATGATAGACAAGAAAATCCAAGCAAGATATTATTGGGAATACGTTTTAACATTAGAGGATACTGAAGATGAACTCAAAAAAAAGATTCAAAATAAATTATTATTTGGTTTAAAAAAAATTTGATTACAATAAATGCGAAAAAAAAAGTTCAAATCATTTGCTAAAATTAATCTATTTTTAAATATTGGTAAAAAAGTTAGTAATACTGGACTTCATAATATTCAAAGTTTAGTTTTTTTAATTAATTTATTTGATGAAATAAAAGTTAAGAAAAATAAATCTAAAACAGATAAAGTAAAATTTTACGGAAAGTTTTCTAATAAAATTAACAAAAATAATACGATAACTAAATCACTTTATATTTTAAGGAAAAAAGGTTTTATTGATCAAAATTTTAAGTATGATATTAAAATTAAAAAACAAATTCCCGTTTTTTCTGGTTTAGGAGGTGGTTCCAGTAATGCGGCCTATTTAATCAAAAACTTAGTAGAAAAGAAAAAACTAACAGAGAAAAACAAGTCTATTTTTTCAAAACATATTGGTTCTGATTTAAAATTATTTTTCTATTCAAATCAAATTTTTCAAAAAAAATTATACAAAATTACAAATTTAAAAAATAAAATTAAGCTTTATTTTATTCTTGTTTATCCTTTTCTTAGATGCTCTACAAAAGAAATATATTCGAATATTCGTAATTTAAATAATTTTAAGGCAAAAACAGTTTATTCAAAAAGTTCAAAAAAAAAAATAATCAATAATTTGTCAAATGAACAAAATTCGTTACAGGGTATTGTAATATCAAAATTTCCTATAATTAAAAAAATTTTATTTGAGCTAAAGAGTTTGAAAAGATGTCAGTTTTCAAGAGTGACAGGATCCGGTTCTGCTTGTTTTGGTGTATTTTTAACAAAAAAGAGTGCTGATATAGGATTAAAAAAAATCAGAAAAAGATTTCCCAAGTTTTGGTGTGTTGTTGGTAAAACTATTTAAATTTCATTTTTTGTGGTATATCAAAAAATTGAATTGGGGCGTAGCCAAGCGGTAAGGCAGTGGTTTTTGGTACCACCATCCTAGGTTCGAATCCTAGCGCCCCAGCCAAAATATGAATATTTTTTACGAATTAAAAAAATTACTATTTCCATTTTATAAATCAGAAAATATTAAATATATTTTTAAAACTTTAAACGAAGGACATGACAAACCTCAGGCTATGTTTGTTGGAGGTTGTGTAAGAAAATACTTATTAAACCAAAAAATTGATGACATAGATATTGCAACAGTTTTAAAACCAGAGGAAATAATTAAAAAATTTGAGAAAACAAATATCAAAGTGAAAAAAACTGGTATTGAGCATGGAACGTTAACTTTAGTTTTTGAAAAACAGCATTTTGAAATAACCACTTTAAGAAAAGATGTGTCTACAGATGGAAGGCATGCATCCGTGGTATTCACTGACGATTGGGAAGATGACTCTCGAAGAAGAGATTTCACTTTTAATGCAATTTATATGAGCGAAAAAGGTAAAATTTTTGATCCACACCTTGGAGTTTCTGACTTAAAAAATAAAGTTGTAAAATTTATCGGAAATCCAGATCAAAGAATTAAAGAAGATTATTTAAGAATTTTACGATTTGTACGATTTTCAATAGAGTATTCAAATTTTGATTTTGATAAAGAAACACTTCGGGCTATACAAAAAAATTTGGGTGGGGTAACAAAACTTTCAAAAGAAAGAATATTTATTGAGTTAAATAAAATTTTAAAATTAGAAAATTTTGAGGAATTAAATAAAAATAAAAATTTTCTTAAAATTTTTAATTTAGTTTTTCCAGAATTTAAATACTTTGACAGGGTAGGTAATTTTTCAGCTTTAAGAAAACTTTCCCCTAATATTTTAAGTAATAACAATATTTTAGCTTCACTTTTAATTGACGGATCAAACAATCATGAATACTTTTCACATAAGTATAATATTTCCAATGAGTCCAAAGAGCACTTAAATTTTTGTGGAAAGTATTTTAAAGAAATTCAATCAAACAAAAATTTTTTTAAAAAAGATCTAAATAAAAATATATTTTTGTTTGGTAAAGAAAAAATCAAATCATTATTTTTATTAAGTAATATAATAAAAAAAAATTTTAAACCAAATGAATTTATTAAAAATTTGTCAAAAATAGATGATGTTTCTATACCTAAGTTTCCAATCACTGGTGAATATCTATTAAATAAAGGTTTAAAAAGTGGAAAAAAAATGGGTGAGGCTATCCAAGAGATTAAGGATAAGTGGCTTGAAAATAATTTTAATTTAGACGATGATCAATTATCAAAAACTATAAAAAAATTTAAATAAATTAAATATATTGAACTTCTAGTATCTCAAAATTTTTTTCACCCGATGGTGTATTTACAGTAATCAAATCTTTGACAGATTTTCCAATAAGTGATTTACCGATTGGTGATTTAAAATAAATTAAGTTTTTACTTATATCAGCTTCGTCTTTACCAACTATTTTAAAAGTTTTTTTACTTTGATTTTCTAAATCTTTTACAGAGACTGTTGAACCAAAAATAACTTTTCCTGTATTATCAATTTTTGATACATCAATAACATTTGCTCTAGCAATGATATCATTAATCTCAAGAACTCTTCCCTCTATATGGCCTTGTTGATCTTTTGCAGCATGATACTCAGCATTCTCTTTTAGGTCACCATGAGCTCTAGCCTCGGCGATAGCCGCAACTACTTTTGGTCTTTTATTATTTTTTAAATCTTCTAATTCTTCTTGAAGTTTTTTAAGTCCTTGGGTTGTTATGGGTTCTTTTTCCATTTTAATTTAATGGAGGAAATGACATAAAAATTGCGTCTACGTTTCCACCGGTATTTAATCCAAATTTTGTACCTCTATCATATAACAAATTAAATTCGACGTACCTTTTTCTTTTTAAGTTCTGATCATATTTGTGTTTTTTATTCCATTTTTTTTTGATTTTACTATTTATAATCTCTTGAGAGGTAGTAAGAAAACATAGTCCCAACTCCCTTATAAATTTAAAGTTTTGATCCCAGTCGTTATATAAATAATCAAAAAAAATTCCTCCAATACCTCGTGGCTCTTCTCTATGTCTTATAAAGAAGTACTTATCACACCACTTTTTATAATTGTTATAATTTTTTTTATTTTTAATACATAAATTTTTTAAATTTTTATGTACTAATATTTTTTCTCTATTGTCTTTAAAACTCGGTGTTACGTCCATACCTCCACCAAACCAACTTTTAGAAGTAACAATAAATCTTGTATTAAAATGTACTGCAGGAACTTTAGGATTTTTCATGTGAGCGACAACCGAAATTCCTGATGCCCAGTAATTAGGATTTTTATTTGCTCCCGGTATTTTTGATCTAAAATTTTTAGGAAATCTTCCCTGAACTCTTGAAAAGTTTACGCCTACCTGGTCAAATACCTGTCCATTTTTAAGTATAAAGTATTGTCCACCTCCTTCATTAACATCTTTTTTACTCCACGTATTTTTTTTAAATTTTTTTGATACCATCCTTTTTCTTTTCGATACCTCTTTTTCAATCCTTTCAAATTCATAACAGATTAGTGATTGGAGATACAAAAACCACGCAGTAGATAGTTTTTTTTGAATTTCTAAATTTAAGTCCATAAAAAATAATTTTCTTGTTTATAATCTAAAAAAACTTCGATTTTTTAGTATATTTTTGTGTCATTATGACCCTACCAAGATCTTTAAATAAGCCTTATTTAATAGTATTAAATGATATTATAAATCTATGGATAAACCAGAAAAAAAGGGCAACAGAAGAGATTTTATTTTTACGGCTAGCTATACAGTTGGAGCTATTGGTATAGGTGCAACTATTTGGCCTTTAATTGACCAAATGAATCCAGATAGTTCAGTCAAAGCATTGGCATCAACCGAAGTTGATATAAGCCAAATCGAACCTGGAAAATCAGTTACAGTTTTATGGAGAGGAAAACCAGTTTTTATTAAAAGAAGAACCCAAGAGGAGATTGCTGAAGCGCAATCAGTAAGTTTGGACGATCTACCTCATCCCGAAAAGGATCAAGATAGAGTAAAAAAACCTGAGTGGTTGGTAATGTTAGGAATTTGTACTCACCTTGGATGTGTACCTTTATCTGATAAGGGTGAATACAATGGATGGTTTTGTCCATGCCATGGATCACATTACGATACCTCTGGAAGAATAAGAAAAGGACCTGCTCCAACTAATATGGAGATTCCTAAATATGCTTTCGTTGACGACAACACAATTAAGATTGGATAAAAGACTATGAGTGAAAATTACGTACCGAGTTCAAAATTTGGAAAATGGTTTAATGATAGACTTCCGTTATTAACTTTAAGTAAACATTTAACAGATTATCCAACACCCAAAAATTTAAATTACTGGTGGACTTTTGGGGGGATTTTAACGTTTTGCTTAATATCCCAAATTATTACTGGAATTGTTTTGGGTATGCACTACGTTGCACATGCCGATATGGCATTCAGTAGTATTGAACATATTATGAGGGACGTAAATTATGGATGGTTAATACGATACATTCACAGCAACGGTGCTTCCATGTTTTTTTTAGCAGTATACATTCATATATTTAGATCCCTTTTTTATGGATCTTACAGATCACCTAGAGAAATAATTTGGATTCTTGGAATGTTAATTTACCTTTTGATGATGGCAACTGCTTTCATGGGATATGTTTTACCTTGGGGCCAAATGAGTTTTTGGGGAGCAACAGTAATTACAAATTTATTTAGTGCAATTCCTTTAGTAGGCGAGAGTATAGTAACTTGGTTATGGGGAGGATACTCAGTCGATAATCCAACATTAACAAGATTTTTTAGCCTTCACTATCTTTTTCCATTTTTAATATTAGGATTAGTAGTATTGCATATATGGGCTTTACACGTACCAGGCAATAACAATCCAATTGGAATTGATATTAAAAAACCGTCAAAGGATACAGTTCCATTTCATCCATATATTACAATCAAAGATTTATTTGCACTTTTAATTTTTATGACTATTTTTGCTGGATTCATATTTTTCGCTCCAAACATTCTTGGTCACAGCGATAATTATATAGAAGCAAATCCATTGGTAACACCAAAACATATTGTTCCAGAATGGTATCTATTACCTTTTTATGCGATCTTAAGAGCTGTTCCAGATAAACTCGGTGGAGTGGTTTTGATGCTAGGATCTATTTTTATTTTAATGGCTCTTCCTTGGCTAGATAGTAGCAAAGTTAGATCAACTGTTTTCAGACCACTTTACAAAAAGTTCTTTTGGTTGCTTGTAATTGACGTATTAGCTTTAGGATACGTAGGGGCAATGCCAGCGGAAGGTTTATACTTACTAATAGCAAGAGTTGGAACAATTTATTATTTTGCTCACTTTTTAATTGTCCTTCCTGTCCTAAGTAGAATTGAAAAGACAGAACCAGTGCCGTTAAGTATTTCAGAACCTGTATTAGGTGGTATGCTTAAACCTGAAATGGCCAGAAGTGATAGAAAAGATGTGTAATCTTAGAGTACGATTTTTAATTCTTTTTCTTATATTTTTTTCAATTACATTTAATAGTGTTAGATCAGAAGAAAAGGTTAAACTTCTTAAGATTGATTGGTCCTTTAAAGGGGTTACAGGAAAATTTGATAGAGCCTCATTGCAAAGAGGCTACCAAGTTTACACAGAAGTTTGCGCTTCTTGTCACTCAATGAATTTAGTAAGTTACAGAAATTTAGGTGAAAAGGGTGGCCCGGAATTTTCAGTTGAACAAGTTAAAGCAATTGCAGCAAATTTTGAAGTCGAAGATGGACCGAATTCTGATGGTGAAATGTTTACTAGGCCAGGTAGACCATCTGACAAATTTGTTTCACCATATCCTAATGTACAGGCTGCAACTGCTGCAAATGGAGGGGCATATCCTCCAGATATGTCAGTATTAGTTAAAGCTCGAAAAGGAGGATCAGACTATATTTATTCTGTTCTAATGGGTTATGAAGATCCACCAGCAGGCTTCGAGTTGGAGGACGGCGTATACTACAATAAATATATGGATGGGCAAAAAATTAAAATGTCAAATCCATTGTCCGAAGGAATAGTTACTTATGCTGATGGGACACAAACTACCCAAGCGCAAATGGCAAAAGATGTAACAACTTTTCTTACTTGGACTGCTGAGCCTCATTTGGAAACAAGACATAAAATGGGAGTTAAAGTAATAATTTTCTTAACAATATTTACTCTACTGGTTTACTTAAGTATGAGAAGAATTTGGTCAAGGATTGACTCTGAAAAATAATACGTCCCCATCTTTAACTAAATAATCTTTTCCTTCTAACCTTAGTTTCCCATTTTCTTTAGCTTTTTCAAAACTCCCATATTTTTGAAAATCATCAAAAGAAACTGCTTCGGCTCTTATAAATTTTTTCTCAAAATCTGTGTGTATTACAGCAGCAGCTTGAGGTGCGGCTGTATTTTCTTTTATTGTCCACGCTCTAGTTTCTTCAGGACCTGAAGTAAAAAAAGTGTTTAAATTAAGTAAATCATAACCTGTATTTATAAGTTTATTAAGGCCGGTCTTTTCTAAACCAATATTTTTCATATAAAGTTCTTTTTCATCTGATTTTAGTTCAGTAATTTGGTCTTCGATATCAGCACAAATTGTAACAAATTTTTCGTCAGGGTACTTTTCTTTTAAGGCTTTTGTGTAATTATTCCCTTTCGAGACATTTTCCTCATCAACATTACAAACTATTATATATGGTTTTATAGATATCAGACCTATCTCTCTCAAAATATTATAATTTTCTAAAATACTATACTCTTTAATATTATCACCGGTATTTAATTTTTTTAGAATCTCCTCTAATAATATTATCTCTTTATCTGACATCTTTTTTTTTGAGTTTTTTTCAAGTTTTTTTTCCAATGTCCCAATATCTGATAGCAAAATTTCTGTTTTTATAGTTTCTAAATCATTTATAGGATCTATTTTTTTATTTACGTGCTGTATATTTGTTGAGTCGAAGCATCTAACAAGATGAATAATTGCATCAACTTCTCTAATATGTGATAAAAATTTATTACCTAAACCTTCACCCTTTGATGCTCCTTTTACAAGTCCGGCAATATCAACAAATGTAATATTTGTATTAATTTTTTTTTTTGATTTGGATAATTTATGCAAAATATTAAGCCTGTCATCTGGAACATCGACAATTCCAATATTGGGATCTATTGTACAAAAAGGAAAATTCGCAGCTTGGGCGTTTTTAGAAGATGTTAAAGCATTAAACAAAGTAGACTTCCCAACATTTGGCAGCCCAACAATTCCACACTTAAATCCCATTAAGATTTTCGTTCACCTTGCTGGAAAAAATATCAATTTTTTTCTCAATTAAAGTTGGAATAAGCTTTACAATATTTTCAGTTATATCTTTTATTCTGTCTTCCTCATTCTCACTGAAGTCCTCAAGAACGTGTGTATCAACTTTTTTGCCATTTTTTGGATGACCAATTCCTATTCTCACTCTTGAGTAGTCTTTTCCTATTGATTTATCAATTGACTCTATACCATGATGTCCTGCACTACTCCCACCGAACTTCGCTTTAACCTTACCAAGGTCAATGTCTAGATCATCGTGGAAAACAAAAACGTTCTTAGCATCTATTTTAAAATATTCTATTAATTCTCTAATGCAAGTTCCTGAGTTATTCATAAACGTTAAAGGCTTTATTGCGTAAACTTTTTTATTTTCAATATTCCCAGTTGTAAGAAGACCTTTGAATTTTGGTTTTTGTTTTGAGAGACTAAATTGTTGATTGATCGCATCAATAACTTTAAATCCAATATTGTGTCTGTTGTTATCCGTATTTGGACCTGGGTTTCCTAAACCTACTAATAATAACATATTTATTTATTTTTTTTCTTGTTTTTTTTCACCACTAGGCTTTTTTTCGCCAGCAGTTTCTTTACCTTTATCATCTTTCTTAGCCGCATCACCTTCTTTACCAGGTGCAGCTGCTTCGCTGCCTTCCGCAGTAGCGGCTTCACCCTCAGCTCCCTCTGCAGGAACTTCCTCAGCAGGTTTTTCAGGCTCTTTGACAATTGTTGGTGCAGCAATTGTTGCAACTACAAAATCTCTATCAGTAATTGTTGGTTGAGCGTTTTCTGGGAGCTTTACTGATGAAATTTTTATACTTGCCCCAATTTCAAGATTAGCTAAATCGACAGTAATATTTTCTGGAATATTTTCTGCAGAACAACTTAATTCAACTTTCCTTCGTACAATGTTTAATACGCCGCCGCTCTTTAAGCCCGGGCAATCTTTATTATTTTTAAAAATAACTGGTATTTGTAAAATAATTTTTGAACCTTTAGCCACTCTCATAAAATCTATATGTATAGGCTTATCAGAAATTACATGATAGGAAATGTCCCTTGGAATTACCTTCTCAGTTTGTCCATCTATATTTAAATCTATTACTGTCGAGAGAAATGAGTCAGAGCTAAACACTTTACTTAAAAGTTTTTCTTCAATACTTATTTTTAAACTTGGATTATTCCCGCCGTATAAAATTGCTGGAATGAATCCTTTTGATCGAAGGTTATTCAGATCTCCAGATGTTTTCGACTCTCTTTTAGTCGCTTTTAAATTATTTGTCATTTGAAACAGCAATTTATAACCCAACTTTGAAATAAAACAAGTGCTAATTGAATAGGCTAGATACAGATGTTGAATTTGAAATCCTTTTTATAGCTTCAGCCATTAGCTGAGCAATGGATAAAACTTGAATTTTATTAGTTTTTTTAATTTTTTTTGAATTATCGATTGTATCTGTAATAATTAATTTCTTAATTTTTGATTTTTGAATATTTTTAATTGCATTTCCACTCAATACCGCATGTGAAATAAAGACATAAACACTCTTAGCACCTTTTTTAACAAGAGCATCTGCTGCATTTATGATTGTTCCTCCACTGTCAATGATATCATCTATGATTATACAATCTTTATCCTTAACATTTCCAATAATATTCATAACTTTGGATTTTCCAGGCTCCGGTCTTCTTTTATCGATAATAGCTAAGTCAGCGTTAATTTTAGTTGCTAATGCTCTCGTTCTCTCAATCGCACCTGCATCTGGTGAGACACAAATAAAATTTTTACTTTTTATGTTTTTTTTTATGTACCTTGCAAACAATGGGGTTGTAAATAAATTATCAACGGGCATATCAAAAAAACCTTGTATTTGACCTGCATGTAAATCAACTGTGACTATTCTGTTTGCACCAGCATTAGTTATAAGATTAGAAACTAGCTTTGCAGAAATCGAAGTTCTTGGAACAACCTTTCTATCCTGTCTTGCGTATCCAAAATATGGAATTACTGCTGTAATATTTTTTGCAGAGGATCTTCTTAAAGCATCAATACATAAAAGAAGTTCCATAAGATTATCGTTAGCAGGATTTGCACTGGACTGAATAACAAAAACACTGTTACCTCTAATATTCTCATTAATTTCAACATAGATTTCGCCATCTGCAAACTTTTTTATGTTTGTGTTAACAAGTTTGGTTCTAAGATACCTTGATATATTTTTACTTAGTGTGGGATTACTTGTTCCTGATAAAATTTTCATTAGGACATTTACTTTATACATCCAATGAATAGGGGTTTCAATTAATTTTGTACATCAGTTTTCTTAATAACTGATATACATCTTCCGTAGTCATTCTCGCCCAACTTTTTGGCCCTTCTATGGCTAAAATACTCTTCAGTCATTGCAAAACTATCTAAATTAATGTTCTCAACTTGCAATACACCATTTTTATTCAATTTTTTTGTTACAAAAGCTCGTAAATCAAAAAGGAATGAACCATTTCCCTTTCTGATGAAAAAAGAATCACTATTTTCTATATTTTCTTTAAATTCTAAATAAAAATCTTTTTTTACCTCATAGCTCTCCTGACTAATACAAGGACCGACTGCAGCGAATATACTTTTTGCATCTCCACCCATTTTAATAACTTTATCAATAGTATTTTCTATTATGCCACCGATTGCACCTTTCCATCCTGCATGGATACAACCAATAATTTCTTTTTTAATTTCGTAAATTAATATTGGAGCACAATCTGCTGTTAAAACCCCTAAAGCTAAATCTACTTTTTTTGTTAATATAGCGTCAGCGTTAACCCTAAGTTTTTCATTTTCATTATTTAAAATTGACACTCTGTTACTGTGAGTTTGATTCATTAGTACCAATTTTTCACGTCTTACATTGAGGTTTTTTGCGACAATACATAAATTTTTTTCTACTATTTGTTTTTTATCTTTACTGCCAACACCACAATTAAGACTTTTATAAATTCCAGAAGAATTTCCATTCTTTCTTGAAAAAAAACAATGCCTAATTTGGTTAATTTTTTTTAAATTACTAGAGTAAAACATTATCTAAAAGCTAGGGAAAATTTACATTTTTTGTTTTTAGTGAAAATTACTTTAAAAGTTTGCCCCATCATTGATGGGCTTATCAACCTTTGTATTCTTGAATGTAAATCAGTTTTCTTTTTATTATTCATTTTGTCAGATAAAATTTTATACCTTTCCAAAATACCCATTTTTTGAAGAAATTCACTTTGGGTAATAATTTTTTCTGTATATAAGTCATTTAAAAGAAAGTGCTTTCTATATAAATCAAAATTTACTAGTGATGTCACATCTGAGTTGCTAATATTTTTACCCAAATCATTAAAGTTATGCTTAAACACAGACTGCAAAGTATCAATATTTTTTTTAGTGTAATATCCATAATCTATAAATAGTGCCCCACCATTTAGCTTCCTTATTTTACTACACACTTTGTCGAGCTCTTTAAAACCAAATACAGGATATTCAATAATTCCATCTTCATCAAGAAGTTTATAATTTCTTAGCTTTTTAATATTTACTTTTGAAGCTTTTTTTAAAATAAAATCGATTTTTTTATTTTTAATTGACACATGTTTTTCATAAATATTATTTTTAATTTTTTTAAACTGTTTAATAGGTAAGGCATCTAAAAACTCATTACCAAAAAAAATAACAGGACCATTATTAATACGGTCAAAATTTTTAATCCATGATACTTTTCTTGAATTTATTTTTTTCTTCTGAATTCCAATAAGTTTTTCACTTCTCTCATATAAATAAATTTTGGTAGCCTTTGATAAATTCGGGAATCTTTTTAGTGTATTTATTAAAGATAAGCTGAAATCACCATTCCCAGGACCTAATTCAACAAAGTTTATCCTATCAGGTCTATTCAAATTTTCCCAAAAACTCACAAACCAGATTGCAATTATTTCAGAAAAAACATTTGAAATGTTTGGTGCAGTTACAAAATCACCTCCTTTTCCAAATGGATTTTTCTTTTGATAATATCCTAGTTTTTTATGATAAAGAATTTTATCCAGAAATAAATCAACTGGAATTGATTTATCCTTAAAAAAAATTTTATCAATTCTTTTCTGCATTAATTGTCCTTAATGAATACAATATTCCAAACAAAATCATTACAAAACTTAATAGTGTCCCTACACTATAATCTTGGAAAATATAACCAATGTGACTATCAGGTTCTCTAAAATTTTCACAAATGATCCTAAAAAAACCATAAAAAATTAAAAAAATTCCAGAAATTAAGCCAGGTTTATTTCTTTTAAATAAAATAATTAAATTTAAGATTACAAAAAGTAATACCCCCTCAAGAAGAGCTTCATAAATCTGCGATGGATGTCTAATTAAACCATCAATTTTTGGAAATACTACACCCCAAGGTTTTTGTGTTTCGGTGCCATAAAGTTCGCCATTTATAAAATTTGATATCCTTCCCAAAAATAACCCAATAGGAGCAACAGCAGAAATGTTATCAAAATAAACATGATGGTTTAGATCATTTTTTTTTGAAAATATTAAAATACTTAAAGCTACACCTATAAAACCACCATGGAAGGACATCCCCCCTTTCCATATTTTGAAAATCTCAAAGAAGTTTTCTAGATAAAAATTAATGTTATAGAAGAAAACGTATCCGAGTCTTCCTCCCACTATCACACCAATAATTATATAAGTAACTAAATCATCATATTTAAGCGTGTATAAATCGCTTAACTTTTTTTCTAACTGTTTTTTTAATAACCTTTTCCCATACAACCAACCAATTAAAATACCAAATATATAAGCAAGCGAGTACCAACGTATCTCGATTATTCCAAAGTCAATAAATACTGGATCAAAATTATGAACTATCATTTTAATTTAATTTATCATAATTGAAATTAAATTACTTATAATTTAAAGTGTGTTAAATGAATAATTCTGAAAAGCTTTTAAAGATGTTATCAGGTTTGATCGAAACAGGCATGCTTACTTCTCAAGATATTGCCAAAGGACTTTCAACATCTGTAAAATTTAATAAAGAGAAATTTGCAAGCAAATTAGATTTAGTAACCAGAGATGAGTTCAATGTTCTTAAAAAAATAATAGATAAACAACAAAAAGAAATAATAAATCTTAAAAAAAAGAAATCAAAAAGGTAAAGAAATTTTAACCAATAAACCACCCATTTTACTTTTTGATAATGTAATGTTGCCCCCATGTGATTTAATTATGTCTTGAGCAATTGATAAACCAAGACCTACTCCAGATTTATTTAGCCCTCTACTTTTATCAATTCTATAAAAAGGTTTAAAAACATTTAATAATTCACTTTCAGCTATTCCTGGACCATTATCCTCAATAATAATTATACCGCCGTTAATGGATTTCTTAATTTGAATTTTAATTTTATCACCATATGCGAGACCGTTTCCAATAATATTTATAATGCATCTTTTTATTAAGTTCTTTCTACCTTCAATTTCTATTATTTCACTTTTTTCAAATTCACATCTATTTTTATCGTAATTTTTAAGTATTTCAGTGATCATATTACTTAAATTAATTTTTGTTGAATTTTCTTCAGCTTGTGATTTTGCATATTGTAGATAATCACTTAACATTTTTTCCATTTCATCAATGTCATTTGTCATTTTTTCGGCCAGATCTTTTTTATCCATCATGGCTAACTGTAATTTTAATCTTGTAAGAGGAGTTCTTAAATCATGACTAATTCCTGATAACATTTCAGATCTTTGAGCCAAATGTCTATTAATCCTTTTCATCATTCTATCGAATTCATAAGTAGCTTTTCTGATTTCTAATGCACCTGAAGGTCTTAAATCATCGACCAATTCTCCTTTTCCAAATCTCTCTGCGGCCTTAGATAATTTAACAAGAGGTCTTGTTTGATTTTTTAAAAAAATTAATGCAATCGTGATTAAAAGCAGAGAAGGGACAGTCAACCAAAGAACAAAAACTCTGACAGATGAAGGAGCAATCTTATCTTTTGGGAAGAATATTTGAATAACTTCGTTATTTGTTTTTATTCTTAGATCAACTAAATCTATATAGGTAACGGTATCAAACCAAAAATTATTTTGAAACGTGCTTTTCATTTCTCTTCGAAGTGATCTGTCCATTGGACTAAAACGTCTATCCGATCTTGTAACTGGAAGTAATTCATCAGATTTAATATTGATTACAAAATCAAAATTTTTTTTGTAAAGATCAGTAATTTGTTTTATATTTTCTTTAGTTTGGTTAGACTTATAAACATCAAATAACGTTTCTATCTCGCTCACCAAAGATCTTGTCATCCCTTTATTTGCTTTTATCCAAATACTATCAAAAAAAACTATACTGATTGTTATTTGAAGGATTATTACCGGCGCTGCAACAATTATCAAAGCCCTATAAAATAATCTTTTAGGAAATATTTTTTTAATAAAATTATTTAACCCATAAAACATATCCTGAACCTCTTATTGTTTGTAAAAACCTTGGATTTTTTGGATCTATTTCAATTTTTTTTCTTAGTCTAGTTATCATCACATCTATTGAGCGTTCTTTAGTTATATTGGCAATTTTACCAATTTCCAATCTAGAAAAAATTTTACCCGGTGATGACAGCATTTTCATTAAAACTTTTTTTTCAGATAAATTAATTTTTTTTACTTTATTTTTTAGTTTGATGATCATTTTATTTAAATTTAACTCTGCCTCGCCAATTTTGCTCGAAAGCAACTTATTTGGATCAAGGTTCATTTTTATAACATTTTTGACTCTTAATAAAAGTTCTTTAGGATCAAAAGGCTTTCCAAGATAATCGTCCGCACCAAGTTCTAAACCATGAATTCTATTTTCGACTTCACCTTTAGCAGTCAATAATATTATTGGAATATTCTTAGACTCTTTAAGTTCCTTAGTAAGATCATATCCATTTTGGCCAGGCATCATCACATCTAAGATTATTAAATTAAAATTAAAAATTTCTATTATCTTTTTTGCGTTCTCAGCGTTTTCAGCAGTGGATATTAAAAAACCTTTTTCAATAAGATATTGTTTGATAAGCAATCTTATTTTGTCATCATCATCAACTACTAGAATATGAAATTTATTTTTTTCCATTTATAATTTTTTTTAAGACCTCTTTGAATTTTATGACAGAGTCTGAATCTGAATGTTTTAATGCATTAAAAATTCTTTTTTTTTGACTTTCAAAAACTTGTTGATAGAATTTTCTTCCATTTTGATCTAAATAAAGCAATTTCCTTCTTGTGTCATTTTTATCCTTTACTTGTTTAATTAGTCTCAATCTTTTTAATTCTTTCAAAACTCTATTTAAGCTCTGTTTAGTTATTTTTAATTTTATTAATAACTCATTAACGTTAATGCCTTCGTTTCTCTCAACTAAGTGTAGTGCTCGATAATGTGCGGCACCTAATGAGTTTTTTTTTAAAATTTCTAATGGGTCGGAAAACGTTTCCCTATATGCGTACAAGAGTAACTGTATGCAATCTTTTATCTGTTCATCCTTTAAATAGAGCAAATCTTTCATATTTTGGTCAGATATGTTGACATATTTTATCAACAAATATACTTTTTTGTTAGAAAAAAATTATTTAATTTATACTTAATGGAAACAATTCCTTACGATAAAAGATCTGGAAAAATTTGGTTTAATGGAGAATTAGTCAATTGGACAAATGCAAAAGTCCACTTATTAAATCATGGTTTACATTATGCTAGTTGTGTTTTTGAGGGCGAAAGAATTTATGAAGGTGAAATTTTTAAACTTCAAGACCATACAAGCCGACTATTTTACTCAGCCAAAAGAATGGGAATAAAAATGCCCTACAGCGAAAAAGAAATTAACGATGCATCTAATGAAATTATTAGGATACAAAAAATTAAAAATGGCTATGTAAGACCTGTTGTTTGGAGAGGAAGTGAAATGATGGCAATTTCCGCACAAAAAAATAAAATACATGTAGCTATTGCTGCATGGGAATGGGGATCATATTTTGATCCGAAACTAAAACTCGAAGGAATTAAACTTCAAACTTCATCTTGGAGACGACCTCCACCAAATTCAGTTCCATGGGATACCAAAGCCGCAGGTCTTTATATGATTTGTACTTTGTCTAAGCATGAGGCTGAGAGCAAGGGGTATTCGGATGCACTTATGTTAGATCATCAAGGAAATATTGCTGAGGCAACTGGTGCAAATATTTTTTTTAAAGGCAAGGATGGTTCACTTCATACTCCGATACCAGATTCTTTTTTAGATGGAATAACAAGAAAATGTGTAATCAGTATAGCTAAGTCCAAGGGTGTTAAAATTATAGAAAGAAAAATTAAGCCTGAGGAAATGTCAAATTTTGTTGGATGTTTTTTAACAGGTACAGCTGCTGAGATTACACCGGTATCTCAAATAGATAATTATAAATTTACTGTTTGTAATCTTATAAAGAACTTATCTGAGAGTTACATTAATTTAGTAAGAAAAAAGGTAGCTGCTTAACTTTTTTTTGCTTTTATTAAAACAGACCAAGCAAGAAATTTAAAATATCTTGAATTTAAAATTATTTCATCCATTTTTTTTAAAATTTTGAATAAATTCGATTTTTCTGGTTTCTTATAAAATAAAAAAAAAACTAAAGTAAGAAACCCATAATATTTTACTTCAACATTGACAAACAAACTTTTTATAAGCCCTATATCACTTGACCTAAAAGGATGCTCATCAGATGTTCTAGCATTTGGTGTAAGTTTTCTATAAAGATTTATAATGGGGTTTGTAGCCATAGGTTCAATAAATATTATTTTACCATCCTTTTTTAGTATCCTTTTTAATTCAGACAAAGACTTATTTAAATTTAAATGATGAAGTATTCCACTACCGTAAGCAACATCAATTGAGTCTGAGTTCAAATTTAAATCTTCACAATTCTCAACTCTATATTCTATATTTTTTCTATTTAGACTAGGGTTATTTTTTGCTTTTTTTATTGCCTCTTCTGAAATATCTACTGCCACTATTTTTTTTGGATTAAAATTAATGACTTTTTCTGTAAAATTACCCGTACCACATCCGAAGTCCAACACATCCTTTGTTTTGGTTTCATTTTTTAATATGTTCAAAAAATCACTATACAATCCATACAGTGCCTTATAAAACTTACCCTGATTTTTTCTTTCGAGCTCTTCAGATAAATGAAGTTTATTATGAAAATCTTTTTCTCTTTTATTAATTTCCGATAAACTCATAAATTATTTTTTGTCATCATTAATTGCAGTCACTATACCTTTTCTCAAATAGTCATATCCAGTGTATAAAGTTAAAAACGCTGCAATCCATAGCAAAATAATTCCAATTGTCTGAGCATTATAATCTTGAAAGCTAACAATTTTATTACCTGTTTCCCCTGTTAAAAGTATAGCTATAGAAAACATTTGAATAAAAGTTTTGAATTTAGACAAACTAGATACTGGTAAGTTTAATTCTTTTTCTTTTGCTAAAAACTCTCTTAACCCAGAAATTAAAATTTCTCTTGTTAAAATTATAATTGCTGCAATTACCTCAAGATTCTTTATGATCCCATTCATAATCAGCAATACCAAAGCAGCCGCAACCAAAATTTTATCTGCGATAGGATCAAGTAATTCACCTAATTTAGACTCCTCTTTATAAAGTCTAGCAAGTAAGCCATCTAAATAATCTGTAAAACTGGCTATAGCAAAAAGAAAAAAGGGCACCAAATCACCAACAATACCTGGAATATAAAAACTCAGAACGAAAATAGGAACAATTATAATTCTGCCGATTGTTAATATATTAGGTATTTTAATTTTCATAATTAATTATCGTGGAAGAAATCGTGAATTTTTTTAGCAACCTTTTCCTCAATTCCTTCCACAGACTTTAAATCTTCAAAACTTGCCGACTCAACTGATTTTGCAGAACCAAAGTGATGAAGCAAGGCTCTTTTTCTATTTCTACCTATTCCTGAGATTTGATCAAGTAATGATTTACTGAGATTTTTTCTTCTTTTTGCTCTGTGAGTACTTATAGCAAATCTATGTGCTTCATCTCTGAGTCTTTGTAGAAAGAATAGGGTAGGGTCATTTTTTTTAAATTTAATAACTTTATTTTGATGAAAAAAAGTTTCTTCGCCCGCATTTCTGTTTTTGCCTTTTGCAATTGCAATTATAGGTAATTCGTGAAGACCCAGGTCATTTAAGGTCTCTCTACTTACGGAATATTGACCTTTACCACCGTCTATTAGTATTAAATCTGGTAAAGTCATATTTGTATTTTCATCTTTGAGTGCCCTTACAAATCTCCTGTTCAAAACTTCTTTCATCATCCCATAGTCATCACCTTTAACCGCATCTGATTTGATATTAAACTTTCTATATCTTTTTTTGACAAACCCCTCTTTACCAAAGGTAATAAGAGCACCAACCGCATCTGATCCTTGTACATGGCTGTTATCATATACCTCAATAAGATTTACATTGAAATTTAAATTAAATTTATCGGCCAAGTTGTCTATCAGTTTTGAATTACTCTCGGTTTCTAAAATTTTTTGAGTTAATGCCTGTTTAGCATTTTTTTGGGCCATTTCTGAGACAATTTTTTCATCTTTTGTTGCAGCTTTTTTAATCATTATTTCTTTTTTTTCTCTAGTAGAAAATGTTTTTTCTAATAAAGTTTTTTCATTAATTTCAATATTTAAAAGTACAAGTTTTGGTACCGTTTTGTTTTCATAAAATTGACTTAAAAAAGAAGATAAAATTTTTTCTTCTTTTTCATCGGGATCATGTTTAGGAAAATAAGCTTGATTACCCCAATTTTGTTTTGATCTAAAAAAGAAAACCTGAACACAAGTTTTACCAGACTCTTTAAAAACTGATACTACGTCTGCTTCTTTGAGATTAGTTTGATTTATTTTTTGGGAAGATTGAATTTGAGTTAATGCTTTTATTCTATCTCTGAGAACAGCAGCCTTCTCATAATCTAAGTCTTCACTTGCTTTCTCCATTTCCGAAGATAGATTTTTTTGAATTCTTTGTGACTTACCAGAGATAAAATCAACTGCATCACTCACTAAATTTTTATAATTTTTCTCTTCTATTTTGCCCACACATGGAGCAGAGCATCTTCTAATTTGGTACAAAATACATGCTCTATCTCTATTTTTAAAAACTGTATCATCACAAACTCTTAACAAAAATATTTTTTGAAGAATTTTAATTGTCCAGTTCGCCGATCCTACGGATGCAAAAGGTCCAAAATAATAACCATCTCTATTTTTTTTTCCTCTTAGTTTGGTTAATTGTGGCCATTTATCTTTTTGACCAACAAATATGTAAGGGAATGACTTGTCGTCTCTAAGCAAAATATTGAATCTTGGTTTATGCCTTTTTATGAGATTTGCCTCTAATAAAAGAGCTTCGCTCTCATTAGTTGTTGTCGTAGTTTCAAGTTTTCTTGTTAGCGAAAGCATTCTTTCTGTTCGTATTGGAAGGTGACTATCCGAAACATAACTTTTTAGACGATTAGGAATATTTTTAGCTTTACCGACATAAAGAATTTCATTCTTATCGCTTAACATTTTATAAACCCCAGGATTATTAGTGAGATTTACTATTTTTTTTCGAATTATTTCTTTACCTTTTTCAATACTCATTTGATCTAGTCTTTTCCAACTCTATCCCTACAGAAGTAGTATTCTTTATCACATCTAATTTTTCAATTCTTAAAAGTATTTTTTTTATTCTCAAATTCTCAAAAAGTTTTGAAAATATTTTTTCAGCTAAAGTTTCAAGAAGTGGATAATGTCTTTTGGATGTAATCCTCATAATAGTTTTAATTACTTGTTCATAGTTTACAATACTTTTTAGATCTTTATCATTTGGAATTAAATTTTGATCAATATTTATAACTAGATTAAATCTCACTCTTTGCTTTTTCCTTTTTTCAAAATTATGAATTCCTACAAGCATCTTTAAAACCAGATCCTTTATTAGAATTTTTCTTTTATAACTATAAGATCTTTTTTGTTTAAATTTAATTATTTTCATTCTTTTGAGTTTATTATATCGGGTGTTTTCCATGCTAAACTTTGTCCGCTATCTACGCTAACTATTTGACCTGTAATGCTATTGTTTTCAATAAAATATTTAACCGATGAACAAATATTGTTTAAATCAACTTGCTTCTGAAGGATTGTAGATTTCCATTGTGCTTTAAAATGTTTATCAGATTGTCTCTTATTTTTTAAAGTTGGACCTGGCGAAATTCCATTTACTCTAATATTAGGAGCAAGTTTCATAGCAGTAGTAGTTGTAAGTGTTGCAAGTGCAGCTTTACTTAAAGTATATGAAAAAAAGAAAGGAGTGAGTTTTTTAACTCTTTGATCGATAATATTTATAATGTTTGCCTCTTTATTTTTTACGTATCTTTTAAAGTCTTTAATTAAAAACGCGGGTGCTTTTAAATTTATATCTATATGTTTTGAAAAGCTTTTATCACTAAAATTTTCTAAATCATCTTTTTCAAACAAAGATGCATTGTTAATTAAACAATCTAAACCCTTCATTTTTTTATAAGCAAACGGGACTATTTTCTTAGTCTGATTAATATTACTAAGGTCAGCCTTAATCAAAAAAACTTTAGTACCTATTTCTTCTAGTTCTGTCTTTAATTGTAATGCTGATTTTCTTGATTTATTAAAATGAATTACAATATCAACATCATATCCAGCTAAACTCTTTGCTATAGCTGACCCAATTCTAGTAGCACCACCAGTTATAATTATTTTTTTGGCTTCCATTTTTTTATAGATTTTCTTGGCTTAGTGCCTGGCATTCCCATCTTAGATCTACCTTGAGGATAAACCTTTTTGTTTAAGTTATACTGTGAAATTTTTGGATTCAAGTTAATCTCAAGTTCATTTGTCTCCAATTTTCTTATTTCATCTCTAATTTTTGCCGCTTCTTCAAACTCTAAATTTGATGCAGATTCTTTCATTTTTTTATTGAGTGCTTTTAAATGTTTTTTTAAGTTTCCGCCAACATTTGAACCTTCACTAATTTTTACATAATCTTTTTCATAAACAGACTCTAAAATATCGGTAATCTCCTTCTTTACTGATTCTGCACTTATATTATTTTTTTTGTTATATTCTACCTGTTTACCTCTTCTCCTATCTGTCTCTTTTATAGCTTTATCAATACTTTTTGTTACTTTGTCCGCATAAAGAATTACTTTGCCATCTACATTTCTAGCAGCTCTACCTATAGTTTGAATTAGTGAGGTTTCTGATCTTAAAAAACCCTCTTTGTCAGCGTCCAAAATTGCAACTAAAGCACATTCCGGTATATCTAACCCTTCTCTTAATAGATTTATACCAACCAAAATATCAAAAACACCCATTCGTAAATCCCTGATGATTTCAATTCTTTCAAGTGTGTCTATGTCTGAGTGCATATATCTTACTTTCAAACCGTTTTCATGAAGATATTCTGTTAAATCTTCTGCCATTTTCTTTGTAAGGGTTGTTACTAGAATTCTATATCCTTTATCAATAACTTTTTTAGACTCATGGAACAAATCATCTACTTGAGTTTTTGCAGGTCGTATTTCAACAGGTGGATCAATTAAACCTGTTGGTCTTATAACTTGATCTATATATTTATTTTGAGTTTGTTTTAGTTCCCAAGGACCAGGGGTTGCAGATACAAAAACGGTTTGGGTTCTCATAGCATCCCACTCTTCAAACTTTAATGGTCTATTATCCATACAAGAAGGTAATCTGAAACCATACTCTGCAAGTGTCTTTTTTCTCGTGTGATCACCTTTGTACATACCATTTAATTGAGGTACGGTTACGTGGCTTTCGTCTACAAATATAATAGTATTGTCAGGAAAATATTCGAAAAGAGTAGGTGGGGGCTCCCCTTTATTTCTTCCAGATAGAAATCTTGAATAATTTTCAATACCCGCACAGGTTCCAGTTGCTTCAATCATTTCAAGATCAAATTTAGTTCTCTCCCTCAACCTTTGAGCTTCTAGAAGTTTATTATTTGCCTTGTGGTCTTCTAGTGTCACTTCCAATTCTTTTTTAATTTTTTTGATAGCTTGATCAATAGTTGGTTTTGGAGTTATGTAGTGGCTGTTAGCATACAATTTTATTACTGCAAAATCATTTGTTTTGTCTCCCGTTAAAGGATCAAATTCTTCTATCTTCTCTAGTTTATTTCCGTTTAAACTCAATCTCCAAGCTCTGTCCTCTAAATGTGATGGGAATATTTCTAAGTTTTCTCCTCTAACTCTAAAAGTACCTCGAAAAAAATTTTGATCATTTCTCTTATATTGCAAATTAACAAAAGTTTTAATAATTTCGTCTCTCTCATATTCATAATTCTTTTTTAATGCCAATGTCATCTTGCTATAGGCTTCTACTGAACCAAGTCCATAAATACAAGAAACGCTAGCCACAATAATTACATCATCACGTTCAAGCAAAGACCTTGTTGCCGAGTGTCTCATTCTGTCAATCTGCTCATTTATTGAAGCTTCTTTTTCTATATATGTATCTGATCTTGGAACATATGCTTCCGGGGTATAATAATCATAATAGGAGACAAAATATTCAACAGCGTTGTTTGGAAAAAAACTTTTCATTTCGCCGTACAATTGCGCTGCTAAAGTTTTATTAGGTGCCAAAACCAAAGCAGGTCGATTTGCAGACTCTATTACTTTAGCCATAGTAAAGGTTTTCCCGGATCCAGTGACCCCTAGCAAAACCTGTTCGCTCTGTTTATCTTTTAAATTTTTAAGTATCTTTTTAATTGCCTCAGGTTGATCCCCGGCAGGTTGAAAATTACTTTTTATTTTAAACCTTATTCCACCCTCAAGTTTTTTCCTAACAGGAGCATTATTTGCCTCTAAATTATCAATTTTTTCTTGGTATGTATTTTGCATTTTGTGTTAATAATAACAAAATATTATAAATTTCAATGAGCATAGTTTCCAATAGTTTAAAGCGAATTAAACCCTCACCAACCATAGCGGTTACCTCAAAAGCCAGGGAAATGAGGGCAGCTGGCAAAGACGTAATCGGTCTTGGTGCTGGAGAACCTGATTTTGATACTCCTGACAATATTAAGGAGGCAGCTATACAGGCTATAAAAAAAGGTGACACAAAATATACTGCTGTTGATGGAACCCCAATTTTGAAAAAAGCTATCCAGGGAAAATTCAAAAGAGAAAACAATATATCTTACGAAGTAGACCAAATTTCTGTAGGAACTGGTGGTAAACAAGTATTGTACAACGTATTCATGGCTACATTAAATCCAGGTGACGAAGTTATTATTCCAGCGCCTTACTGGGTATCCTATCCTGATATGGTTTTATTAGCTGGCGGAACACCTAAAATAGTTAAATGTTCTGAGGAGAATGAATTTAAAATAACCCCAGAACAATTAAAAAAAGCAATTAGTAAAAAAACTAAATGGCTGATTATTAATTCACCATCAAACCCAACTGGCTCTTGTTATACAAAAAAGGAAATTGAGAATTTATCAAAAGTATTAATAGGAAGTAAACATGTTTTTATTCTTAGTGACGATATCTATGAACATATAACTTATGATAATTTTAAATTTTTTACTATTGCACAGATACATACTTTAAAAGATAGAACTTTAACAATGAACGGTGTGAGCAAATCTTATTCTATGACTGGATGGAGAATAGGTTATGGAGCTGGACCAAAAGATATAATTAAAGCAGTGGCAAAAATTCAGTCACAATCCACAACAAACCCTTCCTCAATTAGTCAGGCAGCAGCCGTGGAGGCTTTAAATGGAACTCAAGATTTTATTAAAACTAGATCAGATTCTTTTAAGGAAAGAAGAGACTTTGTTGTTAAAACCTTAAACAGTATAAATGGATTGAGCTGCTTAAAGCCTAGTGGCGCTTTCTATGTATTCCCTAATTGTAAAAATTTATTAGGAGATAAAACTAAACTGAAGACAGATAAAGAATTTGTTGAAAAATTACTTGAGAAAGCAGAAGTAGCAGTAGTCCAAGGATCTGCATTTGGTTTGGATGGATACTTCAGAATTTCTTATGCAACTTCTATGGATAATCTCAAGAAAGCTTTAGACAGAATAAAATCTTTTTGTGAAAGTTTAGTAAAACAATGAAAACAGCCTTGTTATTTGGCTCATCAGGATTAATCGGTAGTCACATTCTCTTTAAACTAATTAAAAATAATAGTTATCACAAAATAAAGTTATTTGTTCGTTCCGATCCAAAGATGAATGATAAAAAATTAGAAATTATTAAAACTGATTTTAATAATTTAAAAAATTATAAAGAATATATCAAAGGTGACGACTGTTTTTTTTGTATAGGAACAACCAAAAAAAAAGCGCCTAATAAAGACGAATATAGAAGAGTCGAATATGAAATACCTTTGGAAATTGCTCAAATTGCAAAATCTAATTCTGTAAATTCTTTTGTTTATGTCTCATCTATATCTGCAAATCCTAAAAGTTCTAGTACATATCTCAAGAACAAGGGTGAGGTTGAAGAGGAATTAAAAAAATTGAATTTTCCGATCCTTGGTATTTTGAGACCTTCATTTTTAATGGGAAAAAGAAAAGAAAAAAGAATAGCTGAAAAAATTGGTATACTATTTTTTAGAATGATTTCTCCTTTATTTTTGGGACCATTAAAAAAAATGCAACCAATCCATTCTGAAAAAGTTGCAGAAGTAATGATAAAAATATCCCAAAAGATTTATAACAAGACCATTTTCGAATCGAATGAAATAGCTGAGTTAACTTTAAACTAAACCTAATCTTACAACTGATTTAGCATTCTCAATCATACAATCTTTTGCAGGTTTAAATTTGAAACCTAATAATTCTTCAGCATAACTAGTATCAGTTTGCATTAAAATTCCAAGATCTGGTATCATCATTTTAGCACTTGAGTCTATATAACTTATTAATTTAACCATGAGATTTGGAAGTTCTTTTTTGGGAAGTTTTTTTGCATACTCAGGCATCGCTTCGGCCATGATTTGAGATAACTCAACTAGTTTTTTTACTTCTTTTCCAACAATTAATCTTCTTCCACCGACTTTATTATTTCCAATGCAAGCTACATGTGCTTTTGCTATGTCTTTCACATCAGAAATTAAAACTGCAAACTTAGGTGCACCTGGAAATTTGCCTGCCATAAATTGTCTTACATATTCTATTGATGTACCTCCTTTTTTATCTAAAGCATCTCCAAAAACTCCACCAGGACAAATACAAGTTAATTTATTTCTTAATCCTTTGCTCTCCATAAACTCCCAAGCTAATCTTTCTGCTTTTGTTTTTGACAAAAAGTAGTCATTCACACCCTCTACCCAATTTTCATCAGTCCAATCATTTTCTCCAAAAGTATAAGGATTGCTTCTGTTGGGTTTTCTAAACATTGCAACGATTGAGGAAGTTTTAATTATTTGTTCCACACCTGCATTTACTCCAGCTTTTAAAACTCTTAAAGTTCCATCAACAGCAGGAGGTAATAAACTTTCTCTATTTCTGGAAACTTTCATAGGAAAAGGTGAGGCAATGTGAAATATATATTTACATCCCTTTGCTGCTTTATCCCATCCATCATCTTTAACAAGATCTAATTCAACAAATGATAATTTATCAATCGAGGCATATTTACTTATAGTTTCTTTCGTTTGTTCAATTAAATTTTTATTTCTTACTGTTCCTAAAACTTCGTAACCAGAATTTAATAATTCTATAGCAGTGTGTTTTGCAATCCAACCACTTATGCCTGTAAGTAATATTTTTCTACTCATTTTGAAGACAAATGTTTTTCAGCCTCAAGCGCAGCCATACAACCCATCCCAGCCGCAGTAACTGCCTGCCTGAATATTTTATCTTTAACATCGCCAGCTGCAAAAACTCCTGGCACATTAGTTATTGTAGAGTCGGGATTGGTTACAATATATCCCTCTTTATCCATATTTAATTGACCCTTGAAAAGTGAAGTAGCTGGGTCATGGCCTATTGCTATAAAAAGTCCATCAACTTTCAATTCGGTAGTTTTATTAGTTTTTACATTTTTAATTTTGATAGCCTTGACTGATTTTGGATTAGTGTCCCCGACAACATCCTCAACAACGCTATCCCAGATAATTTCAATTTTTTTATTTGCTTTTAATTTTGCTTGGAGCATTTTTTCTGCCCTTAACTCATTTCTTCTATGGATTAATTTAACTTTCGAGGCAAACTTCGTCAAAAACATTGCTTCTTCTACGGCAGCATTTCCACCTCCAACAACAGCAACTTCTTTTTCTTTAAAAAAGAAACCATCACATGTAGCACATGCTGAAACACCAAATCCTCTAAATTCTTGTTCTGATTTTAAATTTAACCACCTAGCCTGAGCTCCAGTAGATATAATAAAACTATCTGCGCTATAAACTTGACCACTATCTCCAATGGCTTCAAAAGGTTTTTTTGATAGATCAACTTTTTTTATATGATCTTGTATCATTTCTGTTCCAACAGCTTTTGCTTGGCCTTTCATTTCTTCCATTAACCAAGGACCTTGAATAACTTTTGAATATCCTGGAAAGTTTTCTACGTCAGTTGTTGTGGTTAATTGGCCTCCTGGTTCGGATCCAAAAACCAAAATTGGCTTTAACATAGCTCTTGCCGCATATATTGCAGCTGTATATCCAGCGGGTCCGGATCCAAGAATTAGTACTTTAGAATGTTTTGCCATAATTAAACTTATATAGGTATTTTTGAAAAAATTTAAAGTTGCAAAATTTACTCAAAAGTATCGTTATACTGTTGATTAACCCTCACAAAAGTTGTGCATTTACTCAATTGTTTTAAAGAGGGTGCTCCAACATAAGTGCAACTACTTCTCAACCCACCTAAAATATTTAAAACCGTATCATTAATTTTTCCTCTATATTTTAATTGAACTTTTTTACCTTCGCTGCTTCTGTAATCAGCATGACCACCATAATGTTTATTTAAAGCTGTCTCAGAACTTGAACCATAAAACTCAATAACTTTTGATCCGTTTTTTTTTATTATTTTTCCTCCGCCTTCATCATGGCCTGCAAACATTCCACCCAGCATTACAAAATCTGCACCTCCACCAAATGCTTTTGCTACATCGCCCGGACATGTACATCCTCCATCAGCTACAATGTGCGCGCCTAAACCATGAGCCGCATCAGCACATTCGATAACAGCACTTAACTGAGGATAACCAACGCCAGTTTGAATACGAGTTGTACATACACTTCCAGGTCCAATTCCAACTTTTACAATATCTGCTCCAGCAAGTATTAATTCCTGTGTCATATCCGCTGTAACAACATTTCCTGCAATAATAGTTTTAGTTGGATATTTTTTCCTAACTGAACTGACAAACTTACTGAAGTGGTCAGAATAACCATTTGCGATATCAATACATATAAACTCAAAAAAACTATTTTCTTTTAATATATCATTTAGTCTCTTGTAATCTTGATCACTTGTTCCAGTGCTTAATATAACTTGAGGAAATATTTTTTTAATTGATTTAAATTTTTTGATTATTTTTGAATTATGCTGTTTAGTTAAACAGGTCATAATTTGATGGGAAGCTAAATTTTCGGCCATAACAAGTTCACCCACACCATCCATGTTGGCAGCCATTAAAGGGATGCCGGACCATTCGTGATTGCTATATTTAAATTTGTAGGTACGTTCTAACTTTACGTCTTTTCGACTATGTAAAGTGCTTCTTTTAGGCCGAAATAGGACATCGGCATAATCCAGTTTGATATCTTCTTCAATACGCATATTTCCATCAAACATGTATAAAGGTTTGTTAATTAAATAAAAAGTTAATCTATTTTTATATGTGGATAAATAAAACCCAGAAATATATAAGATAACTTATGCTCAAAACGAAAGCCCTTCTATTAACCCAGGGTATGCATGGAATGATAAGCCAGGTTGAGGGTTTGTCTAAAGCTTTGGGTTTTAAGTTTAAGCACGAAACAATCAAACTTAAAAAAATTTGGGATTTTATTCCTCCAAAATTTACTCCAGTGACAGAGGGTATTTTACAGAACAGGTTCATTTGTGACTCCAAGGTAATTATTTCATGTGGACGCAAAAGTGTAATACCTTCGATTATGCTAAAAAAAAGATTTAATAAAGATATTTTTACAATTCATATTCAAGATCCAAAAGTCAAGCTTGATAACTTTGATTGTATTATTTGTCCAGAACATGACAATTTAGAAGGAGATAATGTTATAAGAACTAAAGGTGCTATTCATTATCTTACTAACGATGAAATTAAAAAAAATGTTAATTACCTTAATCCGAGAGCAGATGGTAAAAAAATTATTACCCTAATCCTTGGAGGGCCAAATAAATATTATAGTTTTTCGGAAAAACAAATGACAGAGACATTTGCAAAAATTAAAAATTTATTTGTTTATTCCAAATATAAATTAATTGTTATCCCTTCTTATCGGACTCCAGAAAATATAGTTAAACTTGCCTTTAATTATTTTAACGATAATCATTTGGTTATTAAAGAAAGAGACAAAAAAGCGTATTTATCATCTCTTGGTTTGGCAGATATAATAATAGTTACTTGTGACTCAACTTCTATGATTTCAGAGGCTGCAATTACTGGTAAACCAGTATACGTTGCTCAGATGAGTAATAAAAGAAGCATACATAGATTTGATAAATTTTATAAACTATTTAAAGAACTTGGTATAATAAGGGACTTGGATAACAAAATTGAAAATTGGACTTACACAAGTTTGGATGAAGTAAATAAAGCTGCAACTTTAGTCAAAGAGAAAATGAAAACAAATGGAATTATTTAATTCACTTAAAAGTAGATTAGAAACTTACGACAAACCTTTTACACATTGGGCTATTAAAAGGCCTTTAACAGATTTAGCAATCAAAGAAATTTGCAATGCAGAGATTGCAAATCCAGTTTCTGAGGGAATTAATTATGACGGAACCAGAGCTATTGATGGTGGAGAAGGTAAATTTAGAGAAGGAATTAAATCAGGTGGCAAAGCAAAAAAATACAGATGTTTTGTAACCAAAGAAAATTCTAAAAATTTTCCTGAACTAACAAGTTTTATAAAAGAGCTGTGTTCAAAAACTGTTTATCAATACATTGGTCAATTAATTAAAAAGGATCTTTCAAACTCTTATGTTAGATTAGAGGTAATTTGTGATAGACAGGGTTTTTGGCTTAAACCACATTGTGATATTAAGGAAAAACTTTTGTCTTCCTTGATATTTATTAATCCATTCAATGAATCTGAAAATCTGGGCACTGATTTTTATGATGAAAAATTAAATAAAATAAAAACAGTTCCATACAAGGACAACTATGGATATTTTTTTTCTAGTGGTCCAAATACTTGGCATGGAATGGAAAAAAAAGAGATAAAAAAAGAGAGACGTTGTATACAAATTAACTATGTTTCCTTTCAAACAGACTGGAAAGTAGAAGTTTAATAGTATATATTTTTAATATGGCTACATATGAATGTTCAAAATGTGGAATGTCAGTGAATGCGACTTGTGGTAAATGCTCGACTCCATTGGTAAATGACAATTTAAAACTTGATGATGGAAAACAAGTTCAGATATCTAAATGTCCTAATGATCATGGAAAAATAAAATCTCCATTGTGTTGTGGTCAAGATATGAGTTGTAGACTTTAATTATCTTGTAAAGCTCTCACTTTAATTGGGTATTTTTTTAATGCTTCAATAGACTCCAAACATGCATTTGCCGCTGCGATTGTTGTGAAATAAGGAACCTTATTCACTAAACTTGTTCTTCTCAAACTAAATGAGTCGGAAATAGAGTCTTTCCCCTCAGTTGTATTTATAACCAAAGAAATATTTTTTTTATTTAATCTTTCAACTATATGAGGTGATCCTTGACTAACTTTATTTACTTTTTTACATCTTACTCCATTATTAACTAAATATCTTGCAGTTCCAGTGGTAGCGAATAAAGAGAAACCAAATTTTACTAATTTTTTAGCATTTTTTAATATTTTATCTTTATCTTTGTCTTTAACTGAAATAAATGCATTTCCTTTTAGCGGAATACTATTATTGCTAGCGATTTGGCTTTTGGCAAAAGACAAGCCAAAATTATTATCGAAGCCCATGGCTTCACCTGTTGATTTCATCTCAGGACCTAATAAAACATCAACTTCTGGAAATTTATTGAAAGGAAATACAGCCTCTTTAACTGCAAAAGTATTTTTATTTTTCTTCTTAAGATTAAATTTAGATAATTTTTCTCCCGCCATTACTCTTGAGGCAATCTTCGCTACCGAGAGTCCAGTTGCTTTTGACACAAATGGTACTGTTCTGCTTGCTCTTGGATTAACTTCAAGAACGTAAATTTCATTTGCTTTAATAGCAAACTGAATATTTATTAAACCAATTACTTTTAAAGCTTTTGCCAACTGTTTAGTTTGAATTTCAATTTTTTTTATAATTTCTTTGCTCAAGGTATATGGAGGCAAAGAACACGCTGAGTCGCCCGAATGTATTCCTGCTTCTTCAATATGTTCCATAATTCCAGCTACAAATACTGATTTACCATCACAAATAGCATCAACGTCAACCTCAGTTGCATCATTTAGAAACCTATCAATCAAAATAGGATTTGATCCTGAAACTTTTACAGCTTCATCAATATATTTTTTAAGATCAGACTGAGAATAGATTATTTCCATTCCCCTCCCACCAAGGACGTAAGATGGTCTAATTACAATTGGAAAACCAATTTTATTTGCTATTTTAAAAGATTCTTTTTTATTTCTAGCAATTCCACTTTCTGCCTGTTTAAGATTTTCTTTAATAAGTATTTTCTTGAATCTCTCCCTATCTTCTGCAAGATCAATCGAGTCAAATTGAGTACCTAAAATTGGAATTTTATTTTCATTTAAGGTTCTAGCTAACTTAATTGGCGTCTGTCCACCAAATTGAGCAATTACACCAAGCACTTTACCTTTTTCCATTTCTTTATAAATTATATTTAAAACATGTTCTTCAATTAAAGGTTCAAAATATAATCTATCACTTGTATCATAATCAGTAGAAACGGTTTCTGGATTGCAATTTATCATTATTGTTTCATACTTTTTTTTCTTTAATGCAAAGCTTGCCTGGCAACAACAATAATCAAACTCTATACCTTGACCAATTCTATTTGGCCCACCCCCCAAAATTATAATCTTCTCTTTTTTTGTAGGGTTTGATTCACAGTCGGCAAATTTACCTGATAATTTTTGATATGTTGAATACATATAAGGTGTTTCTGATTTAAATTCTGCAGCACAAGTATCAATTTTTTTAAATACTGGAAAAATTTTTAGTTTTCTTCTTTTCTTCTCGATCGAATTAATTGAACTTTTAGTTAATTCTGCAATTTTACTGTCAGAAAATCCGATTGATTTTATAAAAGAAAATTCCTTAAAGGTTTTAGGAATTCCATTCTTTTTTAATTTTTTTTCTACTTTAATTATGTCAGATATCTGCTCAAGAAACCATGGATCGATATTTGTTAATTTGTAAATATTCTTAATATTTATATTTCTTCTTATTGCTTCTGCAACCACAATTAGTTTGTCAGGCAAATTCTGTTTTAATTTTTTTCTTAACTCTTTATTTGTTACATTATTCAATGAGTCCAAACCTTTATACCCAATTTCTAAAGATACTAAGCCTTTCTGCAAAGATTCTTTAAAATTTCTTCCAATCGCCATTGCCTCGCCTACAGATTTCATCGATGTTCCAAGCTTTATTTTGGCGGACTTAAATTTCTCAAAAGTAAATCTTGGAATTTTAGTCACTACATAATCAATCGTTGGTTCAAAAGACGCAGGAGTTGATCCGGTAATTTCATTTTTTAATTCGTCAAGGGTATAGCCAATAGCAAGTTTAGCAGCGACTTTTGCAATTGGAAATCCTGTAGCTTTTGATGCTAACGCTGAAGATCTTGAAACTCTTGGGTTCATTTCAATTATAACCATTCTTCCGTCTTTAGGATTGATTGCAAACTGAACATTAGATCCACCAGTCTCTACTCCAATTTTCCTCAAACATTCAATTGAGGCATTCCTCATTATTTGAAATTCTTTATCGGTTAATGTTAATGCTGGTGCAACTGTAACTGAATCTCCAGTGTGAGTTCCCATCGGATCAACATTTTCAATTGAACAAATTATTATACAATTATCTTTCTTATCCCTTACAACCTCCATCTCAAATTCTTTCCACCCTTCTAATGACTCTTCCACAAGTACTTGATTTTGAGGCGATTCTGTTATTCCAGATTTAATTAAGTTAAAAAATTCTTTTTTAGTTTTTGCTATTCCACCACCTGACCCACCTAAAGTGAATGAAGGTCTGATAATTGCGGGTAATCCAATTTTTTTGAAAACTTTTTTGGAGTTTTTAAATGAGTTAAGAATTTCAGACTTAGGCAAATCAAGTTTTATCTCTTTCATTGCTTTTCTAAAAAGCGCTCTATCTTCTGCCCTTGATATTGCCGAAGCTTTTGCTCCAATCAATTCTACTTTACTCTTTTTTAGTATTCCTTTTTTCTCCATTGAGATTGCAGTATTTAATGCTGTTTGCCCACCCATAGTTGGAAGAATTGCACAGGGTTTTTCTTTTTTAATAATTTTTTCGACAATCTCAGGTGTAATTGGCTCTATATAAGTTTTATCAGCAATCTCTGGATCAGTCATAATTGTTGCAGGATTTGAATTAATTAAAATTACTTTATAACCTTCGTCTTTAAGCGCTTTACATGCCTGAGTTCCCGAATAATCAAACTCGCAGGCTTGCCCAATTACAATTGGTCCCGCACCAATGACTAAAATTTTTTTAATATCTTTTCTTTTTCCCATTTTTTTTTGATTTTATATTTTTTAAAAATTTTTCAAATAAATATTTACTATCTTGTGGTCCAGGATTAGCCTCTGGATGATACTGAACTGAAAATAGTTTTTTATCTTTTACCTCTATACCTTCAATAGACCCATCAAAAAGAGATTTGTGGGTGACTTTTACATTTTTAGGAATTGATTTAGCATCAACTTCAAAACCATGATTTTGACTTGTAATTTCGACTTTATTTGTAGTCAGATCTTTAACAGGATGGTTTGCACCTCTGTGACCTAGTGACATTTTTTTAGTTTTTGCTCCTAGAGCTAATGATAAAATTTGATGGCCTAGGCAGATACCAAAAATAGGTATTTTATTTTCAATCAATTTTTTTACGATTGGTATTGCATACCTTCCAGTTGCTGCGGGATCTCCTGGGCCATTTGATAAAAAAACCCCGTGAGGCTTTAGTTTTAAAATCTTATCTGCCGGAAAGTTTGCTGGAACAACTGTAACACCGCAATTAATATCAGAAAAACATCTTAATTGATTTTTTTTCATTCCGTAATCAATTGCAATAATTTGATATTTATTTTTTTTATTTTTTACGTAACCATTTTTTTTATCCCAAGACTTTAAAGATTTCCATTTATAAATATTTTTACATGTAACTTTCTTGGCTAAGTCTAGGCCCAATAATCCATTCCACGATTTTGTAATTTTTAAAAGTTTTTTTAAATTATGATTTCCTTTTCTCAAAAATTGTATTGCTCCCTTAGGAGCACCTTTGTCTCTTATATAGTTTGTAATAACTCTAGTATCTAATCCTACAATTCCAATAATCTTTCTCTTTTTAAGCCATTTATCTAATTTTTTAATTGACCTATAATTAGATGGATCAGTTATATTAGAATTAAGAATAACTCCTTTTGTCCAAGTTTTATCAGCCTCGTTATCTTCAATATTTGTTCCTACATTTCCAATGTGGGGAAAAGTAAAATTTATAATTTGATCGGAGTAAGATGGATCTGTTATTATTTCTTGATAACCAGTTATCGACGTATTGAAACAAACCTCACCAACTGCACTTCCTTCATGGCCAATACCAGTTCCAAAAAATTTGGTGCCATCTTCAAAAACTAAAATACCTGTTGAAAAATTTTGCGATTTATTTTTTTTGTTTCTGACCTGTCTCAAATACAACTCATGAGTTAAAGTAAATCCTTTTAATTAGGGTTTTGCGCTTTATATGAAAAAGGTTCACAGCCGTCAACCCCATTCTTTTTTCTTTTGAAAAAAAATGTGATTAAAGTAAGTTTAAATTTATATGTCCCTTCAAAGCAAAATAGAAACTAAGCTTAGCGAAGCCCTAAAAGCTCAAGACAAAAAAACTTATTCCACCTTAAGGTTGATTATCGCAGCTATAAAAGACACCATAATTGCAAAAAAAATTAAGGAAAAGAATGTGTTACCTGATAACGATTTAACATCGCTTTTGAAAAAAATGGTAAAACAAAGAAATGATTCTTGTGAAGCCTACAAAAAAGCAGGAAGAAAAGAGCTTCTAGAAAATGAGTTGTCAGAAATATCAATCATAAATGAATTTTTGCCGAAACAACTGGGCGATGACGAAACAAAAAAACTGTGTATTGAAAAAATTAAGCAAGTAGGTGCTTCCTCTATTAAAGACATGGGCAAAGTAATCGGAGCCTTAAAAAAAGAACACGCAGATGTCATGGATTTTTCAAAAGTCAGTCAAATAATAAAAGAAAATTTAAAATAAAATGAAATATCCGAAAAATTATTTAGATGAAATAAAGTTAAGATTAAAAGTTTCACAAGTTGTTGGAAAAACCGTTAAATTAAACAGAAGAGGAAAAGAGTTTGTCGGCCTTTCTCCTTTTACATCTGAAAAAACACCATCGTTTACTGTTAGTGATGAAAAAGGATTTTATCACTGCTTTAGTTCTGGCGAACATGGTAACATCTTTGATTTCTTAATGAAAACCCAATCATTAAAATTTGGAGAAGCAGTAAGACAACTTGCATCTCAAGCTGGAATGCAACCATATAGATTCTCTAAATTCGATGAGGAAAAAGAAAAAAGATACCAAAATTATAAAAATATTTTTAAAGATTTTACCAACCACCATCATAAACTTCTTCTAGAAAATTTTGATTTTTCAATGGATTATTTAAACAAGCGTGGAATAGGAAAAGAAACTATTCTTGAATTTCAAATTGGATACGTTCCGAGTAACTCAGATTATTATTCAAATTTAATAAAAAATTATTCAGAAAAAAATATTTCGGAGACTGGATTATTTTATAATAATGAAAAATTCAAAAAATATATAAATAGATTTCACTCAAGAATTATATTTCCTATCAAAAACATAGTCGGTGATATAGTGGCTTTTGGAGGAAGAATTATTAAAGATAAAAAAATCGCAAAGTATATTAATTCACCCGAAACAGAATTTTATAAAAAAGGTAAACATATTTTTAATTTAGATAAGGCAAAATCATTTCCTAACAAAGATTCAGAAGTGATAGTCGTAGAGGGCTATATGGATGTTATAAGTATTTATTCTGCTGGAATAAAAAATGTTGTTTCGAACTCAGGGACCGCACTCACAGAAAGTCAAATTAATCTAATTTGGAAGTTTTTTTCAAATCCAATTTTGTGTTTAGACGGGGATGTGAGTGGTCAAAGGGCAGCTTTGCGTATTGCAGAAAGTCTTCTACCTAACATAAAAGAGAGCAATAAAATTGGATTTGTTACACTATCAAAAGGAGTTGATCCTGATGATTTTATTAAAGAAAAAGGAAAAAAAGCCTTTGTAGAATTTTTAACAAATAAATTATCAATTGAGGAATTTATTTGGAAAAATTACTTAAATAATTTAGATAGATCAGATCCTTTTGCCTCAACTAAATTTGAAAAAAAATTTAGAAATCTCTGCGAGACTATTAAAGATAAAACTTTAAGAAAATATATTCTTGAAAACTATCTTGAAAAAATTAGAAATTTAACACCTTTACAAAAAGGTAAAGGTAAAATAATTAATAATTACAGAATTTTAAGTGAGACAAAAAAAATTTCTGTTGCAAAAGAACATCTTTCTAAAGAAGAAATTAAAGAATATTCAATTTTGTATATAATGTTTAATTACCCTAATATTATTTCACCAAGAGCAGAGCTTTTTGATGATATTCAATTTTCGAGTAGTCAGCTTAATAAGCTTAAGTCAGAACTTCTAGCGATTACATCTGAAGATAAATTTGATCAAAAAAATTTAGATGAATTAGCGAAAAGACATTTAAGTTTGATAAACGACATTAACCAAAATGCTGTAATTAAAAATATTTTTTTAAAAAAAGATGAAGAAAAACAAATTGAGTTATTAAATGAAATTCTAAAAGAACTCAATGATATTAAATTTTCTAAAAAAATTGAGAATCTAGAAAATAAGCTCATAGAGAAATTTGATGAAAAATCATACTCAGACTTAATAAAGCTTAAAAGTAAGATAAATAAAGAGTAAATTAAGTATAGATTTTTAATAATTTGTCTCTATATATACTTAATCGATAATCTGACTGTATGAAAACCAAACTAATTACTAAATCATTTGAACGTCTTTTAGATAAAGGTGTTCATAGAGGTTTTATTACTTATGAAGAACTTGGAAAATCACTAGGTAAAAGAAATAGCTCACACGAAAATTTAGAAAAAGCTTTAATTATTCTTTTTGATAAAAAGGTTACATTAGTTTCAAAAAAGTCTGAATTTCAGTCACTGAAGAAAAAAGAGGTTAACCAAGCTGATTCTGAAAAATCCTCAGAAAAAAGTGATGATCCAATTAGAATGTACCTACGAGAAATGGGTGGAGTTGAACTTCTATCTCGTGATGGAGAAATAGCAATTGCAAAAAGAATTGAAGCAGGAAAAAATGTTATGATCAATGCTCTTACTCAGAGTCCTCTGATCTCAAAAAAAATCTTTGAGTGGAAAGATCAGCTTGAAAAAAATGAACTTTTAGTCAGAGATATAATAGACATAGACTCTACCTATGAAGACTTTGAGAATGATAATTCAGAAGATGAAAATTTAAAGAAAGTTGCAAAAGAAAAATTAAAAAATAATAATTCAAAAGAAAAGAAAGATGAAACAAAAGATAAAAATGACGAGAAAACAGAGGAATATGTTGATCAAAATGATGAATTTAATGTCTCTCTTGCAGCAATGGAAGAAGAGATAAAACCTAAAGTAATATCTCTTATTCAAAACCTTTCAAAAAATTATGCTAAGCTTAAAAAATATCAAATAGAAAAACTTAATTGTATTCTTAATTCCCAAGAGTTATCAGTTTCTAAAAATAAAAATCTTAAGAAAATACAAGGCATCCTAGTAGAAGATTTTGAAAACCTTCAATTAAGCCCCTCTGTTGTTGAGGAATTAGTTCAGGCTCATTATAAAGAGAATAAAAAAATATTGTCATTAGAAGGCGTCCTACTAAGACTTGCAAATGAAAATAAAATTTCAAGAGAAGAATTTATAAAATATTATGTGGGGAATGAGATAAATTCCAAATTTGAAACGTTTTTAAAAGAGAATAAAACTTGGAGAAACTTTTTCAAAAAACATAAAAAAGAATTTCATGAAATAAGAGATAGACTAGTTGAGTTTAGTAAAAAAATAGAATTACCAGTTGGTGAATTTAAAACATTAGTAAAAAGAATACAAAAGGGTGAAAGAGAGTCTCGAATTGCAAAAAAAGAGATGGTTGAAGCAAATTTGAGGTTAGTAATTTCTATTGCGAAAAAATACACAAACCGTGGTCTTCAGTTCTTGGATCTTATTCAGGAGGGAAACATTGGATTAATGAAGGCAGTTGATAAGTTTGAATACAGACGTGGGTACAAATTTTCTACTTATGCTACTTGGTGGATCAGACAAGCAATTACTAGATCGATAGCAGATCAAGCAAGAACAATCAGGATTCCAGTTCACATGATTGAAACAATCAACAAAATTGTGAGAACACAAAGACAAATATTAAGTGAGTTTGGTAGAGAGGCGACGCCAGAAGAACTTGCAAAAAAGTTAGCAATGCCATTGGAAAAAGTTAGAAAAGTTCTAAAAATTTCTAAAGAACCTGTATCTCTTGAAACACCAGTAGGTGATGAAGAAGATAGTAGCCTAGGAGATTTTATAGAAGACAAAAATGCTTTACAACCTTTAGATACTGCTATTAGATCTAATCTAAGTGAGTCAACAACTAAAATTTTAGCTTCTCTCACACCTAGAGAAGAGAGAGTTCTAAGAATGAGGTTTGGAATTGGAATGAACACCGACCACACTTTAGAGGAAGTTGGCTTGCAGTTTAATGTTACAAGAGAAAGAATAAGACAAATAGAGGCGAAAGCTTTGAGAAAGCTTAAACATCCAAGCAGATCAAAACAATTAAAAAGTTTCCTTGAAAAGTAATTTCATTTTAGATGAAATCTAATTTAAATTTTGAAAATATAAAAATTTTCTATTTATTAATAATTTTCTTTTTTTCAATATTTGTTAATCAATATTATGGATATATAGGTGTTTTCCCTATAGATACATTTCTCTTTTTTGACTCTGGAAATAGAGTTTTAAATGGAGAGTTTCCAATTAAAGATTTTTGGGCCGTATCAGGTTTAACAAATGATTTTATTCAAGCATTAATATTTAAAATATTTGGTGTTTCATGGTTTTCATATGTTCTTCACGCATCTTTAATGAATTTTTTGATTGCTTTTTTTACATTTCATACTTTATTAAAATTTAAATTACATATTAATTTTAGTTTGATTTATGCATTACTCGTTTCAGTAATTGCTTATCCTGTTGCAGGAACACCTTTTCCAGATCATCATTCTATGATTTTTTCTATAATTGGACTCTTTTGTTTTCTATTACACTTAAAGACAAATTCAAATTTTTATTTATTTTTATTACCCATCTTTTTGGTTTTAGGTTTTTTTTCAAAACAAACACCTACAGCATATATTTTTATAATAATCTCTTTTTTAGGTTTAATTTACTTAATTTATAATTTCTCATTAAAAAAAGTTGGAATTTTATTTTCAGGATTTTCTTTTATTTTAATATTATTTTTCTTATTATTTATTCTTAATAAAATCTCCTTCTACTCATTTTATATTCAATATATAATGTATCCAATAACCATTGGAGATAATAGGGTTTTAGAGTTTTTGTTTCCTTTAGAATTTAATAGATTATTTCTAAGATATAAACTTATACATATTGCCATATTACCTTTGATATATCTATTAATTATTAATTTTATTAAAGACTTTAAATTTTTTAAACGAAAAGATTTTTTTATATTATGTTCATTAATATTTACAGCCTATGCCCTAATATTAAATCAATTGTTAACTTTAAATCAAAAATTTATTTTTTTTATAATCCCAATATTCCTTGGTTTTTCACATATATATATGGACAAAATAACAAACAAAAAATTTTTAATTTATTTAGCAATTTTTTTGGCTGTAAGTTCAACAATTTATTATAAAATAAGTTATGTTGATAAAAGAAAATTTATGGAATTAGAAAATACAAAATTAGAAAATCTTGGAAGGGCAGAAAAAATTGATAAAAAATTAAAATATTTAAAATGGATAAACCCTAATTTCTCTGGATCAGTTTCAAATGAAATGGAAATCTTAAAAAAAACTATTAATATTTTATCTAATGATAAAAAAAATAAGTTTTTGATAACACATTACCAATTTTTAGCCTCACTACTTCCAAATACATATTCCTTTAGCAGAGCTTATGACAATGTATCTTACCCAACTAAAAATGAAAAATATCACGATAACTATAAACAGTTTTTTCACAAGCACCTTAAAAAAAAAGGCATTCAATCAATTTACATTATCGAACCATTAGAAAAAAATGTTTTTGACAATTTGATAAATAACAACTGTTTACAACAACAAAAAATAAATGAAATTTTAACAAAATTTTCTATTATCAAATGTGATAATTTAAAAAATTAAAATTATTAATTTAAAATTTGTTCGATTTATATTGATTTTATATGAAAATTTATACAATCTTACTTCCAGTTTATAACGATTGGAAAAACCTTGATAGACTTTTATCAAAAGTAAATTATATAGCAAAAAAAAATAATCTAAAATTTTATATTTTGGTAGTTAATGATTGTTCAAAATTTAAACCTAAAATAAAATTAAAAAAAAATAAAAACATAATTAAATTTAATATATTAAATTTAAGTCAGAATATGGGGAGCCAAAGAGCAATAGCCTTAGCAATTAATCATTTGAAAAAAAATAGTGATTATAAAAATAAGGATATAATAATTATGGATGCAGATGGGCAGGATGATCCAAACACAATAACTGATTTAATTGAAATGAATATAGCGAAAGTTTCAGATGCTATTGTTGTTGATAGGACAAATAGGAGAGAACCACTTTGGTTTAAATTTTTATACTTTGTTCATAAAACAGTTTTATTTTTGTTTACAGGTAATCAAATAAGATTTGGGAATTTTAGTTTACTAAAATTTAAAAAGATTAGAAATTTAATACATAAAAGTGATATTTGGGCGGCATACCCAGCAGCAATAGTTAACAACTTAAATAAAATATCGAGAATAAAAAGTGAAAGAAAAAGAAGATACTCTGGAAATTCTAAAGTAAATTTATATAAACTCTTTAATCACTCCAGTAGAGTATTTTCAGTCTTTAAGTATAAAATTTTTATATTTTCTATTTTTTATTATTTTATTTCTTATTTATTTTTTAAAAATAATTCTTTTATTATCAATTTTATTTTTTACTCTTTATTATTTGCAAACATATATAATTTTTATGTAGATTTTGAAACAAAAAGAGACTTCGAAAAAAAAATTAATTTTTTAAAGCCCAAGATAAGAAAGATTTTTTAAATGAATAATACGGACTTGCTTGGATTTAAAAAGTGTTATAAACATTTAAATTAATTGGGCCTGTAGCTCAGCTGGTTAGAGCAGTACACTCATAATGTATTGGTCCCAGGTTCGAATCCTGGCGGGCCCACCAATCATTAATGAATATTAAGCTAAAAAGACTTGAGATATACCAGAATTTTTTATTTATTAATAAATTCTTCTAGTTTAGAGAATAGCACATTTATATCATTATTATTTGAACTTAATATAGATGCGAACTCCTCTTTTTGTGTTCTAGCTAAGCTTAGTCCTTCAATAATTAGATCTCTTATTAAAGGATTTTCTGGATTTTTAGTATAAATTCTCCAGTCAATTTTAACCTCAGGTTTTTTATCGGTTTTAACCAACATACTTTTTACGATTGTGTATTTTTCATTAATTTTCTCAGCAGACAAAACACTAATTTTTGGATCAGAGTAATCTGTAAGTCTTGAAGTAAAACTTTTTAAAAAGTAACTCTCAAATACTTTATTATATTTATCCATTTGATCTTCTGTAATTTCTTTCCTTTTTTTTCCCAAAGTATAATAACCTATTCCTTTTACATCTACAGTTTTAAGAGCTATAATCGAAAGCTTTTCAGCCTTTGTTTCTTTATTATCTTTACTATTTAATATTAATTTAGCCTCATCTATGATTTCTGAGATAAACTTTTCTGGATCTGTACTATATGCAAATGCTTTTATATTTTGACAAAAACTTATTATAAAAACCACAAGAAAAGATATAAAAATTCTTTTCATAAACTAAATATTATTGATTATCGATTTCTTCCCAATCACTATCATCTTGCTCTTTGTCAGCGATTGGTGCGTTCGATATTTTTTGAGCTCTATTTTGAAGATATAGACTTTTAACAGAAGCATAAAAATCTATCGAATTATTTTGTAAGCTTTCAATAGACTCAATATTTTTTGATCTAAAATCCACCGCGTCTACACCCTTGTAATAAAAATAGTTATGTTCCTGAAGATTATCATTTCCCACAACCATATCTGTTTCAGTATTGTGAGTTACTTGATAAACAGGATCAACAAAAACATTACCGATCATACCTATCGCATCTCGTGCTGTGGTTGGACCTAATATTGGAAGAACAAAATAACACCCTGTGTCTGCGCCCCACACACCTAATGTTTGCCCGAAATCTTCTCTACTTTTCTTTTCAAACCCCATTTTTGTTGCTGGATCAAAAATTCCCAAAATACCAACTGTTGTATTAACGGCAAATCTACCAGCAGTATTTGTTGCACCCTTGAAGTCTCCTTGTAATATATTATTCGAGAAAGTCAGTAATGATCTTAGGTTTCCAACAAAGTTACTTGAACCCTTTCTTATTGGAACTGGTAAAGCTCTATACCCCTTGGCGACCGGTTTAAAAATAGTATTGTCCAGAGCCACATTGAATTTTAGTGTACCTCTGCTTAATTTTTCAAAACACTCGTTTGCTGTATATTTTTCTTCTGCAAAAGAATTAAAGGAGCAAAACACCAAAAATGCCGATGTAAAAACAAATGTTTTTATAGGTTTTAGACACATTTTTTATGCTATATATGTTTTTTATGGAAATTACCAAATTTTATTCACCAAATTTTGATAAAAAAAAAAGACCTAACAAAAATATTACTGCAATAATCATACATTATACTGGAATGCAATCTGAGCGAGAATCAATTAAAAGACTTACTTCAATAAGGTCAAAAGTAAGCTGTCATTATTTAATAAATAGATCGGGTAAAATTTTTAAAATGGTTAGAGACGAAAATATTGCCTGGCATGCTGGAAAATCCATGTGGAGAAATTATAAAAATTTGAATGAAAATTCTATAGGTATTGAGCTTGTAAATAGAGGCCATCAATACGGATATCAAAATTATACAAAAAAACAGATAAATAAATTAGTTTTGTTATGCAAACACTTAGTAAAAAAATACAAAATTAAGAGGGGGCTAATTTTGGGTCATTCTGATATTGCCCCATTAAGAAAAATTGATCCTGGCGAGAAATTTCCATGGAAGTATTTGTCTTCTAAGGGGATTGGAATTTATCCAAAAAAAATATTAGATAAACAAAGTAATTACCCTAAACTTCAAATTAAAAGATTTTTAAAAAATCTTCGCAAAATTGGATACAGATATTTAAATTCTAATTTAAAGAAAAAAATAATTAAAAACTTTCAAAGAAGATATAGGCCAAGAAAAGTAAACGGAATTTTGGATCAAGAAACCATGAAAATAAGCCAATTTTTAATTGAAAATCAAAAATAGCTTGATTTTTACATTATTAGTTCTATATCGGTAAGTGCTAGGTAATTGGATTGTCGTTACTTTTAACTATGTTAATTGTAGAGGAAAGTCCGGGCTCCATAAAGACACAGTGCCAGTTAACAGCTGGCGAGGGTGACCTTAGGGATAGTGCCACAGAGAATAGACCGCCTAATCAAGGTAAGGGTGAAACGGTGCGGTAAGAGCGCACCGGTTTTTTGGCAACAAAAAACGCATGGCAAACCCCACTGGGAGCAAGACTAAAAAGAGATGACACTGCGTAAGCAAAAAACAGTCTTTAGTTAGTCATCAGGGTTAGTCGCTTGAATTTAAGTGTGAACTTAAATCTAGATAAATGACATCTTAAATGACAGAACCCGGCTTAAAGATTGCCTAGCAAAATCACTCTAAATGTTCATGTTTTGTATCCAGAAATCTCTTACAGGTAAATAAACCTATAAACAAATAAGTATTGACTACAATTAAATATACCCATAATATCCCATGAATTCCCATTTATGGGGAATTGGGAGATTTTAAAGAAAGATGAAATATGTTTCTGTCAAGTTACGAGAACAAATTAGACAAAAAGGGAAGGGTGTCCGTGCCATCTAGTTTCAGAGCTTATTTAAATTCTATGGGTTACAACGGATTTATTACATATCCTTCTTTTAATCATGCAGCATTAGACGGATGCGCACAAGAAAGAATTGAAAAATTGTCTGAAAGTATAGACTCCCTAGGACCTTTTGAGGACAAAAGAGATTACTTTGCGACATCAGTTTTATCAGAAAGTACAAACTTAAATTTTGATAGTGAAGGAAGAGTATCGATTCCTGATAAACTACTAAATCATGCTAAAATCAGATCTACAATAATATTTGTTGGATTAGGAAAAGTTTTTCAAATGTGGGATCCTAAATTGTTTTCAAATTTTCAATCAAAAGCAAGAAAAAAATCTTACTTAAATAGATCAGCTTTAAAATGGGATAACAAATTTAAAAAGGAGGGTGTATGACAATTAATATTGGTGGTGGAGAATTGAAAGAACTTAAACCTAGAATTTTAGTTATGGGTATTGGTGGTGCAGGCGGGAACGCAATTAACGCTATGATCGAAGATGGAATGCAGGGTGTTGAGTTTGTGGCAGTCAACACAGATGCACAAGATTTAAAAAATAATAAAGCCGATGCAAAAATCCAGATTGGAATGAATTTAACAAAAGGTCTTGGTGCGGGTGCAAAACATGATATTGGTCAAGCAGCTGCAGACGAGTCTTTAAATGAGATAGTTACATATTTGCAGGGTGCTAACATGGTTTTTATAACTGCTGGAATGGGTGGTGGAACAGGCACAGGAGCTTCACATGTTATTGCAAGAGCTGCAAAAGAATTAAATATTTTAACTGTTGGTGTTATCACTCTTCCCTTTTCCTATGAAGGCCCAAAAAGAATGAGAAGAGCACACGAAGGATGGAGTCATTTGAGAAAACATTTAGATGCATCTATAGTAGTGCCTAATCAAAATCTTTTCAAAATAGCTAATGAAGCAACTACCTTTGAGAATTCTTTCTTGCTGTCAAACAATGTTTTAAAACAAGGTGTAAGAAGTATAACTGATTTAATGGTTCGACCAGGATTGATAAACTTAGATTTTGCTGATGTTGAAACAGTTATGAGTTCTATGGGCAAAGCAATGATGGGAACTGGAGAAGCCGAAGGTGAGAATAGAGCTTTGGCTGCAACTGAGTTAGCATTAAATAATCCTTTAATTGATGATTATTCCTTAAAGGGTGCTAAGGGACTTTTAGTAAATATTACTGGTGGTGACGACATAAAACTATTCGAGGTTGATCAAGCTGTTAATAAAATTAGATCAGAAGTTGACCCTGAGGCTGAATTAATATTTGGAGCAATAAAAGATGAGAGTTTAAGTGGAAAAATGAGAGTTTCTATTGTTGCCACTGCTCTTGATGGAGAAATCCCCGAGTCAAGATCTGTTGTAAATATGGTTCATAGAATTCACAACAGGAATACTGGTTACTCGGAAAATAATTTTAGTAATAGCAATAACATTCCTGTTTCACCAAGTTTAGAAACAATTCAGGGCGCAACAGCTTTAAAATTAGATAACGAAGTAAAAGCGGAATTAGAACCGATCTATGAGAGCAAACAAGAGGTTGGTAGCACAACAGATTTAGAAGCTGGATTATCTCTTGATAATGCTGCCTATCTAGAAAACAATGTAAATCAAGAGCACACTCATAAAGATGAGGTTCAAGAGGAAGTAGTTATTGATGATATTTCAATTTATGAGGAAAAACCTGCAGAAAATTTAGAGACAAATTCAAATGAAGTCCCCCAATTATTTTCTGATGAAGTTAATCCATCTACTTCATCAGAAGATAATCTAAGTGAAAATCTTAAAAACGAGGAAGAGGAATTCGAGATACCAGCGTTTTTACGTAAACAAAAATTTTAAAACAGAAGGTAAGATGAAAGATCTTTCATCTCCGAAAAATATAACACATTTTCCTGTAATGCTCGAAGAAGTGTTAAAAATATGTAACCCGGAAAAGGGTGGAAATTTTATTGATTGTACTTTTGGATATGGCGGTTACACAAATGCAATATTATCTTATCCAAAAACCAAGGTATTAGCGATAGATAGAGACTTAAATACTAAAAAATTTGCTGATAGAACGAAAAAAAATTATAAAAACCGTTTTACGTTCTATAACAAAAAATTTAGCGATTTGTCAAAAGTTGCAGACAAAAAAACTAAATTCGATTTTATTGTATTCGATCTTGGGATTTCGACTATGCAGATAATGAATAAAGATAGAGGTTTCTCATTTAATTCAAACTCTAGTATTGATATGAGAATGGGTCTAAATTCAATTTCAGCACAAGAGGTTGTAAATAGTTTTAGTCAGTCTACATTAAATGATATTTTTAAGTTTTTTGGTGAAGAGAAAGAAAGCTTCAAAATCTCAAAAAATATTATAGAAACAAGAAAAAAATTACCAATTTTAAATAACATACAACTTGCAAATATAATTAAAAAAAGTAAAAAAAAAAATTTCAAAAGTAATATCAATGTATCAACTAAAGCTTTTCAAGCATTGAGAATTTTTGTAAATAAAGAGTTTTCAGAATTAATCGATGGATTGATTGAAGCAACTAAATTAATCAAAATCGGGGGAAAAATTATTGTGATATCTTTCCACTCTCTCGAAGATAGAATAGTTAAGTTTTTTTTTACAAATTATTCCAAAAATAAATCTAAATTTTCGAGATATCTTCCAGATATACCTAATGAAAAAGTACTCTTTGAAAATTATAAGAATAAGATATTTACGCCCAGTCAAAATGAGATAAAAAAAAATCATGCTTCAAGATCTGCAAAATTAAGATGCATTACAAGAGCAAAAAATAATTTTTTCTACCCTGAGG
>CACLSS010000002.1 GCA_902609645.1 uncultured Pelagibacteraceae bacterium | reverse complement strand
CGCCATAAAGACAAAGATTTTTTTAAGGAGACTTTTATTTTTTCAGAACGAGAGGATGGCACTGAAACTTCAATTACCTATGAAGAATTTAATAAAAGAATTTCGAAAGTAGGAAATACACTTAAAAATAATGGTTTTAAAAAAGGTGATGTAATCGCACTTTATATGCCCCAATTTATCGAAACCTATATTGCTTATTTTTCTATTTTAAAAATAGGCTGTATCGTTTTACCCCTTTTCTCTGGCTATGGCTCAAAAGCTGTAATTGAAAGATTAAATATTGCTAAAGCCAAAGGTATTTTTACCGTAGAAAAAACTTTTAGAAAAGCTAAGGAAATTAGAATGTTTGATCAAATCAAGGGAGATCTTGATCAAGTTAAGTCATTAGAGAAAATATTTCTTCTAGGAAATGATAAAGGTAAAAAAATATTCAATTGGGAAAACTTTGACAATGTATCAGACAAATTAAAAACTGAAGAGATGAACACTGAGGACCCGGCTATTATTCATTTTACTTCAGGCACAACAGGAAAACCAAAAGGATGTGTTTATACCCACATTGGACTTGTAGCTAAAATGGCTTTTGATGAAGGAATATTAGCTGACTTTAAACAAACAGATGTGCACTTATGTATGGCAGATATGGGTTGGATGGTTGGTTCAAAATCAGCAACTATCGCATCATCACATGGTGCTAAAATGATAATTGCAGAAGGTGTTCCAGATTTTCCAGACGAATTGAGATTTTGGAAATTAATTGAAAAGTATAAAGTAACTTGGACTGAATTATCCCCCGCACTAATAAGAAACCAAATGACAAAAGATAAAAAACTTTTTCAAAATTTAGATTTAAGTTCATTAAGAATTATTTGCACAGGTGGTGAACCATGGACAGAAAAACCTTGGAAGTGGTTATTTGAATTTATTGGTAAATCAAAAGTTCCTATAATGAATTCAGCTGGTGGAACTGAAGTATCTGGATCTATACTACATTGTTGCTTGCATAGACCTTTTAAGGTTGGTTCTTTTAATGCACCCATCCCTGGAATGAGTGCAGATATTGTAGACTCAAAAGGCGAAAAAGTATCTGCTGATCAAATGGGAGAATTGGTAATGAGAAAATCATCCATAGGATTGACTAAAAGTTTATGGAATGATGATGAAAGATACATACAGAATTATTGGAAGGTTATAAAAAATGACTTATGGGTTCATGGCGATTTAGCTAGTAAGGATAAAGACGGTCACTGGTATCTTCACGGCAGGTCAGATGATACAATTAAAGTTTCGGGTAAAAGAATTGGTCCATCAGAGTTAGAAAGTGTAATTGTGAAAAGTGGAAAAGTTAAAGAGGTTGCGGCTGTTGGGATTCCAGATGAAGGAAAAGGATCTAAGATAATTTTATCTATAGTCCCCCTAGAAAGTGAAAAAAACCTCAAAGAAAACTTGTTTATTGATTTAATTATAAAAGATTTAGGAAAATCGTTTAAGCCTGATAAAGTAATATTTGTTAAGGATTTACCTAAAACACGAAATATGAAAATAATGAGGAGAGTAATAAAATCGTGTTTAACAAATGAGGACCCTGGTGATATTTCAACTTTATTAAATCCAGAGTCAGTAGAGGAAATAAAACTACATGCAATTTAAAGATATAATATATGAAGTTAAAAGTGATTATGCTCATGTCACTATAAATAGACCAAAAGTATTAAACGCGTTCACACCCGTTACTCTTCAAGAATTGAAAACTGCATTAGATAGTGCTGAAAAAGATAAAAATGTTGGCGTAATTGTTTTATCTGGTGCTGGGGATAGAGCTTTTTGTGCAGGTGGAGATATGAACTGGGAAAGTTCAAAAGAATTCCAAGATCATGAATATGAATTTCATATTCACTTAACAAAATGTAGTAAACCAATTATTGCAAAAGTAGATGGATATGCAATCGGAGGAGGAAACCATATGGCGTATTTCTGTGACTTAACAATCGCAAGTGAAAATTCCATTTTCGGACAAAACGGCCCAAGAGTAGGTTCACCAGCTGGTGGAGCAATCGTCGCTCATTCTGCAAATATTCTTGGACATAAAAGAGCAAGAGAAATGTGGATGACGTGCAAAAGGTACTCTGCAAAAGAGATGATGAATTGGGGATTAGTCAACTCTGTTGTAAAAAAAGAAAAATTAGATGAGGAAGTAAAAAAATATGGGGATGAAATATTAAAAGCTGCCCCAACATGTTTGAAAATTTTAAAAGCTAGTTTTAGAAAACAATTTGATGAAATTTTAAAAATAACCCAAAAAAGTATGGTTGATGAAGTTGCTCCTGATTTTTTCAAAACTGGGGAACAGTCTGAGGGTGCTAAAGCTTTTTTAGAGAAAAGAAAACCAAATTTTAAAAAATTTCGTTAATGAAAGTAAAATCAATCAAAGCAATCACTTTGAGTATGCCATTTAGCCATGGTGGAAAGAAAGTTATTTTTCATGGAAAGGAATGGAAAAGTTTAGAATTTAATTTAATAAGATTAGAAACTGACAAAGGAATAGTAGGGTGGGGTGAGGCTTTTGGTTTCTCAAGTTGGAAAGCTGTCAGAGTTGCAATAGAGGAAATGGTTGCTCCAATGATAATCGGCAAAGATATGAGCAACATTCCAGAACTTTTATTAAATCTACAAAAATCTTTACACCTTTTTGGTCGATATGGAATAACAATGTTCGCGATATCAGGTGTTGAAATAGCTTTATGGGATGCGTTTGGTAAAGAAAAAAATAAACCTGTTCATGAGTTATTAGGAAAAAAAAATAATGATATCTTTAAAGCTTATTCAAGTCTTTTTAGATATGGAGACCCAAAAATTATAGAGCAAAAATGCAAACAATCTTTAGATGATGGTTATAGAGCTATTAAATTGCACGAAATAGAAAATAATTGTATCGAAGCTGGCAGAAAAGGAACTGGAGATCTTCCGATGATGTTAGATACAAATTGTCCTTGGACTTACGAACAAACCTTAGCAAAAAAAGATTTTCTTAAAAGCATGAATTTAACTTGGCTTGAAGAACCAATTTATCCGCCAGAAGATTATCAAACTCTATCAAAATTGAATAAAGAACTTGGAATACCTTTGGCGTGTGGAGAAAACGCTTGTACAGAATATGAATTTAAATCGATGATAGATCACAAAGCTGTTTCATTTGTTCAGCCGTCTGTAATTAAGGTTGGAGGTATCTATGAAATGTTCAAGATAATCAACATTGCAGAAGACAAAAATATTTCAGTGATGCCTCATACTGCTTATTTTGGACCTGGATTTTTAGCGACCTTACAATTAGCAGCGTTAATGAAAAAAGAAACGTATATCGAAAGATTTTATTTAGATATCGAAGAGGAGTTTTATCCAAATTTTAAAAAAGCTTTGAAAGGAAAATATAATTTACCTAAAGGACCTGGTTTAGGTATAGATCTAGATTACAAAAGGTTAAGCAAGTATGAAATATAGATCGGTTTTATTTGTTCCCGGACACGAAGAAAAAAAAATACAAAAAGCCTATACATTAGACGCTGATGTTGTGGTTATTGATCTAGAGTCAACCGTACCTGAAGATCAAAAAGAAAATGCAAAAAAAATTATTCAAGATTGTAAAGTTAATAAACAAAAAACATACATTAGAATTAATAATAACAATGATTTAGATTTTGTTACCAATGAGAAATTTATTGGTATTTTTTTACCTTTTACCGAAAGTAAAGATCAATTATCCAACATAGATAAAATTTTAAAATCTAATGAGAAGATAAATACTGATATTATTCCTATTATAGAAAGTGAGAAAGGTTTAAAAAATCTTAAAGAAATTTGTGAATTTAAAGAAAGAATTAAAGTTATTTCTTTTGGCTCTCATGATTTAGCTAAATCTATTAATTTGAAGGTTTCAGATGATGAAAAAGAAATACTTAGCTATAGGAAACTTATAGTATCGCACTCTAAAAACCCTATTGATACTTCATATTTAAATTTTAAAAATCTAATAGGTTTCGAGAAATCATGTAATTTAGCTAAGAGTATAGGCTTTGGTGGAAAAGCATGCATCCATCCTGCACAAATTGAGATTTCAAACAAAATATTTTAATGGAAAGAAAAATCAAAATAGCAGTAGTTGGAATTGGGTTGATGGGCAGTCAACATCTTATAGCAATTAAAAATTCCAAGAAAGCTGATTTGCATTCAGTTGTAGATATTAATGAAAGATCAAGAGCACACGCCAAAAAATTTAAAGTCCCATTTTATAAAAATTCGTCAGCATTAATTAAAAATAATAAGCCAGATGCTGTAATTGTAGCAACACCAAATCAATTTCATGAAAAGCACACAATTAGTTTTTTAAATGCTAAAATTCCTGTCCTATTAGAAAAACCGATCTCAAGTAATATTCAAAAGGCGAAAAAAATAATCGCATCTTCAAGAAAAAATAAAACACATTTGCTTATTGGTTATCACAGAAGACACAATGCAATCTCAACAAAAGTTAAAAATAAAATTTCTAAAGGTAAATTAGGAAAAATCGTATCAGTCAACGTGATGTGTTGGTTATATAAAAATAAAGAATGGTTTAAGGAGAAATGGAGAGTAAAAAAGGGTGGGGGTCCACTGGGTATAAATCTTGTTCATGATATCGATTTAATTTGTTATTTGTTAGGACCTATCAAATATGTGCAGGCATCGTCTTCTAATAGAATTAGAAAATATCGTGTTGAAGATACTGCAGTTGTAAATTTTGTTTTTAAATCAGGAGCATTAGGCACTCTAAGTGTTTCTGATACAATTGTATCACCTTGGAGTTATGAATTAACAGCAGGCGAAAATCCTGCTTATTCAATTACTAATCAATCTGCCTACTACATTGGCGGTACAAAAAGCTCGATACAATTTCCAAATTATAAAGAGTGGTACAATAAAAAAGAGAGAAGTTGGTGGAAGCCAATATTACATAAAGATGAAAGTACAAGAGAAAGTAGGTATACACTTACAAATCAGATTAATCATTTATGTGATGTTGTGAATAAAAAAGCAAAACCTAAAATTACCGGAGAAGATGGTTTGGTATCACTTAAAATATTTGCAGCAATTATTAAAAGCGCAAAAACAGGGAAAAAAGTTAAAATTAAATAAAATCTAAATTTATTTTTCCTAATGATCTAAAATCAACTTTAAGCTTATCACCTTTATTCACTTTAAAAGGCTGTATAACCGAACCAGTCATAAACCAATCGCCTTTTTTAAAAGTTACAGGATCGTCTTTAAACTCATCAATTATACATTTAATGGCTAGTTTTGGACCAGCTCGCTTTTCTCCTTTAAAGAAAGGTTCTGTTACTTTTCCATTTAAATTAATTTCAACTTGAATAGAATCTAAGTCAATTTTATCGAGATTTTGTATTTTGTCACCAACAACTATTGCTCCAGCTCCACCATTATCTGCAATATTTAAATTCATCATTCCAACTGGATTTAAACCTTTTTTAGAATCCGAATGAACTCTTGTAGATACAAGTTCTAAAGCTATATAAGCCTCGTAGTTTCCTGTTTTGTTTTCAGCGCCAGGTATCATTTTTGTATCCTCTAAAAATTTTAAACAAAATTCACATTCAAGAATACAATCAGGTACTTTACTGTATTCAATTTTTGATGGGTTCATCAAAACTGTTTCATCTATAATTTTTCCAATCATAGGACCTTCGACTTTTGCACCGTCTTGTAAATTCTTTGATACCAATCCAATTTTCCAGCCAACCGTTTTTTTCTTTAAGACTGCGTGGAATTGTTTTTGAATTGCGTGAGAATCTTCTCTATTTTTTGGAAGTTCATCTGATTTAAGTTGAATTAAATCTCTTTTTATCCATGCATCTGCTAATTTTTCTGCTAATGTACTCATACCCTATAAATAATCACATGAAGCTGAAATTTGAAAGTGGAAAATTTGCAACACCCTCTCTAGAAGATGTGAAAAAGGCTTTATTATCTGGTCTGAAAGAGAATTACGAACAAGTAAATATTGAAGTTGTCGAATGTCCAAACTTAAAAGACTGGGGTTGTCCATCTGAGGGAATTTCAGGAAATGAAAAAATAATAGATGTTGGAGGGGAACCTTATATGCATGACAAAAAATTTATCGGTACAGAATTCGATTATGAGGAAATTGCCAAGAATATAGGTTCAGAAAAATCATATGCTTTAGGTGCTGGCTCAGGAGCCATGTCTTGTTTACAGGGACACTGCGGCGAGTTAGTTATTAATGAAAATTTTATTACCTCAGAGTCAAAATCAGTAATTGCTAGAGTTGGAAAGAATAAGGAATGTATAGTTAGCAAATACACCGAAAAGAAGCATGGAGGTTTATCAAATATTTACTACTCAGATGGAAAAAAAGGAAAGGTAATTCAAATAAAAATAAAAAAAAGAATTGGCAAACAGGGTTCTTTATCCCAAGCGATGAGAAATTCATTAAAAACACATCTTCCAGTAAAAGGAAATAGCCATGTAGCTCTAGCAGGTGTCATTAGAATTCTTAATGGAAAAATAAAATCACACGTTCAGCCAGATTATGATGATATTAAAATAGATTACTATGATCCAATTCAAATGAAATGTGTTAAAGATTTTTTACAATTCTATGAACCTGTAGGACCGGAGCTACAATGTTATTCAGTTCTTTGGACTGGAGATCCTACTGGTGGGAATTTAAATCTTAGAGAATCGGGCGAACACACCCATTTTCATTCTTATAAACATTTAAAGGATGCTGGACATTATCACTTTGATGTTACCCCAGAAGAAATTAACTATATTGGATATTTTAATATTCCAAAAGAAGTGCACAGGGTTAACAATATTTATAAGGAATTGTCTCAAAAAAAATAATCAAATAATTGATTTAATATAAAAAAGTCTACTAATTGGTTGCGGGGGTAGGATTTGAACCTACGACCTTCAGGTTATGAGCCTGACGCACGTACCTTTCTGCCCATAAAATTATCATAACACATCAAAAAAGCTAGATAAAATTTCAAGATTTCCTTAACGTTGTGTCAGGGATGTGTCAGTAGACATCGCAAAAAAAAAGTGAGAAAATTGTGTCATGAATAAGAAACAAATATTAAAAGTTTTAAGAAATAGATATCTTGATTATATTACAATTATACAGTGGGAGGATCTAGTTTTTGGGTTATCACCAAAATTTAAAAGTATAAATCCATATTTAAATGAATGTGATAGAGCTTTTGATAAACTTTTTCATAAAGAAGAAAAATTGGGAAAAATGAGAGAAATAAAAGTGGGAAAAAATGGAGAACACGAAAAACTTTTTATTTACGAGTTAGTGAACTATACGAATAAAATGTTTTTAAATGGGGTTTATTATTCAGAAAATTTTATGAAATCTTTATATCCAACCGGTTATTTCCGAAACTTATCGATAAAAAAAATATACAATAGTCACCAAAATGCAAAAATAATCAAAAATCATATTGATTATAGGACGGATACTTTATCAGCTTTCATAATATTGAGAACTAGATTAGAAGAAATGGCCTTACAATATTATTTTTTATATAAAGCAAAAATATTTATAAAAGAAAAAAAATGGAGTGAACTTTTTACTCTTATATACAAAATAAATTATTCAAATTTTCAAGAAGAAATTAGCATTAAGCTTAAAAAAGCAGATAGAAAATATAGATCATTTTTAAAGTTTCTATTAAAGAAGCCGAAAAGATTGCATGTATCAGAGATTATAAGATATGTTTCAAGTCAAAAAGAAATTAAAATTTTTCCAATAAAAGATAAAACTTATTTAAAAGCTACTACTTCTGAAAAAGATTATTTTAACAAACATTATGATAAGTTAAGAATTAAAAATATTAACAAAATTTATAATGAATTAAGTCTAAAATTACACCCTAATAATTTATTTTTACGCAATATAATGACAACACCTACAACAGGCGTAAAGAAATTATTAATTATGGCAGATCATTTCAAATCTTTAAGAGAAAACAGTGATTTTTTATCTCATCATTATCTAATACTTTATAGTGAAACGTTAGATATTCTAAAATATTTTGTTGATATGTATTGCGGAGATGAACCTGGGGAAGAAATTTTAAGAGGTTTTAGACAGAGTGTTGAAAATAAAATCATAAAAAATAGTAGTTTAGCTTTTAAAATCGCTTTTAGAACAAAATTCAGTCCTAATAAAACCATCTAGTTATGCTTTAAAAGGATCATGCGTATTCCTTCAAATCTATCTTTTCTTTTAAGTGTGTTCTTGATTGTTGTCCCTCTAAACGTTTTTGCTAAAGAAGTTAAGTATCCCTATAAAAACTTTAACGTTAAGAACATATATCGTTTAGATAATGGAAAAACTATTTTTATTGAACAAACAGGTTGGGGTAACACCATTTGGGAAAAAATAAATAATGGAGAGTTAAAGAAAATATCCCATGTATGGTTTGTTGCAGGAATTGCCAAGGAGTGTTCTGATAGAAACCTAAAAAATATTATTTTTGTTGCACATAAAGAATACTATTTAATGGGAGGTATAGATGAAAATGCTCCAATCAGAATTCATAATTTGTACAATCCTCAGCCCTATATTGATACTGCTCTAGGATCAGTTCCAAATATGGAATATGCAAAAGAGTGGTGTAAATTCTATAAACCTATTTAAAAACCCGCGCAATGTGTTCAGGATGTGTTCATAGACATATCAGAAAAAAAGTGGGAAAATTGTGTCAATGAGGATACTAGATTCAATAAAAGAATATATAGATAAAAAAATATTTAGTATTGAAAAACGAAGTGACATAACTGAAGATGAAAAGATTAACGAATTAATAGTTTCTACTTCAATAGTATGCGCCGCTATAGCTACACAACCTTTCCCTGGCTGGGATATTTTTTTATTAACACCAGTTCAAATTTATTTGGGTAAAAAAATAGCACAAGTTAGAAAAGCAAAAATAGACTCGATTAGTGCAATTTACGAAATAGCTGGTGCCATAGGTTTAGGAATCACCGCACAGCAAAGTATTATTTTTTTATATAAATTTATTCCTTTTTGGGGATCCATAACATCAATTTTTACTGTTTTCTGTGCAACTTATGTGATTGGTAAAACTATGGACTTTTATTTTATAAACAAGAAAAAAGGAGTTTCAATTTCATCAAAAGAGATAAAAAATGTTGTTAAAAAGTATAAGGAAGAAGTAAAAAATAAATTTGATAAAAAAACCATAAAAGCTGAAGTAGACAAATTTCGAAGAACTTTTAAAAATGTTAGAGAAGACGGTAAAGATTTTCTTTCCAAAAATATTGATGAAATAGCTATTTTAGCAGTCATGGACAAGTTGTCTGTAAAAAAATTGGTTTTAACCACCGAAGAAGCACAAGTTCTTCAAGCTGCAATTCGATATGACAAAAGAATATTTAATAAAGAAAGTGCTATTGAATTTTTTAAAAGCAGATCACAATCACAAAAAATAGGAGATGCAAATAATATAAAAGGAATTTTACATGAGATGGAATTTGTTAAGGAAGAAAATGAAGATGGTGACAGTGTTGTAGCTAGTATGTTTTCAGATAAAAATCATCCAAGAGATGACGTCATTTTAACTGATTTAAAAACAGGTGACATTAGAACTTTACAGCTTAAAACTGGAACAAGCACATCTATTGTCAATGAGTGGAAAACAAAATATCCCGGCAACGAAGATAAATTAAGAGTTTCTGAAGAGCTAGCAGAAAAAACAGGACATAAATCTTCTGGCTTTTCTGATGAAGAGTTAGAAAAAAGGACTAACGAATTTGTTGAAAAATTGGAAGATCACAATAATGATATTGGAGATGTATTAAAAGAATTTACTCCAATTTTAACATTAGCAGGGACCTCGTTAGCTATTTATAAATTACACCAAAAATATAAAAGAAAAGAAATTGATATAAACAGATTAAGTTTTTTAATTTTAAAAATAACAAGTTTAAAAGGTGCTAAAGTTTTGATGATAATTGCAGTTTTAAATGTTCCAATAGTTGGTCCAGCCTATGGAGCGAAATTAGTTGGTAGTCTTCTATTTAAATTTAAAGACTTTATGCAAAAAACATCTAAAATAAGAATAACTAGAGTTTGATTTGTGTCAGGCGTGTGTCAGAAAAACTTTCTTTACGTAACTTAAAATTAAAAAGTGTTGGTGTTGTTGGTTGCGGGGGAAGGATTTGAACCTTCGACCTTCAGGTTATGAGCCTGACGAGCTACCAGACTGCTCCACCCCGCGATAATAATTTTACAAACGCTTAAGGTTAACAGCTTGTAATTTACCTTTTTCCTCTTTTATTTCAAACTCTATTTCTTGATTTTCTTTGAGAACTCTTAATTTTGACTTTTCTAATGATGATACATGTAAAAAAATATCTTTTTCGCTATCATTGTCCTTAATAAATCCATAACCCTTTTTAGAGTCAAACCATTTTACTTTACCAGTGGCCATATTCTTAGTTATTAGGTTATTTTTATAACCTATTTCTTAGACGCTGAAATTTTTTTGCTCTTTTGATGTTTTCGAGACGAATTCTCTTTTTTTTCTCTGAAGGTTTTTCATAAATACTCTTCATTTTTATAATTTTAAAGAAACCTTCTTTTTGCAATCTTCTTTTAAGAACTCTTATTGCTTGCTCTACATTATTATCTTTAACGTCTATTTTAATAAATCCTCCATTAATAAATTAGGGCAGTAATTAACATGTTGGAATGTCATTGTCTACATAGGATTTAGTATGGTCTTTTTGGAATATTACTTTCAAATTCCGATCTATACTTTTTTAATTTCTGACTGATTTTAGGATATTTACGACTTAAAATAGCAATTGCAAACAATGCAGAGTTTTTAGCTCCAGCTTTTCCAATAGCTAAAGTTGCAACAGGAACACCTGCAGGCATCTGCACAGTTGAGTAAAGACTATCCACCCCATTTGTTACACTTGGCATTGGAACGCCTAGCACAGGTATGGTTGTTAAAGCAGCAGTAACTCCTGCTAAATGCGCTGCTCCACCAGCCGCCGCAATAATTACTTCATAATCTTTTTTTTCAGCTTCGGAAATAAATCTTTCTAATCTTTTTGGAGTTCTGTGAGCAGAGATGACTCTAACGTCGTGATTAATTCCAAATTCTTTAAAAATTTCACTACAGTGTTCCATAACACCTTTCCAATCAGATTTACTACCCATGATAATCCCAACTGTAGGATTATTACTGATTCTGCTCATTTGTATTTTCCTCAATTTTCTTTTCTTCTAATTTAGCTTTTTCTAAAGCTTTCGCCTCTTTTTCTTTTAGCTTTTTCTCTCTCGCAACTTTTCTGTTTGCTCTATCAACAGCTTTTTCAAAAATTGTTTGACTGCAAAGACCAAGTATCACTGGATCTTTAGGCGTTAAGCTGGATAAATTCCAATAAGTCCTTTTTCTTATTAGCGAGACTGTACCCTTTGTGCTTCCAACAATTTTTGCTATTTGACCATCTGTAAGCTGAGAAAAATTTTTGACTAACCAAAGTATAGAATCAGGCCTATCTTTTCTTTTTGAAAGCGGCGTATATTTGATTTTTTTTCTTTCTGTTGAAACTACAACTTCTTCATTCTTCTTATTAATTTTTAAATCTCTTTTATCGTCTTTTGAACAAACATCAATTTCATCCCGAGTTAGCTGACCTGCTAAAATAGGGTTATAGGCTTTTATACCTTTTGCTACATCTCCATCTGCTATTCCTTTCACCTCTAATTCATGTAATCTACAAAAGTTAGCAATTTGTTTGAAACTTAACGTTGTATTTTGAACAAGCCAAACAGCCGTAGCTTTTGGCATAAATGGACCATCCTGCATAATTTATTTTTTTTCTTTCCTTAAATTACTAAATTTTTTATTGTACTTACTTACTCTCCCCTTATCTAAAATTTTTTGGCTTCCACCAGTCCAAGCTGCGTGCGATTTAGGATCAATATCTAATTTTAAAGTATCACCCTCTTTACCCCAGGTAGACATCGTTTCAAATTTTGAACCATCAGTCATAACCACGCTTATTTTATGATAGTTTGGGTGAATTTTTTTTTTCATGCAAAAGTTTTTATAACAATATTCTCAATGGCTCAACAAATTTTTACAGTAAATTTCTCAATTCTTTATGGATTTTTGAATTAGTAGCAATAATATCAATTTTTTTTTCCAAAAAGCCGTTACTGTTTAAGCTCTCAACAAATCCTCCAGACTCCTTAACAAGAATTAATCCGGCAGCAATATCCCAGTAATTAATCTCTCTGTGCCAATATCCATCATATCTACCTGAGGCAACATAGGCAATATCTAAAGCAGCACTACCAGATTTTCTTACGTGAGAATTTACCTCTACAGAAATTTTTTGATATTCTTCAAAAATGAATTCTCTTTTTTTACTGTTCACCTTTGGACCACCAGTAACTAAACAACTATTTTTAAAATCAGATTTATTAGAAACTCTTATCCTTGAATTATTTAAGTATGCTCCATTACCTTTTTCAGCAAAGAACATTTCATTTTTAATAGGATCAAAAATTATACCAGAAATAATCTCTGATTTTTCCTCATAGGCTATTGAAATCGCAAAGTGTGGTAAACCGTTTAAAAAATTAAAAGTTCCATCAATAGGGTCAATTACCCATTTTTTATCCTTAGTTTTTCCTTCTATTAATCCTGTCTCTTCACTTAAAATTGAATAACCTGATTTTTCCAATTCATTAATAATTATTTTTTCGACACGCTTATCTGATGCAGTAACGAAATCCCCAGGTCCTTTCTCTGAGACCTGTAATTTTTCTACTTCGCCAAAGTCCCTTATCAATACTCTTGATGCTTTTATGCAGGCTTTTTGCATCAAATTAAATTGCGGAGAATTTATTTTCATTAATTTACTTTCTTTACATATTCCAAATTTCTTGTGTCTAGCATAATTTTATTTCCTTCTTCTATAAAAGGTGGAACCATAATATTTAAACCGTTTTTAAGTTTTGCTGGTTTATAGGATGAAGATGCAGTTTGACCTTTAACTACTCCATCTGTACTTTCAACTTCACATTCAATGTTAGTAGGCAAATCAACAGATAGAGGATTTTCCTCTAAGAAAGAGATTGTTACTTTTAAATTCTCTGTTAAAAGTTTTAGTTTTTCACCCAACAAACCTTTTTTAATAGAAATCTGTTCAAAGTTATCTGGATCCATAAAAAAACACCCGCTATCATCTGAATATAAAAAATTAAATTCTTTTTCTTCAAGTTGAGCACGTTCTATATTTTCACTCGATCTAAATCTTTGATTAAGCTTTGTACCCTTGGTTAAACTTTTAAGCTCAACTTGATTAAATGCTCCACCTTTTCCAGGTTTAACATGTTGAGCTTTTAGCACGGTCCAATGATCATTATTGTGTTCAATAATCATTCCAGGTTTAATTTCGTTACCTTGTATTTTCATTTTAGTTAAATAGTTTAATAACTTCTTTGGGTTTTAAGCGTGGGTTATTCCAAATAAAACTTGATATTGCAAGGTAATTAACTCCTAATTTTAATAAACTTTTAGAGTTTTTATTATTTATCCCGCCAATGGCAACAATGGGTAAACTAGTTCTTCTTTTGGTCCATTTTATTAATTTTTTTTGTGCCTTTTTTGCATTTGGTTTGAGTTTAGATTTAAAAAAAGATCCTAAAGCTAAATAATTTGGTTTTTCTTTAATAGCATTTAAAATTAATTTTTTTGAACCATGACATGTAACCCCTATAATTTTTCTTTTTTTTAAAATTATCTTTGCTTTTTTTATTGAGCCATCTGATTGTCCTAAATGACAGCCATCAGAATTTAGTTTTTTGGCAATATAAATAGAATCGTTTATTATTAATTTAACTTTATTTTTTTTCGTAATTTTTTTTATTTTTTTACCAATTTTTAAAATACTTGAAAAAGAGTAGTTTTTTAGCCTTAATTGGAAATATTTGACTTTATTCGAAGAAAGAACTTCTTCCAAATCTTTATAGAAGTTTATTTTGATCTTGTTTGGAGATATTAAATATAAAAATCTTTTCAATTTTAAGCGGCAAAATTTTGCTCGTTTTTTTCTTCCCATTTCGCCTCAGTTGAGGCACCATTCATCTTAGCTCTATGATCGAAAACTTTTTGAATACTTTTAAGATCTTTCATTGATTTTGCCCAGGTTTTGAGTGCAGATTGCTGTAAAGCTCTCCCATAAGAAAAAGTAAAATTAAAATTTGTATCATTAATCTTATTTATTTCATTCAGATTTTTGGTTGCCTCAATTTCACTTTGTCCTCCAGAAAGAAACGCAACTCCTGGAACATCTTTAGGCATAGTTTTTTTTAAACAATCAAGTGTTTTGCTAGCAATTTCTTCTGTAGAAGCTTTTTGTTTGTAATTTGCACCAGGTAGTATCATGTTTGGTTTCAAAACTATTCCTTTTAGATTTACATTATTTATTTTTAATTCATTGAAGCATTCAATTAAAACCTTACTAGTAACTTCATAACATCTATCAATTGTATGACCCCCATCCATTAAAACTTCTGGCTCAACTATTGGTACCATTTTTGCTTCTTGAACTATTGCAGCATATCTTGCTAATGCATGAGCATTCGCTTTAATACATTGCTCGCTTGGATTTTTAGATGCAATCGAGTATACAGCTCTCCATTTTGCAAACCTTGCTCCCAACTTGTAATACTCTTCCATTCTTTCTCTTAAACCATCAAGTCCCTCAGTTATTTTTTCATCATCTGAACCAGCAAGAAGTTTTGCTCCCTTATCAACTTTTATGCCTGGTATAGATCCACTTTTTTTAATTAATTCGGGGATTAAAACTCCTTTACTTGAAGTTTGTCTTATCGTTTCATCATATAAAATTACTCCACTTATAGATGTTTTCATGGAGTCTGATGTAAATAATGTTTCTCTAAAATGTAGTCTATTTTTTTCATTCGACTCTATATTTACACTTTTTAATCTTTTACCCATTGTTCCTGTGCTTTCGTCAGCAGCAAGAATTCCTTTACCTTTTGTTACCATTAATTTTGCTATTTCTTCTATTGTCATAAACTAATTTGTTAATACTTTTACACCAGGGAGCTGCTTCCCTTCAAGAGACTCCAAAAAGGCCCCACCAGCTGTTGATAAATGGGTAAAAAGTTTTTGATAATCTGTATTTTTAATTGCAGCTAATGTATCTCCACCACCAACAATTGAAATTAGAGATTTTGATTGAGAGTTTTCGCCAATCTTTTTGGCAATCGCGATAGTTCCGCTAGAAAAATCTTTATTTTCAAAATATCCCGCTGGTCCATTCCAAAAAACAGTTTTCGAGTTCTCTACAGTTTTATTTATTAGACCAACTGTTTTTTTTCCGATATCTAAAACCATATCTTCTGAAGTTATTTCGTTAATGGACTTTAGTTTTGGACTACCATTTAAATTATTTGATACAATACAATCTAAAGGAATTACAATATTACAATTGTTTTTTTCCGCAGAAGTATAAATATCTTCAATTATTTTTTCTGTGCCTTTTTCCAAAAGAGACAAACCTACATTAAAACCTTTAAATTTTAAAAAATTATTAGCCATTGCCCCAACAATTATTAGGTTATTTGTATTCTGAATTAAATTTAAAAGCACTTTGACTTTGGTAGAAACTTTTGAGCCGCCTATTATAGAAGTTACAGGTTCTTTTTTATTTTTTAAAATTAGATTAATTGATTGTATTTCTTTTTCTAATAGTGGACCACCATAACTATCAATATATTTAGTTATTTTATGTAATGATGCTTGTTTTCTATGTGAACAAGAAAAAGCTTCATTAATATAAAAATCGCCTAATTTAGATAAATTTTTTGCAAAATTTTCATCATCATTTTCCTCCTCCTTAAAAAAACGAATATTTTCCATCAGCAAAACCTCTCCAGGTATTAAATTTTTAGAGGCGTTCACAGCATTATTATCTATTTCACCCTGGTAAAATGAGATTTTTCCTATAAGATTTTTTTGTAAATAATCAAATATTGGTTTTAATGACATTTCTTTCACTATTTTTCCTTTAGGTCTTCCAAGATGTGAAATAAGAATAATTTTCGCTTTTTTCTCTATTAATTTATTTATGAATGGTTCAATAATTTTTATTCTTGTATTATCCTCTATTATAAAATTATTAATTGGAACATTGAGATCCAACCTAACAATAATACGCTTATTGCTTATATTCAATTTCTCTGAAAAAATTTTTAAATTAGACATTTGTCCAATTGTTTTTAAACATTTTTACTTACTATCTTTACAACTTCATCGCTAGTTAAATTAAATAGTTTGTAAACTTCTTTATAAGGACCACTTTTGCCAAAAGTTGTCATACCAATAGTTACACCATTTTTACCTACAATATTTTTCCAACCCGATTGACTTGATGCCTCTATTGAAACCTTAAAAGTATTTTCGCCTAAGATTTCTTTTTTATAGTCCTCATTTTGTTTTTCAAAAATGTCAAAACAAGGCACAGATATTACTTTTGAGTTTATATTTATTTTTTTGAGTTTCTCGTGAGCCTCCAACGCAATTTCAACTTCTGAGCCGGATGCTATTAAAGTCACCTCAGTATCATTCGTGTCTTTTAAGACATAAGCACCTTTAGCACACATGTTTTCTCCGGATTTATGTTCACTTATGTAAGGTAATTTTTGTCTTGATAAGGCTATTGCGCTAGGATTATTTTTACTTCTCAATGCAATTTCCCAACACTCAATTGTTTCGTTTATATCTGCTGGTCTAAAAACATTTAGATTTGGAATAGATCGTAAACTTTCCAATTGTTCTATCGGTTGATGAGTTGGTCCATCTTCACCTAAACCTATAGAGTCATGTGAAAAAATATAAATAACTCGCAAATTCATAATTGCAGATAACCTCAAAGAGGGTTTCAAGTAGTCAGAAAAAATTAAAAAAGTTCCTCCAAATGGTATTAACCCTCCGTAAAGGGCCAAACCATTCATAGCCGCACCCATCGCATGTTCTCTCACACCATAATGGATGTAATTTCCTGCAAAACTTTTTGCATTTATTATTTTTGATTTTTCAGTTTTGGTATTGTTTGATCCACTAAGATCTGCAGAACCCCCAATTAACTCTGGTAAAACGTTTGTGAGAGTTTCTATAACTGTTGATGAACATTGTCTTGTAGCCATTTTAGGTTTAGTTTGAAAAAACTTCAGTTTTTCGTCACCCATTATTTTATCTAAATTTAAACTTAATTCACCTTTGATTGTTCTATCTAAATCACTTTTTGTTTTGGGATTTTTTTCCAAATTATTTTTCCATTTTTTTTCTAATTCTTCACCCTTATTTCCTATTTCTCTCCATGAATTAAGAATACTTTCAGGAATCTCAAACGGTTGGTATTTCCACCCAAGTTTTTTTCTAACTAACTTTATTTCATCTTCTCCTAATGGAGCCCCATGCGAAGATGCCTTCCCAGACTTATTGGGAGATCCAAATCCAATAATTGTTTTACAAGATATAATTGTTGGTTTTTTTGAATTATTAGCTTTTTTTATAGCTTTATCTATTTGCTTGTAGTTATGACCATTAATTTCTTGAAAAGACCAGCCGTACCCTTCAAATCTTTTTTTGTAATTATCTGAAACACTTAGAGAAGTAGCTCCATCAATAGAAATTTTGTTATTGTCGAAGAATACGATTAAATTTTTTAAATTCAAATGTCCAGCTAAACTCATCGCTTCATGACTAATTCCTTCCATAAGATCTCCATCACTAGCGATTACATAAGTTTTATTATTTATAATTTTTGAACCAAGTCTTTTTTGAAGGATTTCTTGAGCGATAGCCATTCCAACTGAGTTACCTAAACCTTGACCTAATGGACCAGTTGTAGTTTCGATACCAGAATCAAACTCATATTCAGGGTGACCAGCGCATATTGAATTTATTTGTCTAAAATTTTTTATATCTTCTAATTGAATCTTTTTATAACCAGTCAAGTATAGAAGGGAATATAAAAGCATTGAGCCATGACCTGCTGACAAAATAAATCTATCTCTGTTTATCCAGCTAGGATTTTTTGGGTTAAACCGCAGGTAGTATTTAAATAGAATTGTTGCAACGTCCGCCATGCCCATAGGCATTCCAGGGTGCCCAGAATTGGCTTTTTGAACAGCGTCAATTGACAAAAACCGTATAGCGTTTGATAATTCTTTTAATTTTGGATCCACTTATTGAATACGTATATAGACTCCAATTAATGATATCAATAATATGATATAAATAAAAATTATTTGATGGAAAATTTGTATAGTAAAGAACAAAGATTAGAAACTGCTTTAGAAAAATTAAAGAACTTGAGCACTTCTTTTTCTACTGGGGACAGTGACATAAATAGTCTCAGTGTGGAAAAGAATCAATTACAAAGCGAAAAAGATCAAATAGAGAGAAAATATAATCAACTTTTATCTGAGTATGATACCCTTAAAAAAAAATTAGAAGAAATGCAAAAAGAAAATAGCAAAAATCAAAAAATTCAAGACCAATTTAATCAAGATATTGATGAGTTAGGTAGAGAGACAGAGTCTTTAGTAGAGGAAATTGATAAGTGGCAAACGTAAATATTAAATTTAATAATAAAGATTATTTATTATCATGTGACGATGGTCAAGAAGAGGACCTTAAAACTTTGACCAAATTTCTAGACAAGAAGTATTCAAGTTTAAAAGATAAACTAGGAAACATAGGTGAGAATAAATTGCTTTTAATTACATCTATTCAAGTTATAGATGAATACTTTGATTTAAAACAAAGAGTTCAGTCACAAAAAGAAAATTTTGAAAACTTATCAAAAAAATTCAAAGAGATGAGATCTCTTGCGATAGATTATAAAGGTGGAAAAGACAAAGAAATATTAAATTTAAATTCTGAATTAGATAAATTTAAGAAAATGGTAGTAGAAAGTCAGGGGATTTATGAAAAAATGCTCGAAAAAACTACCCAATCTCTTGAGGAAATTATAAAAAATTCCGAAAATAGTTCAAAAGTACAGTAAATGCTTTCTAAAGAAATACTTAGGAAGAAATTTTCTTTGATAAGGAAAAAGAAATATTTTGAAGTAAAAGAGAATTTCTTTTCACCAATAATAAAGATGATAAGAACAAATAATTTAAGAAATATTGCTTGCTATTATCCATCTAATTATGAATTAAGTACTTTGAAACTATTTAAATTATTAAATGGCAATAAAAGAATTTCAATACTTCTGCCTTGTATTTCAAATGGATCTATGAAATTCGTAAAATGGAATTTACAAGAGCCTTTAAAAGTAAATAGCTTTGGTTTTTTAGAGCCTATTCAAATATCTAAAACCACAAAGCCCGATTTGATAGTCGCGCCATTACTTGCATTTGATAAATCGAAAAATAGACTAGGATATGGCAAGGGTTATTACGATAAATTTTTAAAAAAAAATAAAAAAACTATTACTATTGGAATTGCTTTTTCTTTTCAAAAATATAATAAAATTAAAAATTCAAATTACGATGTTAAACTAAATTATATTTTAACCGATGAGGGAATTTTTTAATTTTCATGAAAATACTTGTACTAGGTGATATAATGGGTCCTTCTGGAATGAAAGCTATAAAAGAAAGGTTACCAGAATTAATAAAAGATAAAGAGGTAGATTTTGTTATCGTAAATGGTGAGAATGCTGCTGACGATGGTGTGGGTATAAGCAAAAAAAATTTAGATGATATTCTTACCGCAGGAGCAGATGTTGTCACATCTGGAAATCATATCTGGGATCAAAAAGAAACAACAGAATTTATCAAAAATGAAAAAAGATTACTTAGACCTGAAAATTCATTAAAGCCAGTTCCTGGAGATGGTTATGGTATTTTTCAATCCAGGAATAATAAAAAAGTTGCTGTTTTAAATTTAATGGCAAATGTTTTTATGAAAAAAAGTGAAGATGTTTTTGTGACTGCAAAACAGTTTATTAAAAAAATAAAACTTAAGGAGAATACTGATTTTATAATAATAGATGTCCATGGTGAAACTACTAGTGAAAAAATGGCTATGGCATACTTGTTTGATGGCAAAGCTACTGTTTTGATAGGAACGCATACTCATGTTCCAACTTCAGATCACAGAATTATGGAAAAAGGAACAGCATATCAAACTGATATAGGAATGTGTGGAGATTATAACTCTGTTATTGGAATGAATAGAGACAACTCACTAAATAAATTTTTAAAAGAAAGCTCAACAAAAAAACATTTTCCAGCTCTAGGGAAAGCAACTATCTCTGGAGTTCTTGTTACAGCTGATGAAAAAACTGGTTTGGCTTTAAAAATTCAACAAATTATCATAGGTGGGGCCTTACAAGAAAGATTTTAAAAGTATGGCAGGTCACTCACATTGGGCAGGGATAAAACATAAAAAAGGAAGACAAGATAAGCTAAGATCAAAGATATTTTCCAAAATTTCTAGAGAAATTACCGTTGCCGCTAAACTTGGTTCAAAAGATCCTCAATCAAATCCAAGATTAAGAACAGCCATTGAATTAGCAAAAGAAGCCAACATGCCAAAGGATAATATTAATAGAGCAATAAATAAATCAGAAATTGATAAGGAAAAAAATTACGAAAGTTTAAGATACGAGGGATTTGGTCCAAAAAATATTGCTTTAATCATTGAAACTCTAACTGAAAATAAAAACAGAACTGCTGGTAGCATAAGAACAATTTTACAAAAACATGGTGGAAACCTTGGAAATTCAGGATCGACTACACACTATTTTAATAATTGTGGCGTTATTCAATTTGCAAAACAAAATATTTCAGATGAAGAAGCTCTAGAACTTGCTGTCAATGCTGGATCAAATGATTGTGTGACCTTTGAGAATTATCATGAGATAATTACAAAAAAAGACGATTTCTATAAGGTAAAAAATACAATAATAAAATCTGTCAAAAATTTAATCTATTCTGGAATAGAGTGGAGACCAAACAACTTTATTGATATACCTAAAGAAGAATCAACAGACTTTGATAATATGCTTGAGCAATTACATGAGAACGACGATATTCAAAAAGTTTTTCATAATTGTAAACCTGCATAACTTGTATAAATAATGAGAATTATTGGAATAGATCCTGGATTAAGTGGTGGAATTGCAATTTTAGATGACCTCAAAATTTATGATATTTTTGATATGCCAATCATGTCAGAAGGTAAAAAAAATAAAAATCAATTAAATAGTGCTCAGTTAGTAAACATTATAAACAAACATGTCTTGAGAAAGGAAAACACTTTTGTAATAGTTGAACAAGTAAGTGCTATGCCAGGGCAAGGAGTCACCAGTATGTTTAATTTTGGTCAGACCTTTGGATCTATAAAAGGTATTTGTGCAGCTTTGAGGCTTCCAATTTTCTATGTTAGACCAGCAAAATGGAAAAAACATTTTGAATTAATTAACTCGTCAAAAGACGCAAGTAGGACAAAAGTTATTGAAATGTATCCGTCCATATCTTCAAGACTTACAAAGAAAAAAGATGTAAATAAAGCTGATGCAATTTTGATAGCTAGGTATTTTAGAGATTGCCACTCCCAATTCAATAATTAATCAATGTTTTAATAACTTTTGTGCCAAATTGATGACACAATCTATACGTAATTAACTTCAATGGAACAAGAAATTGCAACTCAAGCTGTTGGATTAGGTGGGGCGACAGATTTTTCTCTCTGGAAACTTTTTTTAAGAGCAGATTTTATTGTTAAAGCAGTGATATTAATTCTTATTGCAAGTTCAATTTTTTCATGGGCATTAATTTTTGATAAGGCTAGGTTGTTTAGAAGAATTGATACCTCAACAAAATCTTTTGAAGATAAATTTTGGAAATCAAAATCTGCAGAAGCTTTTTATAAGAACTTACCGCAAAAATCTGATGATCCACTCACAATAATTTTTAAATCCGCAATGAATGAAGTAATTAAAACAAGATCAAAATCAACCGCAGTTCAAAGCGCAAGAGTTGAAAGAGTATTAGAAGTATCTATCGATAATCAATTAAAAAGTATTGAGAAAAATTTTACCTATCTAGCTACTATAGGTTCAACCGCTCCTTTCATAGGACTTTTTGGAACAGTTTGGGGAATTATGAATTCATTTCAATCAATAGCGATTTCTAGAAATACCAGTTTAGCAATAGTAGCTCCCGGAATTGCAGAGGCATTATTTGCAACTGCACTTGGTTTATTAGCAGCAATACCAGCGGTAATTGCATACAATAAATTTAACAGTGACTCACAAAGATATTTTGCAAGAATCGATAACTTTTCAAAAAGATTTTTATCTATAATTTAATTTTTTATGGCTTTTATAATGAACCGCTCAAAGAAAGAACCCATGAGCGAAATAAACGTAACTCCATTCGTAGATGTGATGCTTGTGCTATTAATAATATTTATGGTAACCGCGCCATTACTTACAGTTGGAGTTCAAGTTGATTTACCGGAGTCGGCAGCCGACTCTTTACCTGATGATCAGGAGCCACTTACTATTTCAATCAACTCAAAGGGTGAATTATTTATTCAAGAACATAAAGTTACTTTTGAGAAGGTTGTACCGAAATTATTGGCAATATCGAAAAATAGAACTGATACTAGAATTTATGTAAGAGGGGACAAAACAATAAACTACGGAAGAGTATTAGAAGTTATGGGCAGACTATCAGGTGCAGGTTTTTCAAAAGTAGCTCTTATATCTGAGCCTTATAAGAATTAAAATTCTATGACTAAAAGTTTACTATTTTCATTTTTATTTCATTCATTAATTATTTTTTTAACAATGCTAACTTTACCGTTTATGATGAGAGAACCAATTGATTTACCACCAATAGTTTCAGTAGAATTAATTGAAATAAAGGATAAAACTTATATTCCCTTTGCCCCTAAAGCCAGGAAAATCATAAAAGAAGTCAAAGAGGAAAAAAAACGTGTTGTTTCGGAACAAGCGCCACCAGCTGCTAAAGCAAAAGAAAAACCAGATAGAATACCCCTGCCAGAAGACAAAAAAGAAACTAAAAAATTAGTTAAAAAAAAACAAAACCCTGAAGAAATAAAACCTCAAATTAGACAGGCCTCTGAATTTGAAAAAGATGAGTTATTCGACACAAATGAGATAGCAGCCCTTATAGATAAAGCAAAAGAAGAACAGGCGGAAACACAGAGAAAGAAACAGGAGTTAACACAAAGCAGTGTAAAGAATGCATTTGCACAAGGATTATCTTTGTCAGAAGAAGATGCTTTAAGAGCACAAATTTTTGGTTGCTGGAGTGTACCGTTGGGCTTGCCTTATGATGAAAACCTATTAGTTAGAATAAAATTAAAATTAAAACCAGACGGAAGAATTCTTAAGTCAGAAATCTTAGATCACGCTAGAATGAATACTCCAGGTCAAAGTTTTTATAAAATTTTAGCTGAAAGTGCTTTAAGAGCTGTCAGAATTTGCCAGCCTTTAAAAGTACCACCAACTGGTTACGAAAGATGGAAAGAATTACAGTTAAATTTTGACCCGTCAGAAATGTTAAAAGGTTAAAAAAATGAAAAAAATTATTTTTACTTTATTATTATATATTTTAAGCTGGAATAATACTCACGCGTTAATTACTGTAGATATTACAAGAGGAAATTTAGATCCATTACCAATTGCAGTTTCACCATTACACGTAGATTCAGAATCTGAAAAAATCCCTTCATTTGAAACATCAACATTAGGGGAAGAAATTTCTAAGATCATAGAAAAAAACTTTAAATCAACTGGATTATTTAATCCACTAAAGAAAGCTTCTTTTGTTCAAAAACCAGATATTGCACATTTAAAACCAAGGTTTGAGGACTGGCGTTTAATTAAAGCCCAGGCACTTGTTACAGGTAAATTATTAATAAAGAATAATAAGTTAAAAGTTGAATTTAGACTTTGGGACCTAACTGCAGCTAAAGAAATGGTAGCTCTATCCTTTACAACCACACCAAATAACTGGAGAAGAGTTGCACATATAATCTCAGATAAAATATACGAGAGACTTACTGGAGAGTCTGGTTATTTTGATACCCGAATTGCATTTGTTTCAGAAACAGGGCCTAAGAACCAGAGAATTAAAAAGCTTGCCCTAATGGATCAGGATGGTTTTAATACGAAATATTTAACCCTTGGTAATGAATTGGTTCTTACACCAAGGTTTAATCCAACCAACCAGTTAGTTACGTATCTATCCTATTTTAAAAATATGCCAAGAGTTTACCTGTTAGATATTGAAACTGGCATACAAGAAGTTGTTGGAAATTTTCCTGGAATGACATTTGCTCCTAGATTTTCTCCAGATGGCAAAAAAATTATTATGAGTTTTGCCAAAGATGGAAATTCAGATATTTATTCTATGGATTTAGAAACAAGAGTGGTTGAACAAATTACCAAACATCCTTCAATTGATACTTCACCGTCTTATTCCCCAGATGGCAAGTATATAACTTTTAATTCTGATAGGAGCGGACTTCAACAGATATATGTAATGAGGAGCGATGGTACTCAAGTAAAAAGAATTACACATGGATCAGGTCTCTACGGAACACCAGTTTGGTCTCCGAGAGGAGATTTAATCGCTTTTACTAAAGTTAGAAAAGGAAGATTTTATATTGGTGTAATGCGATCTGATGGTACTGGAGAAAGACTGTTAACTGAAAATTTTTATCAGGAAGCTCCTTCCTGGTCGCCTAACGGAAGAGTATTGATTTTTTATAGAGAGACTAAATCTGATAGTAAAGGAAAAGGTTTTTCCGCAAAATTGTGGTCAATAGATATTACTGGCTATAATGAGAGAAGATTAAAAACCGAGACTGACGCCTCGGACCCATCTTGGTCCTCATTATTGTCAAAGTAGTGATTTTTCACGTACAATTTACACTTGCAAGATTTCCAAAAATTTGAAATATTGCATCTACCTTAAATATATTTAGGAGTTAATAATGAAATTTAATAAAGCCATAAAGAACCTTTTTATAGTTTTATTTAGTACGCTGTTAATATCAGCTTGTTCTACAGCTAAGAAAGCAAACGTAGATACAGCTAATGATGTGTACACAGGAACAGATACAGTTGAGTTTTTAGCAAAAGGTGTTCCAGATAGAATATTTTTTGCAACTAACAAATCTAGTCTTACTACTGCTTCGAGAGATACATTAAGAAAACAGGCTACTTGGATGAGAAAAAATAAAAATGTAACTGTTACAGTTGAAGGACATGCCGATGAGCGAGGTACAAGAGAGTATAACTTAGCTTTAGGCGAAAGAAGAGCTAATGCAGCAAAAGATTATTTGATGACATATGGCGTTTCTGGAAAAAGAATATCCGTAATCAGTTATGGTAAAGAAAGACCGGTTAACCCGGCTAGCTCACCATTGGCTTGGTCTCAAAATCGAAGATCAGTTACTGTAAAAGCAAATTAAACCTTATTAAGCTTATTATAAAGACCCCTGTTCTAAAAAACAGGGGTCTTTTTTTTGCCATCTTGTATATTTAAAAAATGAAAAATGATTCTTAAAAAGCATAATTTTTTAGTTGTAACTTTTTTTTTAGTTACATTTTTATTCGTCTCAAACCTTATTAAAGCTGAGGAAGAAAGCTCAAATAATATTTCAACAGAAATTCAACAATTAAAACAAGACTTAAAAACACTTGAAAAAGCAGTTTATAAATCTTCGCAAATTACACCTTCATCAAATTCTTCATCGAACAGTCTAAACGAAGATATTTTAACTCGACATCTTTTAAAATTAAACGAAATAGAAACACAATTTCAAAATTTAACAAATAAGTTTGAAGAAGTTAATTTTAAAATGGACAAGTTATCTAAAAGAATAACAAAAATGCAAACTGATAACCAAATGAGGTTTAGTGATTTGGAAAATAATCCCGAAAATATAGTTGAAGATAAAAAAATTTCAAAAAAGAAAAAACTACCCGGAACCGATCTCCCAGATAATCTTGGTAGAATATCAGATGAAGATCTTAAAAATACAAAGGAAGTTCAAAAAACACAATCGGTTGAAACTGCTGGACTTGTCGTAACAGAAAAAGCTTCTCCAGCTAAATCTTTATTACCAAACAAATCTCCCAGGGAGCAATATGACTTTGCAGTAAGCTTTATAAAAGTTGGCGATTATGAAACTGCTGAATTTGCTTTAAGAGAATTTATTGACAAAAACAAAAGTAATGACTTAGCAGGAAGCGCACAATATTGGTATGGAGAAACATTTAGAGTCAGACAACTCTACCAAGATGCAGCTGCAGCATACTTGGATGGTTATCAAAATTATCCTAAAAGTAAAAAAGCCCCGATAAATTTATTGAAACTTGGTAGTACATTAGTTCAACTTGGTGAAAAAGATCAAGGATGTTTGATGATACAGGGAGTAAAAAAACAATATCCAAAAGCAAGCAAGTCTGTGTTACAAAAAGCAGAATATGAGAATAAAAAATTCAAATGTAACAAGACATAACTATTCCGACATTTATCAAAAAGTAAATCTAATCTTAAAAAAATACAAAAAAAACAATTCTTTTGTTGTCGGTGTATCTGGTGGTCCGGATAGCTTAGCATTAGTTTCAATCACAAAAAGTATTGCAGTAGAAAAAAAATATAAGTTTTTTTTTGCGCTAGTAGATCACGGACTTAGAGAGAATTCTAACAAAGAAGCTTTAAGTGTAAAAAAACTCCTTAGAAAACAAAATTTAACATTATCAATTTTAAAAAATAAGGAAAAAATTACAAAGAATATGCAAAAAAATGCGAGAGATATAAGATATGAATTACTTGGAAAATTTTGCAAAAAGAAAAATGCTAAATCCCTTTTAGTTGCACACCACCAAGATGATCAGATTGAAACTTTTTTAATAAGATTGTCAAGGGGGAGCGGTGTTGAGGGACTTTCATCCATGCAGGAAATGACAACACTTAAAAATGGAACAAGATTAATACGTCCACTACTTGATTTTAAAAAAACTGATCTTATAAAAATAGCTAAAAATGTTTTTGGTAATATCCTTAAGGACCCGAGTAATAAAAATAAAAAATTTTTAAGGACTAATATTAGAGTATTAAAACAAAATTTAGAAAGCAAAGGTATAAATATAGAAAAAATTTCTAGATCTATAAAAAATATTGCATCAACCAGAGAAGCAATAGATTTTTATGTAGCAAAAAGTATAAAAAAATTTGTAATTTTTGAGAATAAAAAAGCCGTTCTTAATTTTGTAAAGTTTCAGAAGGAACCTTTAGAAATCAGATTTAGAATAATGAACAACGTCATTAAAAATATTTCAAAATCTTATTACCCTCCGAGATCAATTAAAGTTTTAAATTTAATTGAAGGATTTCAAAGAATCAGGATCAAAAAGTGCACTCTAGGGGGGTGTATTTTTGAAAAGAAAAAAAACTTTCTGCATGTGACAAAAGAATATTAAAATATCCAATAAAAAGGGTCAATTTTGATACACATACTACAATTTGCCATATTTTATTATTAATCTAGTTTGACATACTTGTTATATTATTAAAAATAACTACTTATATATTAAATGAATTTTAGAAATTTACTAATGTGGGGACTTATAATCTTACTTTCCGTAGGATTATTTAATCTTTTCCAAAACCCTGAAAGAGCAAACCAGAATAGTAATCAAATTGCCTTTTCAACATTCTTAGAAGAGGTTGATAACGGCAGAGTTGTTGAAGTTGAAATTCAAGGAAATAATATTAACGGTACTTTATCAGATGGATCGAAGTTCAAAACTTATTCACCAAATTACCCAGATTTAGTAAACAAACTTTCTGATAAAAATGTCAGTATAAACGCTGCTCCCGTTGAAGATAAGATGCCTTCTTTATTAGGTGTCCTATTGTCTTGGTTCCCAATGTTACTCTTAATTGGTGTTTGGATATTTTTCATGCGCCAAATGCAAGGTGGTAGAGGTGGTGCAATGGGATTTGGAAAATCAAAAGCAAAGTTATTAAACGAGGCCCAGGGTAAAGTTACTTTTAACGATGTTGCAGGTATTGAGGAAGCAAAAGAAGAAGTAGAAGAAATAGTTGATTTTTTAAAAGATCCAAGAAAATTTAGAAAACTTGGAGGAAAAATTCCTAAAGGAGCTTTATTAATTGGACCACCAGGTACAGGTAAAACACTTTTAGCAAAAGCTATTGCAGGTGAGGCTAACGTACCCTTCTTTACAATTTCAGGTTCTGATTTTGTAGAAATGTTTGTTGGAGTTGGAGCTTCAAGAGTTAGAGATATGTTTGAGCAAGGGAAAAAACATGCTCCATGTATTATTTTTATTGATGAAATCGATGCGGTTGGTAGAAGCAGAGGTGCAGGTCTAGGGGGTGGTAACGATGAAAGAGAACAAACTTTAAACCAGCTTTTGGTTGAGATGGATGGTTTTGACACCAACGAGGGAATTATTTTAATAGCAGCAACAAATAGACCTGACGTTTTAGATCCCGCTTTATTAAGACCAGGTAGATTTGACAGACAAGTAGTAGTGCCTAATCCTGACATTTTAGGAAGAGAAGCTATTTTAAAAGTTCATGTAAAAAAAATAAATACTGGCCCAGATGTGAAACTTAGAACCATTGCTAGAGGAACTCCTGGTTTTTCTGGAGCCGATTTAGCAAATTTAATCAACGAGTCCGCACTTTTAGCTGCAAGAAAAAATAAAAGAGTGGTTACAATGGTTGATATAGAGGAAGCCAAAGATAAGGTAATGATGGGCGCCGAAAGAAGATCAATGGTTATGACAGAAGAGGAAAAGAAGTTAACTGCATATCATGAAGGGGGTCATGCTATTGTTGCTTTAAATGAAAAAGCATCTGACCCAATACACAAAGCAACCATTATACCTAGAGGAAGAGCTTTAGGAATGGTTATGAGATTGCCGGAGAGAGATCAACTCTCTGTTACAAGAGAAAAAATGTATTCAGATATAGCAGTGGCAATGGGGGGTAGGATTGCTGAAGAGATTATATTTGGTTATGAAAAAATAACATCTGGTGCTTCATCTGATATTGATATGGCCACGAAAATGGCAAAAAATATGGTGACAAGATATGGCATGAGTAAAAGTTTAGGAACCATAGCTTACGGAGAAAATGAAGATGAAGTGTTTTTGGGAAGATCAATTACTAGGCAGCAAAATATGTCTGAAGATACTGCGAAAAAAGTAGACTCTGAAGTTAAAAAAATTGTAGATACTGGATACGAAAGAGCTAGAACAGTTTTAACTGAAAAAATAGACGATCTTCACAAAATAGCTAAGGCTTTATTAGTTTACGAAACTCTAACAGGCGATGAAATTAGAGATCTTATACTTAAAAATATTCAACCAACCAAACTTTCTAAAAAACAGGAAGAAGAAGCTGATGATAAAGCATCCTCAGCAATAGATTCTATTGGTTTAAAACCGAAACCAGCACTATAATAACTTATCATGAGAAAATATTACACGAGGGCGTGTAATTTTTATCATGGAAGTGAAGCAATAAGGTTAATACAAACAAAAAAAGCACTTCCATTAAACGGTAAGAACAACATTGCCTTCGATAGTATCGAAATTTTTTCGAGAGAAAAAAGGGGAGTAAAGGTTAATTTAATTAATATTAATAAAATTTTTAAATTAAATAAAAAAATTAGAAAAATTGTTAAAGAAGATCTAAGTAAAATTGTATCGAAGAGAAAGGATTTTCTTAAACATATTAATTTTCAATCCCCGTCAATTATGGGTATTCTTAATCTTACTCCTGATAGTTTCTCAGATGGAGGAAAATTTAATAACTACAGTAAGGCATTTAAGCAAATTTCTAACATGATAAAATCCGGAGCAAATATTATTGATGTTGGTGGAGAGTCTACTCGGCCAGGTTCAAAAACGATTGACCCAAAAATTGAGTGGGAGAGAATTAAGTATGTTTTAAATAATTTTAAAAAAAAATATAAAAAAATTTGTTTATCAGTTGATACACGAAAATCTGATATAATGGTTAAAAGCATTACCTCCGGCGCAGATTTAATCAATGATGTGTCAGGTTTTAATCATGATCCCTTTGCGCTTATTAAATTAAGAGATTTTAATATTCCAAAAGTTTTGCATCATATGCAAGGAACTCCAAAAACAATGCAAAGGTATCCAAAATACAAAAATGTTTTACTAGATATTTACGATTTTTTTGAAAAAGAAATTTCAAATATTACAGATAACAAAAAAATCATAATAGATCCAGGGATTGGTTTTGGTAAAACTCTGAAACATAATTTGACTTTAATTTCCAATATATCTTTGTTTCATAGCCTTGGCTTTCCTATTTTGGTTGGGACTTCGAGAAAAAGATTCATTAATCAAATATCTGGCGAGTACGACAGTAAAGATAGAACAGGAGGAACATTAGCGTCAGTTCTTTACTTGTTATCCCAAGGTGTACAAATGTTCAGAGTGCACAATGTAAGAGAAGTTAAGCAAGGAATAATGGTGTACGAAAAAATTAATGAAAAATAAATATTTTGGAACAGACGGTATTAGAGGGACAGTAAATCAAGGAAATATAACTGGAGAGAAATTTTTTAAATTTGGTCTTGCTTCGGGTACTTATTTTAAAAATCAAAAAAAATCAAAACAAATAGCTATAATTGCAAAGGATACTAGATTATCAGGATATACTTTAGAACCAGCACTAGTTTCTGGTTTAGTATCTGGTGGAATGCATGTTTACACTTTAGGTCCTTTACCCACAAATGGCTTAGCTATGTTGACTAAATCTATGAAGGCTAACATGGGAATAATGATTACCGCATCACACAATCCCTACCATGATAATGGACTGAAATTATTTGGTCCTGACGGGATGAAACTATCTGATAAAATTGAAAAAAAAATTGAAAGACTAATAGATGCAAAAAATACGAAACAGTTAACAAACCCAAAATTATTGGGAAGAGTAAAGCGTCTCGAGGATGGAAATGACAAATATACAAAAATACTAAAAAATAATTTTCCAAGCAATTTTCATCTAAAAGGTACGAAAATTGTTCTAGATTGTGCAAATGGGGCTTCTTATAAAGCAGCTCCTAAATTATTAAAAGAACTAGGTGCAAAAGTGATTTCTATAGGAGTAAAACCAAATGGATTAAATATTAATGAAAAATGTGGATCAACATATCCTTCAAAAATAAAGACTGTTGTAAAAAAACATAAAGCTAAAATCGGAATAGCATTTGATGGAGATGCTGACAGAGTAATTATGTGCGATGAAAAAGGAAAAATAATAGATGGTGATCAAATTATTGCAATGTTGGCTCGTAGATGGAAGTCGAAAAAAATTTTAAAAGGTGGAGTAATTGGAACATTAATGTCCAATTATGGTTTAGAAAAATTTTTACGTAATGAAAAAATAAGATTTTCGAGGTCTAAAGTTGGAGATAGGTACGTTAAAGAAAAAATGAAAAAGCTCAATTATAATTTAGGTGGCGAACAGTCTGGTCACATTATTTTAGGAAAATTTGCAACAACTGGGGATGGATTATTAGTAGCCTTAGAGGTTTTATTTTCTCTTCGGAAGGGTAAAAAAGCTAGCCGATTATTAAAAGTTTTTAAACCATTACCACAAATATTAGAAAACGTAGAAGTAAACGATAAAAATGTAATTAATAAATCAAAATGTAAAAACGCGATAAAGATAGCAAATAAGCTTATGGGTCAAAATGGTAGAATTTTAGTTAGAAAATCTGGAACAGAACCAAAAATTAGGATAATGGCTGAATCCTATGATAAAAGTTTAATTCTAAAATGTATAAAAGTAATCAAAAGCTCAATTAAATAATTTGAAACCTAAATCAAAAATTCTAATAATTGCAGGATCAGACTCTTCTGGTGGCGCAGGAATTCAAGCAGATATAAAAACAGTAACAGCATTAGGAGGTTATGCAATGACAGCTGTTACAGCTATTACTGCTCAAAATACTACTGGAGTAAAGTCTGTTGTACCTATTCCACCTAAAGAAATAGAAAAACAGATTTTATTTACTTCAAAAGATATCAAACCAGATGCAATTAAAATTGGAATGCTTCATTCACCGATTGTGATTAATTCAGTAATAAAATCTCTTCAAAAAGTTAAAACTAAAAAAATAATTTTAGATCCAGTTATGGTTGCTAAAGGTGGTTTTAAACTTATAAATGATACTGCAATTAAAGTATTAAAAGAAAAGCTTATTAAAAAGGTTTATCTTATAACTCCTAATATTCCAGAAGCTGAGGTACTAACTAAAATTAAAATTAAAAATTTAGAAGACATGATTAAGGCCGCCAATATTTTGCTCAATTCTGGTGTTAAAAATGTATTGTTAAAAGGTGGCCATAGAAACTCTAAAATTATGAAAGATGTATTTTTAAATAAAAAAGAAATAAAAATATTTAAAAATAAAAAAATTAAAACTAAAAACACCCATGGAACTGGCTGCACTTTATCAAGTGCAATTGCAACTTTTTTTGCATGTGGAAAAAGTATAAATAAATCTTGTGAGCTTGGAATTAAATATGTTAATCAGTCAATTAGATCCAATCTTAATTATGGAAAGGGCCATGGACCTATAAATCATTTAAGTTCAATTAGTATAGATAATAAATTTAAAAGATGAAAAATGTTATAGTTGTTGGAACACAGTGGGGAGATGAAGGAAAAGGTAAGATTGTTGATTGGCTCTCAAGTGAAGCTGATGTTGTTGTTCGATTTCAAGGTGGTCACAACGCTGGACATACTCTGGTAATTGATAGAAAAATTTACAAATTGAGATTATTACCATCTGGAACTGTTAGAGAAGGTAAAATTTCTATAATTGGAAATGGTGTTGTTGTAGATCCTTGGGCTTTAATTGATGAAATAAAAGAGATGAAATCCAAAGGAGTCGAAGTAGATGAGAATAATCTAATACTCTCCGAAGCAGCAAACCTTATATTGCCATATCATAAGGAAATCGACGAAATAAGAGAAGACGCTGCTGGAAAAGCAAAAATCGGAACTACAAGGAGAGGTATAGGTCCGGCCTATGAAGATAAAGTCGGCAGACGATCAATTAGAGTTATGGATTTAGCTTCAGAAAGTAATTTAGATAAAAGATTAGAAGCAGCATTGATACACCACAATGCATTAAGGAAAGGTTTAAAACAGAAGGTTTTTAAAAAGGATAAATTAAAAAAAGATTTATTAAAAATAGCACCACAAATTTTAAAATTTTCACAACCAGTTTGGAAAAGGTTAAATGAATACAAATCAAAAGGAAAAAAAATACTGTTTGAGGGAGCCCAAGGTATACTCCTAGATGTTGATCATGGTACTTATCCTTTTGTAACCTCCTCAAATACTGTTGCGTCCACTGCTGCAACAGGATCTGGATTAGGATCTAATAGCGAAAGTTATGTTTTGGGTATTACAAAAGCTTATACAACAAGAGTAGGTGAGGGACCATTTCCCACAGAGCAAAAAAATAAAATTGGAGATTTATTAGGCTCAAGAGGAAAGGAGTTTGGAACAGTTACTAGCAGGAAGAGAAGATGTGGATGGTTCGATGCAGTGTTAGTAAGACAGACTATAAAAATATCTGGTATTAACGGAATAGCATTGACTAAGTTAGATGTTTTAGATGAATTAGATGAGATTAAAATGTGTACCTCATACAAGCTTAATGGTAAAAAATTAGACTATTTACCTGCAGGCGCAGAAGATCAATTTAAAATTGAACCAATTTATGAAACATTTCCAGGTTGGAAAGAAAGTACTAAAGGTGTAAGAAATATTGAAAACCTTCCAGATAAAGCAAAAAAATATATTTATGCTCTTGAGGATTTTATCGAAGCCAAAATATCAAGTATTTCAACTAGCCCTGAAAGAGAAGACACTATTCTACTTGAAAATCCATTTTCTTAATTTCTTGGAAGTAAATTTTCAGATTTTGTCGCATTAAGCATAGCCTTCTGAAGTTTTTCAAAAGCCTTAGTTTCAATTTGTCTTATTCTTTCTCTACTTATTTTATATTTTTTACTCAATTCTTCTAATGTTTTTGGTTCGTTTGATAATTTTCTATCTTGTAAAATTTCTCTCTCTCTATCAGTGAGAATTTTTATTGATCGATGCAGCAAAGTTTTTTTCTCATCCATCTCTTGTTTTTGTGCTACAAAAAGTTCTTGATCCAAATCTTCACTTACAATCCAGTCTTGCCATTCACCTTTTTCTCCGTCTTTAATTGGTTCATTAAGAGATTTTTCTTGCCCCATCATTCTACGATTCATGTTCACAACCTCATCTGATTTAACACCAAGCTTTTTTGATATTTCGTTAACTTGTTCATCTTTTAAATCTCCATCTTGATTAGGAGCTATTTGCTGTTTGATTTTTTTCAAATTAAAAAAAAGTTTTTTTTGGGCAGATGTTGTTCCCATTTTAACTAAACTCCATGATCTTAAAACGTATTCTTGAATTGCAGCTTTGATCCACCACATAGCATAAGTTGCTAATCTAAATCCCTTTTCAGGATCAAATTTTTTTACAGCTTGCATTAAACCTATATTCCCTTCCGAGATTAATTCATTAACTGGAAGACCATACCCACGATAACCCATTGCAATTTTAGCAACTAAACGTAAGTGGCTTGTAACTAGTTTGTGAGCTGATTTTAAATTACCACGCTCTTTCCAATTTTTGGCCAACATATACTCTTCTTCAGCATCCAGTATTGGAAATTTTTTAATCTGCGCAAGATAAACAGATAAACCACCCTCACTTGTTAAACTTGGTACGTTAGCAATTTCAGACTTTGTTTTCATAATTGTATATATATTTATAAATTTTTATTGTTCAATTACCAAATTTGTCAAGAAAATCTAGTATTTTTTTAAAATCACTAGGTAATTTGGAGTCAAAATCAAGAAACTTTTTTTTTACTGGATGAAAAAAACCTAAACTTTTAGCATGTAATGCTTGCCTATCAAATGAAGAGAGTATTTTTTCAAATTTTAAATTAATTTTTTTGAATTTTTGTTTTTTTTTTCCATACTTTTTGTCACCGATTAAAGGATTTCCTTTGTACGCTAGATGCACTCTAATTTGATGGGTTCTTCCTGTTTCTAAAATACACTCTATTAAACTCATTCTTGGTATTTCTTTTGAACTGAATGTTTTTAAAGTTTTGTAGTTTGTTATTGCCTTCTTACCCAAACGCTCACTTACTGTCATTAGCTGTCTATTTTTTTTGCTTCTAGAAATTAAGGTTGTTATCTTTCCAGTCAAAGGTCTTACTACACCCCAAACCAAAGCCAAATACTTTCTTTTTATTGAGTGATTACTAAATTGCTCGGAGAGACTATTGTGAGTTTGATTGTTTTTAGCAACAACAATTAAACCACTCGTGTCTTTATCAATTCTATGGACTATGCCTGGTCTAAAGTCTCCGTTAATATTAGACAAATTATTTTTGTAAAGATACATTAATCCGTTCACTAAAGTTTCATCTTGATTTCCAGCTCCAGGATGAACAACTAAGCCACTTTTTTTATTTATAATTATTAGATCGTTATCTTCGTATACTATATCTAAATTTATTTTTTTTGGTTTTAAATCTTTATTTGTTTTATCTGGAAAACTCACCTCAATTAAATCATCATTCTTTACTTTCTCAGATGCAGAATTGATCAACTTTTTATTCAACTTGATATTCTTTGATAATATTATTTTTTTTATTTGTGATCTGGTAAAATCATTTAAGTTATCTGCTAAATACTTATCTAATCTGATCTTTTTTCCCAGATCCTTAGCTAAAAATGTTATTGTTTTATTCATCTAATAATTTAAAAGTATTATATTCCCAAGGGCCGTTAGCTTCAACTGGATAGAGCGCACCGCTTCGGACGGTGAGGTTGAGGGTTCAAATCCTTCACGGCCCACCAAAATAAAATAATACAAATTTTATAATATCCAGTTTTTATACTTAATCTTATTTTCTCTTAAAAATTTAGGGTAATTTTTGTCAATATTTATAATTTCAAATTTGTAATCACGATCAAATAAATCTTTCCTATTTTTTAATCTGTCTCTAATTTTTCTAACATCAACAAATTTATCTTTATTAAATTCTTGGTGAGCATAACTCTGGATTTTATTAGATAGTTCTTCTGGTGTTTTTAAATCATTAAAATGCCATCCACCATCATTTAATATTTGTGGTCTTCGAGGTTTATAGAACTTCCAAAAAGGTATTTCTTTAGTTTTAATATTTCTGAGCCATTGAGGTGATTTTAGATATTTTTTAATACATATTTTTGTTCCAGGCCATTCCTTTATTGAAGTATTTAGTAAATTTAATTTTTGATGAAAATTCTTTTGTAAAAAACAAGCATACTTTTTTTCTTTATTAAATTCACTTATTTTGTCTGGATTTGGAATTTCATCAAGATCTGAGATCATAACTAAATCATCTTCATCACAGTCCACCAAACCTCTACTTAAAGAATTTCGTTGATATTGATCTCTTAAATGACTTTCCGACCAGCCTTTTTTGTATTTACTTAAATTTTCAGGCAAATCATCGATTACTAAATAATTTATCTTATCTTTAAATTTTAAAAAATTTTTTATATCAAAATTAAGCTTTTTATCTTGACCAGAGTGAGTTTTTGTTGCTTCTGCTATTACAAATTTATCAACTGTTTCATTTAATATATTTAACCTGATGTCGAGCAACATATCTTCATCAAAATACATAAAACAGTCATATAGAGCCATTTATTATTCCCCCATATTTATCAAGGTGCCTCTTACTCTAGCACCAAAATATGCCATATAAAAAATTATTACACCAAAAATAAAATAGGCAACTGAAATTAAAATCGAAATGAATATTTCAAAATAATTAACTGTTCCATTTATAAGTATATTTCTCATTTCTTCAAAAACATGTACAAGCGGAAGTCCTTTAGCTATTATTTGTAATGACAAAGGAAGTATTTCTACCGGGTAATATATACAACCCAATGGGGCTAAAAAAAATAAACTTGCCCAAGCAATATTTTCAAACGAAGGGCCAAATCGCAAAAGTCCTGCGGTGACCAAAAGTCCAAGCGTGACACCAAAAATATACAAACTAAATAACAATGCCAACAGTGGTAAACCTATTTTAAAAACTGAGACGCCGAACAAAGGTATGGCCAATAATGCAGCTGGAATTAGTCCTATTAAAGATCTAAACACCGCAGTTATTGTAAGCGATGCTATCATTTCACTTAACTTTATTGGAGCTATAAATAAATTTGTAAAATTCCTACTCCAAATTTCTTCAAGAAACATAATATTATAACTTATACTTACTCTAAATAAAAAATCGTATAGAATGGCTGCTGTTAATATTATTCCTACTGTGTTACTGTAATACTCAGAATTTAAAGTAAAAAATTTTGATATAAATCCCCATAATAATATTTGTACAGTTGGCCAATATATTAAGTCTATAATTCTTGGCAAAGAATTACTTATCAAGTAAATATGTCTTAAACATAAAGCATAAATTTTATGCCACCTCATCTTTGCTCCTTACTATTTTTAAAAACGTTTCTTCCAGATTAGTTCTACCATGTCTATTTATTATCTCTTTACTAGTTCCTTGATCAATAATTTTCCCTTTTTTCATCATTATAACACTGTCACAAAGTCTTTCTACTTCAGCCATATTATGAGAAGCTAAAAGTATAGTTACTTTATTTTTAGATTTGTATGACTGCACATAAGACCTAACATAATCACCAATATCTGGATCAAGACTTGCAGTCGGTTCATCTAATAGAAGAATTTCAGGTTTATTAATAAGCGACTTAGCAAGAGACACTCTATTTTTTTGTCCTGAGGATAACTCACCAGTTTTTTTATTTATAAAATCTTTTAAATTTAAGTCTTCAGCTAATTCATCTATTCTAATAGATAAATCTTTTACCCCGTAAAGCCTACCGTAGATTTGGAGATTTTGTTTCACACTAAGTTTTTTAGGTAATTCTACGTAGGGCGATGCAAAATTCATAATACTTAAAAGTTTATTTCTCTCAAATGTATTTATATTTTTATTTTGTATAATAATATCACCTGTAGTTGGCTTTATTAATCCAAGCATCATTCCTATTGATGTAGTTTTGCCACAACCATTAGGACCAAGTAATCCAATAGTTTTATTTGCACCAATTGTGAAATCGATATTTTTTACTGCATAAACTTCATTAAATTTTTTTGATAAATTTTTAATTTCTATGGACATTTAATTTGATGCCTTCTTTAATCTATCATTGATCGCAATTCCAATACTTTTATTTGGAATCTTAACCACATTAATTTTTTTATATTTCAATTTTTTTATCTTTCTTAAGACTTTATATAAATTTTTGGCTGCTTCTTTAAGATTACTTTTTTTACTTAAATTAAACATATTTTTTTTCATCTTATACTTTTTTCCAAAAACAATGAATGCGGCCTTATAATCAGGTTTAATTGAATTAAGCTTAATTGGTATTCCTGGCGAATAATGTTTTTTATGCATACCAGGTGAAATCACAAATTTAGATTTAGCTACATTTGAGACTTTTTTTCTTAATATCTTTTCAATTTGAATATAACTTATTGCTCCTGGTCTCAAAATTGTAGGTTTACCGCTCAAATTTATAACAGTCGACTCTAGTCCAATTGTTGATTTTCCACCATTTAAAATAAATTTAATTTTATTTTTGAATTCGTCAACTACATCTAATGGTTCTGTTGGACTTACCCCAGTAGAAATATTTGCACTTGGTATTGCTAAAGGGAAAGTTAATTTTTTTAATAAAGATCTAATAATTTTATTTTTTGGAAATCTCACCGCAATTGTTTTTAATTTCGCATTAGCAAATTTTGAAACTTTTGATTTTTCTTTCTTTTTTAAAATGTATGTAAGAGGTCCAGGAGAAAATTTTTTATAAAGTTTTAAAAAATTTTTATCATATTCCGCATCTCTTTTAAGCAGGTCTAAATTATAATAATGAATAATAAGTGGATTTTTTTGAGGTCTCTTCTTTAAACTATATATTCTCTTAACAGATTTATGAGAATAAGCATTTCCTGCTAACCCATATACGGTTTCTGTCGGTAATGCTAAAATTTGGTTTTTTTCTAAAATTCTTTTTGCCTTATTAAGGTTGTAAAAAGAATTTTTATAGATATTTTTCATATTAAGATTATTATAAGTTTAATGAAAATCAAAAATATTCCACCTGACATTAAAAGTAAATCAATAAACGAAGCTAAAATTGAAATATTGGATATTTTAAAAAGATTAGAGGATAATGGAATAGATTTAGAGAATTCAAAGAAAGATTATGAAAGATTACTGTTATTGAATAATCATGTAGATAACGTTTTTAAGGAAAAACTAAATAAAATACATGCGATGGGTAAAAAAAAATAATTAATAGTTTTAATGCTTAAAAATATCAAACAAAATGCAAAGATTGTAGACATATTTATAAAAAAATATTTCAATACACAAAAGTATTCAGAGCTCGTCCCTGTTATGAAATATGGCACTTTATTTGGTGGAAAAAAGATTAGATCAACAATCATTTTAAATACATCAAAAATTTTTAATATTAGATCTAATCAAATAATTAATTTATGTGCTGCTGTAGAGTGTATACATTCGTACTCCTTAATTCATGACGACTTACCGTGCATGGATAACGACACATTAAGGCGAGGAAAACCATCAACACACATCAAATTTGGAGAGTCAACAGCGATACTTGCTGGTAACTCTTTGCTTACATTAGCTTTTGAAATAATAGCGGATAAAAAATTTAATGTAGATACAACTGTTAAATTAAATCTTATAAAAAAATTATCTGAATGTGCTGGTCATGTTGGTATTGCAGGAGGTCAATTTTTAGATCTTAATTACGAAAAAAAGAAAATTAATTTTAAAAAAATCATCAATATGCAGAGAAAAAAAACAGGAAAATTATTTGAATTTTGTTGTTTAGCACCAGCAATTATAGCTAAAAAAAATCTCAAGACACAAAAAGAAATGAGCATGGTTGGGGCGGAATTAGGATTATTGTTTCAAATTGCAGATGATCTTTTAGACATAAAAGGAAATAAAAAAAACACAGGCAAACCAGTTAAGAAAGACAAAAAAAAGGGGAAATCCACATTAATTAAATTATTTGGTTATGAAAAAACTTTAGGGTTTGCTTTGGATAGAAAAAAGATGATAATAAATAAATTAAAAAAATATGGAAAAAAATCAAATAAGTTAATTGAAGTATCAGATTTTATATTAAATAGAAGTTTTTAATGAAAAATGAATTATTAGATAATATTAATTATCCCTCAGATTTAAGGAAACTTAGTAAAAATCAATTAGATCAAGTTTCAAAAGAATTGAGATCTGAACTTATTAATGTTGTATCCGAAACCGGAGGTCATCTAGGAGCAGGTCTAGGCGTGGTAGAGCTTACTGTTGCTTTGCACTATGTTTTCAATACTCCAAAAGACAAATTAGTTTGGGATGTTGGCCATCAATGCTACCCACACAAATTAATTACAGGAAGACGAGACAGAATAAGAACATTAAGAAAAGGCGGTGGGCTTTCAGGATTTACTAAAAGATCGGAAAGTGAATTTGATCCATTTGGAGCAGCACATAGTTCTACATCTATATCATCAACTCTTGGTATGGCTACAGCTAAGAAGCTTTCTAATGATAAAAATAATGTTGTTGCTGTTATAGGTGATGGAGCAATGAGTGCAGGAATGGCCTATGAGGCAATGAATAATGCCGGAGCGATGAAATCTAAATTGATAGTTGTTCTTAATGATAATGATATGTCTATTGCACCACCGGTTGGTGCAATGAGCAAATATCTTGCAAGACTTTTGTCTGGAAAAATATATTTCAGTTTCCGTGAAACCATAAAATTAATACTTTCAGCATTTTCAAGAAGATTTTCAAAAAGCGCGGGGAAAGCAGAGGATTTACTTAGAAGTGCAGTGACAGGTGGAACATTATTCAGCCAACTTGGGTTTTATTATATAGGTCCCATTGATGGACATGATGTAAACAATTTAGTTACAATTTTAGAGAACGCAAAAAATTCAAATCATCAAGGTCCAATATTAATACATGCAATTACCAAAAAGGGTAAAGGATACAAACCCGCTGAAGAGTCGGGAGATAAATATCATGGGGTATCAAAATTTGACGTTTTAACTGGTAAACAAGCAAAAGGTAAATCAGCAGGACCTTCTTATACAAAGGTTTTTGCAAATACCTTAATTAAACATGCTCAGAATGATACTAAAATTGTAGCAATTACCGGTGCAATGCCATCGGGAACTGGATTAGATCTTTTTCAAAAAAAGTTTCCTGACAGGATGTTTGATGTTGGCATAGCCGAACAACACGGAGTAACTTTCGCTGCTGGATTAGCTACCGAAGGATACAAACCCTATGCTGCTATTTACTCAACTTTTTTACAAAGGGCTTATGATCAGGTTGTTCATGATGTTGCAATACAATCTTTACCAGTTAGATTTGCCATAGATAGAGCAGGCTTAGTCGGCTCAGACGGAGCAACTCATGCTGGATCATTTGATACTACATACCTTTCTACTCTACCAAATTTTGTTGTAATGGCAGCAAGCGACGAGGCTGAATTAGTAAGAATGATAAATACATCAGTAAACATAAATGATAGGCCATCAGCCTTCAGATATCCTAGGGGAAGTGGTTTTGGTGTAGCATTACCCGATATCAATGAAACTATCGAAATTGGTAAAGGTAGAATTATTTCGTCTGGAAAACATTTGGCAATTCTTAATTTTGGAGCAAGGATGAATGAATGCAAAAAAGCTGCCACAACTTTAAATAAGAAAGGAATTTTTGTGACAATTTTTGACGCAAGATTCGCAAAACCTTTAGATGAAAAACAAATTCTGGAATTAGCTTCAAACCATGAAGCTGTTTTGACAATTGAAGAAGGTTCCATAGGTGGTTTTGGATCTCATGTTTCAAATCTTTTATCTGAAAGAGGATTTTTTGATAAAGGATTGAAATTTAGATCTATGATTCTACCTGATAAATTTTTAGATCAAGATACACCTGATAACATGTATAAAACAGCAGGATTAGACAGTAACAGTATTGTTGAGAAAATCGAAAGTATTTTAAATTCTAACGTGGTTATTGCAAAAAATAAAAACTTATCTTAACCACACTGAGCTCTATTCATTAAAAAGTGGTCTAGCAACACGCATGAAAGCATAGCTTCACCAATAGGAACAGCTCTTATACCAACACAAGGATCATGACGGCCTCTGACAGATATTTTTGTATTTTTACCTTTTTTATCAATTGTTTCTCTACTATTAATTATTGACGAAGTTGGTTTTACAGCAAATGAAGCAATTATCTCCTGCCCTGAGGAAATACCACCAAGTATTCCTCCAGCATTATTACTTTTAAATTTAGCCTTTCCAGATTTAGATCTCATTTCATCAGAATTTTCTTCCCCTGATAAATATGCAGCACCCATGCCTGCACCGATATTTACTCCTTTAACGGCATTAATACTCATTAAAGCACCTGCTATGTCAGTATCAAGTTTAGAGTAAATTGGTGCACCAAGTCCTGCAGGTATACCATTTGCTCTTAGCTCAATTATAGCACCACATGATGAACCAGATTTTCTTACTGCCATCAAATATTTTTCCCAAAGTTTTACTGATTTTTTATCAGGGCAAAAAAATGGGTTTTTTCTTATTTCTTTATTATTCCAATTTTTTCTATCACAGCCCATTAATCCTAATTGTATAACAGCACCGTAAATACTAAACTTTTTTCCTAATAAATTTTTTAATACTATTCTAGCTATAGCACCAGCAGCAACTCTTGAGGCTGTTTCTCTTGCAGACTGTCTTCCTCCTCCTCTAAAATCTCTTATTCCATATTTTTTAAAATATGTGAAATCAGCATGGCCTGGTCTAAACTTATTTTTTATCGACTCATAATCTCTAGATCTTTTATCTTCGTTTCTTATTAATATTGAAATAGGAGTTCCCGTAGACTTTCCATCAAACACACCAGACAAAATTTCTATTTTATCCGACTCTTTCCTTTGAGATACAAACTTAGTGTTTCCAGGTCTTCTACGATCCATATCTATCTGTATTTCCTTCTCAGAAATTGGGATATTTGGTGGACAACCGTCGATAATACAGCCTATAGCTGGACCATGTGACTCACCCCAAGTCGTAAATCTAAATATTTTTCCAAAAGTATTAAAAGACATCGATATTTAATGTATAAATTATTTTATATTAATTATGAATCAAAAAAATGGCCAAAATTCGTTAGGACTGGATAATTGCTTTGGAGATGAGGCGAATCCTATTGTTTTGTTTAAAAATTGGTTCTCTGTCGCCGAAAAAAGTGAAATTAATGATCCAAATGCATTATCACTTGCAACTTCAACACCTGATGGAATTCCAAGTGTGAGAATGGTTTTGTTAAAAGGTTATAGTGAGGATGGATTTATTTTCTATACTAATTTTAATAGTAAAAAAGGAATTGATCTTAAAAAAAATCCTAATGCCTCAATGTGTTTTCATTGGAAAAGTCTTAGAAGACAAATAAGAATTTCTGGTAAAGTAAATGTTGTTGATGATAAAGTTGCTGATAAATATTATAATTCAAGAGCTTATAGGAGTAGAATAGGTGCGTGGGCATCATCGCAGTCTAGTGTAATGAAAAAAAGAGAAGAGTTAATCCAAAGGTTTGAAGAATTTAAAAATAAATATCCAGACGAAAATAAAGTCCCTAGACCACCTCACTGGTCAGGTTGGAATCTAAAACCTGAACGAATTGAGTTTTGGCTGGAAATAAAAAACAGAATTCACGAAAGACTTAACTATAAAAAAGAAAATAACAATTGGGTAAAAGAAATACTTTATCCTTAGAAAGATCTATTAAGGCTAAAACTAGTTAAGTTTTGTAAAATATTTTTTTCTTCTGAATTTTCGAAAATACCTAAAGCATCGTAAGAAACGTTTACAAAATACTCTGCTCTTCTAAAAGTTGCCTCTAATGCTTTATACTTTTTAATTAATCTTTGAGTCTCTTCAAAATCTTTTTTATTCCTAATGTCTTTTTTGAAAGTATTAATTAAAAACGTTCTCTCAATAGAATTAGCTTTTTGATATACTATTATAACTGGTAGAGTAACTTTACCTTCAAAAAAATCTTTACCAATTTCTTTTCCAAATATTTTTTCTTTAGAAAAATAATCCAAAGCATCATCTGCAATTTGAAAAGCTAAACCTAAATTTTTACCATATGACCCTAAAGCATCTTTCTTCTTAATATCCAAGTCTGACAAACATGCCCCAACTCTTGTAGCAGCTGAAAACAGAGCTGCAGTTTTTAAATTTATAATTTTTAAATAATTTTCTTCTAAAAGGTCAGCCTCACCTTTGTGTTGAAGCTGCATAACTTCTCCTTGAGCAATTTTAGTTGACGTTGATGAAAGAAGTTTCAATATCTCTAAATTTCCATCTTCAACCATCATTTCAAAACATCTACTTAGTAAATAGTCTCCTACCAATATAGAAGATTGATTTCCCCATATGTGATTTGGAGTTTTGTTACCTCTTCGTACTTTACTTTGATCAATAACATCATCGTGAAGTAAGGTTGCGCTGTGAATTAGTTCAACACATGCTGCAAGATTTATATCTCTATCCCCCTCTAAATAACCACCTAATTTTGAACAACCCATTGTTAGAAGTGCCCTAATTCTTTTGCCACCTGAATCAAGGTGATAATCACTCATTTTTTTTATCAATGTGACATCACTTTTGAGTTTATTTTTTATAAGTTTTTCAACAGAATCAAGCTTGTCATTTAAGTGGTTTCTTAGATCTAAATAAGCATTGTTTGCAGATTTTTTTAAAGGAATTACTGAACCCATAAGTTATTTATTATATACTTTTCAAAAATTAATTAATTATTATTTTAGACCTCTGTGACGCATGTCAATTTCAACCAAGAGTAGCGTAATTTATATTTCAATTTAATTTATGTGCTGATATAAGAATTGTTATTACCTTTAATCATATGTTTTCATTTTTTAAAAAAAAAATCATTGTTCCACATATCAGGCTAGCTGGAGTCATTGGATCAGCTGGACGATTTAGGCAAGGTATAGATTTTTCTGGCCAACAAGAGATTATTAAAAAAGCATTTTCATTTAAAAAAGCTAAGAGTATAGCAATATCAATTAACTCACCCGGAGGGTCACCGGTTCAATCACATTTAATTCATGATTACATAAGACAACTTGCAAAAAAAAATAATAAAAAAGTAATTGTTTTTGCAGAAGATGTTGCAGCCTCAGGCGGTTATTTAATCGCTTGTGCAGGTGATGAGATTTATGCAAACTCTAGTTCAATAGTTGGATCAATCGGAGTTATTTCTGCATCTTTTGGGTTCCAGGATGCTATCAAAAGAATAGGAGTTCAAAGAAGAGTATATACTGCTGGAAAAAATAAAAGCACTTTGGATCCCTTCAAAGAGGAGAAACCTGAAGATATTGAGAGAATTAAAAAATTACAGTTAGAACTACACTCAGACTTCATAAACTTAGTAAAAAAAAGTCGTGGATCTAAACTTAAAGATCCAGATAAAAATAATACTTTTACAGGAGAATTTTGGTCAGGTTCAACTTCTTTAAAATTAGGACTTATAGATGGTATTGGAAATGCAGAACAAATATTGAGAGAAAAATTTGGAGAAAATATTGAAATTAAAAAGTTTGAAAAACAAAAAGGTTTTTTAGCAAAAAGATTATCTTCCTCACTAGATAATCAAGTTGATAATGTAGTGAGTGTTATAGAAGAAAGAGCTCTGTGGCAAAAATTTGGTTTATAAATGCCAAAAAAAACTAAAAAGAAAAATACAGTTTTATCATTTCAAAATTTGATTTTTAATTTACAAAAGTTTTGGGACAAACAAGGTTGCATTATTTTACAACCTTACGATTTAGAAGTTGGAGCTGGCACTTTTCATCCTGCAACTACTTTAAGATCACTAGGACCAAAACCTTGGAAAGCAGCTTACGTTCAACCATCAAGAAGACCAACAGATGGAAGATATGGAAAAAATCCAAACCGACTACAACATTATTATCAATATCAAGTTATAATAAAACCATCTCCAAAAGATATTAAACAACTATATTTAAAAAGTCTTATGGCTATTGGTATAGACTCTAAAGAGCATGATATAAGATTTGTTGAAGATGATTGGGAGAGCCCAACTTTGGGAGCTGCAGGTTTAGGTTGGGAAGTATGGTGTGATGGAATGGAAATTACACAGTTTACTTATTTTCAAAAAATGACAGGAATAGAATGCAAACCAATATCGGTGGAGCTAACATATGGCTTAGAGAGAATTTGTATGTTTGTACAAGGAAAGAAAAATATTTTTGAAATTGATTGGAATGATAATGGAGTAAAATATGGAGATGTTTATCTTCAGTCAGAAAAAGAATTCTCCGCTTATAATTTTGATCAAGCTAACACCGAATCTCTACTCAAAAATTTTGAAATCGCAGAACAGGAATGCAAAAATCTTTTAGATCAAAAACTTCCTTTACCAGCTTACGATCAATGTTTAAAAGCTAGTCATATTTTTAATTTGTTAGATGCAAGAGGTGTAATTGCAGTTGCAGAGAGAACTGGTTATATAAATAGAATTCGTGAACTAGCGAAGGGAGCCGGATCAGGCTGGTTAGAAAATCAAGAAAGATAATGTCTGAACTTTTAATTGAATTTTTTAGTGAGGAAATACCACCAAATCTTCAAATAAGCACTAGAAAACAATTTCAAAAACTTTTAGGAGAAAAACTATCTGAAGCAAAAATAAAGTATGGAAACTTTGAGATTTATTCTACTCCAACAAGAATAGCCACTCGTATTTCTGAATTACCAGATAAAATTAAAATTTTACCAGCTGAAATAAAAGGCCCAAAAGTTGGTGTACCAGAAAAAGTTCTAGAAAACTTTGCAAAATCAAGATTTGTTAGTTTAAGTGAACTATATGAAAAAAAAACAGAGAAGGGAAATTTTCATTTTGTTAAGATAAAAGGAAAAGAAATTAATAGTGAAGAAGAATTAATTAAATGCATATTAAAATCTCTTAACGAAATATCTTGGAAAAAATCTATGAAATGGTCTGACTATGAAATGAGTTGGGGTAGACCACTAAGATCAATTTTATCTATTTTTGGAAACAAAGTGCTAAAATTTAATTATCAACACCTTGAGACTTCAAATTTTACACAAATAGAGGAAAATTACTCAATAACACAAAAAAAAATTAATAATTTTTCTGAGTATAACAAAATTTTAAAAAGCTATTCAATAATGCTTGATCATAGAGAACGTGAAAAATATATTCACGATAAAATTTCATCAATATGTAAAAAAAAATCTTTTAAAGTTTTTATTGACCAAACTTTACTTACCGAGGTAACCAATTTAGTTGATAATCCAAATATATTAGTTGCTCAATTTGATAAAAGTTATTTAAAATTACCCCCTGAGGTCATTAGGTCTACTCTTCAAACTCATCAAAGGTATTTTACCTTAGTTGATCATAGAGACAGAATAAGCAACAATTTTATTGTAGTTGCAAATAAAAACGACGAGAAAAAAGTGATCAAAGTAGGAAATGAAAGGGTAGTCGACGCAAGACTTTCTGATGCTAGTTTCTTTTGGGAAAAAGATAAATCTTTAAATTTAATCAAACAGATTAATAAACTAAAAGAAATTACGTTTTATGAAAATTTAGGTTCAATTTATGACAAAACGCAAAGATTAAGAAAAATGGCATACTTTATTTCAGATCAACTTGATATTAAAAAAGAAAAACTTGAGATAGCAGCTTCTATTTGTAAATCTGACTTAGTCTCAGGTTTAGTCGGAGAATTCCCAGAATTACAAGGAATTATGGGAAAATATTTTGCTGCTAATCAGGGATTTGAAGAAGACGTATCTCGAGCTGTTAGCGAACATTATTTACCAATTAGTATTTCTTCAACAGTACCAAAAAAACCAATTAGTTATGGTCTGTCGATAATAGATAAATTAGATACACTTGTTGGTTTCTTTTTAATAAATGAAAAACCGACAAGCTCAAAAGATCCTTTTGCCTTAAGAAGGTCAGCTATAGGATTATTAAGAACAATTATTGAAAATAATCTGACCGTTGGTCTTAGAGACTTGATAGATTACTTAATAAGATTTTACACTGAGCAAGGTGTTAAAGATATGAATAAGAATACACATTTAGAATTAATTAATTTTTTCAGAGATCGTATGAAAAATATATTAAAAGAAAAAAGGGTGAGACCTGATATAATTGAAGCTTCATTAAGTTCACATACTAATGATAATTTTCTTGAGCTATACAAAAAAACACTTGTGATGAATAAATTTATATCAAAAGATCTTGGGAAAAATGCAGTTTCAACTTACAAAAGAGCATACAATATTATTGATAGAGAAAAAAACATATCAAAATCTGGTCCCGATGCAGTTCTTTTTAAACAGGACGAGGAAAAAGAATTATTTGATAAAATTAACGATATAAGAAAAGCTTTTACTTATAAGGAGAAGAAAGAAAGTTATGAGAACCACCTTAAACTTTTGTCAGATGCTAAGTTATCCACTGACAAGTTTTTTGATAATGTAAAGGTAAACGATGAAAATAATGATATTAAAAACAATAGATTAGAACTCTTGCAAAGACTCTGTTCTACATTTAATACTTTTATAGATTTTTCAAAATTGGAAGGTAATTAATGTCAAAGTTAATATTTGGTTTTGGTGATAAAAAAGCAAAAAAAATACCGAATTCAAGAAATATTTTAGGTGGCAAAGGTTCCAATCTAGCTGAAATGGCAAGACTTGGATTGCCAGTACCTCCAGGTTTTACAATTTCAACTAAGATGTGTGAAATTTTTTATAAGAGTAATAAAAAATTAAATACAAAAATTAAGGTTGAGATAAAAAAAGAACTAAAAAAAATTGAGTCAAAGACTAAGAAAAAGTTTGGTGATAATAATAATCCTTTGTTGATTTCAGTGAGATCAGGTTCCAGAGTTTCTATGCCTGGAATGATGGACACTATTCTTAATTTAGGTCTTAATGACAAAACAGTAGAAGCTTTATCAAAAAAAACAGCAAATGACAGATTTGCCAAAGATAGTTACAGAAGATTTATTCAAATGTACGCTAATGTTGTAATGGGTGTTGAGACACACCATTTTGAAGAGATGATTGACAATTATAAATTAACAAAGGGTGTTCTACAAGACACTGAACTTAATTCTGAGGACTGGGAAGGTTTAATTAACAATTTTAAAAAATTAATTAAGGAAAAAACTAAAAAAGATTTTCCTCAAGATGTTAATGAACAATTATTTGGTGCAATTAATGCTGTATTTTTATCTTGGGAGAGTAAAAGAGCAAAGACCTACAGGAAATTAAATCAAATACCTGGAGATTGGGGTACAGCAGTTAATGTCCAGTCTATGGTATTTGGAAATATGGGTAATGATTGCGCTACGGGTGTAGCTTTTACGAGAAATCCGTCTACTGGTGAAAATAAATTTTTTGGAGAATATTTGATCAATGCTCAAGGAGAGGATGTTGTAGCAGGTAGTAGGACCCCGAGATACATAACGAAGAGAGCAAGAGAGAAAGCTGGTGTTAAAGAAAAATCAATGGAAGAAACTATGCCAAAAGTTTTTAGTGAGTTAAAAAATATTTTCTTAAAACTAGAAAAACATTATAAGGACATGCAAGATATAGAGTTTACAGTTGAAAATCAAAAATTATGGATGTTACAAACTCGAAATGGAAAACGTACTGCAAATGCTGCTATAAAAATTGCGGTAGATATGGTTAAAGAAAAATTGATAACAAAAAAAGATGCAATTTTAAGAATAGACCCAAACACACTTGACACGCTTTTACACCCTACTTTAGATGATAAAGTTGAAAAAAAAATAATAGCAAAAGGTTTGCCTGCATCTCCTGGTGCCGCTAGTGGAAAAGTTGTTTTTACGGCTGATGAAGCTGAGAGAATGCAAAATCAAAAAGAGGATACAATTCTGGTTAGAGTAGAAACATCACCTGAGGATATTCATGGAATGCATGCAGCAAAAGGTATTCTTACAGCACGCGGCGGAATGACAAGTCACGCTGCTGTAGTTGCTAGGGGTATGGGCAGGCCTTGTGTTTCAGGCTCAGCAGAAATCAACATAGATTATGAGAGTAAAGAATTTAAAGTTGGAGATTTAGTTATTAAAGAAGGTGATACTATTACTATAGATGGTGGATCAGGTAGAGTGATGCAGGGAGTAGTACCAACTGTTAAACCAGATATATCAGGATATTTTTCAACAATTATGAAGTGGGCAGATGATTTTAGAAAATTAAAAATTAGAACTAATTCAGAAACACCACAAGACACTAAAGTAGCAAGAAGCTTTGGTGCAGAGGGAATTGGCTTATGTAGAACCGAACATATGTTTTTTGAAGAGGAGAGAATCTTATCTGTTAGACAAATGATTGTATCGAAGGATTTAGATGGTAGGAAAGTTGCTTTAGAAAAATTATTACCTCATCAGAAAAATGATTTTAAAGAAATCTTTAAAATCATGAAAGGTCTACCAGTAACTGTTAGACTTTTAGATCCTCCACTACATGAATTTCTTCCAAAAACAGATAAAGATATGGAAGATCTAGCTAGATCACTTAATTTAGGTGTTAAGGAAATTAAAGATAGAGTAGCTGAACTTCATGAATTGAACCCTATGCTCGGTCATAGGGGATGTAGATTAGGTATATCGTTCCCCGAAATATACGAAATGCAATGTAAAGCAATATTTACAGCGCTTATTGAATGCAAAAAAGAAAAAGTTCAATCTATAATACCAGAAATTATGATACCTCTTGTTTCAACAGAAGATGAGCTTGGAATAATGAGAAAACTAGTAAGTAAGGTTGCTGATAAAGTTCAAAAGGAAAATAAAATAAAAATTAATTACTTCGTCGGTACAATGATTGAGCTACCAAGGGCTGCACTCAGAGCAGCACCGATCTCGAAATATGCTGACTTTTTTAGTTTTGGAACAAATGATTTAACACAAACTACTTACGGTATAAGCCGCGATGATTCTGGAAAGTTTTTAAATGATTACTTAGATCATAAAATTTTCGATACCGATCCATTCGTAAGTATCGATAAAGATGGAGTAGGTGAGTTGGTTAAAATCGCGACCGAAAGAGGAAGAAAAAATAATAGAAAACTTAAATTAGGAATTTGTGGAGAACATGGTGGTGATCCCAAAAGTATAGAATTTTGTTCTAAAGCAGGATTAAACTATGTCTCTTGTTCTCCTTTTAGAGTACCAATTGCAAGGTTAGCAGCTGCACAAGCGGAATTAAGAAAATAGATTAAAAAAATAACATATCATCTTTGCAGATTATTCATCATATAACCGTTGTTATTAAACAACTTTCAGGTATTGTTGTAGACAAAAGGCACTATGAATTTAATTAGCATAACAAACAAACAAACAAAAATTGTTAAAACAACAATACTCTTTTTTTTATTATTTTTTTCATTTCAATTAAATGTTAAAGCTGCAGTAAACTGTGGAACTTTAACAAATAGTGGTACTGTAACTATAAGTTGGACGGATTCTTATTGTTTTTTTGGTCATCCAGGTAATGCAAGTAACACATCTGGAGCTGCTGATGAGGCTACCTATACAAATGACGGAACAATATCTCTTAGATATCGAAATGTTCGAGCTTTTTATAATGGTTTCGATGATACAACCATGGTTAATAACGGAACAATTGAAAGTAACGCACAACATCGTTACGGATATCAAAGCGCCTTTCATGACGAAGGTGATAATGGTGAAAGTATTAATAACGGTACAATAAACCTAGACTATGGAGCCTCAGGTGGAAATAAAAATAATGGTGCATTTAGATTTAATGTAGGGTCTGGACAAAGTTTTACTAATTCTAGTGGTGCATCGATTAATGTAATAGGTCTCGATAATAACCCTGGGGGCATGATTTCAAGTGATAACACAACAATAACAAATAATGGAACATTTACCATAGGTGGTAATGGTACATCTCAAAAAGCAATTCAGTATTATTCTGGTGCAGATGGACAAACTTTAATTAATACAGGGACTATAACTCAAAGTGGTAGTACAGATGCTATTTTAAATGAAGGAACAAATGCAGTAATCACTAATACAGGAACAATAAATGGAGCCGTTTACGATATTAATAATACTGGAACTATCACAACATTAACGAATGACCAAGGTGGAAGTGACTCGATAACATTTGATGGAAACGTTCCAACTAACTATAATGTAATTTTAAACTCTACTTCAGATTTTGGTAAAATTGATTTCTCAAACGAGTCTGGATCACTTACATTTGGAATTGATTCTTCCTCTTCACTAGCAGTAAATACATATTCGGCAGTTTTACAGAACATTGCAGCTAGCTATATTGGAAACGAAGCAACATGGACAAATTATAACAGCACATTAAAATGGAGACTAGTCGCAAATGGAAGTGATTGGGATCTAGAAATAGCTAACAGAAGAACAGGCTATAAAGTTAGGATACCTAAAACAAGATTTTCAGCAATAGCTTCAGTTTTAGAAAAATTTAATACCAATGGAACTAAGTCTACTCTTACAAGCAATCTTGACGCTTTGTCTGACACAGCTCTAGAAAAAGCAATGAGACAAATCAAAGGAATGACGATTCAAAAATCTATTGGTCAGAGCGTCAAAAGTAATAATAGTTTTAAAAGATCCATGACAGCTGCAATTAAAGGACCAAGTTTTGATCAACTAGTTCAAAATAATTTTGCTAGTTTAAGTTTTGATGATGTTAAAAATTACTACAACCCTAAAGTAGAAAAAATAAATTTAACAAATGATTTCACTTTAAGTGATATTGCCAATATTTATTCAAAAAGAAACTTATTACAAATAGGCGCACCAGATAATTCATTTTATTTAAGAACTTTTGGTGGTGTCACTGATCAAGAAAAAGTTGGAGATGAAATTGGTTATGAGTCAAACACAGCAGGCTTTGTGTTTGGAAATCAAACTATTGTTGATAATTTACAAGCTGGATGGGGACTAGGATTTTCAACATCAGGATTAGATTATGACGAGGGCTATGGTTTAAATAATACTCACAGTTTACATGCCAACTTTTTTGCAAATAAAGAATATAGAAAGTTTGATACATCTTTAAATTTGGGCTCATTTATTTCTAAAAATAACTCAACAAGAAACATTACTGAAGGAAGTACACAATCACTAAAATCTGAAAGGTATGAATTAGGCCTTGATTTAACCGGAGGTATTTCAAAAAAGATAAATTTAGGTGGTTGGGTTTTTAATCCAACAGCTACAATTAATACTGCCTATGTTTTACAGGATGATATTGATGAAAGTGGGGGAGATTTAGCTCTAAAAATAAAAACTGATAATTTATTGCAAATCAAACCAGAATTAGGTTTTAATTTAGATAGAGAGTTTTCAAATAATGGTTTTATATCCAAAGGATTTAAACTTTCGCTGTTTGGCAGCGAGGAGAATAAATTAGACGGGGCCGACTCAATTGCCACAATAAAAGATACTGGTGACGGATATGCCTTAACAGATAATAAAAAAAGAGATCAATTTGTTACTGCAGGATTAGGATATTCCTCTATTAATCAAAAAAATAATAGTCAATTTATAATAAACGCTTTCGGTACACAAAATACAAATAATGATATGAACTCCTCTTTAATATCATTCACTTACAATAAAAAGTTTTAAAGTATCAATAAGCTACTATCAAAAGATTTAGCGCTATGAGTAATCGCACCAACAGATATTCTATTAATTCCTGTTTTTGATATCTTTTTAATATTTCTTAATGATGCATTTCCTGAGTGCTCAGTTTGATATCTATTTTTACAAAGTTTTAAGCATTTTTTTAATTTTGAAATGTTCATATTATCAAAAAGTATTCTTTTAAACTTAAGACCCATAATCTGCTTGAGTTGATTGATATTTTCTATTTCTACTGTAACAATTTTTTTTGTTTTTAAAGCTTTCTTAACCAATTCTCTAAGGCCATTAGATGCAATGATATGATTATCTTTTATCAGGATTTCATCACTTAAATTATATCTATGGTTATATCCTCCACCTTTTTTGACAGCATATTTTTCAAGAGCTCTTAAATTAGGTGTAGTTTTTCTGGTGCAACATATCTTAGTTTTTTTACTTGTTTTTTTTACGAATTGATTAGTTAACGTTGCGATACCTGAAGCATGATTAAGAAAGTTTAATGCAGTTCTTTCTGCAATTAAGATTGTTTTAATTCTAGCTCTTATTTCAGCAATCACTTTATTTTTTCTAATTTTTTCCCCATCAGAGACTTTTTTAATAAAGACTGTTTCTCTTCCAATTAATTTAAAAGCAGTTTTACAAAAGTCTAGTCCAGCAATCACTCCATTTTGTTTTGCAATAATTTTTGCTTTTAATTTCTTATTTTTGAAACTAATTAAATTAGTTGTTATATCCCCTCTAGGCCTTAAATCTTCATCTAGAGCTTTTTTAACAACAGTGTTAATATATTTTTGATTTAATTTTTGCACTCGAAATTATCTACCAATTTCGGCCATTCTCAAAACAGATTTTCTTGCCATTTCAGCAATATTATGACCAATTTTAATTTCATTGGTTTCATTCTTTAAACAATCATAGATTTTATTTAAAGTAATTTTTTTCATATGAGGACAAAGGTTACACGGTTTTACAAATTGAACGTTTGGATTTTCAACTTGAACATTATCGCTCATTGTACATTCAGTTACTAACAAAACTTTTTTTGGTTGTTTTTCCTTTACATACTTTACCATACTTGATGTTGATCCCGCAAAGTCAGAAGCACTTATCACATCTGGTGGGCATTCAGGGTGAGCAATAACTTCAATTCCTGGATTTTCTTTTTTAATATCCTCAACCTCTTTACCTGTAAATTTTTCGTGGACCATACATGTTCCTTGCCATGAAATGATTTTTACTTTTGTATTTTTTTGAACGTAGTTTGCAAGATAATGATCAGGAAGAAAAATTACTTTATCTGTTCCTAAAGACTCAACAACTTTTACAGCATTTGCAGATGTACAACATATGTCTGTTTCTGCTTTTACATCAGCAGAAGTATTGACATAAGATACTACTGGAACACCTGGATATTTTTCTTTCAGCATTCTTACATCTTGACCTGTAATTGACTCTGCTAATGAGCAGCCAGCTTGCATATCAGGTATCAAAACTTTTTTACTGGGGTTCATTAATTTTGCAGTTTCAGCCATAAAATGAACTCCACATAAAACTATAATTCTAGATTCTGTTTTAGCCGCTTCTAAAGCAAGAGCAAGAGAGTCAGCTGAAATATCAGCTACACCATGATAAATTTCTGGTGTTTGATAATTATGGGCAAGTATTACAGCATCTTTTTCTTTTTTTAATCTATTTATTTTTTCTATGATTGGAGCGTGAAATTTCCACTCTATTTCAGGCACTACAGATGAAATTTTTTCATATATACCGTTTAATTCTTGTGAAGACATACAAATAATTTATCAACTTGAAGATAAAAAGTCATTCATTTATTGTCGCATATAAATTAATGCGGTCGTGCTGAAATTGGTAGACAGGCACGCTTGAGGGGCGTGTGGGTTTCCCGTGAGAGTTCGAGTCTCTCCGACCGCACCAAAAAGCTTATAAAATATATAGAAATTATTAAAAAAACTCTTTTTTTTATAATTACTCTGATGTAAATCTGAAATTTAGATTAATAAAAAATGAAAATTAAAATTTTTATAATTTTTTTAGGACTTTGGATATTGTTACCATCAAAATTATTTAGTGAATCAGCTAGTCCACAGACAGTTGAAAAAGAAATTAAATTATTAGGTGTTTTTTCTGAGCCAATTAAATACCCAGATGGTATGTTGAAATTTTTTGGAACAAATTGTAAAACTTTCACATGTAGGGCTAACAAGGCAACAAAGGAAATGAGCTTAACATTCAAAAGATCTAAAGTATATCATCAAAGAAAACCAGGGCAGCAATTATATGCATTAGCAATGTTTGAATTATTTTATTTAAACCAACTAAAACTGAAAGAAAAAAAAGTTAAAGAATTTATTAAATCTTGGCCGGAAACAAATAAAAATGGGAAAGACGTAGTTTCTCTAATAAAATTAAATAAATCTAGAGAAAAAATGAGAAAATCTCTGGGAATGGATTTGAATACAGGTATTGAGGAAGCAATAGAAAGATACTGGATAATGGGAGATTTTTTACAAAGAGGAGAAATAAAAAAAGAAAAGATTAGCAAAGATATAAAAAAACGTGAAAAATTAATATCTCAATATAAAAAAGCAGTAAATAATTTTAATACAGCACTAAAAAATAAGCAGTATGAAGATTTGTATAATAAAATAGAAAAAAAATAATATGATAAAAAAATTTTTTGAAATAAATAAAAAATTAACAAATTTTATATTTTACTTTTTCTTAATTTCTATTTTTTCGACTTTTTTTGTTAAAGCAAACGATGATCTTGAGAAAAGTTACAAAAACTTTGTAAAAGAAACTAAAGATGTTAGAAGTAAATTAAACTCACTTTCTATTGATAATTCTTCTAAGGTTGTAGTGATTGATAATGCCATTAAACAGATGGATGCAGTTATAGAGTTTGCGCAAGAAAATTTCAAAAACAACAATCTTGAAATAACAGAAAAAACTTTGAATTTTGTAGACAAATCACTAGTCGATATTAATAATTCAGTCCCAAAAGAATTTGTTAATGATTTATCTGTAATAGATATGAGCAAGTTACAAGACAAAGAGATCGAAGAAATTTTTCAAGTTTCAGCCGATATGAAAAAAAACAAAAAAGATAAACTAGCCTCCCTGGTAAAAGATATGACAGATGTTGACAAAGAGGGACTCAATCTTTTTGAGGTAAGTAAAAATATTAACGATTCAGGCATAAAGACTTTAAGCATAGAAGATATTGCAAAGGCAGTAGTAGATAATCCTTCAATCAAGTCTGAGGTTATAGAATCCGCAGAAAAAGGAATTTCCCCAGAGGAACTGGCAAAACAACTAGCTGAAGCAGAAAAACTGGGAATAGCTGAGTCAACACAAAAAGTTTCAGAGGCAGCAAAGGCTTCAGGTTTTACTAAAGATATAATGCCTTCGTTAGAAACTATGAAAAGTGATTTTTTTGATGCAGAAGCCCATAATACTGCAATGCAAGAAATGGCTGCAGATATAGAAGCCGGTGGTTTAGGAGAGGGCATGGGAGCAGCAGAGGCAGCCGCTACTTATTCAGAGTCAGATCGTGATGCCCAAAAAGCTAAGTCAGAGGCAGACTGTACCGGCAATTGTGCTGGAGATACTGAGTCTGGACAATAAAATATTTAGAAAAGACCTTCTATTTCACCTTTGTTATTTAATTTTATAGAGTCCGCTGCTGGGGTTCTAGGAAGCCCGGGCATAGTCATTATTGTACCACAAACAACAACTACAAATTCTGCTCCACTTGATAACCTAACTTCTCTTACTTGCAAAATATGATCTGATGGAGCACCTTTTAACTTTGGATCAGTTGAAAAACTATATTGTGTTTTTGCAATACAAATTGGAAATTTTTTAAAACCCGCATGTTCTATATTTTTTATTTGTTCCTTAATTTTTTCATCTACCTCAACAGATTTTGCTTTATAAATATTTTTTGCAATCTTTTCTATTTTTTCCAATATTGGTGTCTCATCAGAATATAGATTTTTAAATGTTTCTTTTTTATTTTTTTTACATAAATCAATCACATTACTTGCTAAATCTTTTGCTCCATTTCCTCCATCAGCCCAATGTTTGCAAAGACTAGCTTTGACCCCAAGTTTAGAGCAGTATTCTTTTACAGCCTGAATTTCTTTGTCAGTATCTGTAACAAAATGATTTATTGCTACTATAATTTGTAGTCCAAATTGTTTTATATTTTGTACGTGTCTTTCAAGGTTAGGCAAACCTTTTTTAAGCGACTCTAAATTTTCTTTTTTTAGATCATCTTTTTCTACTCCACCATGCATTTTTATTGCTCTTATTGTTGCAACAAGAACAACACAGCTAGGTTGGATTTTGGCTTTTCGACATTTAATATTTAAAAATTTTTCAGCACCAAGGTCTGCGCCAAATCCAGCTTCGGTCACAACATAATCTGAGATTTTTAATGCAGTTTTTGTTGCAATAATTGAATTACATCCGTGTGCAATATTAGCGAATGGACCTCCATGAATTAATGCTAAGTTATTTTCAAGTGTCTGTACGGCATTTGGTCTAATAGCCTCTTTAAGAAGTACAGTCATTGGCCCATGTGCATTTAAATCTTTAGCATAAATTGCCTTTTTATCTTTTGTATAAGCAATAGTAATATTTCCAATTTTATTTTCTAGGTCTTTTAAATTGTTCGAAAGACAAAAAATAGCCATTACCTCCGATGCAACAGTAATATCGAAACTATCGTTTCTAGGTATATTATTTTTTAATTTTTCCTGATTTATTTCAATTTTCCTAAGTGCTCGATCATTTAAATCAACTACACGTTTCCAAACTATATTATCAGGATCTATATTTAACTTATTACCCCAATAAATATGATTATCTATTAGTGCTGATAAAAGGTTATGAGCAGTTGTTATTGCATGAAAGTCGCCAGTAAAATGTAAATTAATTTGTTCCATCGGTATAACTTGAGAATAACCACCACCAGCAGCTCCACCTTTCATTCCAAATGACGGGCCTAAACTTGGTTCTCTTAAACATACAATTGATTGTTTACCCGCTTTGTTTAAAGCATCATTAAGTCCAACCGATGTGGTTGTTTTTCCTTCCCCTGCGGGTGTAGGTGTTATAGCCGTAACCAAAATTAGATTACTTTTTTTTTCTTTTAACTTATCGATATATTCAAAGTTTAATTTTGCAATATGTCGTCCCATTGGACTAAACGTACTGTGATTATCAGGAATATTATATTTTTTAAGAATGTCAGATATTGGTTTAATTTTAGAGGCTCTAGCAATCTCTATGTCAGATTTAATTTTAGCCATCGGCACTCTATATCTAAAAAAGTTAAATATGTATATAGGATTTCGCTTTACTAAGTTCTTTTAAAAATGTGGCTAAAAACTCCTGACCAAATCTTTTGATACCCTCTTTTTTTCAAAAACTTAAAGATTTGGCTATCCTCATTATTTTTTTCAATTACCTCAACACAGATTAGTTCTGGTGAGTATTTGTGAAAATCCAAAGATTCTAAAACATCAATATCCGCTCCTTCTACATCAATATCAAGAAAATCAATTTTTTTTCCTTTAAATTTTGAATCATTTAAAACTGAAGTTAAAGTTTTTGAATTAATCTCCTTTGTTTTAATATTTCCCTGAAAACTTTTATTAGCATACTCTTTTTTAATAGTTGAAAGTTGAGATAATTTTTTTTGGTAAAACATTTCAACATTACCCTCTTTATTTGATATAGCTAAATTCAAATTACTATCTCTTGACCTAAGATGATTAAATAATTTTATAGAAAAATCACTTATATCAATATTTATTCCCTCCCAACCATTAAGGTATAGAAGCATAGTATTATTTCTTTGAATTGGATGATAAGCACCCACATCAACATAAAACCCATTTTTCTTATTTTTAAAATAATTAAATATTTGTATATCTTCACCATCCATTGAATAGGATTTCTTTTTCAGAAAACATTTATTTTTAATGTACAAATTTTGTAGAATATGTATTTTTTCAAATAAATTGGAAAACATATTTCTATTAACTTAACCAAATTGGCTTAATTAATTTAATATTAAAACCATCACAGATTAAGTCTTCTCCTATATAATTCTTTTCATGTTCTCCAAATTTTATTAAAGCGAAAGGATATTCTCCACCAATAAGAACTTTACCAATATTCTCATTTTTAAAACTAATTTCACTACCAGATTTCACATCATCTTTAGCCTCAATAGGAATTAATCTTTTTCTAATTTTATTTTTCAACTTCATTCTAGCTGTATTTTCCTGACCTACATAACAGCCTTTTTTAAAATCTATTCCATTAAACTCTTCAAAATTACATTCTAAGCCAAAAAGTTTCTCTTGGAGGTCTTTTGTACAAATTTGTGCAATACCTAATTTATGGCTAATGGCATAATATTTTTTAGGATCTTCCAACTTTAATTCTAATTTTTTGATAGACATGTAAAGTTTTTCTAAATTAATAATTAACCTTGCTCCAAGTTTTTTATTTCTGGGGTCAACAAAAAATGCGTCATCTCTATAAGTAGTCGTAAATCCAGCATCATTTTTTGTATTATCCAAAGTAAGAAACTTTTCGTTGCTAATAACTGCTACCTGAAACTCATTAGATAAATTTAAAATTTCAACTTTTGAATTAAGCTTATAAATGTTAAGTTTATTTATTAATTCATCAATTTGATTAGCTTCGCAATCTAAAAAATATCCCTGTTTGTGTTTTACAATTATAAAGTCAAATAAATACTTGCCTTGAGGAGATAATAGTGAAGAAAAAGAGCTGTGATTGTTTTTCACCTTATTAATATCATTAGTAACAATATTTTGTAAAAAATCCTTTACGTCCTCACCACTTATGAACACTACACCCCTATCTTTTAAAATAAATATTTGATCTTTTTTCATAAAAAGAGTTTATTATATATTATATTTATCAAAATATGTCTGACAACTATAGTCTCATAATTAAAAATGGATCATGTTATATTGATGGAAAATTTCAAAATATCGATTTAGCACTTACAGGCAACAAAATAAAAAAAATTGGAAAAATTGACCCAAATAACTCTAAGATTTTTGATGCTAGTAACAAAATTGTTTTACCTGGCGTTATAGATACTCAAGTTCATTTCAGAGAGCCAGGAGCAAATAATGCTGAAAACTTAGAAAGCGGAAGTAGAGCAGCAGTAGCTGGCGGTGTAACCTCTGTGTTTGAAATGCCAAATACAAATCCACCTACTTCAACTTTTGATGAATTTAATAAAAAACTAGATGCTGCTAAAAATAGAATGTTTTGTAATTATGCATTTTATTTCGGAGCGACCCCGAATAATATGAAAGAGCTTGCTGCGGTTGATACTTTAAAAGGATGTTGTGGGGTTAAACTTTTTGCCGGTTCCTCTACAGGAAATCTTTTAGTAAGCCAAGAAAAAGATATTGAGAAAGTTATATCAAATAGTAGCAAAATTATCTCCGTACATTCTGAAGATGAAAATATTCTTTTATCTAGAAAAAAATATATTAAAGATGGTGATGTCCACTCACATCCAATTTGGAGAAACGAGAAATGTGCACTTGAGTCAACAAAAAGGGTAGTAAGAATTGCGCAAAAATATAAAAAGAAAATTCATATACTTCATGTAACAACCAAACAAGAGATAGATTTTTTTTCAGAAAAAAGAGACAACGTAACTTTTGAAATAACGCCTCAACACCTAACTATATATGCGCCTGATTGTTATGATAGTTTGAAAACTTTTAGTCAAATGAATCCACCATTAAGATCAAAGGATCACCATGATAGATTGTGGAATGCTGTTGATGAATCTTTAGTAAGTACAATCGGATCTGATCATGCACCTCATACAAAAGAAGAAAAAAATAGGAAATATCCTTTATCACCATCTGGAATGCCAGGAGTGCAAACTTTACTTCCCATTATGCTTGATCATGTAAATAAAGGTAAACTAAAAATAGAAAAATTAATAAAATTAGTTTGCGAGAACCCTTGTGATTTATTTGGTATTAAAAACAAAGGATACATTAAAGAAAGCTTTGATGCTGATCTGACAGTTATTGATATGAATAAAGAGGTTGTTATTAAGGACGATTGGATTGAAAGTAAATGTGGATGGACACCCTTTAATAATTATAAAGTAAAAGGCTTTCCTGTAGCGACAATAGTTAATGGAGAAATTGTGATGGAAAATAACAAGATTGCATCACCTGCCAAAGGCAAACCATTAAATTTTAATTAAAAATTTATAAAGAGCTAATTAACTCTTTAGCTATTTTAGTAGATTTACCGTAGAACTTAAGTTTTTTTATAGCATCTAAGTTAGATTTATCATTTCCCACAACTACAAAACCTATCATTCCCATACTTTTGTGTGGTGTACACCAATAAGCGTATATTCCAGGAGTTTTAAAAGTATAACTAGTATCTTTATTATACTTTGATTTAAATTTTTCTACTCCCTCAGGAATTCCACCTTTTATAAATTCCACATTGTGGCCAGGATTTACAGATTTCCAATTTACAGTATCACCCACGTCTACATTAACAATTTTTTTTGAATAAACATTAATCTCTTTGCCTAATCTATTTAGCATATCAATGTTTTCATCCGCACTAAAAGCTGGACTGCAAGTCATTAGAATAAACGTAAATTTTAAAACTATATTTTTCATAAATTTTTAATTTTATATTTTGTTAAGGCGCGTTATCAAACACGCCTCAAACTTAAATTTAACTTTTAAAAAGATCTAAAGCTTTATTTAATAATTCCTCAGATTTTTTATGGTCTCCATCTTGATGCGCCTTTAAGCCATCAGTATGAAATTTTTTTGCTTCTTCAATTTTCTTTTCAACTTTATTTGCCATCATTGGACATGATCCAGCAAATACGCTAGTTGAAAAACTTAAGAGCGCAATAATTAAAATAATTTTATTCATATTTTCCTTTCAAAAACCCATATTTGACCAATTATCTTTTTTGTTAAATCTCTTTAGTTCTTCCTTAGATGTAGGACGTAAGAGGTAAAACACAAAATAAAAAACAATAAGTAAAACCAAGGTTATTTCCATGATTGCTTATAAATTAAAAAATTTTATTAATCTCTGCGACAAGTTAATGATTAGAGCAGTGCGACAAGTTGATATTTATCTAAATTTCAAAAATTTGATATTTTCTTGATGTATGAGACTATTGATACTAATACTGTTTTTAATACCAAACCTTGTCTTTGCTGGACCAATGAAGATGATCGGTGAAAAAGGTAATCCTACCGAAGTAAAAAGAACTATCACTATCAAGATGCATGATAATTATTTCGAACCTTCTGAAATTAATATTAATAAAAATGAAACAATTAAATTCATTGTTTTAAATGTTGGAGAACTCGTTCATGAATTTAATATTGCAACAAAAGAAATGCATATAAAGCATCAACCAGAAATGATGATGATGGTAGAAAATGAAATATTATTATCCGATAAAGTTGATAAAGAAAAAATGAAACAGTTGGCTAAAAAAAATCCTGCAATGGGACACTCTCATTCAAATAGCGTTTTGCTTTCACCAGGTGAAAAAGGAGAATTAGTTTGGAAATTTAGTAATAAAGCTAAAATAGAAGCAGCCTGTAATGTACCAGGACATTATGAGGTGGGTATGATTGCAAAAATCAGCGAGATTTAGGTTTTTATTAATGAACCCAACAGATATTTTATTAAGTATAGCTATAGTAGGTATATACACAATGATCTACGTATATCTAAAGTCACAATTCAAAAACGACAAAATTAGATTAAAATTATTTGTTTTAGGCTTTATTAACGCAACAGTAGTTACAGGAGTTCTTTATTATCTTATTAAGTTTATTGCTTCTTAACCTTTTAAAATATTATTATCTTTAAGGTCTTTTTTAATTTCATCTAAAATTGCTGGATCATCAATAGTGGGAGGCACTTTATATGTTTCACCATCAGCAATTTTCCTTACTGTTCCTCTCAAAACTTTTCCCGATCTAGTTTTAGGTAGTCTTTTTACAACTATAGCTAATTTAAAAGCAGCAACAGGCCCAACTTTTTCTCTTACTAAAGCTACACATTCTTTTGTAATTTCTTTGTTGTCTCTATCAACACCTGCTTTTAAAGCAATTAACCCGATTGGAAGCTGTCCTTTTAATTTGTCTGCAATTCCAATTACTGCACACTCAGCAACATTTTTATGTTCTGCTAAAACTTCTTCAATTGCTCCAGTAGATAATCTGTGACCCGCTACATTTATGATATCATCCGTTCTAGACATAATCCAAACGTAACCGTCTTCATCAATGTGGCCCGCATCATATGTTTGGTAATAACCCTTATAAGTTGACATATAAACTTTTTTGTATCTTTCATCTGCATTCCATAATGTAGGGAAGGTTCCAGGTGGCAAAGGTAATTTTACAACTATATCTCCCATTTGACCTGGCTTATTTTCTTTTCCTTCACTGTTAAGAACTTTTAAATCATAACCTGGTACTGGCTTGAATGCAGAACCATATTTGATTGGAAACTTTTCAATTCCAGCACAATTTGAACTTATTGCCCAACTTGTTTCTGTTTGCCACCAGTGATCTATAACAGGAGCGTTTGAAAGTTTTTCAAACCATTTAATTGTATCTGGATCTGCTCTTTCACCTGCAAGGAACAGAGTATCAAAATTTGAAAGGTCATATTTTTTAAAAAATTTACCATCAGGATCCTCTTTTTTAATTGCTCTAATAGCTGTTGGAGCAGTAAATAATGATTTAACTTTATAATCAGAAATTATTCTCCAAAATACTCCAGCATCAGGCGTTCCTACAGGCTTTCCTTCGAATAAAACTGTAGTACAACCGTAAAATAAAGGCCCATAAACAATATAAGAGTGCCCAACTATCCAACCAATATCACTAGCAGACCACCAAACATCGTCTTGATTAATGTTGTAGATGTTTTTCATTGTCCATTTTAAAGCAACAATATGACCGCCAATATCTCTTACAATTCCTTTAGGAGTTCCTGTGGTTCCAGATGTATAAAGTATATAAGCATAGTCATTTGAATTCATTTTTTCACATTCGGTTGGTTTTGCTCCTTTTAAAGCCTCCATCCAATCAATATCTTTTTCTGGATCAAGGTCCGCTTTATCTTTTTCTCTTTGCCAAATAATACATTTTTCAGGTTTATGGTTTGCAATCTCAATCGCTTTATTTAAAAGTGGTTTATAGTGAACAGTTCGCCCCGGTTCATAACCGCAAGATGCAGAAATAATTATTTTTGCTTTTGAGTCGTCTATTCTGCTTGCTAATTCATTTGCAGCAAAACCCCCAAATACCACAGAATGAATGGCTCCTATTCTTCCACAAGCAAGCATAGCAACAACTGCCTGAGGAATCATTGGCATATATATTATAACTCTATCTCCTTTTGAAATTCCTTGATTTTTTAAAGCGCCTGCAAATGTAGAAACTTTTTCTCTTAATTCCTTGTAGGTTAATTTGTATTTCGTACCTGTAATTGGGCTATCATAAATAATTGCAGTCTTGTCCCCTCTACCTTTATCAATATGAAAATCTAGTGCGTTGTAACAAGTGTTAGTTACCCCGTCCTCATACCATTTATAAAATGGTGGGTTGGAGGAATTTAGTATTTTTGATGGTTTTTTATACCAAAAAATATTTTCCGAAACTTCTTTCCAAAAGTCCTCTTTACTCTTTATAGACGAATCATAGATTTTACGGTATTTTCCAGACAATTTAGATACTCCCTTTTAACCCGATTTAACCACTATTATCCCCAAAAAAAAACTAAAAAGTCAGTAAAATCAACACTTTTTATTTAAGAAAAAGCTTCAAATTAACTTTTTTTTTGGATACCGTTCCGGTTATTCAAGGTGAGGGAGATAACTTACTTTGAATGTTTAAATTTAAACTAAAGAAAACTAAACGAAAGGGAGGTTTTCATGAAAAAACTAAGCATGATTGCACTAGCTGCTCTTGCATTCTTCGGAATCACTAGCTCTGCTAATGCTGCAACTGCCATCTTAGCTACTAACGACTTCGTAGGAATTACGTTTTGGTTGGTATCTATGGGTATGTTAGCAGGTGCTGTATTCTTCTTCTTAGAAAGAAATACAGTTGCTGCATCGTGGAGAACATCTGTAACTGTAGCTGGATTAATTCAGTTCGTAGCATTTGTTCACTATGTTTACATGAGAGACATCTGGGTTACGACAGGAGAAACTCCAACAGTATACAGATATATTGATTGGTTAATCACTGTTCCAATGCAGATTGTTGAATTCTATTTAATCTTAGCTGCTATTAGAAAAGTTCCGAGCTCAATGTTCTGGAGACTATTAATAGCTTCATTAGTAATGTTAATCGGTGGATACTTAGGTGAAGCCGGTTATATCCAAGAATTTGTCGGTTTCATAATCGGAATGGCAGGTTGGATATACATTCTATTTGAAATCTTTTCAGGTGAAGCTGGAAGAGCTGCTGCGAAGGGTGGTAACAAAGCTGTTGCTACGTGTTTCGGCGCTATGAGAATGATAGTAACAATTGGTTGGGCTATTTACCCACTAGGTTACGTATTTGGTTACCTAGCTGGTGGAATTGACTCTAACACGTTGAACATCATTTATAACTTAGCTGACTTCGTAAACAAATTAGCATTTGGTCTAGTAATCTGGGCTGCTGCTATGCAGAATACATCTTTAGCTAAAAGATAGTAATAGATAGTTAATTATTATAAAATAGGGCGAGTTTAACCACTTGCCCTATTTTTTTTTGTACTTATATTAAGCTAATGCCGAAAATCACTTATATAGATTCATCCGGAGAACAAAGAACAATTGATGTTCAAAAAGGATTATCCGTAATGGAGGGCGCTATTCAAAATAAAATCCCTGGCATAGATGCTGATTGTGGCGGGGGGATGGCCTGTGCTACTTGCCATGTTTATGTCAAAGAAGAGTGGTTTAATAAATTACCTAAAACACAAGATGGTGAGCAAGACATGATTGACATGGCATTTGAACCCAAAAAAAATAGTAGACTAAGTTGTCAATTAATTGTTTCTGACGAACTAGATGGAATGGTAGTTACAACACCGTCAAAACAAACTTAAATATGATTGAAACAGATGTAATAATTGTTGGAGCTGGTCCCGTAGGACTTTTTGCAGTTCATCAACTTGGAATAAAAGGATTAAAATCAGAAGTTATTGATAATTTAGATAAAGCAGGAGGCCAATGTATCGAGCTTTATCCAGATAAGCCTATTTATGATATTGCAGGAATTCCAGAATGTACTGGTGAAGAATTAACAAAGAATTTACTCAATCAAATCAAACCATTTAAAACAAATTTCCATTTTAATGAAAGGGTTCAGGAAATTAATAGCGAGGGTGATAATTGGATAATAAAAACAAGTCAAAATAAAGTTTTTAGTTCACCTAATATTATAATTGCTGGTGGAGTAGGATCTTTTGAACCAAGAAAATTGCCTGTTAAAGATGCAGAAAAATATGAGGGAAAAAATATTTTTTATTCCATTTCTGACAAAAATATATTTAAAAATAAAAAAATTTCAATTTTTGGTGGTGGAGATTCAGCTTTGGATTGGGCTCTAGAACTATCAAAAATAGCCAAAGTTACTCTGATTCATAGACGAGAAGAATTTAGAGGAGCTCCTCACACATTAAATCAAATAAAAAAAGAAGGTAAAGTTGACATAAAAACTAAATTTCAAATATCTTCAATTAGTGGCCAAAATAAAATCGAGTCGATTAATATTAAAAATGATGACGGAAAAGAGACAGAAGTTAAAACAGATTATATTTTAAGTTTTTTTGGATTAATTATGAAGCTTGGCCCTATCACTGAATGGGGTCTAAATATGGATAAAAAGACAATTAAAGTTAATACTGAAAATTTTGAGACAAATAAAAAAGGAATCTTTGCTATAGGTGATATTTGTACATACCCAGGCAAACTTAAACTCATATTATCTGGCTTTCATGAGGGTGCCCTAGCATCTGTGGAATGTTTTAAAAGGGCAAGACCTAATGAAAAATATCGGTTTGAATTCACCACTTCTTCAAAAGAGATTCAAGCACGGCTTGGTGTAAAAAATAAGTGATAGAATTACTTACAGCAAACACACCTAACGGAAAAAAAATCTCAATAATGTTAGAAGAAATAAGATTTGAATATAAAGTTACAAAAGTAAATATTCAAAAAGATGAACAATTTGATCCTAAATTTAGAGCTATTAGTCCTTTTAGTAAAATTCCAGTTATTATTGACCATGATAATAAAACATCATTATTTGAGTCTGGAGCAATACTAATTTATCTGGGTGAAAAAAGTGGTAAACTTTATCCAGAAAAAAACAAAAATTTAATTAATCAATGGTTGATGGGACAAATGGCATATGTTGGACCAATGTTAGGTCAGCACCATCAATTTCATCATTATAATTCTGGAAAAAGTAATTGGGGTGAGGAAAGATACTTTAAAATAGCAAAAACTATTTATAAAGATCTTGATGAAAGATTAGGAAAAAGTGAATTTTTGGCAGGAGATTACTCCATCGCTGACATAGCAACTTTCCCATGGATTGCTCGTCATGAGTGGCACGATATAGGTCTTAAAAGTTTTAAAAACCTATGCAGATGGTATGAAAATATCTCAAAAAGAGAGGCTGTGATTAAAGGATTTGATCTTTTGAAAAGAGATGAAAAAATTCCTACAATTTAATTATCTACGTATATTTTTTCTTCTTGCTCATGTTTTTCCTGAGCCTGAATACTTAAAGTAGCAATTGGTCTTGCAATCAACCTTTTTAAACCTATCGGCTCACCAGTTTCTATACAATAGCCGTAAGTATCATCTTTTAACCTTCTCAAGGCAGAGTCGATTTTGTTTACTAATTTTCTTCTTCTATTAGATGCTCTCATCTCTACAGTTTTTTCTGTGTAAGAAGATGCTTGATCAACAATGTCTGCTGACGCACTATTATCATCAAGATTACTCAAAGCAGCACTTTCGTTGTTTGATTTGATAATCTCTTTTCTCCACTCAAGCAACTTTTCAGTAAAAAATTTTTTGTGCTTGGCACACATGTATTTCTCTTTGCTGTTAGGAGTATATTTTTTTTTGATAGCCTTTTTGACCATATTTTAAACCTGGGGAGTATATTAACGTTTATATTGGTGTCAATATAATTTAAGTTATAAATATAGGTAAATTTTATGACAAAAAATCCATCAAAAATATTTTTTTTGTTAGTAATTGTTCATTTATTAATCTGGACACTGATTCCTTCATTAACTAATCAGAACCTTCCTTTAGATACTATTGAGGCTTTAGCATGGGGCAGTAATTTAGATTGGGGATTTAATAAACACCCGCCTCTTAGTGCTTTTGCAGTTGAAATTATTTATCAAATTCTCGGAAGCCAAGATTGGGCCTACTATTTTTTAAGTCAAATTTTTGTAGTAGTAGCTTTTTTTGCAGTCTATAAATTTTCAGAGGAAATTTTTAATAATCAAAAACTCGCCCTTTTATCCGTACTTCTTATTGAGGGTATTTACTTTTACAATTTTACAACTCCAGAATTTAACGTAAATGTTGCTCAGTTACCATTTTGGGCTCTATCCGTTTATTATACTTGGAGATGTATAAAATACGATAAAATAACTGATTATGTATTTTTAGGTTTATTCGCCGGTTTGGGAATTTTATCAAAATACCTTTTTATTTATTTAATTATAGGAATAAAACTTGTTTTTATTTACTTCATAAAAAAAGGAAAAAAAATTAATTTTTCACACTATTTTATTGCGGGCCCAATAACCTTATTAATTTTATTACCCCATTTAATTTGGTTAACTGATAATAACTACATTACTTTATTTTATGGTCTTCAAAGAACTGGTGGGGTAGGAGATTTTCTAGACCATTTAATTTTTCCTTTAATATTCTTAGGTAAGCAAATTGGTCTATTAATTCCTTTTCTTTTAATGTCTTTTTTTCTTATAAAAAAAATAAAATTTAAAATTAATTTAAAAGATAAAAAATTAGTATTTTTACTTTTAACAACTATAGCGCCAATATTTTTGATGTTATTAACTTCAATGATAATGGGTGCAAAAATAAGAACTATGTGGATGACACCTTTTTACTTATTTGTAGGTACGTTAATTATTTATATTTTTAAATCACAAATAAATTTGAATAAATTAAAAAGATTTATCTCTGTATTTATATTTTTATTTTTGTTATCACCGTTTACTTATGCATATGTTTCAATAACACAAACTGACAAAAGAACTGATTTTCCTGGTGAACAATATGCTAAACAAATTCAAAAAGAATGGGATAAAAAATATAATAGTAAAATCATTTATGTAATAGGGGATGAATGGTGGGGTGGTAATTTATCTTATCACTTAAACTCTAGACCAAAATGGGTACCATTAAGTAATAGAGAAAAAGCAGTTCAATTATTAAATTACAAAAAGAATCTTAATGCTGTAGTAATTGGTTATTCTGCTCATCTAATAGGAGATAAATGAAAAAATTTAAAATCTTAATACCTGTTTATAATGACTGGGAATCCTTAATTAAACTTCTAGATGAAATAAATAAAGTTATTACAGATATTAAAAATACTGAATTTGATTGTATGATAATAAACGATGCATCTACTATAAAATTACCTGAAATCAAGGTTCCTAAAAATATTAAAAAGATTGAGATATTTAATATGAAACAAAATAAGGGACATGCTAGATGTAATGCATTTGCTATAAGGTATTTATCAAAAAAGCATGACTTCGATCATTTAATTGTTATGGATGGTGATGGCGAAGATAGACCAGAGGAAATAAAATATCTAGTCAACCAAGCTTTGGAAGACCAGGAAGTATCCGTTGTTGCAAAAAGAGTAAAAAGATCAGAGGGATTTATGTTTCAAATACTTTATGAGGTTCACAAACTAATAACTTTAGTTTTCACAGGCAAACAAATAAATTTTGGAAATTACAGTTGTTTGACAAAAAAAGATGTTGTTACTTTGTCCCAACAAGAAAGTTTATGGAGCAGTTTTTCTGGAACATTAAAAAAATCAATAAGTAGATTAAACACAATTAATTCAACTAGGGGCTCAAGATATTTTGGACCATCCAAAATGTCTCTTTTTAATCTTGGAATTCATTCTTTTTCAATAATTGCTGTTTTCAAATCTCAAGTTTTTTTAAGGGGATTAATATTTGGAATATTAATTTATCTTTTTAAAAGTATATTGGGCAATTCTACTACTTATTTAATTTTAGCTTTAATTACTTTCCTAGCTTTAATATATCTAAACTCTTTTAGGGAGAGCATTGAGGATTTTGTAAAGTCAGAAGAAAACATTGATAATGTTAAAACATATACACACTAAAAGGTTGTATTTTGAGTCTGTATTGGAATCAAAAGTGAATCAAAACGTGAACATCCAAATAAACGATGTACTTTGTGTGGATATCTTCTATTAATTTAAACCTTAGGAAACCAATATGTCTAAAAAAAAATTAACTTGTCACTGTGGTGGAGTAGAGGGTCAAGTCGAAGTGCCAGAAACTGGATTTGAAAAAATTATGCGGTGTAATTGCTCTATATGCAAAAGAAAGGGTTACATTATCGGAATAGCTGGTCCAAATGATTTTGAAATTATAAAAGGAGAAAATCTTCTAAAACTTTATCAATTCCATTCTAAAACTGCAAAACATTATTTTTGTACCATTTGTGGTATCCACACACATAACAGACCAAGAAGAGATCCTAAAATTTATGGTATAAATATTGCGTGTGTAGAGGGCATTAAACCATTTGATCTAAAGAATATTCCTGTTATCGATGGTGAAAACCATCCCCATGACAAAAAGTGATTATTTAAAATATTTAAAAAAACAAGAGGTTTCTGGCAAACCTATCGTCGACAAAATTGGAAAATTGAATAAATTTTATTTACCATTGTCAGAATGGATTTATTCAGTTTATAGCAAAGATTTTGAAACAAAAATAATAGGTTTGTCAGGTGGTCAAGGAGCAGGCAAAAGTACAATCACAGGAATATTAAAATTAATTTTAAAGAAAAAATATGGTTTAAATCTTTGTGTATTTTCTATAGATGACTTTTACAAAACAAAAAACGATAGACTAATAATGTCTAAGAAAAAACATCCATTATTTATTACCAGGGGGGTACCTGGAACTCACGATATTACTTTATTAAATAAAACTATAAGAAAACTTAAGCAAAAAAAATTTAGAACAGTTTTAATACCAAAATTTGATAAATCTAAAGATGATAGACTCAGCAAAGGCAAATGGCAAAAAATCAAAATTAAACCAGATATAATTATTTTTGAGGGTTGGTGTGTTGGTACTACACATCAAAATAATGTTGAATTAAAAAAACCACTGAATTTAATTGAAAAAAAATACGATAAAAATTTGAAATGGAGAAAAATAGTAAACAACCTAATAAAAAAAAGGTATAAAAATCTATTTAACAAGATTGATAAATTAGTTTACTTAAAAGTCCCTCATTTTAACTATATTATTAAATGGAGATGGCTTCAGGAGCAAAAAATGAAATTGACAACAAAAAGTAAAAAGACTATGTCAAAAACACAGATAAAAGAATTTATTATGTTTTACGAAAGATTAACTAAGCATATGATGAAAAACTATTCAAAGATATCAGATTTAACAATTTTCTTAGATAAAAATCATAGATCAAAGAAAATGATAATTAATTAAATTTATGAAAAAGATATTTTTTACTATTATTTTGTATTTCTTTTGTACAAATATCAGTGCACAAGATGTTATAAAAACTTTGTCAGATGCATTCAAAAATAATTCAAAATTAAATGCTGAAAGAGCAAGTTTAAATGCAACCAAACAAGATATAAATATTTCCCGAGGGGAATTTTTACCATCAGTAACTATTTCAGGCAACATATCAAGTCAGGAAGATACAAATAGAACAAATCAATCTGGTGAGAAATTAGCAAATATAAATTCAACACCTGAAACTAGATCTGTTTTAATTGAGCAAAAAATTTTTAGTGGTTTTAGTAATTATAATAATCTCAAAAAATCCCAACTAGAATTAGAGTACGCAAATTATGAACTTACAAAACTAGAACAAGAAGTTATACTAAGTGCAGCAACTGCATACTATAATTTAGGATACAATTTTAAAAACCTAGAATTTAATCAATTAAACGTTGATCTTTTTGAAAGACAGGTTGAAAACGATAGATCACGATTAGAAAGAGGCGAAATAAGCCTAACTGACTTTGCACAATCAGAATCATCACTTGCTGGTGCACAAGCAAAATTAATTACTGCTAGAAATGAGCTCATATCTGGTAAAAAAAATTTTCAAAAAATCATAGGCTCAAAGTCCCCTGATGAGATAAATCTCTCATTTATACCTAATTTAAGTACACCAACAAGCTTAAGAACAGCTTCCGCGATCTCTGATCAAATAAATCCAAGACTAAATTTAGCTAAAATAGATTTAGAAATTGCAAAAAGAGAACTTTTTGCAGCAAGAGGAGATCTAAGCCCATCAGCATCGATATCTTACGAAAAGAAAAAGAATTATGATCTAAGCACCACGGTTGACGAAAGAGAACAAGAAGAAGTAAAAGCAACTGTTAAGTGGCCACTTTTCAAAGGTGGAAAGAATATATCTTCAGTAAAAAAAGCGAAGTTTAGAGTTGAAGAAAAAAAACTACTTTTTGATGATATATCTGACCAAGTTAGTATAGATACTGCAAATGCTTGGACAAACTACAATTCATCTAAAGGTATATTAGATGCTACAACAGCCCAGTTAAAAGCTGCTGAAATAGCCAATGAAGGTATCACACTTGAATACGATACAGGTAATGAAAGAACTACACTAGAAGTAATCCAATCCAGAACACTTCTTTTAGAAGCTCGAACAAGCTATGCAAACGCACAAAAAAATTTTGCAATAGCGCAATTTAGTTTACTCGCGTCTATTGGAGATCTTTTCTTAGAAAATATTAGGTAAATTATTATATTATTTTAAGATTGATTAAAAGAACAAAATGTGTACATTTAAAACATTGATTCGTAATTAAAAAAAGGAAAAAAAATGACTAAAAATAATTTAAAAGTAGTTAAGTCTGACTCTAAGAAAGAGCAAGAAATCAAAGAAAAAAACAAGGCATTGAACGCCGCGATAAGCCAAATCGACGATAATTTTGGTAAAGGCTCAGTAATGCGTTTAGGTCAACAACAAGCAATGGATGTCGAGTCCATCTCAACTGGATCTTTAAGTTTAGACTTAGCATTAGGAATAGGCGGATTACCTAAAGGAAGAGTTATAGAGATTTATGGCCCAGAATCATCAGGTAAAACAACGTTAGCTTTACAAGTCGTTGCCGAAGCCCAAAAAGTCGGTGGAATTTGTGGTTTTGTTGATGCAGAACACGCTTTAGACCCTGTATATGCTAAGAAATTAGGCGTTAAAACTGATGACCTATTGATTTCACAACCAGATACTGGAGAACAAGCATTAGAAATCGCAGATACATTAATAAAATCTGGATCATTATCAGTTTTAGTAGTCGACTCAGTTGCAGCTTTAACTCCAAAAGCTGAATTAGAGGGTGAAATGGGTGATCATCACGTGGGTCTTCAGTCAAGATTGATGAGTCAGGCTTTAAGAAAATTAACTGGCTCAATTTCTAAATCAAACACAATGGTCATTTTTATTAACCAAATAAGAATGAAGATCGGAGTGATGTTTGGAAACCCAGAAACTACATCAGGAGGAAATGCGCTTAAATTTTATTCGTCAGTACGTATGGATATAAGAAGAATAGGCGCTATCAAAGAAAAAGATCAAATCATTGGAAATAGCACGAGAGTAAAAGTTGTTAAAAATAAAGTAGCGCCACCATTTAAAATGGTTGAATTTGATCTTATGTATGGAAAAGGTATTAGTAAATCAGGCGAATTAATTGATCTTGGTGCGAAAGCAGATGTAGTAGAGAAATCTGGTGCATGGTACGCATATAAGGGAGAAAAAATTGGTCAAGGTAGAGAGAACGCTAAACTTTATTTAGAAAAGAATCCAAAAGTAGCGGATGAGATTGAGATAGCTATCAGAACTAAAGCTGGCTTAATAACAAAAAAAATTGAAGGAAATCCAACTCCTAAAGAAAAAGAAACAGATAAATAACGATATTTTCATTATACTCTCCACACGAAAGGTGCCCCTCGCACCTTTCGTGTGTTTTCTTATTATAGACATCAAATAAAATATCTGTATTTAATAGATATATGAGCAAAATTCTAATGAGTGAGATTAGAAAGAAGTTTCTTGGTTATTTTTCAAGAAACCAACATAAAATTATAGAATCAAGCAACATAGTTCCAAATAACGATCCAACACTAATGTTTACGAATTCAGGGATGGTTCAATTCAAAAATGTATTTACAGGTGTAGAAAATAAGTTTTATAAAACTGCTGCTACTTCACAGAAATGTATCAGGGCAGGCGGAAAACACAATGATCTAGAAAATGTTGGTTATACCCCCAGACATCATACATTTTTTGAAATGCTAGGAAACTTTTCTTTCGGTGATTATTTCAAGGAAAAAGCAATTTATTATGCATGGGAACTGCTTACTAAAGATTTTGGCATATCTAAGGATAGACTATCAGCTACTGTTTATTCTGAGGATGAAGAAGCCTTTAAACTATGGAAAAAGATTGCTGGATTACCCGAAAGTAAAATAGTTAAAATTTCAACTTCAGATAATTTTTGGTCAATGGGTGAAACCGGACCTTGCGGACCTTGTTCTGAAATATTTTTTGATCATGGAGATAAATTAAAAGGAGGACCTCCTGGAAGCCCTGATCAAGACGGAGATAGATTTATCGAAATTTGGAACCTCGTTTTCATGCAATTTGAACAAATTTCTAATGATAAAAGAATTGATTTGCCCAAGCCATCAGTTGATACAGGAATGGGTTTAGAGAGAATAACGGCTGTTCTGCAAGGAACCCACGACAATTATGAAATAGACCACTTTAAAAAACTTATAATAGCGTCATCCGAAATTACAAATACCGAAATTAACAATGACACTATTGCAAGTCATAGAGTAATCGCTGATCATCTCAGAGCAAGTAGTTTTCTTATAGCCGAAGGAGTTTTACCTTCTAACGAGGGAAGAGGTTATGTTCTTAGAAGAATTATGAGAAGAGGCATGAGACATGCTCACACACTTGGAAGTAAACAGCCAATTTTTTTTAAATTATTTGATGTTCTATTAAACGAAATGTCAAAAAGTTATCCTGAATTAAATACTGGAAAAGATCTAATTATAGAAACATTAAAAAACGAGGAAGAAAAATTCTCATCACTTTTAGAAAGAGGAATGAAAATCTTGAATCAGAATTTAGAAAAAGTCAAAAATAACATCTTGCCTGGAGAAATAGCGTTTAAGTTATATGATACATATGGATTTCCATTAGATCTTACCGCTGATATTTTGAAAAATAAAAATATAAAAATTGATACTTCTGCCTTTGATAAAGCAATGCAGAAAAGTAAAGAGTTAGCTAGAGCAAGCTGGAAAGGATCAGGTGATAAGTCAGTAGAGGAAAAATGGTTTAAAGTAAAAGAACAATTGAACCCAACAGAATTTTTAGGTTATGAATTTGATAAAGCGGAAGGTATTGTCTTAAAAATATCTAAAGGAAATAAGTTTGTTGAAAACGCAAAAGAAGGTGATGAAGTTGAAGTCATTACAAATCAAACACCTTTTTATGGTGAGTCAGGTGGACAAGTTGGAGATCAAGGAATTATTTCAAGTTCTAAATGTAAAATTAATATTAAAGACACACAAAAAAAAATGGGCGACCTATTTGTTCATTATGGAACAGTTCAAAAAGGATCATTTGCAGTTGGAGATAGTGTAAATCTTGAAATAAACATTCAAAAAAGAAACAATGCAAGAGCAAATCACTCTGCAACACATTTACTTCACGAGTCTTTAAGAAGGACACTTGGTAAACACGTGACTCAAAAGGGATCATTAGTAAGTCCAGATAGACTAAGATTTGATTTTAGTCACAATAAGCCCATTGAAAAAGATGAAATGGTAAAAATTAATAAAATTGTTAACGAAATGGTAAACGGCGCAAGCGACGTACAAACAAGAATTATGACACCTAAAGAAGCTGTTAATTTAGGAGCTTTAGCTTTATTTGGCGAAAAGTATGGTGATGAAGTCAGAGTAGTTTTTATGGGTAAAGAAAAGAATGGTTTTTTTTCCACGGAACTATGTGGTGGAACACATGTTAAAAACACAAAAGAAGTTGGAGAGTTTAAAGTAATTAGCCAGTCATCAATAGCTTCTGGAATTAGAAGAGTAGAAGCGTTAAGAAAAAAACAACTTCAAGATTATGAAAAATCACTCAAAGAAGATAGTTCTTTAAAAGAAAAAAATCTTAAAGAACAAGTTAATTTAATAAAAAAAGATTTATTAAAACTTAAAGTTAAACCAGATTTTAAAGATAATGTTGATTTTTCAGAAAACTTAAAAAATCTTAACAAACAATTGGAAAAAGTCAAAATTAAAAGGATAATTGAAGACAAAAGTAAAAATATTATAAAAGATGAAAAAGTTGGTAGTTTCTTATTCAGACAGCAGGTTTTGAAAGATTTCCCACCAAAGGAATTAAGAAGTGTAATCGATCAAGGAAAAAAAGATATTAAAAATGGTATAGTAGTTAGTATTTCGACTTTTGAAGGTAAAGTTGGGGTAGCTGTTGGTTTAACCAAAGACCTCACTAAAAAATTTGACGCTGTTGAACTAGTGAAAATAGCTTCGAACATTCTTGGAGGAACAGGAGGCGGAGGTAGAAGAGATTTTGCACAAGCGGGAGGATCTCACAAAGATAAGATTGAAGAAGTTTTTAAAACTTTAAATAATAAAATTAATTAAGCTTTTTTTTAAGATTAGAGTTTATTGCTTCTAAGAATTGATTTGTCGTAAGAAATTTTTGACTCTTACTAATTAAAATAGCCAAGTCTTTAGTCATTGATCCACTTTCAACCGTTTCGATGCAAACTTTCTCTAGAGTGTCAGAAAACTTAATTAATTCCTCATTATCATCTAATTGACCTCTGTGAGCCAAACCTCTTGTCCATGCAAAAATAGATGCAATTGGATTTGTTGATGTTTCTTTACCTTGTTGATGTTGCCTATAATGCCTTGTAACAGTTCCATGGGCCGCCTCAGCTTCTGCTATTTTACCATCTGGTGTTCTAAGCACACTAGTCATTAAACCTAGTGAACCATAACCCTGAGCTACCGTATCAGATTGTACATCTCCATCATAATTCTTACATGCCCAAATATATTTACCACTCCACTTCATTGCACATGCAACCATGTCATCAATCAATCTATGTTCATAAGTAATTCCAGCTTCATTAAACTTTTTCTTAAACTCTTTTTGATAAATATCTTCAAATATATCCTTAAACCTTCCGTCGTATACTTTTAAGATCGTATTTTTGGATGAAAAATAAACTGGCCATTTTCTTACTAAACCATAATTTAAGCATGCTCTAGAAAAATCTCTTATTGAACTATCTAAATTGTACATTGATAAAGCAATTCCAGAATCGTTGAATTTAAAAACTTCATGCTCGATTTTCTTTTTTCCATCTTCTGACTCCCACTTAATTGTCATTTTACCTTTTCCAGGAACCTTAAAATCTGTTGCTCTATATTGATCACCAAAAGCATGTCTTCCGACTATTACACTTTCAGTCCAATGTGGGACAAGTCTAGGTACATTTTTACATATTATTGGTTCTCGAAAAATAGTTCCTCCAACAATATTTCTTATAGTTCCATTTGGTGATCTCCACATTTTCTTTAAATTAAATTCCTTTACTCGGGCTTCATCTGGTGTAATTGTTGCACATTTAACACCAGCACCAAATTTTTGAATGGCTTTAGCACAATCAATTGTAACCTGATCATTTGTTTTATCCCTATTTTTTATTCCAAGATCATAGTATTTTAAGTCAATATCCAAGTATGGTTCGATTAATTTTTTTTTGATAAATGACCAAATAATCCGGGTCATTTCATCGCCATCTAGCTCTACTACTGGATTTTTAACTTTGATTTTTGCCATAATAAAAATTTAAATTGATAATTTAAGATTTTTATACATATTAACTCATTATTAGCAAATTATAAGTTATGATGTTTGAAAAAATATTTCCAAAAGTTCACCCAGAAGGATATAAATTTCTGATTATTTCCTTAATAATAACACTTATTATTTTATCAATATCTAGCTTTTTTGGCTTTATTTTTATTTTTATAACAATTTGGGTCTATTATTTTTTTAGAGATCCAGAAAGAGTTGTCATAGAGGATCAAAATTATTTAACAAGTCCTGCAGATGGAAGAATTTCATCTATTAGTGAAGTAAAAGGACCAGTCGAATTAGGTTTAGATAGCAAGCAATTTACCAGAGTTAGTATTTTTATGAATGTTTTTGATTGTCATGTTAATAGATCTCCCTCAAATGGTGAAATAGAGGAAATATTTTATAAACCAGGAAAGTTTCTTAATGCTTCTTTAGATAAAGCAAGCGAAGAAAATGAGAGAAATTATTTTAAAATTAAAGATGATACAAATGAAAATATTGTTGTTGTTCAAATCGCAGGATTAATTGCTAGAAGAATAGTAACACAAGTACAAAAAACTCAAAAAATTAAACAAGGTGAAAGACTTGGTATGATTAGATTTGGGAGCAGAGTTGATATATATTTTAGTCGAAGAAATATAATGGTTAAAGTTGGTCAAAACGTTATTGCGGGCGAAAGCTTAATCGCTAGAAAATAAATGAATAAAAAAAAATTTAAAATCGTCTCTGTAAGTAAAACTAGATATATACTTCCAAGTGTGCTTACACTTGTAGGAGTTTGTCTAGGAATAAGTTCAATTAAATTTGCAATTGATGGAAATTTTATATTTGCAGTATTATTTTTAATTGTTGCTGCAATTTTAGATGGACTAGATGGAAGAGTTGCAAGATTAATCAAAGGAACATCAAATTTTGGAAAAGAATTGGACTCATTGACAGATTTTGTTAGCTTTGGTATCGCACCTGCTTTTATAATTTATTTTTGGGAATTAAATAAATTAGGTAAAATTGGATGGTTAATCGTTTTGTTTTATGCAGTATGTTGTGTATTAAGATTAGCAAGATTTAATTTAACTAAGTTTGAAGATAAAGAGGAATGGAAAAATAATTTTTTTCAAGGAATCCCATCACCTGCAGGTGGATGTTTAATATTGCTACCTTTAATTTTCGAATTATCTAACTTTTCAAATTTGATGAGTTTAAAAGTTATTACGCCATATCTAACTATAATAGTATCATTACTTTTAATTTCAAAAATACCTACTTACTCTTTTAAAAAAATTTTAATAAAAAGAAATATGACAATATTTCTTTTACTAGGTGTTGGTCTGTTTTTTGTCTCTATTATACAATTCACTTTTGAAACAATATCTTTGGGATTATTTATTTATTTATTAATCATACCTTTAGGGATTTTAAATTATAATAAAAAATCTAAATCAGTTGAAAATGACTTATTAGACGAAGACCAACAAGATATTTTGTAATTTTAAATGGATAACAAAAACTATCAGGATCATTTTTTTTTCAAAGCAAAAACTTTAGGTTATCGTTCAAGATCTGCTTTGAAACTAATTGAATTAAACAAAAAGTTCAAATTTCTTAAAAATGGTTTAAATATTTTAGATGTTGGATCATATCCAGGTGGTTGGTGCCAGGTAATCCAAAAAAAAAATAATAAAGGAAAAACTTTAGGAATAGACTTGAAAAAAACAGAGCAAATAGAAGGCATAAAATTAATTGAAGGGGATTTTCTTGATACAAATTCAAAAAAAAAAATAAACGAATATTTTGCCACAAGTATTGATTTAATTTTATCTGATATGGCTTCAAATACGACTGGTAACAAAGGTTTAGATAGTATGAGGACCAATCAATTGTGTCTTGATATATTAGATTTTTCTAATGATAAATTAAGTAAAAACGGTGTTGTTGTTTCAAAGTTTTTTATGGGTGAAGAATTTAATGAAATAAAAATTAAAGCAAAAAAAACTTTAAAAAAATCAATTTTTTTAAACCAAAGTCAAGCAGAGGTGAGTCAAGAGAAAGCTATATACATTGTTGTGGATTAAGTACATAATGATAAAAAATTTATGACAAAAACAAAAACGTATTTATTTACAATTATACTAATGAGCATTTTAAATACGAATGGAATTACAAAAGAAAATTTCTTTTCAGAAGGAGTTAAACTTTTTAATGAAAAAAAATATCCTGAATCTAAATTTAAATTTGAACAGGATATTGTTTTTAATCCAAAAAGTGAGGATTCTTACCTTTATTTAGCCAAAATATTTAAGGAAAGAAAAAATGATGAACTTCAGGAGCAAAATTTAAATACCGTTATATTAATAAATCCACAAAATGAAGAAGCTATATATCTATTAACGCTTCTAAATATTAAAAAGTCAGATTACGAAGAGTCTGAAAAATTAATTAAAAAGTTTAATAAATTATGTAAAAAAATTTGTGGGAAAAAATCTGAATTAATATTAAAATTAAAAACTTTAGAGACTAATTAAAAGTTTTTACATGAGCTCTATTAAAAAAATAAAAAATATTAGAAATTTAAAAAGAAAAATCGTTTGCCTTACGGCATATTCAAAACCATTGGCTAAAATTTTGGATAAATATTGCGATATTATATTAATGGGTGACTCAGTGGCGACAGCTTTTTATGGAATGAAAAATACTAGAGAAATTAAGTTAGACACTATGATCAATCATGCAATAAGTGTCAGGAAGTCAATTAAAAAAAGCTTATTAGTGTTTGATATGCCTTTCAATACTTATAGAAATATAAAAGAAGCAAAAAAAAATGTTAAAAAAGTTTTACTCAAAACAAATTGTGATGCAATTAAATTAGAAAGTAATGGAAAAAATTTTAAAATTTTGAAAACATTGACCAACTCTGGTATTAAAGTGATGGGACATATAGGATACACTCCGCAATACAAAAAAAATTTTTCACCACAGGGTCTCAAACATAATGAAGAAATAAAATTAATTAATGAGGCAAAAAATATTGAGGATGCTGGTGCTTTTGCAATTGTTCTTGAATGTGTAAATGTGGACTTAGCAAAAAAAATTACTAAAAATCTGCAAATACCAACTATTGGTATTGGATCATCCAAGTATTGTGATGGACAAATTTTAGTATTAGATGATTTAATTGGTTTAAGTGGTTTTTATCCTAAATTTGTTAAAAAATATATTAGTTTAGAAAAAATTTTAAATAAAGTGATTAAAAAGTTTAGGAATGATGTGATAAAAAATAATTTTCCTAAAATTTCAAACACATATTAAAAAATGAATATTTACTCACCAGAAAATAACTTCTTAAATTTTGTCAAATCAAACTCAAAAATATTTATTTATTTATTAGCAATAATTTTCATAACACTATCAGTTTTTTTTTGGTACCTTAATAATCAAGAAAATAATAAAACTATAACCTCTGATAATTATATTAAAGCTCAGTCACTTTTAAAAAATGAAAAAAAAGGCGATGCTAAAAAAATTTTGTTAGATATTATTGAAAAAAATGACACCCCATATTCAAGTTTGGCACTTTTCCTCATCATAGAAAACAACTTAATTGAAAACAAAAGTGAGGTCTTAGTTTATTTTGATAAAGTTATCGACAATACTAATCTTAAAAAAGAGGATTTAAATTTAATTAAATTTAAAAAAGCGATGTATATTTCTGATTTAAAAAATGAACAAGACATATTAAAATTGCTGAACCCGATTATTAAGTCAAATTCGGTGTGGAAAAATCATGTTCTGAAATTTTTAGGAGATTTCTATGCATCAAATAATCAAACTCAAAAAGCAAACCAATATTATTTATTACTTTCAGACAATAATTAATGAAAAAATGGTATATTTAAAAAAAAGTTTATTTAAAAAAATATTGCTTTTAAATATATCATTCTTTCTAATTGGTTGCTCCTTTGGGGCAGGGAAGTGGGATAATTTAGAGGAAGACCTTAAAATAGCTAAGCAAAAAGAGAATGCTAAAATAATTTTTTCTACTAAAAAAAAATTTGACTTAGAAATAAACGCTCAAGCTCAAATAAATGTTAAAAAATCATTACTAAATAAAAATTGGCAAGAGCAAAACTTTTCAAGTAATAATGTAATACCCCATCTTAAATATAATAACAAAAACGAGTTAATATTTAAAAGTAATAAAATAGGTAAAAATAAATTTAATATTAAAAACTTAGATTTTGAGCCTATATTAGAAAAAAATACTATTTATTTATATGATCCAAATGGAACTATATTTAGTTACGCGCTAAAGGAAAAAAAAATCAATTGGAAGTACAATTTCTATAAAAAAAGATTTAGAAATAGCGCGAAGGATCTAAATATATCAATTGAAAATGAAAATTTAATTGTATCAGATAATTTTGGATATATTTATAATTTAAATAAAAAAAATGGAAAAATAAAATGGGCAAAAAACTATAATGTTCCATTTAAATCAAATATTAAAATTGATAATGATAATATATTTTTAATAAACCAGGATAATAAATTTTATATAATTTCTGTTAAAAATGGTAAACAGATTTTAGATTTAGAAACATTTCCATCCCTATTAAAAACAAATACCAAAACAAATGTAAGTCTTGATAAAATTAAAAAAAATGTTTATTTTGTTACCTCCTCATCAGAAATTTATTCTCTAAATTATAAAAATAGAAACATAAATTGGTTATTTAGTTTAGCCATGGGAAATACAGATCAACAAGTTGACCTCTTTTTCTCGTCTCCAATAGTTTACAAACAAAATCAAATTATTTTGAGTAGTGCTATATCTACTTTCTCAATGAATTCAAATGATGGTAGATTAAACTGGGAAGTACCAGTTGTAAGTAATATTTTACCTATTTTAGTTGGAGACAACATTTGTCTTTCTACAAAAGATGGTTTTATTTTAAATATAGAACAAAAAACTGGTAAGATAATTTGGTCAAAAAAAATATTTACAAAATTAAAAAAATTAAGTTACAAAAAGACCGGTGATATAACTTCTATTTTGTTTTTATCTGATAGACTTTTTCTAACAACTGAAAACGGTTATTTCATATTTCTAAATTTTGAAACAGGTAAAATTATAAATTATACAAAAGTTGCTAAAAATTTTCTAACAAAACCAATAGTCAAGGATGGACAAATTTTCATTATAGATAATAAAATGAGAATATTGCAGTTCAATTAATTCTAATTGCTTGATTTACCACTTAGTAATGATAACTGAGTTATTTTATCATCTTTAAGTTGATCAACTAATTCAACTGGGTAATCACCTGTAAAGTAATGATCAGTCAATTGTGGATACGTCTTATTTCTACTCTCACGAAAAATTGCTTTATAGAGTCCATCAATACTTAAAAATTTTAGTGAACTAGCATCAATATGTTTACACATTTCCTTTAAGTTTTTGTTTGCTGCTAGCAGTTCCTTTCTTGTAGGCATGTCTATTCCATAAAAATCTGGATATTTAATTGGAGGAGATGCTATTCTTACATGAACTTCTTTTGCTCCCCCGTCATATAACATTTTGACAATTTTTGAGCAGGTTGTACCTCTAACTATAGAATCATCGATTAATATAATTGATTTATTTTTTATAGACGATTTATTTGAACTAAGTTTCAATTTTACTCCAAAACTTCTAATATTTTGTTTTGGTTCAATAAAAGTTCTTCCAACGTAATGATTTCTTATTAATCCAAGTTCAAACCGCATTTTTTTATGTTGGCTATATCCAATAGCCGCAGGCACACCTGAGTCAGGAACTGGAACTACTATATCACCCACATCATCAGACTCTTTTGCTAATTCGTAACCAAAGTCTTTTCTATACTCATAAGCGCATTTTCCCTGTAGATAACTATCTGGTCTTGAAAAATATACGTACTCAAAAACACACGGCCTAGATTTCTTTTTAGTAAAAGGCTTTATACTTTTAAGATTATTATTTTCGATTACGACAATTTCCCCATTTTCGATTTCTCTAATAAATTTTGCACCAATTATGTCAAAAGCACACGTCTCAGACGCTAAAACATATGAATTTTTTATTTTACCCAAAACTAAAGGACGTATTCCTAATGGATCACGAGCACCAATCAATTTCTTATTACTCATCATGATTAATGCATAACCACCCTGGACTTGGAAAAGTGTATCTATAATTTTATCTATCATTTTAGGTCTTTTTGATTTGGCAATTAATTGTACAACAGTTTCAGTATCAGACGTAGTCCTGAAGATTGCGCCATCTCTGACAAGCTTATCTCTAAGTTTTAAAGCGTTAGTAAAATTTCCATTATGAGCAACACTTATGCCTCCGCTATAGATATCAGCAAAAAAAGGCTGAATATTTCTTAGAGATGTTTCACCGGTCGTTGAGTAACGATTATGACCAATTGCTGATTTACCAGGTAATTTTTTTAAGATTTCATTATTAGTAAAATTGTCTCCTACTAAACCATGTCTTTTTTCTGAATGAAAATTTTTTCCGTCAAATGTGACGATTCCACAACCTTCTTGTCCTCTATGCTGTAAGGCATGAAGACCTAAAGCAGTAATTGTTGAGGCATCATTAAAGTCATGAATACCAAAAACACCACATTCTTCTCTAATTTTTTTTTGTTTAAATATTTTCAATTTCTTCTTTTGTTTCTTCAATTTCATTTCTACTTGGAAATTCTTCAATTAACAACTTGCTCCCTTTTTCTACAATTGGAAAAGAAAGAGATTTGTTTAATGACATATCCCATTTTTCATAAGAATAAAACCAATTAACCACTGTAAATATACAAACAATAAAAACATATCCCTTAAAAATACCAAAGAAGAAACCAAATGATTTATCCACAGATCCAACTCCAGTATATGAAAAAAGTTTACCCAACGTTTTTCCAGCAAGAATCAGCATAAAAAGTGAGACTATGTAAATAAATATTCCTAAACCAATTCCAGATATAAACTTATTATTAAAATAATCTGTGATGTACGGTTCTAATTTTGGAACTAATATTATGGTTATAATAAGTGCTAATACCCATTTTAAAAAAGACATGAGGCTTAAAAAAAAACCTTTAACAAAACATTGAAAAGAAAAATACATAATAAAGGATAAAAAAATAATATCAAATAAAACAATATTTTCTTTAACAAAAGTAATTAAGCTATCAAACATTCCCGAAAGGTTTAAAAGTTAATATCAATTTTGGCAAAAGAGTTAATACAGAAAGCATTGCTAAAAGCATAGCAATTCCAGTGAAAACCCCAAAATAGATTGTTGGTATAAAATTAGAAAGTACTAGTATTGAAAATCCAAATACAATCGTTATTGAAGTATTTAATATTGCTACCCCTACGGTGTTATGACATTTATCAAGAGTTAAATTATAATCGTTATTCTTTTCAAATTCTTCTTTAAATCTATAAATATAATGAATACTGTTATCTACGGCTATACCTATTGTAATTGCGGCTATTGTAATTGTCATCATGTCTAAAGGTATTTCCAACAAACCAATTATACCTAAAATTAAAAAAGCAGCCATAAAATTTGGAACTACACCAATTAATGCAAGCGTTATATTTCTGAAAAGAATTAAAAACATTAATGTGATACCTGCCATTACCACTCCTAAAGTTAATATCTGAGATTTAAATAAACTTTGAAGAAGATTATTAAATAATATTAATACACCAGCTAATTTAAATTCTTTTGGTTCTAAACCGATTTCATTTCTTAAATCATAATCAATTTTTTTTAGTAATTCATTTCTTCTTAGATCTTCATTGGAGTCCATTACTCTTAAACCGATCCTGGCCTCATTATTTTTTATTGATATATATGGATCAATTACTTCTTTTTTTATCGAGTCCGGTAATTTTGTATACAAAACTCCCATCTCAAGTCCCTGAAGTTTTTTTCCATCATTCAAATCCTCAGCAACCCTTACAATTGATGCGAAAGATATAACCTTACCAACTGCGTCTAAACTATCAAGATAATCATGTACTTTTGTAATTTTATCAATTTTATCTCTCGTAAACCAATACTTCGATTCATCTTCGTCTTGTTCACCCCAGTCATCATCATCATCATCAGTCTTATCTTGCTCAGGAAATTTAATTATTATATTTAAAGGTGTTGTACCTCCTAATTTATTGTCAATTAACTTCATCCCTTTATAAATTTCTGTTTCTTTATTAAAATAATTAATAAAACTATTCTCCACTTCAAGTTTTGTTATTCCAATTACACTTACAATTATTACTATCAAAGCAGAGGAGAATATAATTTTTGTGTTGTTCTTAGACACTTTTGCTAAGAATGACGTTATTTTTGATTTTTTTTGGTCTTTGTAACTAATATTTTTTTTACTCAAGATGTTTAATACTGAAGGTAATAATGTAAAAGTAATAAACATTGATACCAACAAACCAACAGTCATCATCCAACCAAAATCAATAATTGGTTTAATTTCACTAAAAATTAAAGATAAAAACGCACAAATTGTTGTAAGCACAGTATAAAATATTGGCCAAAACATTTTTTGTGAAGTCCAAAGAAGAGCTTCACTATTCAAGACTTCAGGATTGTCTTTTCTATATTGCAAATATCTTACGCTCATATGAATATTCATTGCCATAGTTAAAATTAGCATCAGAGCTATAAAATTTGATGATATCACTGTGACTTTCCAACCTACTAAACCTAAAAAGCCAATCATTATAAAAACAGAAAAAAAACAACTTAATAATGGTATTATAACCCATAACAAATTTCTAAAAACAAACCACAATGTAAAAACAATAAATAAAAATACCCCTCCACCAAAAACTACAATATCATTTTTTATAAAAGTCATCATATCGTCAGCAATCATTGGTATACCGCCAAGATGAATTATAGGATAAATATCTGATTTAGCTCTTTTTACTTGACCTGGAGGAGGATGATCTTTTATTATTTTTCGTATTTGGTTTATGTTTTCATGATTTTGTTTATTAAAATATTTTTTATAATAATCGTATTCTTTTAAAAAAGCTCTATAAGCATTCTTTTCATTAGCTGTTAATTCTCCTTTTGATTTACGTTCTAAATACTCATTTTTAGTTTTGATATATTCTGAAAGTTTTTTGTCAGGTTTAATGTAAACTAGTATTCCACTGGTTTGACCATCTTCGCTTATAACAAAATTCCTATATATTGGACTCTCAGTTATTTCTTTAAAACCTCTGTTTAGATTAACATCTGCGCTGGATAAAGTTTTAAAGTTTCTAATCCTTTCTGACAAAGGATCATCATTATTCTTTAGCAGTGGAACATCTAAAATTGTAATGACATTATCTACCCAATCAAGATTTTCTAATGAATTTTTTAATAATCCAATATTTTTAATAGTATTCTCTGATTTAAAGTCATATTCTTCTTTAGGTTGATGGCTATAAGTTAAGACCAAAAAATCTTTAGCGCCATATTTCTTGTTAACTTCTCTCAAGTATTTTAAGTCTGGATCGTTCTCAAGAAGCAGAGTATCCGAAGAGGCATCTAATTGAAAATTTTTTGAATAATATCCAAAAGTTAAAAGCAGAATCAATAGTAAAGCCAAAGTAAACTTTGGTTTTTCTATTATTAGTCTTTTGTATAATTTACTAAACAACACTAATATGAGATATAACGTAAAAGGAAAGAATTTAAAATTATATATTTTTTAATTTTTTTGAGCGTCTTTAAACTTGGTATAAATAGCCTCAAATTCAACTTTTACATTTCCAGTTGGTCCGTGTCTTTGTTTTCCAATCATTATGTCTGCAGAACCTAAAATTTCGTTCATTTTTGATTGCCATTCTGCATGTTCAATGCTACCGAGCTTAGGCTCTTTTCTTTCCAGATAATATTCTTCTCTGTAAACAAACATAACCACATCAGCATCCTGTTCGATAGATCCTGATTCTCTTAAATCAGATAACTGAGGTCTTTTATCATCCCTTTGCTCTGCTGCCCTAGAAAGCTGAGAAAGTGCCAGTACAGGAACATTTAATTCTTTAGCTAAAGCTTTTAAACCCTGGGTAATTTCTGAAATTTCTTGAACCCTTCCATCATATCGTCTTGATCCTGCTGACATTAACTGGATATAGTCTACAACAATTAAATCTAGCCCAAACAATCTCTTAATTCTTCTAGCCCTATTTGACAACGTAGAAATAGTAATTGCGGGTGTTTCGTCAATTAACATCGGAAGTTCATGTATACTTCTTGAAGTCTCTATTAACCTGTTCATTTCATCCTCAGTGATCTTACCTCTCCTTATATCGTTAGATTTAATTTTCGATTGTTCTGAAACAATTCTTGTTGAAAGTTGTTCTGAAGACATTTCTAATGAAAAAAAAGCAACTACAGATTTTTTGTTATCATCTGAATTTTTTTTTGCAGCATAAAAAGCAATATTGGTTGCTAAAGCTGTTTTACCCATTGAAGGTCGTCCTGCAATAATAATTAAATCTGATTTATGAAGTCCGCCTAGTCTTTCGTCAAGATCAGTAAGCCCGGTAGGAATTCCAACAATCCCCTGATCATTTTTCATTGCATTAGTTGCCATTTCTAAAGTTTGGTCTAAAGCTTTTCCAAATTGTGAAAAGGATTGACTAAACGTCCCTCGCTCAGCTAAATCAAACAAAAGTTTTTCAGTATTTTGAATTATATCGTCCCCCGAAAGTTCAAGAGACTCATCCATAGACTCATCCGACAAATTTTCAGAAATTTTTATTAACTCTCTTTTAACAAATTTTTCATGAATTATTTTTGCATAGTCAATACACTGTCTTACTGAAGAGGAAAATCTTGTAAGTTTTACAAGATACTCAGTACCCCCCACCTCTGACAAACTACTCTCGTTTTCAAAAGCGCTTTTTAAGGTGATTGGATTTGCTATCATCCCCTTATTATGTAATTTTTCAATTTGTTGATAAATCTTTGAATGCAGAGGATCGTAAAACTCTTTTTCATTTACAATATTTGCAATTTCATCAATAATGTCGTTATTTACTAGCACAGAACCTATTAATGTTTGTTCCGCTTCAATATTTGAAGGCAATTTTACTTCTTTTGAAATTGATTTGATTTGTAAATTATCCATTTAAATTCCAATTTATACTAATAAAACTATTGTTGTAAAAACAAAAGTTATTAACCTTTTTTTTTGGCTGTGGAGAATTTGATTATTTTTTTAAAGTCTTTTTTTCAACTGATATACGTAATTCAGCAATTAAATCAGAATGTAAATTTATTGAGATTTGAAATTGGCCAATTTTATTTATCTCTTTTTTAATGTCTATTTGGGACGGGTGTATAGTCTGTTTTAAATTGTCTAAAAAGTATTTTGATATTTCTTTTGGTTTAATTGCACCATATAAATCACCATTTTCCTTAGTTTCTTTACTAAAAATAATGAGTTTCTTTTTAATTTTCTCATAAACTTCTTTTGCTATTTTTTTCTGTTCTAAGTTCTTTTTA
>CACLSS010000001.1 GCA_902609645.1 uncultured Pelagibacteraceae bacterium | reverse complement strand
ACTGAGATAGATAATAATGCTAAACCAGCAACAAGTAGACCTGTTATGGCTCCAGACTTAAAGGCCATAGTTAAACCTTTTTGTAAACTTGATCTTGAGGCTTCCGCAGTTCTTACATTTGCTTCTACTGAAATTAACATGCCAAGATATCCAGCAACTCCTGATAACAGTGCTCCAATAAAATAACCAAGACCAACTAATAAACTAAAAAAATAACTGATAGCTAATAAAACAATGAAACCTACTATGGCGATTGTTTTATACTGACGATTTAAATAAGCCTTTGCACCAATTTGAATGGCTTCGGCAATTTCCTGCATTTTTTTATTTCCAGTGTTAGATGAAATAATCTGTTTGCTCAAAATATAACTGTATGCTACCGCAAGAAGACCTGCTGATATAATTAAACTTAAGTTTTCCAAAATGAATTCCCCCTAATTTGATGTCTAATTGCCAAAAAATTTAGCAAAAGGCAAGAAATTAATTTTTATAATTTCTAACATTTTTAGATATCTTATCTAAAATGGCATTTAAATACCTTTTATGAGCATTTTCCAAAAAGAAATCAGATATTTTCACATACTCACTCACTATAACTTTTACTGGAGTTTTATGGACAAATAAAAGTTCAAAGGAGGCAGACATTATCATCAACTTGAGTATTAGGTCAGTTCTTGAGGGATTAAATTCTTTTTTTAGTATTTCACCTAATTTTACTAAAATAAATTCTTCTCTTTCTATTGTTCCAGACACTATATCTTTTATAAATTTTTTAAATCTGTGCTTAGGGTAACTTATTAGAGAATCCTTATTTATATAATAAGAATAAAGTTTCTGAACGACTATAATTCTAGCATTATGATTTATATTTGAACTAACCATTACAAGATCTTTAACACATCTAAAACAGCTTGAGCTGCCTCTTTACCATTATTCAATCTTTGTAAAGCTTGTTTCTCATTGAAGGATGTTATCAAACCATTACCTATTGGTTTTTTATTTTTAATAGATAAATCCATAATACCATTTGTAATAGCACTACATATTAAATCAAAATTTTTAGTTTTGCCCTTTATGATACATCCGATGACTATAAATCCATCGTATTTATTTATTACTCTTGATAATACTTGTGGTATTTCAAAGGATCCTGGAACTTTTAAAACTTTAATTGAGGTAACACCTTTAGATTTTAAAAGTTTAACTGCTCTTTCAAACATTTTTTTTGTAATATTATCATTATAAAGTGAATAAATGATGCAAATTTTTTTTTTCATTATTTATTTTATTATTTCTTGTTTTTTTATTTTAATCCCGTAACCTTTTAAAGCAATAATACGTTTTTTAGATCTAGAAACTAATATCATATTTTTAATTTTTAGTTCTTTAATAATTTGAGCACCCACTCCGTAATACCTTAATATTTTACTGTTTTCCTTAGAATTTTTTGTGTGTGATGGGCTTTTTACTATGATAAGAACAAAATTATTAAATTTTGATAAATAACTTAAAGTTGATTTAAAAATATTTTTTTTAAAATTAAAAATTGTATTTATAATATTTGTAGAAATTACTCTAACCCTTGGTGATTTTTTATATGAAAAATTTTTACTTGTCACCGCATAATGTTCTTCACCATCTAATTTATTTTTAAAAACTTTTAAATCATAATTGCCAAACCTTTTAATATTAATTTTTTTGTTAGATATCATTTTAATGAATTTTTCATTTTTGAGACGATACGATATTAAATCCTCTATTTTAGCAATTTTTAAATTATGCTTTTTACTAAAAGGTACCAAATCATTATAGCGTGCCATGGTACCATCTTCATTCATTACTTCACATATAACTGCGCTCGGATTTAATTTAGCTAGTTTTGAAATATCAACAGATGCTTCTGTATGTCCTGCTCTCTCTAATACTCCACCATTTTTTGAGACTAAAGGAAATACATGTCCTGGTGAGACTATATCTCTGCTTCCTGAAGAATTTTTGATAGCAACTTTAATTGTTTTAGCGCGATCATAAGCTGATATTCCTGTTGAAATTCCTTTTTTTGCCTCTATAGAAACAGTAAATGCTGTTTGAGTTCTAGATTTATTTATTAATGACATTAAAGGTAATTTTAATTTTTTTACTTTTTCTTGTGTTAATGCCAAACAAATTAAACCACGGCCATGTTTAGCCATAAAATTTATTTTTTTTGCATTTATTTTTGAAGCTGGAATTACTAAATCACCCTCATTTTCTCTATCCTTATTATCAACGAGTATAAACATTCTTCCTCTTTTCGCTTCTTTGATAATTTTTTGTACTGTAGTTGAACTTTGTTTCATTTCTGATGTATTCTATTTAAATATTTGCCAACCATATCAAATTCGATATTCACAATATCTTTTGCTTTAAGTTTCACTAAATTAGTTAATTTTAAAGTATGGGGAATAATTGTAACTTCAAAGCTACTTAAATTTAATTTGGATACAGTTAATGATACGCCATTAATTGAGATTGATCCCTTTTCTACAATGAATTTTTTATATTTTTTATCTAATGTAAATTTAACAATCCAAGATTTATCAATTATTTTAATATTTTTTATAACAGAGGTTGTGTCTACATGACCTTGTATGTAATGGCCTGAAATTTTTTTTCCATAATAAAGAGCTTTTTCTATATTAATAAACTTTCCTACTTTAACATTTTTAAAATTCGATCTTTTTAATGTCTCTTTTGATAAATAAAAAAGAAATGATTTTTTTTTAATTCTTATCAAAGTTAAGCAAACACCGTCGCAGCAAACAGATTCGCCTATATCTTGTTTCTTAAAATTTATATTAGTGGAAACCTCTATTACAAGACTCCCTTTCACATATCTGGGGCTTTTTCTTAAACTTTTAATTAAACCCTGGTTATACACAATTCCATTAAACATTATTTAATCCTAATCTTATAGAATTCATCTCCGAATAGATTAATTTTTATTTTATATTTCTTGCTCATTTTTAAATCTTTTATTTGTTTCTTAAAAGAATTTTTTCCATTTTTACCAAGTTTACTTTGCGACATAAAAACATACAAATTATTTACTAGCTTAAGTTTTAAAAGTTCACCGCATGTATCTGCACCGGACTCACACAAAATCCTTGAAAATCCTCTCGTCTTTAACTCTCTCAATATTTTTTTATACGGTAAAGAATTGTTTTCAGTTTTTAATTTTATAATTTTTACCTTTTTTGCTTTAAGAAAATTTTCTTTTTTTTTATCGTGCGAAGCAGTAACGATATATGTAGGTATCATTTTACTAGTTTTGAAAAGCTTTAAATTTTTATTCAGCTTAAAATCTTTATCTATGATTACCCTCTTTGGACTAAAATGGTGCATACCATTTATTCTACAATTGAGTATTGAATTGTCTTTATTAACAGTTTTATAAGTGCTTAGAATACAGTCATATTTTGATCTAAGTAAATGCGCTTGTAATCTTGAATAATTATTGGTGATCCATTTTGCTTTTTTGTTTACTGAAAAATAATCTTTTGAAATTGCAATTTTAACATCTGTATAAGGCAACTTTTGTTTATCTTTCGATAAAATATAACTTTTATAAAAGTTTAAAGAATCTATTTTCATTATTCCAATATTAACTTTTATATTAGATTGGCTTAAAAGTTGTTTTGCTTTATTAAATGTTCTCTTATCTGGGTCAGGTATTGAGTAATATACTTTTTTAACATTCTTCTTTTTAATGATATTAATACATGGTGGAGTTAAACCGTGATGTGCACAAGGTTCTAAAGTTACATAAATTGTTGAACCATTAAAATCTTTTTTTTTATTTAATGCGTTAGTCTCTGCGTGCGGCCTTCCATTTAAGGAAGTTTTGCCTGATGATATAACGGTATTATTCTTAACTACAATACACCCAACGGATGGATTTTCTTTAGTTGAGCCAAGATGTTCGTAAGCTTTGTCAAAAGCTAATTGCATAAATTTTTTATCTAAGATTCGTTGAGTAATTTTCATGATTTGTTTTTGAAAAAGTTAAATTTAATAATTATACTTTTTTGGGTTTGCCGTCTAATTCGTCGATATATTCACCAAATTCTACCACTTCTTTAAAATTTGTGTAAACAGAAGCAAATCTTATATATGCAATTTTATCTAATTCTTTTAAAGCTTCCATCACTTTCTTTCCAATTAAACTTGATGGTATTTCGGATTGTCCTAGTTCTTCAAGCTCTTTAGAAATTTTTGAAACTACCCTTTCAATTGTATCTTGATCTGTTGGTCTTTTTTTTAATGCAGTGAAAAAAGATTTAGCTAACTTCTCTCTATCAAATTGTACTCTTCTACCATTTTTTTTAATTACAGAAAGCTCTCTGTGCTGAACTCTTTCAAAAGTGGTAAACCTCATTGCTTTGCTACAAGGACATAATCTTCTTCTTCTTATAGCTGTTCCATCTTCTGTTGGTCTAGAGTCTACAACAGAAGTGTCTTTTTCTCTACAAAATGGACAAATCATGATTTAATTTTTGAATAAGTGATTGTATATAGGAAAATTGGAACACAAATCAATTACTTCTTTTCTCACCTCAGATTCGATTTTTTTATTATCGTTAGGATTTTGAGAAAGACCTTTTACAACTTTAGTAATTAACTCGCCTACTTTTTTAAATTCATTTAAACCAAAACCTCTGGTAGTTGCTGCTTGAGATCCAAGCCTTATTCCTGAGGTAATTGTCATTTTTTCAGTATCAAAAGGAATACCATTTTTGTTACAAGTGATATTTGCATTGCACAAGCTTACCTCTGCAGCTTTACCAGTAACTTTAAAAGGTCTCAAATCTACTAACATGAGATGTGTATCAGTTCCCCCAGAAAAAATTTTAAAACCATTATTTTTCAAAGTTTCAGATAAAATTTTTGCATTAGCAAGCACTGCTTTAATATAATCTTTGAATTCAGGTTTAAGAGCTTCTTGAAAGGCTGCTGCTTTAGCTGCAATAACGTGCATTAAAGGTCCACCTTGGTAGCCAGGAAATACAGCTGAATTAAATTTTTTATATAGATCTTCTCTGTTGGTAAGAATAATTCCTCCACGACCACCTCTTAAGACCTTATGGGTAGTTGAAGTTACAACATCTGCATAATCAATTGGGTTTGGATATCCATGGCCAGCTACCAGACCAGAAAAATGTGCCATATCAACCATTAGATAAGCACCTATACTATCAGCTATTTCCCTAAATTTTTTAAAATCTATTATTCTTGAATATGCGCTTCCGCCAGCAATTAATAGTTTAGGTTTATTTTTTAATGCTAACTCCTTAACCTGATCGTAATCAATTAAACCAGTTACTTTATCTACTTCATAATGAAAAGCATTTAACCATTTACCAGATTGTGCAACTTTAGCACCATGAGTTAAATGACCACCAGAATTTAAACTCATACCTAATATTGTATCTCCAGGTTTTAAAAGAGCTAGATATACTGCTCCATTAGCTTGAGCACCTGAGTGTGGTTGAACATTAGCGAATTTACAATTAAATAATTTTTTTACTCTTTCTAAAGCTAAATCCTCAGCTTTATCTACAAATTCACATCCACCGTAATATCTTTTTCCTGGATAGCCTTCTGCATACTTGTTTGTCAGAATGGATCCTTGTGCATCTAAAACTGCTTTAGAAACAATGTTCTCCGAAGCAATCAATTCGATATGCTCTTGTTGTCTCTTAAGTTCAAGTTTTATAGAGTTATATAGTTCGGGATCATTCTTAGATAAATCATTATCGAAAAAATCTTTATAATCCTCACGTGTATTTTCTAAAATTTTTGGCATTTTAATATATTTAAATTTTTTTAATTCTTCTTAAATGTCTTCCACCTTCAAATTTAGTACTTAAAAAAATATTAACAAGTTTCAACGCTTCTCTTTTATTAGTTAATCTTGATCCAAGCGCAAGTATATTAGCATTATTATGAGTTCGTGACAAACGTGTTGAAACTGAATTATAGCATACAGCAGCCCTTATTTTTCTCAATTTATTTGCTGACATTGCCATGCCTGTTCCAGATCCACAAACTAATATGCCCATATTAGTCTTTTTGGAAGAAATATTTCTTGCGACTTTTTTTGCATAATCAGGGTAATCCACCTTATCTTTGTTGTAAGGTCCAAAATCAAGAACTTTAACTTTATTTTTAATTAATTTTTTTTTTATAGTTTCTTTTAAAGTAAACCCTGCGTGATCTGAAGCTAGTGATATTTTTTTAAATATTAATTTCAATTAATTAAATCTGTTTTCTAACATACAAGCAACAATATGAATTCTATTTTGTTCGCCTCCATTAAAAAAATTATGGTATCTTGTATTGTTAGTAATCCAAACTTTACCATTTGCAGGCATATGTTTAGCTACATCTTCTATAACCATTTTGCATCCAGGATTTGTTATAATTGGAACGTGTAATCTAGGTTCTGGATCTTTGTGCCAGCTTAAAGTTGATCTTGGTTCTTTTAATAAAATTCTAACTCTTCCCAACTTAAATTTTTTACTTAATGTGTTATATACTTCTTCAAAATAAGTATTTTTAAAATCGTCTATTAATTCTGTATATTTTGTCTCGTCAATAGGTTTGTCTCTTTTAACTTCCTTGCCTGTTTCATCAGGCATAGTCCAATATACTCCCCTTACATTATGACCTTGAATCGAGTTTTCATCACCAGGAATCATATTCATTGGTATTGCATGAAAATTAGTAATTCCTAAAGTTTGATATTTAGATTTTTTTAAAATTTTATCTAAATCTTGTCTTAATTTGTTTATGTCAAAATTTAAGTCAGGTACTTGATAAAAATCATTAATCGTGTTTGCAGTGGACATAATGTATAGTTATTACACTTTTTTTTTATATTATAATATTATATTTGTCGCATTTAAAAAAGTTTAAAGGATAAAAAAAATGAAGTTTTACGGTAAATATCCAAGTTTAAGATTGAGAAGGAATCGCAAATCTAGTTGGGCTAGAAGACTTGTTGAAGAAAATAATATATCTGTAAATGATTTGATTTTACCTATTTTTGTAACAGAGGGTAAAAATAAAATAGAAGAAATTAAAACAATGCCCGGTATATACAGATATTCAATTGATAAAATCAATAATATTGTAAATAAAGCAAGCAAGGTAAAAATACCTCTTGTTGCAATATTTCCTAATACTCCTAAATCAAAAAAAGATATTATTGGAAGTGAAGCTCTAAATGAAAATAATTTAGTATGTAGAGCGATAAGAAAAATAAAAAAAAATAACCCTGAAATTGGAGTAATGGCTGATGTTGCACTAGACCCATACACTAGTCATGGACATGATGGAGTGATAAATAAAAAACAAGTTTTAAATGATGAAACTATTAAAATATTATCAAAGCAAGCGATTCTGCAAGCAGAGATGGGTTGTGATGTTATAGCGCCATCAGACATGATGGATGGTCGTGTTGGAATAATTAGAAAAAGTTTAGATAAAAATAATCATAAAGATGTTCAAATACTATCCTACTCTGCGAAATACGCTTCGAGTTTTTATGGTCCTTTTAGAAACGCGATTGGTTCAAAACAAAAAAATAAGATAAATAAAAAAACTTACCAGATGAATTATAGAAACTCTGAAGAAGCTATCCGTGAAGTAGCTCTTGATATAAAAGAGGGTGCGGATTTTGTTATGATAAAACCTGGGTTACCATATCTAGATATAATTAAATCAGTTAAAGATAATTTTAAAATTCCTGTTTTTGTTTATCAAGTCTCTGGCGAATACAGCATGATAAAAAATGGTATAAAAACCGGTATTCTTGATGATGAATCAATAATTGAAAGTTTAATATCTTTTAAAAGATCTGGAGCTTCTGCAATAGTCACATATTTTGCATTGGATATTGCAAAAAAAATTTAATTTACTTCTAAAAACTTATTTTCAAAGATTTTCCGTGATAAAGGAAACTTAATATTGTTTGGTATAAAAAATTTGTTTTCCATTAGCTTTCTTGTGAATAACAAACCTTCATATATTTCATTAGAATTTACATTAACATTATCCTTTAAAATCAAAAAAACAGGTATTTTATAATCGATATTATCAATTTTAAAATTAATATTTTTTTGACCATTTATATTTGATATTTTGTCTGTATCAAATCCAAATCCTAAATTTGAAATTAAATTTAATTCCCAATATAAGTAATTTAAAAACCAATTATTCTGATCAAAATGAGACAACAATTTTTCTAAAGAATTGTAAATATTTTTTGATCTTTGATTTTCAGGTAATAAAATCCTTAGAATTGAGGTTATAGAATTTAAACAAAGTATTTTATTTTTATTATTAAAATATCTAGGCGCAAACGCTTCTATTAACTCAGTTTTGAAATAACCAATTCTATTATCACTTTTAGAGACATAATTTAAATAAATTTTATTTGTTAATTGTAAATAATTTTTTACTTTTCTGGATGTGCCACCATAAACAATGCCGTTTACTTTACCAAAATCCGATGTGAATACTTCAAGTATAATAGCATTTTCCCTAAATTTTCTTTTTGATAAAATAAATCCTTCATTTTCCCAATTCATAAAACTAAATATTTAAATTTCTAATTAATTTGAGTGCAGCATTTTGTTGAGCAATTTTTTTTGAATTTCCCTCTCCATGGAATTTTTTTGAGTTTTGTATTTGAACATTTACTTGAAAAAATGGATTATGGTTTGGTCCTAATTTTTTTACTGTTTTGTAAATTGGCAGTTTTTTAAATTTTTTTAGTGAAAATTCTTGTAGTTTTGTCTTAGGATCTATCTCAATAACTTTAGACTCATTTATAAAATGTTTCCAGATTTTAAGAACAAATTTTTCTGTATTAGAAAATCCTTGATCTAAATAAATAGATCCAATTAAAGCTTCACAAGTATCACTTAAAATTCTTTCATCTGATGAGCGTAATGTTTTAAAGGAACTCCCTGTTTTTATAAATTTTTTTAATTGTAATGATCTAAAAACGTTTGCACACGTTTTTTTATTAACTAAACTAGCAAATTTTTTATCTATTATACCTTCATCCTCATTCGGGTATAATGTTATTAGTTTTTTTGATATTATTAATCCTATAACTCTGTCACCTAAAAACTCAAGTTTTTCATTATTTTTTTCTTTATTATAACTTTTGTGTATAAAACTTTTAAATAATAAATCTTTATTATTAAATTTTATATTTATTATTTTTTCGATATCTTTTATATTATTATTCATTCAATTATCTTAAAAAATCTATCTAATCTTAAAGAGTTGTTCCAATTCCAAAATTTTAAAACACTTCCTTTCATTGTATCGTTTGAAAAGAAAATTACTCTAGCTTTACCAACTAAATTATTTTTATGAACATATCCTACATTGCTCAAAAATCGACTATCACTTGAACAATCTCTGTTATCACCTAAAAAAAAGAAGTGGTCATCAGGTACTGTATAAAGATCTGAGTTTTTCATACTACCTTTTAATTTATAAACTATATTAAAACTCTTTTTTTTTGATAATTCCTCATTGTATTCTAAAACATCAATTTCATTACCAGCACATCTTATGTCATTTCTATTAGTGATTTTCTTTTTTTTAATCATTTGGTTATTAACGAATAAATTTCCATCTTTAAACTGAATCTGATCGCCTGGTAAACCAATTAATCTCTTAATGAAATCTGTTCTGTTATCAGATGGTGTTTTGAATACAACAAGATCTCCATATTTTGGTTCGCTATATAATATTCTATTGTCAAAAATCGGAGGACTAAAAGGAAATGAATGTTTGCTATAACCATAAGTATATTTTGATACAAAAATTCTATCTCCTACTAATAAAGTAGGTTCCATAGAAGATGAGGGTATATAAAAAGGTTGAAAAAAAAGTGATCGTATCAAAATAGCAATTAATAAGGCTATGATTAATGTTTTAAGATTTTCAAATATTTTAGCTAGCATAAATTATTTATATATAAATATAATAACCGAAGCGACGGCCCATGGTTTATCATCCGAAAGAGATAAATGAATTTTAAATTTTCTATTTTTAAAAATTTTCTTTAAATTTTTTAAAGAATTTCCCCTTATTTGGAAATTAGGAAGTCCTGATACATTATTTTTAACCTCAACATCTAAAAAACTAAGTTTATTATGAATACCTAATGCTTTAAATAAAGCTTCTTTGGCAGCAAATCTTTTGGCAAAACAATTAATTTTGTTAGCTCTTTTTTCGCATATTTTGGTTTCAAATTTAGTAAATATTCTTTTTTTAAAATTCTTGTTTTTTTTTAGTGAATTTTGAATTCTTTTAATATTAACTATGTCTGTGCCAATTCCAAATATGTTCATTTTTTTAGCTCTTTTTTTAAAATATCGTTAACTAATTTAGGATTTGCTTTCCCAGAGGATGCTTTCATTACTTCACCAACAAAAAAACCATAAAGTTTTTCTTTTCCAGCTTTATACTGAGTAATTTTATCTAAATTTTTTTCAAGAACATTTTTTACTATTTTTTCTAATTCTTTTGGATCACTTTGTTGCTGGAGTCCCTTATCTTTAATAATTTTTGATGGTTCATCACCTGACTGGACCATTAACTCAAATACTTTTTTGGCAATTTTACCTGAGATTTCACCAGAACTAATTAAATTTACTAAGTTAGCTAAATTTTTTGAAGAAACAGGTGAATCTTTAATATCTAAGTTTTTATCATTTAAAACGGCAAACAATTCTACAATAATCCAATTTTTTGCAAGTTTTATGTCTGCACTTTTTATCACCTCTTCAAAATATTCGGAAATATTATTTTCTGAAATTAATACATTTGCCTCATAGGGTGTTAGTTTAAATTTATTTATAAATCTTTCTTTTTTTTTATCCGGTAGCTCTGGTAATTTATTTTTTAAATTATCTACAAAACTTTGTTTGATTTCTAATGGCAATAAGTCTGGATCAGGAAAATATCTATAATCATGGGCTTCTTCTTTTGATCTCATTGATCTGGTTTCATTCTTTTTTGTATCAAAAAGCCTAGTTTCTTGTACAATTTTCTTACCTGACTCTATAAGCTCAACCTGTCTTTTTGCTTCAGATTCAATTGCCATTTCCATAAATTTTATTGAATTAACGTTTTTAATTTCGCACCTGGTTCCAAATTTTTTTTCACCTTCTTTTCTGACTGAAACATTAACATCAGCTCTTAAAGAACCTTCCTGCATATTTCCGTCACATGTACCTAAATATCTCATTATTGTTCTTAATTTTTTAACATATGAGTTAACTTCATCAGGCGACCTTAAATCTGGTTTACTTACAATTTCCATTAATGCAACACCAGATCTATTTAAATCTACAAAAGTATTGTCTGGACTCAAATCATGGATACTTTTTCCTGCATCTTGTTCTAAATGTAATCTTTCAATACCGACTTTTTTGGTACCATATGGCATATCAAGAGTTACTGAGCCTTCGCCAACAATTGGATTTTTGTATTGAGAGATTTGATAGCCTGCAGGTAAATCAGCATAAAAATAATTTTTTCTATCAAATATCGACCTTAAATTAATTTTAGCATTTAAACCTAACCCAGTTTTAACAGCCTGTTCTATGCAAAATTTATTTATTACAGGAAGCATTCCTGGGAAAGCCGAGTCTACTAAACTGACTTGGGTATTTGGTTTTCCACCAAATTTAGTAGATGAACTAGAAAATAATTTTGACTTAGATGTGACCTGAGCATGTACTTCAAGCCCAATTATTACTTCCCACTTGTTATTTTCTGTTTTTATAAAGTAATCAAACTTGTCTTTCATAAACTATTCCCACCATCTGTTTAAAGATTGTTTAAAATCAATTTCTTTTTCCATTGCAAAGGCAATATTTAAAATTTTTTGCTCCTCTAATGCTTTTGATATTAATTGTAGACCTAAAGGGTGTCCTTTGTGATCTTTTCCTGCTGGTATAGATATTGCTGGTAATCCTGCTAGGTTAACAGGAACAGTAAATATATCATTCAGATACATAGAAATAGGATCGTTAGTCTTCTCTCCTATTTTAAAAGCTGAACTTGGTGTAGATGGTGTTAAAATTGCATCAACTTTTTTAAAACTATTATCAAAATCACCTTTAATTAGTTTTCTAACTTTCTGAGCTTTTAAATAATAAGCATCGTAATAACCTGAAGATAAAACATATGTACCTATTAAAACTCTTCTTTTTACTTCGTCTCCGAAACCTTCAGCTCTAGTGTGTTCGTACATTTCAATTAAATTATTTCCTTTTTTTGACCTGTATCCATATTTAATACCATCATATCGTGCTAAATTTGATGATGCTTCTGCTGGAGCTACAATATAATAAGTTGGTAAAGCGTATTTTGTATGAGGAAGTGATATATCAATTATTTTTGCACCAGATTTTTTTAAAATATCAATTCCATTTTTCCAAAGCTGTTCTATTTCTTTTGGCATATTATCTACTCTGTATTCTTTTGGTATTCCAATTTTAATTCCTTTAATACTCTTCTTTAGATTTTTAAAATAATTTTCTTTTTTTCTATTGATGGAAGTTGAGTCTTTTTTATCATAACCTGACATTGCTTCTAACATTAATGCACAATCTTCCACATTCTTTGTCATTGGACCTGCTTGATCTAAAGAAGAAGCAAAGGCAACTATTCCCCACCTAGAACAAAGTCCATAAGTAGGTTTTAAACCTACTGTTCCTGTAAATGATGCAGGTTGTCTTATAGAACCTCCGGTGTCAGTTCCTATAGTTGCTGGCGTAAGACTGGCGGCCAAAGCAGTTGCAGACCCTCCCGAAGAACCACCGGGAACAAAATTATTTTCTAGTGGGTTTACAACATTTCCAAAAAAACTTGTTTCATTTGAAGAACCCATAGCAAATTCATCACAATTAAGTTTACCAAGTAGAATTGCTCCTTCTTTCCATAAATTATTTGTAACTGTAGACTCATATGTTGGTACAAAATTTTCCAAAATTTTACTTCCAGCTGTTGTTTTAATATTTTTGGTACAAAATAAATCTTTTACAGCAATAGGTATACCTGGAAGTAGGCCATCAAAATTTTGTTTTTTATCAAAACTTTTTGAATCTTTAATTGTTTGATCAAAACAAGTGGTAATAAAACTATTAAGTTTTTTCGCCTTTTTGATATTATTAATAAAATGATTTGCTAGCTCTAGCGAAGAAATTTTTTTAGATTTAATTAATTTAATAATTTCAGATAAGGAAATATCATTCAAATCATTCATTTTAATCAACAACCTTTGGAACAATAAAAAAGTCCTCATTTTTTTCAGGAGAATTTTTTAATATTTGATCCTTGATTTGACCTTCACTAACGGTATCATCTCTGGTATCTAATGATTTATCTATAATTGATGTTAAAGGTTTAATTTCATTTGTATCTAACTTATTTAGCTGTTCCACAAAATTAAGTATTGAAACTAAATCTTTTGATAAACTCTCTAACTTGCTATCATCTAGAGAAATTCTCGATAATTTTGCCACTTTTTTTACTTGGTTTTTATCTATCGGCATCTATAAACTATGTTTTAGTTTGATTAGAAAGTGAAGTAAAATATAACATATTCATGTTAGATATTGAAGATTTTAAGAAATCAATTGGAAAAAAATCAAGATTATTGGGTGTTGATCCTGGTAAAAATCGCGTTGGTTTAGCGATATCTGATGAGGATAAACTTGTCTCGACTCCTTTAAAAACAATTATAAAAAAAAATAATTCAAATTTTATCAATGAGTTTCAGAGAATTATCATTGAAAATAACATAAAAGGAATCATTATAGGAAATCCAATCAATATGGATGGTTCTAGTGGGCCGTCTTCCCAATCAGCCAAAGATTTTGCTAGGCATATATCAAATAATGTTTCGGTACCTGTCAGCATGTGGGACGAAAGATTGTCAAGTCAGGCTGCTTTTAATTTATCGAGTAATTTAGACATTAATGTATCAAAAAAAGTTGAAAAATTGGATGAAAACGCTGCTTCCTTTATATTGCAGGGTGCAATCGATTATATAAGAAGATAAATAACTTGCTAATATAGTACAAAAGGCCTATAGAGTTAATTTTAATGGCGGTTGTTAAAAAATTCTCAGCTATTAAAAAAATCCAGAAACATCTTCTGGGTATCCAAAATTTATCAATTCAAGAAGCTAACCACATACTTGATGAAGCAAAAAACTTTATAAAGTTAAACAGAAGTGCATCGAAGAAATTAGATTTATTAAGAGGAAAAACTCAAATTAATCTTTTTTTTGAACCATCTACGAGAACTCAAAGTTCTTTTGAACTGGCTGGAAAAAGATTGGGAGCAGATGTTATGACAATGAATGTTGGTAACTCTTCTCTAAAAAAAGGTGAAACAATATTAGACACAGCAATGTCTCTTAACGCGATGCATCCAGATATTATAGTTGTTAGACACCAAGACTCTGGGGCCCCTAACCTCCTGTCCCAAAAAGTAAATTGTACTGTCATAAACGCTGGCGATGGTTTAAGAGAGCATCCAACTCAGGCACTGTTAGATGCGTTAACAATTATTAATAGAAAAGGAAAAATTGAAGGTCTTAAAATTGCAATTTGCGGTGATATTCTTCACTCAAGGGTAGCTAGATCAAATATATATTTGTTAAATATGTTAGGTGCTGAGGTAAATGTAATTGCGCCAAAAACTTTATTACCTAATTCCATAAGTAAACTTGGAGTAAAAGGATTTACAAATATGAGAGAAGGATTAGCATCCTGTGACATAGTAATGATGTTAAGGCTGCAAAATGAGAGAATGACTGGTTCGTTTTTACCATCAAAAAGAGAATACTATGAATATTTTGGATTAACTCCTGATAAATTAAAATTGGCTAAAAAGGACGCTTTAATTATGCATCCTGGTCCAATGAATAGAGGTGTTGAAATAGATACTAAACTTGCCGATGATATAAATGTTAGTTTGGTAAAGGAGCAAGTTGAGCTAGGTGTTGCTGTCAGAATGGCATGCTTAAAATTATATTGTAAATAATAATGAAAGAAAAATATTTTATTAATGCTAGAATAATAGATCCATCACAAGGTATAGATGAAATTGGAGGTTTAATAGTAGATGCAAATGGTAAAATTAAAGCTGCAGGTAAAAAAGTTAATAAAGAAAATATTCCAACAAAATCAGAAAAGATAGACTTAAAAAGTAAAGTTTTAATACCTGGTATTGTAGATATGAAAGTTTTTGTAGGTGAACCTGGTTTTGAATATAAAGAAAATTTTAGAAGTTTAAGTAATGCGGCACTCTCAGGCGGTGTAACATCTGTGGTTTCTATGCCAAATACCAGTCCAGCAATTGACAACGTATCAATGGTAGATTTTATTTTAAGAAGAGGAAGAGATAAGTCAGGTATAAATATCTTTCCTGCTGCTACACTTACTAGAAACATGGAGGGAAAACTAATGACTGAATTTGGATTGTTATCAAAAAAAGGCATCATTGGTTTTACTGATGCAACAAAAACTATCCAAAACTCTGAAATTATGTCCAGAATAATGAACTATGCTTCTGATCTTGATGTACTGGTAATGCAACATCCTGAAGATCAAGAATTATCTAAAGGCAGGTGCATTAGCGAAGGAGAAATTTCTACTAGACTTGGTTTGCAAGGTATACCTGATATTGCAGAAAAAATTATAATTGAGAGAGATTTGTCACTTTTGGGAGAATATCCGTGTAGATATCATATATCTCAGCTATCATCTGCAAAATCTGTTGAAGTAATTAAAAAATATAAAAAAGAAGGTATAAAATTTTCAGCGGGTGTTTCAATCAACAATCTCTCACTTAACGAAAACGATATTGGTGATTTTAAAACTTTTATGAAAGTATCTCCACCTTTAAGAAAAGAAGATGATAGAAAAGCTTTGATTAAAGGAATTAAAGATGGATATATAGATGTAATTGTATCTGATCACAAACCTGAAGATGAAGAAAGTAAAAGACTTCCTTTTGCACAAGCTGCAGAAGGCTCTATTGGTATTGAAACTCTTCTTTCATTAGCACTTGAGCTTTACCATAATCAGTCACTACCATTAAAAAAAATTATAGAAACTATAACTTGTAATCCTGCTAGGATATTAAAGATTAATAAAGGTAATTTAAAAAAGGGATCAGACGCTGATTTATGTATTTTTGACCTAAATGAGCCTTGGAAGGTCGATGTATCAAAATTGAAATCGAAATCTAAAAATGCCGCTATAGAAAATAGAAAGCTTCAAGGAAAAGTTTTAATGACTTATCTTAAGGGAGAAAGCGTTTTTAGTTTACAGTGACAACTGAAATAATCACAGTATTTATTGCATCTTATTTAGCGGGTTCTATACCATTCGGTTTAATACTTACAAAGATTTTTTTAAATAAAGATTTAAGAAAAATAGGTTCAAAGAATATTGGAGCAACGAACGTTTTAAGAACAGGAAATAAAAAAGTTGCTGGTCTTACTTTATTTTTAGATGTATCAAAAGGTATTATACCAATTCTTATAACGAAAGAATATTTTACAGATTTAATTTATCTATCTTCACTTGCTGCATTTTTAGGTCATATATTTCCTGTTTGGCTTAAATTTAAAGGTGGAAAAGGAGTAGCAACTTATCTTGGTATAATATTTATTTTATCCTTTAATTTAGGTGTTACTTTTTGTTTGTCTTGGATTTTAATTTCAATAGTTTCAAAGTATTCTTCTTTGTCTTCAATTCTATCGACAATGATTGTATTTTTAATTTCTTTTTTAAATAATAATTTTGAATTAACCAGTTATTTATTTATTACTTTTATTATTATTTTGTACACTCATAAACAGAACATTGTCAGAATAAAAAATAAATCTGAGGATAAAATTAAACTTTAAAATCAACACTTATTTCACATCGATTTGACAAATAGCTTTATTTTTGACAGTAAGATCAATAATAATGAATCTTGTTATTGTAGAAAGTCCTGCAAAAGCAAAAACCATAAATAAATACTTAGGTAAAAATTATAAAGTATTAGCAAGTTATGGTCATGTAAGAGATCTGCCTTCTAAAAACGGTTCTGTAGATCCCTCTAATAATTTTAAAATGGAATGGGAACTAGATACATTTTCAAAAAAATATGTAAAAGAAATTGCAGATGCAGCTGCTAATTCAGAAAAAATTATACTAGCAACTGACCCTGATCGAGAGGGAGAGGCTATTGCTTGGCACGTAAGAGAAATTTTAGAGAGTCGAAAGCTTTTAAAAGGAAAAAAAGTTGAAAGAGTTGTGTTTAATGAAATTACAAAAAAAGCAGTTACTAATGGTATAAATAATCCTAGAGAAATAGAATCTCTTCTTGTGAATGCCTATATGGCAAGAAGAGCTTTAGATTACCTTGTTGGATTCAATATATCTCCAATTTTGTGGACAAAACTTCCAGGTTCAAAATCAGCAGGCCGAGTTCAATCAGTAGCTCTTAGACTAGTGACTGAACGCGAACATGAAATTGAACTTTTTAAACCACAAGAATTTTGGACAATTTCGTGTGACTTTAAAAATCACGACAAAATTATAAAATCTAAACTTTCAATTTTTAATAACGAAAAGATTGAGAAGTTTTCTTTTAGGAAAAAAACTGAGTCAGAGAATGCGTTAAAAGAAATAAGATCTAAATCTTATAAAATAACTGATGTTTCATCTAAAGTTTATAAAAGAAACCCATTGGCGCCTTTCACAACATCAACGTTACAACAAACTGCGTCTGGTAAATTTGGATTTGGTGCATCAAGAACTATGCAAATCGCTCAAAGACTTTACCAAGGAATTGATATTGAGGGGGATACTGTTGGACTTATAACATATATGAGAACAGACGGAACTCAGATTTCTAAGGATGCTATTGAAGATTTTAGAAACTTTATAAAGAAAATGCATGGGAAAGAATATCTTCCAGAAAATCCTAATAGTTACACCGGAAAAAAAGCCAAAAATGCTCAGGAGGCACACGAAGCTATAAGGCCCACCGATATCACCAAAAAGCCAAGTGATATGAAAAAGTATTTAAGCACAGACCAGTCAAGACTATATGAATTAATTTGGAATAGAGCTCTGTCATCTCAAATGACACCAGCTGAATTCGATAGAAAAAGTATTCTAATAGAGTCTGCAGATAAAAAAATTGGATTTAAAGCTAACGGATCAACTGTTAAATTTGAAGGGTTTTTAAAAGTTTATAAATTTGAAGAAAAGGATGAGGATCTTAAAAATATTTTACCTGATGTAAAGGTTGGAGATAAAATTGATATAAAGGAACTAATTGATGATCAGCATTTTACAGATCCTCCTCCAAGATATTCTGAAGCTAGTTTGGTTAAAAAAATGGAAGAACTAGGAATAGGTAGACCATCTACTTATGCAAGTATAATAACTGTTTTATCTACAAGAAATTATGTTGAATTATTAAATAAAAGATTTCATCCAACTGATAGAGGAAAATTATTATCTGCCTTTCTAGAAAAATTATTCACAAAGTATGTTGATTATAATTTTACTGCAGATTTAGAAAATCAATTAGATGAAATTACAAGTGGAAAAGTTGAATGGATAAAGGTTTTAGATGGTTTTTGGAAAGATTTTTATTCAAATGTAGGTCAGGTTAAAGAAAAAAGAACAAGAGAAGTTTTAGACTTATTGAATGATAGTTTAGGTGATTTAGTCTTTGAAAGAGATGATAATGATATAATAGATAGAAAGTGTAAAGTCTGTGATAAAGGTGAGCTAAGCCTTAAAAATAGTTTTAGAGGTGGCGCCTTTATTGGATGCTCTAATTATCCAGAGTGTAAATTTACGAGACCTTTATCAAAATCAAAAGCATCACAACAAGTTAATTTATCTGAACCAAAACTAATTGGTCAAAATGATCTGGGTAAAGACATATTTCTCAAAAATGGAAGATTTGGACCTTATTTACAATTTGAGATTGATGTCGATCCATCAAGAGAAAATAAAAAGAGACGAGGCAAAAAGAAAAAAGAGAATGAAAATTTAAAAAATGTTTCTATACCAAAAGGTCTTCCGATTGAAAATATTGATTTAGAAAAAGCCAAATACTTATGTTCTTTACCAAAAGTTTTAGGTAAACATCCAGATATAAACGACGACATAACAATTAACATCGGTAGATTTGGTCCATATTTAAAATGTTCAAATAAATCTGCACGGATAGAAACCGTGGATGAACTATTTACAATTGGTCTTAACAGAGCAATAACTTTAATTTCAGAAGCAAAACCAGGTAGAATGTCTTCTTCAGAAATTAAAAGTCTTGGAGATCATCCTGAAGATAAGAAGCCAGTAAGAATTATGAAGGGTCAATACGGACCTTACATTAAATATAAATCTCTAAATGCCACTATACCAGAAGACAAAGACCCTACAGAATTAACTATGGAAGAAGCATTGATATTAATTGAAAAAAGGAAAGAATACGATAAAACAAAAAAAAAGAAAAGAAAATGAAAAAATTTTTAGTCACTATTATAATTTTACTTTTTAGTAATCCTTCGTTTGGAGATGTAAATGTTAACAATTGTGATAATTTAGAAAAAAAATCCGAAAAATTAAGTTGTTTGACTAAATTAAAAGCAAAAGCTTTAAAAGAAAACTCTACAGAAAAAGCCAAAATTATCCAAAAGAAATTATCAAACTTCCACAAATTTAATCAAAAAAATGTTGAAAGAGCTGAAGAAGGAGTAGCAAGTACAGGAAAAAAAATTGGTAAAAAAATATCAGAAACAGATAAACAAATAAGGGAAAAATCAAAAAAAACTTTAAATCTATTGAAAAATAAAATTAAAAAAAAAGAATGAAACCGGAAGAAAATTTAAAAAAGTTTAGTATAAATTTACCAAATGCACCAGATCCTGTTGGGAGTTACGTTGCGTCAAAAATTGTAGGAGATTTTATCTTTATATCAGGACAAGTATCTTTCAATACAGATGGCAATTTAATTAAAGGAAAGGTTGGTAAAGAACTTAGTTTAGAACAAGGTCAAGAGGCTGCAAAATTCTGCGCATTAAATATTTTGGCACAGCTTAAAAAAAAATGTGGAACTTTGGATAAAGTAAAGGGTTGCGTTAAACTTACAGGATATGTGAATTCTACCGATTCATTTGAGGACCAACCAAAAATTATCAATGGAGCATCAGATTTAATCTCAAATATATTTGGAGACCAAGGAAAACATGCCAGAGCAGCTATTAGTGTAAACTCATTGCCCTTAGGCGCTGCAGTCGAAGTTGATGGAATATTTGAGTTATAATTTTTATCTTCCAACAGAATAATACTTTATGTTTCTTTTTTTTAATTCTTTTGGATTATATAAGTTTCTCATATCATAAATTTTAAAATTGCTTTTTTTGACCACTTTTTTAAAATCAATAGACTTAAATTCATCCCATTCAGTATTTATGATAATTAAATCTGCTCCGTTACAAGCTTTGTTTACTGAGCTCACAAAATTCAAATTTTTCTTTTTATTAAATTCCTTTTTGGGTCCAGAAGGATCGTGATAACTTACTTTTGCCCCTTTTTTTAATAAATAAGGTATCAAAACAAGGCTTGAAGATTCCCTCATATCATCAGTGTTAGCTTTAAAAGTTACACCTAAAACAGCAATTTTTTTATTTTTAATTTTATTATTCATGATTCTTGATACTCTTTTAGTTAATAAAATCTTTCGATTTTGATTTGATTTAATTACAGACTTAACAATTGAAAGATTAGTGTTAAATTTGTCAGCAATGGAAACCAAGCCTTTTGTGTCTTTTGGAAAACAAGATCCCCCATAGGCAGGACCTGCTCTCAAAAATCTGCTTCCAATTCGTGCATCGGAACCCATTCCAACAGATATATCCTCAACACTTATACCTGCTATTTCACATAAATTTGCAATTTCATTTATAAATGTAATTTTTGTTGCCAAAAATGCATTAGAGGCATATTTTATTAGTTCAGCACCTTTTCTTGATGAACAAAAAAATTTAGCACCTTTTTTTATTAGAGGTTCATACAAAAGTTCCATTTTTTTGAAGATCTTTTTGTTATTCGATCCAATAACAATTCTATCAGGGTATTTAAAGTCTCTTATAGCTTCACCTTCTCTTAAAAACTCTGGATTAGATACAACTTCAAATAAAGATTTTTTTACTCTTTTGCCAATTATTTTTTCTATCTGATCCCCGGTTGTAACAGGCACTGTAGATTTTGTTACTATTATTTTGTGATTTTTAATGTATTTAGATATTGATTTTGTAACACTATATACTTGTGAAAGATCAACTAAATTTGAACCTTTTTTTGTTGGTGTACCAACACAAATAAAAATTATTTTCGAGTCTTGAATTGCTTTTTTTAGATCATCAGTAAAAACAAGTCTTTTTGCTCTTAGGTTATTCCTAATTAAATCTTCTAAACCAGGTTCATATATCGGTGAAATAGCATTTTTAAGTTTGTTTATTTTAGATTTATCTTTATCAACGCAGTAAACTTTATTTCCAAGATCTGCAAAACAGGTTCCACTAACTAAACCAACATAGCCTGTACCTATCATGCATATTTTCATATTAATTTTTTATAAATATTTAGAAATTGTAAGTCCTGATTTAACAAATCCATCAAGTGTCCCGCAATCTATATATTTTCCCTTAAAAATATTCCCATAAAACTTCTCATTTTTTTTAACTAAAGTCTTTATTGCGTCCGTAATATGTATCTCACCGCCTTTACCTTTGCCTTGATTTTTTAAAACAGAAAGTATTTTCATGGGTAAAATATATCTACCAATTATGGCATAATTTGATGGCGCCTCACTTAATTTAGGCTTTTCAATAACATCATTTATTAAAAATGAATTTTTTGATTTATTTTTGAAACCAAGAATTCCCCATCTTGAGACTGTTTTTCTATCTACTTTTCTGGTTGCTATAACAGATCCTTTGGTTTTATTGTGTAAGGAAATCATCTCTTTAGAGCAATTTTTTTTTATAATTAAATCATCTGCTAAAAGCATAAGAAAATGTGTTCCTTTTAAATATTTTTTACATTGTAAAACCGCGTGTCCTGTACCCTCAGGTTTATTTTGATATACAAATTTTATCATTTTTTGGAATTTTTTTAATCGTTTAAATACCCTCTTTAAACGTTTGTCTTTTTTTTTCTTTTTTAATATTTTTTTATAGAAATTGTCGTTAAAAAAATATTTTTTTATACTTGGTCTACTTTTTGGTACTACGAAAATAAATTGTTTAATTCCGGCTTGTAAACATTCATCCAATATATACTCTAAATTTGGTTTACCATTGATTGGTAACAACTCTTTTGGAATTACACTTGACAGAGGCAATAATCTTGTACCTAATCCTGCTAATGGTATAATTGCTTGAGTAACCATAAAAACCTTTTACTAGCTAAATAAATATTTTACAAATGAAATTATTTACAAATAAAAAGCAGTTACAAACAGAAATAAGGAAATTCAATAATATCAGTTTTGTACCAACTATGGGTGCCTTACACAGAGGTCATGAGAGTATAATAAGAAAATCAGTAAAAGGGTCAGGAAAAACACTTGTAAGTATTTTTGTAAATCCAAAACAGTTTAATAATAAAAAAGATCTAAAGACTTATCCAAGAAATAATAAAAATGACATTAAAATATTAAAAAAACTCAAAGTTGATTATTTATATAAACCGTCTTACGATGATATATATAAATTTAAAACGGAAAAAAAAATTTATTTAGATAGGTTTGCAAAAGAATTATGTGGAAAACATAGAAAAGATCATTTTAAAGGTGTAATTGATGTTGTAAATAGATTTCTTGAAATTATAGGACCAAAAACAATTATATTAGGTAACAAAGATTTTCAACAACTATATTTAATTAAAAAACACATTAAAAAAAATAAAATTAAAACAAAGGTTCTTGCATGTAAAACTATAAGAGATAAATATTTTATAGCATATTCCTCAAGATTAAATAAATTAAATTATGTTGAAAAAATAAAACTTATAAGGGTAATAAAGTTTTTAAAAAGATATAAAGGAAATTTATTGTCAAAAAAACAAACGTTTAATTTTAATGAAATAAAAAAAAAGATTATTTCTATGGGTGTAAATAAAGTTGATTATATAAAACTTATTGATTTGAGAACCTTAAAAAGACCGAGAAAGAATAAATTTAATTTATTTTATGCGTTTTATATTGGTAAAGTAAGATTAATTGATAATTTTTAATTTAAAAAGAAGAAAGATCCAATTCCAAGAAAAGATAAAAAACCAATCACATCTGTAATAGTTGTAACGAAAACACTTGATGCTAGTGCTGGATCAATATTAAATTTTTTTAAAGAAACTGGAACTAAAATTCCAAATAAACCTGCGACTATCATATTTAAAATCATTGCAACTGCTATTAAAATTGAAAGATCCAATTGTTTAAACCAAAATTGAACAACGGCAGCAGAAATGATAGCAAAAATTATACCATTTAATATACCTATAACAAATTCCTTTGAAACAACCTTGTAAAAATTTCCTGATGAAATTTCTTGTTTAGCGATTGCTCTTATGGTTACAGCCAACGTTTGCATGCCGGCATTCCCTCCCATTGAAGCTACTATTGGCATAAGAACTGCTAACGCAACAACTTTCTCTATGTCTTCTTGGAAAAATCCGATAACAACTGATGCAATAATTGCAGTAAATAAATTTAGTAAGAGCCAACTAAATCTTCTTTTAGTTTTTTTAAATACTCCATCTGTAATTTCTTCATCGCCTACCCCTGCCAATCTTAGTACATCTTCCTCGGCTTCTTCTTGAACTACTGTAACAACATCATCAGCTGTTATCATACCAATCAATTTATTATCTTTATTAACTACTCCTGCTGATACTAAATTATAGTTTTCAAAAGTTAGACCAACCTCTTCTTTATCCATGTTAACTGAAATTAAAACAGGTATCTCTCTCATAATAGAATTCATTTTTGAATTTCTTGGTGTTCTCAAAACTCTAGATGACGGCACTGTTCCAATAGGTTTAAAGTCTTTGTCAACTATGAATATTTCTAAAAATTCCTCTGGTAATTCCTTATTCTCCCTCAGATAATCTATTGTTTGACCAACAGTCCAGTCACTTGGTACAGCAGTAAACTCTCTCTGCATTATCCTTGCAGCAGAGTCTTCAGGATAACTTAAACCTTCTTCTAGGAGAAATCTATCTTGTGGTGTTAATCTATCTAATACTTTTTGTTTCTTTTCCTCTTCAATTTTTTCTAGGATTTGAAGAGCATTATCAGACTCAAGTTTTCGTAATATTTTAGCAACTGAGTCAGGTGTTAAAAGAATTAGGACCTCGGATTGTAGAGATTCGTTTAATTCGATAAATATTTCAGGTTCAATATTAAATGCTTCAATTTCGATTAACTTATTTCTAGACTCTGTGTCTAAATTTTCGATTAAATCAGCTACATCAGCAGCATGCAGATCGTCAAGTGTTTGGTTAATAAACTGAATATCTTTTTGTTTAATTTTTTGAGTAAATAAATTAATAAAATCTTTATTAAAGTCTAGATTTACCTTTTGCTTACCTATTGATTTTACCAAACTCATAAATCACCTAATTATTTAAATTTTTGAGACTTTTAGTTTATCTAGTGGTAAAATTCAATTTAAAATGAACATAGAATTTAAAATAAGTAAAAAACCTGTTGTTTATGACAGGGCGATTAGAATTCTCGAGAAAAGAGTAAAAAAAGTCAAAAACGGAGGAAAAGAATTTATATGGATTTTAGAACATCCGACAACTTTTACAGGTGGGGTAAGATTTAGTAAAAACGAAATAATAGATAAATCAATTTTAATTAAAAAAACTAATCGAGGAGGAAAAATTACATTACACAACCCCGGTCAGAAAATTGTATATTTCGTAATTAATTTAAATAAAAGAAAAAAAAGTATTAGAAATTTAGTTAGACAGATAGAAAATATTATAATTAATTTTTTAAAATTTTACGGAATAAAATCTTATGCAGATAGAAAAAATATTGGTATATGGGTAAATAATAAGAAGATTGCAGCAATTGGCATTAGAGTGTCTAGATGGGTCGCTTACCATGGTTTTTCAATAAATGTGAACAATAATCTTGAGGACTATAAAAAGATTATTCCATGCGGATTAGACAATAATAAAATCACATCAATTAAAAATGAAGGAAATAAATACAAGAATATTAATACAAATTTGAAAAAAGTTATTAGCGAATATTTGTCTAAGATTTAATATTTTTTTTGACAAAGTTTTCAAACTGTAAACCATAATCGGCTTTAAAATTATATTTAATTTTATTAATCATAAATTTAATTTTATATGCATGAAGTAATAAGTTTTTAGCATTTTTCTCATTTTTGAAAGAATATTTTTTATCACCAACTACTGGATGGCCAATATTAAATAATTGTTTTCTTAATTGATGTTTTCTTCCTGTAATTGGTTTTAATTCAACAAAAGAAAATTTATTGTTAGATTTTAAAACTTTAATATAAGAAATTGCCTTTTGAATAATTTTTCGATTTTTTTCGTATAAAACTAAATCATCTTTCATAATTTGTAATTTGCTATTTATAGAACCATGAGTAACAGCAATATAAATTTTGTGCATTTTTCGTATCCTAAAAAGTGAAGTAAATAATTGAGCATATTCTCTATTCTTAGCAATTATCATTACACCTGAAGTTTCTTTATCCAATCTGTGGACTATATATGGCTTTGAATTATAAAAATATTCTGTATTTTTAAGAATGTCTATAATATTTTTAAATGATTTAGTGCCAGACTGAACGGGTATACCCGCAGGTTTATTTATTACTACAAAATTATCATTGTTTTCTATAATAAAATTTCCATAAATTTTTTTTTCTTTTTCAGATGGTGCGTATTTTTTAATCTCGGTTTTATTTTTATGTTTTATTTTATCAAAATTAAATACTTCAATTATATCATTTAATTGAACTCTATATTTAGTTTTGGTTTTTTTTTTGTTAACTTTGATTTTATTTTTTCTAATTAACTTTTCTAAAAAAGATTGTGGTAAGTCAGATACGTTGTGTTTGAACCAACGATCAAGTCTAGCATTATGATAGTCTCTTTTGACTACAAATTTACTTATCATTTAGTGATTTTTTACTTTGCTGCAGCTTTTTTTAGTGGCTCTTTTTCTTTTTTAGTAGGATCAATTTTTTTTGGCTTATCCACTTTTTTTGCGTTAATATCTCTATCTACAAGCTCAATAACGGCCATTGGTGCGTCATCACCAGTTCTGAATCCTGCTTTTAGAACTCTAGAGTAACCACCTTTCCTATTAGCATACCTTTTTGATAGCGTTTCAAAAACTTTTTTTACTGAATTTTTATCTTGTAATGTTGAAAACAAATTTTTTTTATTACTAAGATCGGTGGTTTTTCCAATTGTTATAACTTTATCTATTTTAGGCTTTAACTCCTTTGCTTTTGGAAGTGTCGTAATTATCTGTTCATACTTTATCAAAGAATTTAACATGTTTTTAAAAAGAGCCTTTCTATGCTCGGATGTCCTGTTAAGTTTTCTGTATCCTATCTTGTGTCTCATTTAATATGTGCTCTCTTCCAATTTTTTCGACAATTCTACAATATTATCTGGTGGCCAATTGGGTATTTCCATTCCTAGATATAAAGACATAGAACTTAGCACTTCTTTAATTTCATTTAGTGATTTTCTCCCAAAGTTAGGAGTTCTCAACATTTCTGACTCAGATTTTTGTACAAGATCGCCAATATAAATGATGTTGTCGTTCTTTAAACAATTCATTGATCGTACAGAAAGTTCTAACTCCTCTACTCTTTTAAGTAAATTCTTATTAAATTCAGGTTCAGTTGATTTGGTTTGTGCAGGAATTTCTTTTGGATCTTCAAAATTTACAAACATTGAAAGCTGATCTTGAAATATTCTAGCAGCAAATGCTACAGCATCTTCAGCTGGAATTGTTCCATTTGTTTCAACTTGCATTGTCAATTTATCATAGTCTAAGGCATCACCTTCTCTAGTAGTGTCAATTGAGTAAGAAACTTTTTTTACAGGACTGAATAATGAGTCAATTGCAATCAAACCAAGGGGTGTATCTTCTGTTTTATTTTTTTGAGCTAAAACATAACCTCTTCCGTTATTAACAACTAATTCCATATGAAATTTGGTTTTTTCATCAAGATTACATATTGTTTGATCCAGGTTTAAAATTTCAACGCCATTTACCGGTGTTATATCTTTTGCTTTAACTTCTTTCGGTCCGGTCGCATCTAAAATTAATTTTTTTGATCCTGAAGTGTTTAATTTTACTGCTAAATTCTTTACATTTAGTACAATGTCTGTAACGTCCTCTCTAACACCTTTAATTGATGAAAATTCGTGCAGCACTCCATCAATTTGGATCGCGGTCACTGCTGCGCCTTGAATAGATGATAAAAGAATTCTTCTAAGTGCATTTCCTATTGTTTGACCAAAACCTTTTTCTAGAGGTTCTGCAATTACTTTCGCCATTGATTTATCGTCATTGCTGGTTATCGCAAGTTTAGAAGGCTTAATTAATGCTTTCCAATTTTTGTCTATTATATTAATGTTCTCCATTATACTCTCCTTTTTTTTGGTGGTCGTGCTCCGTTATGAGGCATAGGTGTTGTGTCTTTAATTGAGATAATTTTAAAACCTCTCGATTGTAAAGCTCTTAAAGCAGTCTCTCTGCCTGAGCCAGGACCTTTAACCTGAACTGATAAGGTTCTTAAACCTTGTTCATAAGCTTTACTTCCAGCGTCATCAGCAGCAACTTGCGCTGCATATGGTGTTGATTTTCTTGATCCCTTGAAACCCTTTGCACCCGCAGATGACCAAGCAACAACATTTCCTTGTTCATCGGCAATAGATATTATCGTATTATTAAATGTGGAATTTACAAATGCTATCCCTGAAGAAATATTTTTTTTGTTTTTAGACTTTTTCTTTACTATTTTTTTTACTACTTTTTCCTCAATGTTTTTTTTTTCTGTTTCTAAATTATTTTTGTTTTTGATATTCATTTCTATTTTTTCATAGGTGTTAATTTTTTACCTGCAATTGCAATAGCTTTACCTTTTCTTGTTCTGGCATTTGAATGAGTTCTTTGACCTCTAACAGGTAATTTTTTTTTATGTCTAGAACCTCTGTAGCAGGCTAAATCGACTAATCTTTTTATATTCATTGATTTCTCTCTTCTAAGGTCACCTTCGACTTTAAAATTAGCATCAATGTATTCTCTAATTTTCAAAACTTCTTCTTCTGAAAGTTTATTAACTCTTTTATTTAAAGGAATATTTAGTTTTTCACAGATAATCTTAGAATTATTATCGCCTATACCGTGGATATAAGTTAATGCTGTATGAACAACTTTGTTAATAGGTATATTAATGCCTGCTATTCGAGCCATATTTTATGATGTTTAAGTTCTTGCGTATTTATATTGAGTAATCATTTAAAGTCAACCCTTGATAGTGTCAATTAAGTCGCTAATTTCAGTATTTATTTCTGATATTCCAGCCTCACCATTTACAAATTTCAGTAAATTAGATTGCTTGTAATAACCTATAATTGGTTCAGCGGATTTTTCGTAAGTTTTATATCTTTTAATTGCTATTTCTTCATTGTCATCAGCTCTATTTTCTTTAATTTGTCTTTCTAAAATTCGTTTTTTAACTGTTTCTAAACTTACAGATAACTTTAAAACTACATCTATTTTTTGATTATATTTTTTTAGTAAGATTTCTAAATTCTTTGCTTGAGGTAGTGTTCTGGGATATCCATCAAAAATAATATGGTTTTTATAATTATCATTTGAAATAAATTTTTCAATTAGATCACTCACAATTTCATCTGAGACTAATTCACCAGAACTTATTATTGACGAAATTTGTGAACCCAATTCTGTTTTATTTTTTATTTCTTTACGTAAAAGCTCGCCTGTTGATAATTGATAAAGATTGTATTTATTTACAATAAATTTTGCCTGAGTTCCCTTGCCTGCACCAGGTGGCCCAAAAATTATTATGTTCATAACTATTTATTAAATTTTGCCTTTTTTATCAAGTGTTCATACTGGGAACTCATAAGACGTGTTTGAACCTGGGTCACTGTATCCATAGCAACAACTACTACGATTAAAACAGATGTTCCCCCTAAATAAAATGGTATTGGATATTTTGCTATTAAAAATTCAGGCATTAAACAAACTAAAGTTAAATAACAAGCCCCGATTGTTGTTAGTTTAGTTAAAATATTTTCAATATATTCTGCTGTTCTATCACCTGGTCTTATACCTGGAATATATCCTCCATATTTTCTTAAATTTTCTGATGTTTCCTTTGGATTAAATACAATTGATGTATAAAAAAACGCGAAGAATATAATTCCAAATGCATATAACAACATGTATAAAGGTTTGCCTTGAGAAAATAATGATGAAAAATTCATAAAAAATTCAGATTCTGAAACACCAAAATTTGAAAAAGTTATAGGTAATAATAGTAATGCTGAAGCAAAAATTGCCGGAATTACCCCTGCTGTATTTATTTTTAATGGTAAATATGACGACTCTCCACCATAAATTTTATTCCCCATTTGTCTCTTAGGATAATTAACAAGAATTTTACGCATCGCTCTTTCCATAAAGACAATAAACATTACTGTTACAATTAATAATATAAAGATAGATATAATCATTACTGGTGATAGAGCACCAGTTCTCCCTAATTCAAAAGTTGAAGCAAGCGCTCTCGGTATTTCAGCAACGATACCTGCAAAAATTATTAATGAAATACCATTTCCAATACCTCGTGAGGTAATCTGTTCGCCTAACCACATTAGAAAAGTTGTTCCAGCAACTAAAGAGATCGTGGTCATTATTTTAAAATAAGCACCTGGATCTAAAACTAGATCACCTGCATTTTCCAACCCAACTGAAACTCCGTAACCCTGTAAGGTTGCAATAAAAACTGTACCGTAACGTGTAATTTGTGTAATTTTTTTTCTTCCAATTTCACCTTGTTCCTTTAAATTTTTAAAATAGTCTGAAACACCTGTAAGTAGTTGAACTATGATAGAAGATGAAATGTATGGCATTATTCCTAATGCGAAAATTGCCATCCTTTGAACCGCTCCTCCGGAAAAAACGTTAAACATTCCTAATAAACCTTTTTGGCTTGAAGACATTATTTCAGATAATGAATTAGGATCTATGCCTGCTATTGGTACGTAAGTGCCTAATCTATAAATACATAGAATGAAAATGGTAAAAAATATTCTATTTCTTAAATCAGATGAGTTAGTTGATAAATTTGAGTCTTCAGCCATTTATTTATTGTTTGAGGTATTTAAAATATTAACTAATCCTCCCGCTTTTTCAATTTTATCTTTAGCGGATTTAGAAATGAAGTCAGTTTTTATTGTTAATTTTTCTTTTAATTCGCCTGTTCCTAAAACTTTAAGTTTAACAAACTTATTTTTAACAATATTTTTATCTTTCAAATATTTAATATTAATTTCTTCTTTGCTGTTAATTTTTTTGTTTTTTAAAAATTTCTCTATATCTTTAAGGTTAAGAATAGCTATAAATTTTTTTTTATTCAAATTATTTAAACTTTTAAAACCTCGTTTTGGAAGTCTTCTGTATAAAGGCATTTGTCCGCCTTCAAAACTTTTTATTGCTACACCAGATCTAGATTTTTGACCCTTAACACCTCTGCCAGATGTTTTGCCTTTTCCAGATCCAATTCCTCTTCCAACTCTAATTTTTTTAGTATTAATTTTAACAAGACTATTTAATTTCATTTTAGTTTTCCCTTTTTTTTAATAATCTCAGCTATTTTTTTATTTCTCATTGCAGAGATAGTTTTTGGAGAACTCTGGCTTTTTAAACCCTGGACGACTGCTTTTAGAACATTGTGTGGATTTGGTGAACCTAAAGATTTAGTGACAATATCTTGGATCCCTAGAACTTCACAAACAGCTCTTGTAGCACCACCAGCTATAATCCCGGTACCAGTTGGAGCTGCTCTCATTAATATTTTTCCTGAACCACTTTTTGCAAAAACGTCGTGATGCAATGTTCTACCATCTTTTAAAGGTATTTTTACCATATTTCTTTTTGCGACTTCAGTTGCTTTTTTAATTGCATCAGGTACCTGCTTTGATTTTCCCTGTCCAATTCCTATCGATCCTTTTTGATTGCCTGCGACTACCAAAGCTGCGAAACCAAATCTTCTACCACCTTTTACTACTTTAGTGATTCTATTGATGGCTACTAATTTTTCTACAAATTCACTTTTTTCTTTCATTAAAAATTCAACCCATTCTTTCTTAAAGACTCTGCCAAAGCCTTTATTCTTCCATGATATTTGTATGCACCTCTGTCAAAAAATACTCTACTAATTTTTTTTTCTGAGGCTCTTTTAGCTAAAATTTCACCTAATAGAGTTGATAAATCAGTCTTATTTTTCTTGTCCTTTTTAAGATCTTTTTCCATCGACGAGGCAGATACAATAGTTTTATTTACTTTATCATCTATAATTTGTGCAGAGATATTTTTTAAGGACTTAAAAACTGTAATTCTATATCTATCAATATTTACCTTCTTTAATTTATTCCGATTTCTTATTAAACGTTTATTTTTAGGGTTAATTTTTTTCATGTTATTTTTTCTTTCCTTCTTTCCTTATAACAAACTGATCTTTTTCTTTTATTCCCTTTGCTTTGTATGGTTCCACAGGTTTCAAAGATTTGATGTCTGCGGATACTTTTGAAACTAATTCTTTGTCTGATCCGCTTATATTTAGCTTGGTTTGTTTTTCAATTTTTACATTTATACCTTTTGGTATCGCATAAGTTACTTCATGGCTAAAACCTAATTGAAATATTAATTTATCACCTTTAATGCTAGCTCTAAAACCAACGCCACTTAACTCTAAATTTTTTTCATGGCCCTTCGTAACGCCTAGAACAGCATTATTTATTAGGCTTCTATATGTACCCCACATTAAAGAGCTTTTCTTATCTTTGTTTTTTGGTGAAATTTCAAATTCATTTTTTTCATTAATTTTTGATGAAAACATCTTCTCATTAAAAATTAATTTATGAGTTCCTTTAGGGCCGGAAACTAAAAGCGAACCACTATCAACTTTTACTGTAGAATCTTTTGGTAATAAAATAGGTTTTTTTCCAAGTTTTGACATTTAAAATATCCTACAAATAATTTCGCCACCAAGATTGTTTTTTGTCGCTTCTGCATCCGACATCACGCCTTTGCTCGTTGATAAAATGGCAAGACCTAGTCCATTAAGAACTTTAGGTATACTTGTTGCTCTTGAATAAACTCTTCTTCCTGGTTTTGAAACACGTTTAATTTCTTTTATTACGGGTTGACCATCGTAATACTTAAGTTTAACAAATATGTTTTTTATTTTCTTTTCATTTGTGGTTATCTCGTAATTAATTATATAACCTTCTCTTTTCAATACCTCTAAAATTTTAGATCTAAAGTTTGAAAAAGGTATTTCAATTTTATTTAACGACCTCATCTGACCGTTTCTTATTCTTGTTAACATATCTCCTATTGGATCACCTAAGCTCATATTCCTCCTTTACCAACTTGATTTAGTCATCCCAGGTATTTTTCCTGATGACGCCATTTGTCTTAATGCAATTCTTGAAATTTTTAATTTTCTGTAAACACCATGAGGTCTTCCAGTAATTTCACATCTGTTCCTTATCCTTGTTCTAGCAGAATTTTTTGGTAATTTAGAAAGTTTTAATTGCGCTGCAAATCTCTCGTTTAGAGGTAACTTTCTGTTATTAATTATTGCTTTAAGTTTTTTTCTTCTATTATGAAACTTTTTTGCCATTTTTATTCTTTTTAAATTTCTTTGAATTGCGCTAGTCTTTGCCATTTTATCCTTTCTCTGTTTTATCTTCTTTGACTTCATTAACGATTTTTTTTATTTTTTTCTTTCGTTTTTCACTATCTTGAATTATTGGAAAATTAAATTCTTTTAATAGAGATACGGTATTTCCCTTTGAGTTACTGTTAGTAACAATTGTTATATCCATACCTCTTATTGTTTCAACTTTATCAAAATTTATTTCTGGAAAAATTATGTGTTCCTTTACACCAAAAGTGAAGTTTCCAAATTTATCACAAGCCGAGTCCTTCAGTCCTCTAAAATCTTTAATTCTTGGTAATGCAATATTTACTAATCTATCCAGAAATTCATACATTCTATCGTTTCTTAAAGTTACCTTAAGACCAGCATTAGATCCTTTTCTAGATTTGAAATTTGATATCGATTTTTTGAATTTTGTAATCACTGGGTATTGTCCAGTTATTGATGACATATCTTTTATACAAACTTCCATTTTCTTTTTATCTAAACCATCTTGGCCCAAACCCATATTTAAAACAATTTTTTTTATTTTTGGAACCGCATTAATATTTTTATAATTAAGCTTTGTCATTAAACTTTGAATAATCTCTTTTTTGTACCTATCTTTTAGTCTTGGTGTCATTATTTTTTCCCTTTTTTACTTTCTTCAAAATTTTTTAAATTTGATAGATGTATAAAACCTTCTTTACTAATTATTCCACCTTTATTTTCTTTTGTAGCCTTTTTGTGTTTTTTCTGCATATTTGCACCTTTGACCTTAGCTAAATTTCTAAATCTATTAATTTCTATAATCTCACCAGTTTTACCCTTGTCTTTACCAACACAAACTTTTACCTTCGACCCTTTTTTAAAAAGACTCTTCATAGTACCTCCGGAGCTAATGAAATAATTTTTGTTTGACCTCGTGACCTTAGTTCCCTCGTAACTGGTCCAAAAATTCGTGTTCCAATTGGTTCGCCTTTTTCATCGGTAAGCACTACTGAATTGCTGTCAAATTGAACTTTGGAACCATCTTTTCTAAAAATCTCTTTTTTCGTTCTGACCACAACTGCCTTATGTACAGATCCCTTTTTTACCTTGCCATTAGGAAGTGCGTCTTTAACGCTAACAACAATAAGGTCGCCGACTCCGGCGTATCTTCTTTTTGATCCACCTAAAACCTTTATACATTCCACCCTTTTGGCTCCTGTATTATCTGCAACCAGTAGTTCAGTTTGAATTTGTATCATTTATCTAAAACCTCCCAGGTTTTTAATTTAGAGATTGGTTTGGACTCTATAATTTTCACTATATCTCCAATTTTATATTTATTTTTTTCATCATGTGCATGATATTTTTTTGATCGTGAAATAACCTTTCCATAAAAAGGATGTCTAAATCTTCTTTGTACTTTGACCACAATTGTTTTATTGTTTTTATTGTTTACCACTTCACCTTGTAAAATTCTTTTAGTCATTTTTAACCTGTATGTTATTATAAAGTCTTGCAATACTCTTTTTTATTCTAGAAAATTCAGCAACATTTTGCACCTGTCCATTTACTCTTTTAAACCTCATATTAAATAGGTCTTTTTTTAGCTTTTGTATCTCTCTCAACGATTGATCCCTAGTTAATTTTTTTTGATCCTTCTTTTTCATAATTATCTTTTTACAAATTTTGTTTTAATAGGAAGTTTGGCTGATGCTTTATATAAAGCCTCCCTTGCAACTTGTTCTGAAACTCCATCAACTTCAAATAATATTCTTCCAGGTTTAACTCTGCATGCCCAATATTCAGGTGATCCTTTGCCTTTACCCATACGTACTTCAGTTGGTTTTTTTGAAACAGGTATATTTGGAAATATCCTTGACCATACCTTGCCAGTTCTTTTCATATGTCTTGTTAACGCAACCCTTGCTGCTTCAATTTGTTTTCCAATAATCCTTTCTGGCTGGATAGCTTTCAAACCAAATTCACCATAATTAAGAGAGCTTGCTCTTGTAGCATTTCCATGAATTCTTCCTTTATGAGCTTTTCTAAATTTACTTCTTACTGGTTGAAGCATTTTTAGTCCTTTCCATTTTTTGTTTATTAACGTCTTTTAAAAAAATTTCACCTTTATAAATCCAAACTTTTACACCAATAATACCGTAAGTTGTTAACGCTTCGGACTCTGCATAATCTAAATTAGCTCTTAGTGTGTGTAACGGTATACTTCCTTCTCTCAACCATTCGCTCCTTGCAATTTCATTTCCAGCCAACCTACCGCTTAATGTTACTTTAATTCCTTTTGCACCAAGTCTCATTGCTGACTGCATTGCTCTTTTCATTGCTCTTCTGTAGGCTATTCTTTTTACCAATTGTTGAGAAATATTTTCTGCAACAAGATATGCGTTTAATTCAGGCTTTTTTATTTCTTTAATATTTACGGAAACTTCACTATCGGTAATTTTTGAAATTTTACCTTTTATTTTCTCAATATCAGATCCTTTTTTTCCAATCACAAAACCTGGTCTAGATGTATGTATGAAAACAGAGCATTTTTTACCAGATCTCTCTATTATTATTTCTGAAACTCCTGAGTTTTGGATATTCTTTTTAATATATTCTCGAATTTTATAGTCCTCGATTAAATATTTACCGTAATCAGCTTTTCGTGCAAACCAAACGGAGTCCCAACCTCTGTTTATACCTAATCTAAAACCTATTGGATTTACTTTTTGTCCCATTATTTTTTATCTCCTTGTTTTTTTTCCGTTTTCTTCTCTTCCAGAATTATTGTCACTCTACTATAAGGTTTTTTTATCGGGGCAGCTCTTCCTTTAGCCCTTGGTCTAAATCTTTTCATAACAATAGATTTTCCGACGTAAGCCTCTTTCACATAAAGATTGTCAATATCATATTGATAATTGTTTTCTGCATTTGCAATAGCTGATTTAACTGTTTTTTTTATATCATTAGCGACTTTTTTTCTCGTAAATTCTAAATCTTTAATGGCAACATCGGCTTTCTTTCCTTTAATGAAATTTAAAACTAAATTTGCTTTTCTAGCTCCACTTCTTACGTTCTTATTTATTGCTTTAATTACGTTATTTTTTTCTGTCATTTACTATCCTTTTTTGGTGATTCCGGTTTAGCAGGAGAAGAAGGTGCAACAGGTGCGGATTTTGGTGAAGCTCCTGGTGCAGGCGCAACTTTAGGTGCGGATCCATCTGCGGCAGCTTTCTTATCTGCAGGTGTGTGTCCGGAAAATTTTCTTGTTGGTGAAAACTCACCCAATTTATGTCCAACCATTTCTTCTGATACTGTTATTGGTATGAAACTCTTTCCATTGTGAATTAAAAAACTATGCCCTACAAATTCTGGTATAATTGTAGAGTTTCTTGACCAAGTTTTTATTGGAGTTTTTTTTGACTGGTCTTTAAGTTTATCAATTTTTTTTAATAAACTTGGATGTACAAATGGTCCTTTCCACACACCTCTGGTCATTTAACTATCACTCCTTTTTTTTCTCCTAGTGATTATAAATTTATCACTCCTTTGTGGTCTTCTAGTTTTAAGCCCTTTAGCTGATTGTCCCCACGGTGAAACTGGATTTCTCCCGCCAGCTGTTTTACCTTCACCGCCTCCATGGGGGTGATCAACTGGATTCATTGCCACTCCTCTAGTTTGTGGTCTTTTACCCTTCCACCTATTTCTCCCAGCCTTACCAATTTTTATATTTTTCTGATCTGGATTTGATACTACCCCAATTGTTGCCTTACAATCTTTTCTTACCTTTCTAGTTTCTCCTGATGAAAGTTTAATGATTGCATATTCGTCATCAATTCCAGAAAGAGTTACATGAGCTCCAGCAGATCTAGCAAGTTTACCACCAGCTCCTAAATTTAATTCTACATTATGAACTTGAGTACCAGGAGGTATGTCACCTAATGGCATGCAATTACCAATTTTAATTTCTTTATTAGTACCTGATACTATTTTATCTCCAATCTTTATATTTTGAGGACAAATAATATATGTTTTAGTTTTATCTTCGTAGGTAATCAAAGCTATGTAAGAAGATCTATTAGGATCATACTCTATTCTGTCAACAATTCCTGTCATATCGATTTTATTTCTATGAAAATCAATTATTCTATATCTCTTCTTATGACCTGCTCCTCTTGCTCTTGAAGTTATTCTTCCACGATTATTTCTTCCACCAGAAGAATGTTTTCCTCGTGTTAAAGGCTTATAAGGTGAGCCTTTCCAAATATCTTTTCTGTCAACTAAAACAGTTGTTCTTGTAGATTTTGTATAGGGTTTGTATGACTTTAATCCCATAATTTTAAGCTCCCGAAGCTAGGTCAATACTTTGACCTTTTTTTAAAGTTATCATTGCTTTTTTATATCCTTTTTTAAATCCAATTTTTCCTCTTACGACTTTACTTTTAGATTTTTTTGTAATTGTATTTATTTTAATCACGTTTACTTTAAATATTTTTTCAATATTTTTTTTAATCGATTTTTTTGATGCGTCATTTCTAACTTTAAATATAACTTTATTTTGCTCAGAAAGACTTGTTGCCTTTTCAGTGATTATTGGTTGTATAACAGAATCTAAATAATTAATTTTTTTCATTTGTTAACCTGTCTTGAATATTTTTAATAGAACTTGTGGTAAATAAGACGTTTTTGTATTTTACTAGATCGTAAACGTTTGTTCCTAACTCGCTTACTAACTTAACATTTGGTAAATTTCTTACAGATTTAACAATATTTTTCTCGGTAATTTTATCGGAAACAATTAGCACATTATCAATTTTATTTTTATTCAAAAATGAATAAAATATTTTCGTTTTTTTAATTTCCTTTTTTACATCGTCAAAAATAAAAAGTTCATTATTATTTTTTTTCTTTGATATTGTTTGTGCTAACGCTATCTTTCTAATTTTTTTATTAATCTTTTTAATTTTATAATTGTCACCTTTTGGTCCATGAGCTACTCCACCTCCAACAAATAAAGGAGCTTTTCTTGAAGCATGTCTAGCACCACCAGTACCTTTTTGGGCATAAATCTTCTTTGTAGAGCCCACAACCTCATTTCTTTGTTTGGTTTTTGCAACACGTTTTTTTGAATGGTTAAGTTGCCAGTCAATCACATATTTTAAAAGTCTATTATTTACTTTTAGACCCGTGAGTTTATCAGATACATTGATGTCTTTGCTTTTGATACCATCAATATTTAAAACTTTTAAATTCATAAATTATTTCTTTTTTGGTTCAGCTTTTTTTGTTTGATTATCAGATTTCTTTGGAGCGTCTTCTTTTTTAGTCTCTTTTTTGCCTGTAGGTTTTGCTACTTGGGCGTCTACTGCAAATTTTTCCAAACTTGTTTTTCTATTAAAAGTTTTTTTTGATTTTCTTAAAAAAACTGTTGTATTTTTAGAACCAGGAATCGATCCCTTTATATAAATAAGACCATTTTCAAAATCAGATTTAATTACTTCAAGATTTAATATAGTTCTAAATTTAGATCCCATGTGACCAGCCATTTTCTTTCCTTTAAAGACTTTTCCAGGATCCTGATTTTGACCGGTTGACCCATGTGATCTATGAGAAACAGAAACACCGTGACTGGCTCTTAAACCTCCAAAATTATATTTTTTCATTACACCAGCAAATCCTTTTCCTATTGTTTGCGATCTAACATCAATAAACTTAACATCCTTTAAAATTTCTAAGCCAATTTCACTTCCTGTTTTGTATTCATCTGTTTTTTCAACCCTGTATTCTTTAATTATTTTTTTAGGTTCTGTATTTTTTTTTGCAAAAAAACCTTTCATTTGATTAGTAAGCTTTGAATTTTTCTTTTTAATAAAGCCTAATTTAATTGCTGAATAACCGTTTTTTTCCTTTGTATATACGTCAATAATTCTTCCTTTTTCAACCTTTACTACTGTTACAGGTACAGAAATACCTGAGTTAAAAAACTCTCGTGTCATTCCCATTTTTTTTCCTACTAAACCTAAAGTCATTTTTAAATTTTAATTTCTATATCTACTCCAGATGCCAGATCTAATTTCATTAGAGCTTCGACTGTTTGTGGTGTTGGTTCAACAATGTCTATTAACCTCTTGTGAGTTCTTGTTTCAAATTGTTCTCTACTTTTTTTATCAATGTGTGGTGATCTCAAAACTGTAAATCTTTCAATTTTAGTTGGCAAAGGTATAGGTCCTTTTACTTGGGCCCCGGTTCTTTTAGCTGTATTAACTATTTCCTCTGTAGATAAATCAAGGATTTTATTATCGTAAGCTCTAAGATGTATTCTAATATTTTGATTTTCCATTTTAAGCCATTTTTTTTGTTACTTCATCTTGTACATTTTGAGGAACTTTCGCGTAGTGATCAAAAAACATTGAGTATTGTGCTCTACCTTGAGACATCGATCTCAAATTATTTATGTAACCAAACATGTTTGCTAAAGGAACCATTGCACTTATTACTGTTGCATTTCCTCTTGTTTCTGTAGTTGATACTTGTCCTCTTCTACTGTTTAGATCACCAATCACATCACCCATATAATCTTCGGGTGTGATTACTTCTACCCGCATCATAGGTTCTAATAATTTTAAAGTTGCTTTAGTACAAGCCTCTTTGAAACAATACCTGGATGCTATTTCAAATGCTAAAACACTAGAGTCAACATCATGGTGTAAACCATCTATAATTGTTACTTTGTAATCTATTAAAGGAAATCCTGCTAATATTCCATTATCAGCAACACTTTCAATTCCCTTTTCGACACCTGGTATAAATTCTTTTGGTATTGCCCCACCTTTAATTTTATTTTCTACTTCTCTTCCTTTTCCAGGTTCTAAAGGTTCAACATTAAGTTCAACTTTTGCAAATTGACCGGCGCCTCCACTTTGTTTTTTGTGAATATAGACGCTAGATACTGGTTTCAGAATAGTTTCCCTGTAAGCAACCTGTGGAGCACCAATATTTGCTTCTACTTTAAACTCTCTTTTCATTCTATCTACAATAATATCTAAATGTAGCTCCCCCATACCTTTAATAATTGTTTGACCAGACTCTTCATCAGAAGAAACTCTGAATGACGGATCTTCTTTAGCTAACCTTCCAAGGGCCTCACCCATTTTCTCTTGGTCACCCTTCGTCTTAGGTTCAACCGCAATCTCTATGACTGGATCTGGAAACTCCATGGGCTCTAAGACCACCGGATTATCCTCATCCGATAACGTATGTCCTGTTATCGTATATTTTAAGCCTGCTAGAGCAACTATATCTCCTGCGTTAGCCTCTTTTACATCTTCTCTGCTATTAGCATGCATTAATAACATTCTACCAACTCTTTCTTCTTTGTCTCTTGATGTGTTATAAATTCCTGTTCCTGATTTTAAAGTCCCTGAATAAATTCTTATAAATGTTAGAGATCCAACAAAAGGGTCGTTGGCTACTTTAAAAGCTAAAGCTGAAAAGGGCTCTTTGTCATCAAATTTTCTCTCAATTTCATCTTTAGAGTTTGGTTTAGTGCCTTTGATTGAGTTAATATCCTTGGGGCTGGGTAGAAAATCAATTACGGCATCAAGTAAGGGTTGCACACCTTTGTTTTTAAATGCTGAACCAGTAATTACTGGTACAAAATCAAATTTCAGGCACCCTTTTCTAACGCAAGCTGTTATATCTTTTTCAGATATTTCTTTACCATTTAAATAATCATCCATTAATTTTTCATCTTGTTCTACAGCTGTCTCTACTAAATCTTTTCGATATTTGTCTGCTTGTTCCCTTAAGTCTGCAGGTATGTCTACATATTCGAACTCAGCACCAAGTTTTTCATCTTTCCAAATTACGGCTTTCATTTTAATTAAATCAACTACACCTTTTAATGAAGACTCAATTCCAACAGGAATTTGCATAACAAGAGGTTTAGCACCAAGTCTATCTTTGATCATTTGAACACAATTGAAAAAGTCTGCTCCGGTTCTATCTAGCTTATTTACAAAACAGATTCTTGGTACTTTGTATTTATCAGCTTGACGCCAGACTGTTTCGGATTGAGGTTCAACACCAGCAACACCATCAAACACTGCAACCGCTCCATCCAAAACTTTTAGCGATCTTTCAACTTCTATCGTAAAATCTACATGGCCAGGTGTATCGATAATATTAATTCTGTGTTCTCTCCAAAAACAAGTTGTTGCTGCAGAAGTAATTGTTATACCTCTTTCTTGTTCTTGCTCCATCCAATCCATAGTAGCGGCACCATCGTGAACCTCACCGATTTTATGACTTTTACCAGTATAATATAAAATTCTTTCTGTCGTAGTAGTTTTACCGGCATCTATGTGAGCCATAATTCCAATGTTACGATATTTTTCTAATGTATGTGATCGAGCCATAATATTACCATCTGAAATGTGCAAAAGCCTTGTTTGACTCAGCCATTTTGTGTGTATCTTCCTTTTTCTTAATTGCAGATCCTTTTTTTTGATAAGCGTCTAATAATTCGAATGATAATTTTTCTGCCATAGTTTTGTTTTTTCTTTTTCTGGATGCATCTAAAATCCATCTAAGTGCCAATGCTTGAGATCTATTTGATTTTACTTCTACTGGTACTTGATATGTTGCTCCTCCAACTCTTCTAGATCTTACCTCAATATTTGGTCTAACATTACTAATTGCGGTGTTAAAAACTTTGAGAGGGTCTTCTTTTTTAGTTTCTTTAATTTTGTCTAAAGCTGTATATAAAATTCTTTCAGCTGTTGATCTTTTACCGTCATACATAATTGAGTTTATAAATTTTGAAATTACTTTTGAACCATATTTTGGATCTGAGTAAATCTTTCTAACAGGAGCTTTTCGTTTTCTAGACATAATTTTTTATTATTTGGGTTTTTTTGCTCCATATAGAGAACGTCTTTTTTTACGAGCTGTGACGCCTTGTGCATCGAGATTTCCTCTTAGAATATGATACCTTACACCAGGTAGATCTTTGACTCTTCCTCCTCTAATAAGAACTACTGAGTGTTCTTGCAAATTATGTCCTTCTCCAGGTATATAAGCTGTTACTTCATAGCCATTTGACAATCTTACTCTTGCAACTTTTCTTAAAGCTGAATTTGGTTTTTTTGGTGTTGTTGTATAAACCTTAATACAAACAGCTCTTTTAAGAGGTTGTTTTTCTAAAGCTGGAACTTTATTTCTAGCTAAAGGCTTAACTCTGGGTTTTCTCATCAACTGATTAATAGTTGGCATAATTTTTAAAAAGTTTTAGATAGATAAAAGTAAAGATAGACTTGGGTTTCTTTCTTTTTTTTAGTTATTGTTTAAGGTCAATGTTACCTTACTTTTAACCATCAAAATTGCGCTAAACTAACATTGAAGACTAAAAAGTCAACGTTTAATAAGTAAAAAAACCCCTTAAATACTTGCGTTATTCTGTGTTAATTTCTGTTTTTTGAGTTTTCTCTGTCTCTTGTTTTGCGAGTTCTTGTTTTTTTAATTCTGCAATTCTTATTTTATCTTCCTCTTTTGCTTGTTTGTCTAAAATATTTTTTGTTAGACCTGTGCCAGCAGGAATAAGTCTACCAACAATCACATTTTCTTTGAGACCCTCTAATGTATCTATTTTTCCTTTTATAGCAGAGTCGGTTAATACTCTTGTGGTTTCTTGGAAAGAAGCTGCAGATATAAACGAGTTTGTTTGTAGTGATGCTTTAGTTATTCCTAATAAAACTCTTTCTCCAGATGCAGGTTTTTTGTTTTGTTTTTTTAATTCCTCATTTGCGTTGTTCAAATCAATTCTATCAACAAGTTCACCGTTTAAATAATCAGAGTCCCCTGATTCTTTAATTTCAACTTTTTTAAGCATCTGTCTTACTATTGTTTCAATATGTTTATCGTTTATTACAACTCCTTGCATTCTGTAAACTTCCTGTACTTCTGTTACAAAATATTCTGTTAAAGCTTCTACCCCCAAAATCCTTAAAATATCATGAGGCGCAGGTGCTCCATCTAATAAATATTCACCTTTTTTTATTTTTTCTCCCTGATTAAAATTTGTATGTTTTCCTTTTGGTATTAAGTAATTAGACGACTCCCCTTTATCTGTAACGATTGAAATTTTTTGTTTCCCTCTAACTTCTTTACCAAATTGAATTGTTCCATCGCTTTCTGCTATTATGGCACTATCCTTTGGTCTTCTTGCTTCAAATAGTTCTGCGACTCTTGGAAGACCACCTGTTATATCCTTTGTTTTTGAAGTTTCTTTGGGTAATCTTGCTAAAACATCACCGGCTGATATTTTTTGTCCATCTTGTACAGAAAGAATTGAATCTGGTACTAAATAATATCTTGCTTCATTACCATCTGCTTTTTTTATAACTTCCCCTTCGGAATTTCTTAATGTTATTCTTGGTTTTAAATCAGTATTTTTAGATTGCGATCTCCAATCTACAACTGATTTTGAAGATATACCTGTGGCATCATCAAGTGTTTCTGCAAGTGAAACACCATCTACCAAATCCATGTAGTTAACAATACCATTTGTTTCTGCTATTACAGGTAAAGTGTATGGGTCCCATTCACATATTTTTTTTCCTTTTTGTACTTTTTCACCGTTTTTAAAAAATAATTTTGAACCATAAGGAACCTTATAAAAAGCAAGTTGTCTTCCGTTATCATCTTCTAAAGAAAGTTGCGTATTTCTACCCATAACAATTATATTATTTTTTGAGTCTTCTAATAAATTTTTGTTGCTTACTTTTAAAACACCTGAATTTACAGATACAACAGAAGAGTCCTCTTTTATTTGTGCTGTACCTCCTACGTGAAATGTTCTCATTGTCAACTGAGTTCCTGGCTCACCGATTGATTGGGCAGCTATCATACCTATAGCTTCACCAACACTTACTAATTTTCCTCTCGATAAATCTCTACCATAAGACATTGCACAAACACCTTTTTTTGATCCGCAAGTGATTACTGAAAATACATTGATAGATTTAACCCCGGCAGAATCTATTTTTTCACAAATGTTTTCATCAATCATTTGTTTTTTCTTAATAATCAATTCTCCAGTTAATGGATTTTTAACATCTTCGGCAGCGACTCTGCCTAAAACTCTTTCAGATAAACTTACTAAAACGTTACCACCTTCAATAATTTCAGATAGTTTTATTGATGATCTATTATTGCAATCACATTCTTTTTTAGTTATTTGAATATCTTGGGCCACATCACAAAGTCTTCTTGTTAAATAACCTGAATTAGCAGTCTTTAATGCAGTATCAGCTAAACCTTTTCTAGCTCCGTGGGTAGAATTAAAATATTCTAATACTGTTAATCCCTCTTTAAAGTTTGAAATTATTGGGGTTTCAATAATTTCACCAGATGGTTTAGCTATAAGTCCTCTCATACCAGCCAATTGTTTCATCTGTGCTGGTGATCCTCGAGCACCAGAATCAGCCATCATGAAAACTGAATTAGTTTCAATTCTACCGTCTGGATAAATTTTTTCAGCTGATGAAATTTCTTTCATCATTTCATTGGCAACTGAGTCTGTGCATTTAGACCAAATATCTACTACTTTATTGTATTTTTCTCCCCTGGTAATAAGCCCATCTTGATATTGTTTTTCATAATCTTCTATTTGTTTTTTAGTTTGACTAACCAACTTTTCCTTAGTTTTTGGAATAATCAAATCATTTTTTCCAAATGAAATCCCTGCTTTAAAAGCATGTTTAAATCCTAAATCTTTTATTCGATCACAAAAAATCACTGTTTCTTTTTGACCGCAGTATCTGTACACAGTGTCAATTACCTCAGAAACTGCTTTTTTCGTTAATAATTTGTTTACGAGTTCAAATTTAATTCTATGATTTTTAGGTAAGGTTTTAGATAATAGGAAACGTCCGGCAGTACTTGTATATTTCTCTGAAATTTTGTTTCCGTCTTTATCTACTGTATTAAAAATCGAAACTATCTTGGAGTGAACACTAATATCTTTTCTTTCAATGGCGTTCTCAATCTCATCTACATCAGAGAAGATACCAACTGGTTTGGTATTTGAATCCTCTTTATGTTGAGACAAATAATATATCCCAAGCACAATATCTTGGCTCGGTACAATTATTGGCTTACCGTTCGACGGACTTAAAATATTGTTTGTTGACATCATAAGGACACGTGCTTCGATTTGTGCTTCTAAACTCAATGGTACATGTACGGCCATTTGGTCTCCATCAAAATCTGCATTGAAAGCGGCACAGACTAGAGGATGTAATTCAATTGCATTTCCCTCTATTAATTTTGCCTCAAAAGCTTGAACACCCAATCTGTGTAATGTTGGTGCCCTATTTAATATAACTGGGTGTTCTCTTATTATATGTTCAAGAGCATCCCAGACTTCACTTTTTTGTTTTTCAACCATCCTTTTTGCTTGTTTAATGGTTGTTGCAAATCCTAGTTTATCTAGTCTTGCATATAAAAATGGTTTAAATAATTCCAACGCCATCTTTTTGGGTAAACCACATTGATGTAATTTAAGTTCTGGTCCAACAACAATTACAGATCTTCCAGAATAATCTACTCGTTTACCTAAAAGATTTTGTCTAAATCTACCTTGCTTTCCTTTTAACATTTCTGCTAAAGATTTTAAGGGTCTTTTGCCGGTTCCTGTAATTACTCTGCCTCTTCGTCCGTTATCAAATAAAGCATCAACCGACTCTTGTAACATTCTTTTCTCATTTCTGACTATTATGTCTGGAGCTTTCAAATCTAAAAGTCTTTTAAGTCTATTATTTCTATTAATTACTCTTCTATATAAATCATTTAAATCTGATGTAGCAAATCTACCTCCATCTAATGGAACTAATGGTCGAAGTTCAGGTGGTATTACTGGAACAGTGGTTAAAATCATCCACTCTGGTTTATTTCCTGAGTCTATAAATGACTCGATGAGTTTTAATCTTTTTAAAGTCCTTTCCTCAGTAACTTTTGATTTTATGGTCTTTAAAGACTCTCTAAGCTTTTTTCTCTCAGAGGCTAGATCAATAGCTAATAATATTTCTCTTACAGCTTCAGCACCAATACCAGCTGTGAATCCGTCTTCTCCATACTTTTCCTGAGCTTTTATATATTCATCCTCTGTAAGAAGTTGGCCTTTTTTTAATTCAGTCAAGCCAGGTTCGATAACTATAAAGCTCTCAAAATATAATATCTTTTCTACTTCTTTGAGCTTCATATCTATAGCGAGAGAAATTCTACTTGGTAATGACTTTAAAAACCAAATGTGTGCTACAGGACATGCAAGATCTATGTGTCCCATTCTTTCACGTCTCACATTAGATTTTGTTACTTCTACTCCACACTTTTCGCAAATTATACCTCTAAATTTCATTCTTTTGTATTTTCCACAAAGACATTCGTAGTCTTTGATTGGTCCAAAAATTCTTGCACAAAATAATCCGTCTTTTTCAGGTTTGAAAGTTCTGTAATTTATAGTCTCTGGTTTTTTAATTTCACCAAATGACCACGATTTTATTTTTTCTGGGCTAGCTAAAGTAATTTTAATATGATTAAAATTCTTTTCTGCAATGCTTTTTCTTGTATCTTTTGATAAATCTTTTCTCATTTTAAATTTTAATTCAATTCTATGTTTAATCCTAAAGCTCTTATTTCTTTAATTAAAACGTTAAAGGACTCTGGTACACCTGACTCAAAATTATCATCACCCTTAACTATTGTCTCATAAACTTTGGTTCTTCCCGCAACGTCGTCAGATTTAACAGTTAAAATTTCTTGCAAAGTATACGATGCGCCATAAGCTTCTAATGCCCAAACTTCCATTTCACCAAATCTTTGTCCACCTAGTTGAGCCCTACCACCTAATGGTTGTTGAGTTACTAAACTATAAGGACCTGTTGATCTAGCATGAATTTTGTCTTCAACCAAATGGTGAAGTTTAAGCATATATATTATGCCCACAGTTATTGGTCTATCAAATTTTGTTCCTGTTCTACCATCCCACAAATTTGTTTGGCCTGCATTTGGCAACTTAGCTAAGTCTAACATTTTAGTAATATCCTCAGTTGTTGCTCCATCAAAAACTGGTGTTGCTATAGGAACTCCATTTGACAAATTTGAACATAATTCTTTAAATTGTCTTTCATCTAAATTATTTACAATATCACTTAACCTTTTTTCTCCATATATTTGGCCTAAAGTATTCTTCAAATCTTTATTATCATTTGTTTTTTTAAAATTATTATACAAATTTTTTACTTTTTCACCGAGCTCAGAGCATGACCACCCAAGGTGAGTTTCTAATATTTGCCCAACGTTCATTCGGCTTGGTACTCCTAGTGGATTTAAAACTATATCAACTGGCTTACCACTTTCCATGTAAGGCATGTCCTCAACTGGTACTATTTTACTTATAACACCTTTGTTTCCGTGTCTTCCAGCCATTTTATCTCCTGGCATTAATCTCCTTTTTACAGCAACAAAAACTTTAACCACTTTCATAACTGTTGGTAGAAGATCGTCTCCTTGTCTAATTTTAAGAACTTTATCTTCAAATCTTAGTTTTATATCTTCTTGCGCTTTATCAAATTGTTCTTTTAATTGTGATACTTTGCTATTTATGCTTTCATTTTTAAACTTGATTTTCCAATAATCTTTTATATCAAGAGAACTTAAAATGTCGTTGGTTAACGTGTCTCCGGATTTCAAAGCTTTAAAACTTTTTTCTATTGGTTCTTTCTTTAAGATTTCGTTCAATCTTAGTTTAATATTTCTTACTAAAATCTCTTCCTCAACTTGCTTATCTTCTTGAACAGCTTCAATTTCATATCTTTCTATTGCTATTGCTCTTTCATCCTTTTCAATACCGTGCCTATTAAAAACTCTAACATCAACAACAACACCAGAACTTCCTGGAGGTAATTTTAAAGAGGTGTCTCTTACATCGGTAGCTTTTTCACCAAATATTGATCTCAATAATTTTTCCTCAGGACTAGAGGCCGTTTCTCCTTTAGGAGTTACTTTTCCAACAAGAATATCTGCCTGTTTAACTTCAGCACCAACATATACAATACCTGACTCATCAAGATTTTTTAAGCTTTCCTCACTTACATTAGGAATGTCTCTAGTTATTTCCTCTGTGCCCAATTTTGTATCGCGCGCCATTAATTCATACTCCTCAATATGAATAGAGGTAAATACATCATCTGTTACACATCTCTCAGATATAAGAATAGAGTCTTCAAAATTATAACCCTGCCAAGGCATAAATGCTACTGTAACGTTTTTACCTAAGGCTAACTCACCTAATTTAGTTGCTGGCCCATCGGCAATTATATCTCCTTTTTTAATCACATCTCCCCATTTCACTAAAGGCTTTTGGTTTATACAGGTGTTCTGATTTGATCTTTGAAATTTCATTAAATTATAGATGTCAACTCCAGATTTGGATAAATCTTTTTCTTCTGTTGCTTTGACTACAATTCTTTTTCCATCTATTTTGTCTACTACACCATTACGCTTAGCAACTATGGTTACACCTGAATCTAAAGCTACATCTCCCTCGATGCCTGTGCCAACTAGTGGCGACTCTGGTTTTAGCAACGGCACAGCCTGTCTCATCATATTAGATCCCATTAACGCTCTATTTGCATCATCATTCTCCAAGAATGGTATCAAAGATGCCGCAACTGAAACTAATTGTTTTGGAGATACGTCGATATAGTCAATATTTTCTCTTCTTGATAAAACAAAATTTAATCCTTTTCTACAAGACACTAATTCTTCAATAAAACTTCCATCCGAACCAACAGGAGAATTGGCCTGGGCAATTGTAAATTTTTCTTCCTCAATTGCTGACAAATATTCAATTTTATCTAAAATCTTTCCACTTTGTACTTTCTTGTATGGGCTTTCTATAAAACCATATTTATTTACTTTTGAATAAGTTGCCAAACTATTTATCAATCCAATATTTGGTCCCTCTGGCGTTTCTATTGGACAAATTCTTCCGTAATGGGTTGGGTGAACATCTCTTACCTCAAAACCCGCTCTTTCTCTAGTTAACCCGCCTGGACCTAATGCAGAGACTCTTCTTTTGTGTGTAATTTCTGACAATGGATTAGTTTGATCCATAAACTGAGATAGTTGTGATGTTGAAAAAAAATCTTTGAAAGACGTGCTAATAGGTTTTGCATTAATTAATCCTTGAGGCAGTGCAGACTCAATTTCTAAAAAAGTTGACATTTTTTCTCTTATTGTTCTTTCCATTCTTAACAAACCAATTCTAAATTGATTTTCAACTAATTCACCCACAGATCTAACTCTCCTATTACCTAAATGATCTATATCATCAACTTCACCTTTTCCATCTCTTAAATCTAACATGAACTGTATTATAGAAATAATATCTTTTTGGGTAAGTATTCTTAAATTATCATCTTCTTTAAGATCAAGTCTTGCGTTAAGTTTTACTCTTCCAACATCTGATAAATCATATCTTTCGTTACTAAAGTATAAATTTTTAAAAACTCCCTCCGCTACTTCGGGTGTTGGAGGTTCTCCTGGTCTTAGAACTTTATAGATATCGTTTAATGCAGATTGTTTGTCAAAATTTTTATCAATTTTAATTGTTTCAAATATATATGGACCTTTTAAAATTGCATCTACATTTGCAAGTTTTAGTTTCGAAATTTTTGAAGATACAATTTTCTCTAAAGCTTCTTTTGTAACATTGAATCCAGAATTAATTATTAATTTACCTTCTGAATCTTTTAAATCTTCATTGGTATACTTTCCAATTATTTCGTCCTCAGATACTATAATTTTTTCTAAATTTTTTTCTTTTAACTTTTGGGCTAAAATAAAGTTAAGTTTTTCACCTTTTTTTAATATTTTCTTATTATTTTTTTTATCGATTAAATCAAATAATAATTTTATTGGTCTTTTGTACTTTTCTGGTTTAAATTCAGTAGACCAAGTCTTAGTTGTTGTATCAAATTGATAAGAGTCGTAGGTATAAAACTGTTCTAAAATATTTTGCCTGCTCATTCCCATTGCATATAAAAATGTTGTTATTGGTAATTTCTTTTTTCTATCTATTCTAAAATATAAAATATCTTTTGGATCAAATTCAAAATCTAACCAAGAACCTCTTCCTGGAATGATCCTGCAGTTGAACAACAATTTCCCACTACTATGAGTTTTACCTTTATCATGATCAAAAAATACGCCAGGACTTCTGTGCATTTGGTTTACAACAACTCTTTCGACTCCATTAACTACAAATGTTCCACTTGAAGTCATTAAAGGTAAATCGCCCATAAAAACTTCTTGCTCTTTTGCTGATAATATCTGTTTAGTATTATTTTCTTGATCAATTTCATAAACTACTAAACGTAAGTTTGCTTTTAATGCAGATGAATAAGTAAGACTTCGCTGTCTACATTCATTCACATCAAATTTTGGTTTGTCTAAGCTACAAGAAATGAATTCAAGAGAAGATTTTTCAGAACTATCGTTAATAGGGAAAATGCTTTTAAAAACTTTTGTTAATCCTTTGTCTAGGGTTGACCCTTTTACTATATCTGATTTAGACTCTATGAATTGTTTGTAGGAGTTTTTCTGAACTTCAATTAGATTAGGTATTGATAGGCTTTCTTTTAATTTTCCAAAATTTTTTCTAATACTTTTTTTTTGAGTAAAAGTTAATTCCATTCAATAACTAATTTAGTACTTGCGAAATTGTACTGATATTATTTTAATTCTACTTTAGCTCCAGCAGCTTCTAGCTTTTTCTTAGCTTCTTCGGCATCTTTTTTCGCTACGCCTTTTTTAACCTCTTTAGGTGCTGCTTCTACTAAATCTTTTGCTTCTTTTAATCCTAATCCTGTTAGAGCTCTAACTTCTTTAATAACGTTAATTTTTTTATCACCTGCTGAACTTAAAAAAATTGTGAATTCGCTTTTTTCTTCAGCTGGGGCTGCTCCGCTAGCTGCTGGTGCTGCTGCCGCTGGTGCCGCTGCTGTTACTCCCCATTTTTCTTCTAGTTGTTTGGAAAGTTCCGCTGCTTCAACTACAGTTAATTTTGATAATTCGTCGATAATTTTATTTAGATCAGCCATAAATTTTTTGAGATATTTAACCTTTTTTACTTTTCTCGTGGGCCAAAATAGCAATTTTTGAGCCAGGTGCAAGTAAAATACTTAAAAATTTCTGGGCAGGAGCTGACAAAATACCAACAATTTTAGCTCTTGCTTCGTCTAGGGTAGGTAGTGTGGCGATTTGGGCCACGTCTTTTGCTTCCAAAACCTTTCCATCCATAAACCCGGCAACTATTTTTAAGTGTGAGTCACCTTTTGCATATTTAGCTAAAATTTTTGCTGAAGTAATTGGATCTGAAGATATAGCTGCTGCTGTAGGACCAGTAAAGAACTTTTCTAGTTCCTTGCATTTGGTATCTTTTATGGCAAGTTTTGTAATTCTATTTTTTGTTACTTTGAAAAATATTCTGTTTTTTCTCATTTCAGCTCTAATCTTATCAAGCTCGTTTACATTTAAACCTTTATAATGAGCTATCATTACTGCTTCGTTTGAAGAAAAAACTTTTTTCATTTCTTCAACGTAATTTTTTTTCTGTTCTTTGCTCATCATAATTTAAATATCCTTAAAATTTAGTTTAAAAGATGGACTCATGGTTGTAGAGAAATAAACTTTTTTTATATTTTCAGAATTAAAAATAGATGATTTCTCTTTTTTTAAAAATTCAAAAGCACTCTTTATATTCTCCGATAATTTATTTTCTTGAAAACTTTTTCTACCTATGGAGAAAGAGAGATTGCCGTCTTTATCATTTTTTACTTCAATAGATTTATTTTTAACTTTATCAACTGCTTTAGCCAAATCATCGGAAACAGTACCCATCTTTGGATTTGGCATAAGACCTTTTGGACCAAGTATTTTTCCTAATTTTCCAATTTTAGACATCATAGAAGGAGTACAAATTAATTTATCAAAATTAATATTTTTATCTGATATTTTTTTTAAAAGATCTTCGGAACCAACAACGTCGGCTCCACTTTTTTTGGCTTCATCTAATTTATTTTCATCACACAAGAGACCAACTCTAATCTTTTTTCCATTTCCATGGGGTAAGTCAATTAATGTTCTTAGATTGTTATCTGGGCCTTTAATTTTTTTAAGATTTATCTTCATTGAAATGTCAATCGACTCAACAAATTTAACGCCAGATCCATTTTTGAGTTCCTTAAGAACCTGGTCAAATTTACTAGACTCCTTTTTTTTGTAAGTCTCTTTTAAATTTTGATATCTTTTGGATTTCTTCTTCATTTTTTAACTTCTATACCCATTGATCTTGCAGACCCACATATAATTTTGGTTGCTTCCTCCAAATCATGAGCGTTAAGATCTTTCATTTTCTCTTTAGCAATTTGTTCAGCTTGCTTAATTGTTATTGACCCCGCAACAACTCTTCCAGGTTCTTTTGAACCACTTTTTAGTTTAGCAGCCTCCCTAATAAAATGTGATGCAGGTGGAGACTTAATTATAAAATCGAATTTTTTGTCTTTATAGACTGTTATAACAACTGGCACAGGTTTTCCCATAAAAGCTTTTGTCTTTGCGTTAAAAGCTTTACAAAACTCCATTATATTAATTCCTCTTTGCCCGAGAGCAGGACCTACAGGTGGGGCGGGATTTGCTTGTCCTCCCTTAATTTGTAATTTTACATAACCTGCTATTTCTTTTGCCATTACATTTTCTCCACTTGATTAAATTCAAGATCAACAGGTGTTGGTCTTCCGAAAATCGAAACTGAAACTTTTAATCTTAATTTTTCTTCATCAATTTCCTCAATTAAACCGGTGAAAGATGCAAATGGTCCATCAGAAACTTTTACTTTTTCTCCAACCTCATAAATAATTCCTGCAGCTGGATTTGTCTCTGTCTCATCAATCTGACCCATTATCTTTTTAATTTCATTTTCTGAGACAGGTACCGGGCTTCCCTCTGGGCCTAAAAAGCCACTCACTTTTTGTATATTTTTAATTTTATGATAAATATTTTTGTTTAGATCAAGTTTAACTAAAACGTATCCAGGAAAATATTTCTTTTCTTTTTGTGTTCTTTTACCTTTTTTTACCTCGACAACTTTTTGAGTTGGAACAAGAATTTCTCCAAGGTTATTTTCTAAAGAATTTTTTGCCATAATGTCCTTAATGCTATCAGCAACTTTATTTTCAAATCCAGAGTAAGCTTGCACGATGTACCAATTCATTTTAAAAATTAAGTGTTAAAACCAAGTTTAATAAAAATCTTAAAATTTGGTCTAATAATAAAAAGAAAACTGCAGCTAAAGTAGCTAAACCAAAAACCATTAAAGATCCAGTAACAGTATCTTTTTTAGTTGGCCACGTTATCTTAAAAGCTTCTTGTTTAACTTCTTGCAAAAATCTTAATGGGTTTCTCATAAGTTCTCTCTTTTTGGCAGGAGCGGAGGGAATCGAACCCCCAACCTCCGGTTTTGGAGACCGGCGCTCTACCAATTGAGCTACACTCCTAGTAGCTTATTTTATAATCTTTGTTACCACTCCAGCACCGACTGTTTTACCACCTTCTCTAATTGCAAAATTTAATTTCTCACTCATAGCTATAGGAGTTATAAGTTTTACATTAAATTTAGCATCATCGCCTGGCATTATCATTTCAGTTCCAGATGGAAGAGTTACCTCTCCTGTTACATCTGTGGTTCTAAAGTAAAATTGAGGTCTATACTTCGTAAAAAATGGAGTATGTCTTCCTCCCTCTTCTTTCTTTAAAACATATGCTTGAGCTTCAAACTCAGTATGTGGCGTAACAGATCCAGGTTTTGCTAAAACTTGACCTCTTTCAATGTCAGTTCTTTCAACACCTCTTAAAAGTGCACCAATGTTATCGCCGGCTTCTCCTGTATCTAAAATTTTTCTAAACATTTCCACTCCAGTTATAACTGTTTTTTTAGTATCTTTAATACCTACTATTTCCAGTTCTTCCCCAGTTTTAACAACTCCTTGTTCTACTCTTCCTGTAGCAACTGTTCCTCGTCCTGAAATTGAGAAAACATCTTCTACTGGCATTAGGAAAGGTTTGTCTTTTGGTCTTTCTGGTTGCGGAATTGTATCATCAACAGCTTTCATAAGTTCCATGATTGCATTTTTTCCTGTTGCTTCATCTTTTCCTTCAACGGCGTTTAACGCTGAACCCTTGATGATTGGAATCTTGTCTCCTGGAAATTTATAAGAGGTAAGGAGCTCTCTTATTTCTGTTTCTACAAGTTCTACTAACTCTTTATCCTTTACTTGATCAATTTTGTTTAGGAAAACTACAATGGCAGGAACACCTACTTGTCTTGCTAAAAGAATATGTTCTCGTGTTTGAGGCATTGGGCCATCGGCTGCATTAACAACTAAAATTGCACCATCCATTTGAGCTGCGCCAGTGATCATGTTTTTTACATAGTCAGCGTGACCAGGGCAATCTACGTGTGCGTAATGTCTTTTGTCTGTCTCATATTCAACGTGAGCTGTTGAAATTGTAATTCCTCTTTCTTTCTCTTCTGGTGCTTTATCAATTTGATCATATGCAATAAATTCTGCACCACCTTTTTCAGCTAATACTTTTGTTATAGCTGCTGTTAAAGTTGTTTTTCCATGATCCACGTGCCCAATTGTTCCAATATTACAATGAGGTTTACTTCTTTCAAATTTTTTCTTGTCCGCCATTTTTTTCCTCTTCTTTATATATAATTTTAAACTTTATTTGGAGCGGATGAGGAGAATCGAACTCCTAGCATCAGATTGGAAATCTGAGGTATTACCATTATACGACACCCGCACAATCCAAACCATTTTACACTTCAAATTATAAAATACTTATTAAGTTTGGTGGAGGGGGAAAGATTCGAACTTTCGAAGACCGAAGTCAACGGGTTTACAGCCCGCCCCATTTGACCGCTTTGGTACCCCTCCAATTGTTGTTAGGGGATACCCAATAACTTAAAAAGCATTCAACAACAAGGTTTTTATAAGCATCTTGCTTGATAAATGCAATAAATCATTTTGCTTCTAAATATGCTATTTATTTAAAAAAAACTTAAAAATTCAGTGAAAAAAAGTACATTTTACATAGTTGGAAAGCATGCGGTTACGGAAGCCTTAAAAAACCCTAATAGAAGAGTGGTTAGAGTCTTCCTTACCGAAGAGGCAAAAAATAAGATCAATAGAGAAAATCAACATCTCAATTTACTTAAAAATATCAACATATTTTTTAAAAATAAAAAGGAGTTAGACAAATATTGCTCAAGAGAAGGTATAACACATCAAGGTTTTGTTGCCGAAATAGAACATTTAGATAAAAATAATATTAAGGATTTTGTATTTCAAAATAGTGATAAAAAAATATTAATTTAGTTGCTTTAGATGATGTTACTGATCCAAGAAATATAGGATCAATAATAAGAAGTGCGGCCTCATTTGACATTGATGGTATAATAATTAAAGAAAGATCTTTTCCAAGTGAGAGTAAATTATTATACAAAAGTGCTAGCGGTTGCACAGAATTTCTTAAAATATTTGAAGTTTCAAATGTTAACACAGCTTTAAAATATCTTAAAACTAAAAATTTTTGGATTAGTGGATTTAGTTCTGAAAGTAAAAAAGATTTTACTAAACATAAATGGCAGGGAAAAAATGTTCTGTTATTTGGTTCTGAAGGTTACGGTTTAAATTTTCATATTAAAAAGAGTTCAGATTTTTTATTTAGCATAAAGATTAATAATAAAGTAGAAAGTTTAAATATTGCTAATAGTGCGTCAATAGTTTTCCATCATATAAATACATCAAAAGAAAGATCTTGATAAATAGTAAAGTTTTATTTATTACTCCGGAAAGGCCCTCATAGCTCAATTGGTAGAGCAACTGATTTGTAATCAGTAGGTTCGCGGTTCGAGTCCGTGTGGGGGCACCAACATATGAGAATAAAAAAAATTAGCCACTTTTTTAATTTTATTAAAACAAATTACAATTATCTTTTACATAGGGAAGTGAAACCTAAATATTTATTTTATGGACAACTTCAAAAAAAGAGAGAAAGAGATATGTTAGAGACTTTGAATGTACAAATTAGTAAATTTAAAAATTTCAATGTAAATGAAAAGTTTGTTTTTGTAGAGGTAGGTAGTTATCTAGGAGAAAGTTTAAAGCTTTTTGGAAATGAAATAAATAAACAATTGAAAAATTTTATTGTTATTTCTATCGATCCTTATTCTTCATTTATAAATAAGAAAGATGATAAAGAAAATAAAATGAGTAACCAAGATCAAACGAAAACTACATATAAAATGGATAAAAATATTTCTAAAATATATAATTATTTTTTAAATAATGTTTCAAATTATTCTTTTAATAACAAGCACTTTCATCTTAAAATGACATCTGATAATGCCTTTGAATTTTTAAAAAAAATGAGCATTAAAATCGATTTCTGTTACATAGATGGATTGCATTATTATCAAAATATTAAAAAAGATTATTTAAACTATTCATCTATACTAAAAGCTGAAAGTCAATATACTGGTATGATTTGTGGTGATGACTACGAGTTAGAATTTAATAAATTTAATGAGTATTTAGATATTACTGAAAATGAATTCATTAAAATATTAAATGATAATAAGTCAACAGATTACATTTTTTTAAAAACCAAAAGTGGAGTAAATAAGAAGAATAAAATTGGATTTCACCCTGGCCTAACTCTTTTTTTTTCTGAAATTAAAGACAATATTCAAAGGTTTGATTCTGGTTTTTGTAAAAAAATAAAATAATAATTTTTAATTATTTTTTTTATATTTTGCGGCTTCTTCGGACCCACCTGTTGCACTTCCTTTACTATATGAATGTGCTCCCATTCCTGCAAGTTGACCATCTTTTATAATTAAATATGGATCACGAATAGGTTTTTTGTCAAAAAAACATTCTAATATTTCTCTGACACCAGCTGCATATCTCGCCTGAGCTGACAATGATGTTCCTGAAGTATGTGGTGTCATTCCATGATTTGGCATTGTTCTCCAAACGTGATCGTTAGGTGCGGGTTGAGGAAACCAAACATCTCCGGCATAACCACTTAGTTGTCCAGACTTTAAAGCTTTAGCAATTGCTTCTCTATTACAAATTTTACCTCTTGCTGTATTAACAATGTAAGCACCCTTTTTCATTTTGCTTATAAGTTTTTCATCAAATAAATTTTCTGTTTCAGGGTGAAGTGGACAATTAATTGTTACAACATCACAAACTTTAACTAAAGACTCAACAGATTGATGGAAAGTTAAATTTAATTCTTTCTCTACACTATCAGGTAATTTATGCCTATCAAAATAATGAAGATGTACATCGAAAGGTTTCATTTTTCTTAGTGCGTCTAAACCAATTCTTCCTGCTGCTACTGTCCCGACGTGCATACCTTCAACATCGTAAGACCTTTTAACTGCATCAGCTATGTTCCACCCTCCTTCATTTACTATTTTGTGCTGGTTATGATAATCTCTGACTAAAGATAAAATCATCATCACTATATGTTCTGCTACAGATCTTGAATTACAATATGTAACTTCAACAACGTCAATTTTTTTATCCATAGCTGCTTGCAAATCAACATGGTCGGATCCGATACCGGCTGTAATAGCCATTTTTAAATTTTTTGCTGACTCAATTCTTTCTCTCGTTAAATAATAAGGCCAAAATGGTTGCGATATAACTACATCTGCATCCACCAGTTCTTTATCAGCCTTACACCCTTTTGCGTCTTTATCTGAGGTAACTACAAGTTTATGACCTTTGCTCTCTAAAAATTTTCTCAAACCCAATTCACCTGAAACGCAACCTAGTAATTCTCCTGGTTTAAAATCTATTTTACTGGGGCTAGGTAATTTCATCCCATCAGGGTATTTATCTAATTTTGGCAAGTTAGATACAGGATAGCTTTTAGGCATCCCTGTTCGTGGATCATCATATAATACACATAAAATTTTCATTAAATTATTAAAGCAAATATTTTTAGATTTTAAAAGCTTTTTAAACCATAATGGTCATATACAATTATTAGCTAATTTTTCTTTTTTGTTCAGAATTAATCTTTTTAAACAAGCTTTCTCTTAAATTAAATAGAAGTTTAAACTTAATTTTTTTATTTGCCATTGCTTTTACATGTAAAATATTTCTTATTTCGTTGTTATCTACAACAGCTGCGACCGGTCTTTTCCTTTGATCTAAATTTAAAATATGTATTGAGGATTTATCTGATAAAATTTTTCCCTTCCACCTTCTTGGTCTAAATGGACTTATTGGAGTTATTGCTAATTTTTTAGAATTCAAAGATAAAATTGGGCCATCAACTGATAAATTGTATGCTGTGCTTCCTGCTGGAGTACATAATAAAACTCCATCACCAATGAGTTTTTTGATTAGAGTTTTTTTATTTATTTTTAATTTTAAAGATGCAGTTTGTTTGCTTTGTCTAAATAGGGATAGTTCATTAAGTGCTAAAAATGACTTTTTAATATTACCCTTGCTAAGTGTATTTACTTTAAGAGGGTGAATAATAGTTGTTTTGGCTTTATCAATCTTCTTTATTAAATTTTTATTTATATATTTATTTAATAAAAAACCGATTGAGCCACAATTAATTCCATAAAATGGCTTATTATATTTATAAAGTTTTTTAACGGTTTTAAGCATAAAACCATCACCTCCAGCTACAACGATGACATCACATTTAGAAATTGAATAATTTTTATATTTTTTGAATATAATTTTTTTAAAAACTTTGGCTTTATTTGTTTTGTCAATAATAAAGTTTAGTTTTTTCATATTTTAAGTTTTGCAACTGGTAATTTGAATAAAAATATAATTGATGAAAATAATGAATATATAAGGAAAAAAGGAATTAAAAATTTTGATCTATATTTAGTTAAGAATATAGAGTCAAATATTTGTAAGAAAAAAGATTTTAGGTTATTTGATCTAAAACGTAACATTAAATTTTTCTTAAAAAAAATAAATTCATACCAATAAGGAATATTTACTTTAAAATTTTCATTTTTATTATTGTCTATAAATGTTTTTATTTTATTAATATAGTTGCTATCTTCAAATTTTGAACACTTTTGTCTGTATTTTTTTGTAGCTGATACTAATTTTGTTTCATTTTTTAAAAAATCTTTAATTAAGCTTAAACAATCAATCTCATTATAAAAAAATGGAACTTCATTGTTGCTAAAAAGTAATTCATTTGGAGGGGAATACTCAGAAATACACAAGGTATCACAAAGTCCGGTAAAATAAACTCTTCCTTTCATTTCATAAGAATATTTAAAATGAGAAATTGGATTATTTTTTTTGCTAGTATTGTCTGACTCAGTAAAATTTAAAACAATTTTTGATTTATTTATAAGTCTTGCTAGTTTTTCTGGTGTATCACTTATTTTATCATATGGTCCACACTCAATAATGTTAATACCATTTTCTTTTAAGTATTTTGTGATTTTGCTTCTATTATTTTTCACTCTTCCAAAAAATAATACGTCGTGAACCTTGTTTTCACCATAGTCTTTAAAGATTGTCCCATCTGCCTCTACTGGTAAAAAAAAGGATTTATATCCCAATTCTTGAAATTTCAAAACTGACAATGGACATCCAGAAAGAACGAAATCACAAGCAGATGCGGTTATTCTATTTATATAATGGTACATGTAATCGTCTTGAAGAAATAAACCTTTTTTTACTTTACTGCTTATTAATTTAATAAATTTTGAGTCAAAAATAGATATGTGGTCTCCTTCAAATAATACTATAGATATTTTCTTTTCTTCTATAATTGTATTTATAATTTTAGCAATAGCGTGATTATTTTTGTATAAATAGTCTGAAATATAAATAATACTTGTATTATATTCTCTTGAGAATTTTCTTTCAAAGAAGAAAGAGTTTGGTGTTTCTTTTTTTCTTTCCTTAAATAAAAGTAAAATAGATTTTTTATTTTCTATCATGTTTAAATATTTGGTGCCCTCGGACAGACTCGAACTGTCACTCCCTTGCGGGCAAGGATTTTAAGTCCTTTGTGTCTACCATTTCACCACGAGGGCTTTCCTGCATATATATACATTAATAACCAATTTTGGCAAAAATAAATTATTTTATCTCTTTGTGCTCTAGTCTCGCTCTAGTCTTCCCATATTTTATAGGACGTAAAGTCAGACTTATTTAATAATATGATGCCAGTGCTATCCATTATTAAAATTTATTTGAGATCTGTACCAACGCGCCGTACTCAGGAACTACACTCGTAAAATTATAATTAGCATCAACATCTAAATCAAATACACCTAATTTTTTTGAATAGTGACTATTGAGTTTATAGTCTTGTAAAGCATCTAAACTTAGGGCTAATTGATAATCTTCCTCTTTTATATGTCCCACCTTGAGAAAAAAACTCTCTGAATACGAATTATCATTGCTACCATAATTAAGTGAGTCTAAATGCTGTAATCTCTCGTAGTTAAATGATAAGGTAAGATTATTCTCGTAAACTTCCTCAATTCCATAGCTAAATCTAATATTTGATTGGGAATATTTTTCAATTTCATAAAGTTCAGTATTAGAAGTGTCAGAAAAAGAATAATCAGTATTAACATCAGGAGAATAGTCGTAAACAAATTCTATCCCACCGTTATGAGATGTTGTTTTATTGTTATATTTAAATGGATCAGTATTAAATAAAATTCCTGTTGCTAAATCACCAGCTGCAAATATTTCACTCCCATAAATTACGTTTGTTGCCCCAGAGGATACATTAGTCATAAACTCTGTGAAATCTGATAATTCAGTTATTGCATATTTTAATTTAAATGATGGCGTAAAGTTAAAACTACCAAATTCACTATCATTTCTAACGTCGATTGTTGTAAAAATTTGTTGACCATTTCTATTTCCAGTTACGGTACCTTGAGTTTGGAGTTTATATTTTAATGAACTTAAACCTAAAACCATATTACTGTATCCATTATCATTAAAAGGCGTAATAAAGTAATAATTCAAGGTCGTTGAGTCCATCAAAGTATCACCTGAGCTACCAAGGCGAGCTTTGCCGTCTGCATATCTAATTGCATAGCCATAAAAATTGTTTTTACTATTTTTTTTATCTACTCCAAAAGTAATACCACTAGTAATAATATCTTTAGGTTTTTCTAAAGCTGTCCCAAAAACATCTGTTTTTCCATGATAATTGCCGTAAGTTAAGTCACCATTACTCCAATAGGACCAATTATTTTTTTTATCTTTACTTGAATTTTTTTTAAGTGATGCGGTTTGTATAACTGCTTTGTCTTGGGCTTTATCAAATAAATAGTTTAGAAGTAAATTGTCTGACTTAATAGAAGCATTGAAATTATTAAAATTATTTCTGTTTCTATTTCTTTTTATCCATTCAAATCTCTTAAATATTACTGAACTATTTTCGCTTACATTATTTTTTGCTAATTGAATTTGAGTAGCAAGGCCTGATGTTGGGTCGGATACGCAAGCAGCTATACCGAAATTACAAGATAAGTTTACTTGGACAACAGTATCTGTACTATTACCATCAATCATTCTCTCTTGTAAAACTTGGGGACCTAAATCACTAGCTATGTATAGTTTGTCCCCTCCAGGACTAAAGGCTAATCCTAAGCCAGCTAAATTAAGTGTTTTGGGTAAAGTAACTGAACCAATCAAAGATGCGCTACTTGTGTCAAAAGATCGAGTTAATCTAAATTGAAAAATAGAGTCTAAGGTGGTGTCGCTATTATTATCTGCGTCTTGAATTAAAACAAACATTGATCTTCCATCTTGAGTAAATCGTAAAGATCTTCCTTGGTCTTTGTTACCCAAATGGGTGTTTGTTGGATCTGATTCTAAGTTCAATGTATTGCTTAAGGTTGCAGATGTTAGATCGTAAGCAGTTGATAAATTGTACTCATCGATGTGTTGTACATCTTGTTGTCCATCTAATACAAAAAGTTTTGTTCCTTCATTGTTAAAATTAAAACTTATATAGAAACCAAAATCAGCTGACACATTACTGTTATAAGTTAAATTTTTAAGATCAAATGGTTTGGCTAAATCAAATCCATGAATTTTTCCCGTTATGTTTGATATAAACAATTGAGTTCCATCTCTGTTAAATCTAAGATCTGTACATCTTACATCTTGGTCATTCGAAAGACCTACTTTTGTCTCTAATGGTGATGCCTCATCAACAACTGTAGAGGCTGTTCTAAAATCGTAAGGAGTTTTAAGATTCATTTGTTTTATACATTCATGTTTGGGATTACCACCTACATTTCTGTTGGATGCAAAAACTTTTTTACCATTATTACTAAAAACTATACCGGTTGGGTCTTGAAATGCATCTCTAGTAATTGTATTTCCCTCTGAGTTGGTCAAATTAGAACCATCAGGTCTTACTGTGGTTTCCCATGCCAAAGTAGCTTGGGCTATAGCTTTTGTTTCAAGACAAATTGTTATACTAGCTAGTAAAAATAATAATTGAATTAATCTCATAATCTCAAAACTCTAATGATTTCTATGATTTATATATAAAGGAATTGTCCAGTGCAATCTAATGATCAATCATTTATAAATGTATAAATGTTGAACTTTTATAAACCAGAAAAATTACCAAGTTTAATGGTTGCTCCAAATGGCGCTAGACCTATGAAAAAAGATCACCCAAAAGTTCCTGTAACTATTCCTGAAATTGTCGAAACTGGAAAAGCTTGTTTTGAAGCTGGGGCAGAAGCAATTCATTTTCATACAAGAAATAATAATGGTGAACATGTTTTAGATAGTGGTTTATGTAAAGAGACATTAACTGAGCTTCAAAAAAAAGTTCCAAAGATGCATTTACAAATAACAACTGAGGCAATTGGAAAATATTCACCTGAAGAAATGCGTAAACTTGCTTATGAAGTTATGCCTCCTGGTATTTCAATTGGTGTTAGAGAAATGATTCCATCAAGATCGCCTGGAAACGAAGATATTAAAATTTATCAAAAATTAATTGAGGCTGGCACTAAGATACAACATATTTGTTATGAACCAGAAGATGTTGATCTATTAGGAGATCTTTTAAGCAAATCTCATATTTCAAAGGATGGTGCCTGGTGCATGTTTGTAATTGGTCATTACTCTGGAAAAATAAGTGATCCAAAAAAAATTTCATTATTTATTGAAAGACTTAAGAAAAATGAATTTTATGCTGATTGGGCAGTATGTGCGTTTGCAAAAGAAGAAATTTCATGTCTTAAAACTGCAATTAAACTTGGTGGTAAAATAAGAGTTGGTTTTGAAAATTCCTTTTTAATGCCAGATGGAAGTGTGGCTCCTAATAACGAAACAAAGGTTAAAGCGGCAAATAATTTATTCGATTAAAATCATTTATTGACTTGTATGTTTTAAGAATGAACCTGTCTGGTCGAACAATAATTGCTTTTGCTTTATAGGTTTTTAATAAGTTGCTCAGACCTTTTATATCTTTATCTGTAATTGACTGAATTTTTAAAGAAACTTTTTTAGCTAATTTAGATGATGTGAGTAATAATGGCGATTTTGAAAATTTTTCATCTAACCTTTTGCCATTTTTCATTTTAAGTTGTGGAAAAATTTTACCTCTATTTTTATCTTTATTACTTCCAAGACCAATTCCTAATTTAGGCTTTATTGATTGCATACTTTTAGTACCATCTGGTCCAGAAGAAATATTGTCAGTGATATTCTCTGAACCTACTGCGTTTACGAATTCTCCCATTCGCATTGTTGTCTCGATATATTCTTTTGCATTTGAAAATCTTTCGGTTTGATAAGTGTCTAAAAATTTTCCATCATGTTTGTTTTTAATACATAAACTAATTTTCCAAGCTAAATTTGATGCGTCTCTTATACCCGCGCACATTCCTTGACCCATAAACGGTGGCATAAGGTGCGCGGCATCTCCAGCAATAAAAATTCTACCCTTTCTCCACTTTCTTGCTATTGCTGATTGAAAAATATAAATTGCTTTTCTTTCTAAGCAGGCTTCTTTTGGGCTAAGCCAGGGTTTAAGGAAATTCCAAATATATTTATCAGATAATATTTCTTTTTCATTTTCATTGTTCTGGATAGCAAACTCCCATCGTCTTCTTTTACCAACATTTCTACAATATGTGGCTGGTCTTTCAGAGTTTGAGTATTGGATTGTTCTATCTGGTAATTTATTTTTATTTTTCTTTAAAATCAGATCTACAACAGCCCATTTTTGTGTAAAACCTAAGTTATCTAAAACTGAACCCATCTGTTCTCTGGTAGTAGAACGTGCACCATCACATCCAATCACATATTTTGATGAGGCTTTATTTATTTTATTTTTACTTTTAAAAAACAAATCAACAGAATTTTTATTATTTTTGATTTTGGTTACTTCAGTATTTTGCATGAGTTTAACTTTTTTAAAAGTTTTTAAACGATTTCGAAGATTTCTCTCTAAGTCAGGTTGATGAAATCTATAACTAGGATACCATCCATTTTCAGTTATTGACTTTGGACGGGGCCAATCAAGCAATACTTTACCATTAGAATTCACAAATTTAGTACCTTTATTAATTATAGTGTTTTTTAAAAACTTTTTAGTAATACCAATTGTTTGAAAAACTCTCATGATTTCATCATCAAAGTGAACAGCTCTAGGTAAAGCATATAAATTTTTTTCTCTTTCTAAGATTAAAATTGAAAAACCATTTAATGCTAATAAATTTGCTAAAGTACCACCAGTTGGTCCTAAACCTACAATTATAACATCGTAATGTCTCATTTTTTTGAATTTAGTAATTTTAGTTTTTATTATTAATTTTTGAATAAAGCCATGGACAATCTACTAATAATGGTGCTTGTTTTCCTTTGGCAGCAGTATCTAAACGTTTATTTCTAAACTTCATTCTCTCATCATCAGGTAAATAAAGTCTTTCATGTCCCCAAAAACTTGGTCCTTCAAATGTTTCATGTGATTTCCATGAACTTGGGTCTATTATTCTTCCTCCCCATCCGTTCTCAACAAAAAATCCAGAAGGAGTAATAGAATAAAATGATGTCATGTAATCATTAGTGTGACGACCCATGGTGTATGCTATCGCATTATCTTTGTATTGAACTAAATCATAACCCTGACCCACATCGTCGAGACTATTATATTCAACCATAAAATGGTGAAACCCAACCTTTCCTGAACCAAATAATGCTAAACTATGGTGACGACTGTTAATATGAAAAAAACATAATGAGATTGGTGTATTACTATAATCGCTAATTTTAAAACCAAGTATGTCTCTATAAAATGGTACAACTTTATTGAAATCTTTTACATGCAAAACTACATGGCCCATACCCAATGCTCCAGTTTTAAATCCAGAGATTGGTCTTGAGGGTTTAAATGGTTCGGTATCTTTCATTGGATTATAAACCATTTCGACTCTGTTACCTTGTGGATCGTTAAAATGAATTAATTCTTGAACAAATCTTTTATCTGAATAAGAAGAATTACCTAAAGTAACTTTTATATTTTTAGATTCTAATTTAGCTGCATAAGTTTGGAGATCTTCTTTTTTATCAACTTCAAAGCCAACAAAAGCTAAACTATCTCCAGTGTCGCCTGTAATGGCTAATCTTTGCTTGTGGTCATCCATTCGAAAAGACAAGGTGCCCTTACCTCTGTCAACTTTCTGCATCCCTAAACATTTTTCAGAATAGTCTGACCAATCTTCAAGTTTGTCTGAGTTAACACCTATATAACTTAATGCTTTTACTGACATGTTGTTATTATACTAGAAAAAGTATGAGCCCGCTATAGATAACGCGGGCTCATTAGATTTTTTATTATTAGCCGTCTATTTTCTTAATGATTTGTCTGGCTCTTTTTAGCACACCAGCACCATCAAGACCTTTGCCTTTCATTTCTGCTAACCAATCTTTTTCGATAGGTTTAAGTATTTTTTTATACTTAGCAATAACAGCTGGAGAGGCTACTGCAATCTCATGTCCTGGAGTATTTGCAACAACTTCTTTCATTTTTTCATTTTGTCTATCAATTAAGTTTGAAGCCCAACCACTAAAAGCATGACCACTGAACTTATCAATACATTTTTTCTGTACTGAGTCTAAGCTTTTGTATTTGTCTTTATTCATTATCAAACCAAAAGTAGCATTCGTAATATTAACTTCTGTATGATATTTTGTTACTTCAAATAATTTAAATGAACCTACAGCTGTGTAAGGAAAAGGTGTTCCGTCTAAAACACCTTTGTTAAGAGCTTCGTATGTACCAGGAGCTGGTACTTTTACTCCAGTAGCACCTAAGGTCTTAAGAATTGTTCCTGCAATTTTACTAGGAACTCTCATTTTTTTACCTTTAAAGTCAGCTGGATCCATAACTTTAGTATTCTTCATATGAATTTGGTAACCAGGATTTGAGTGTAATCCAATTAAATGAATTCCAGACATTTCCTTATCAAGATAACCTTCATCATAAAGAGTGTTTAAAGCTGTTGAACCTGCAGCAGATGTTCTTGTTAAGAATGGTAATTCTATAACTGAACTTAAAGGAAACTGACCTCCAATGTAACCTAGAACAGTCCACGAAATATCAGCAACACCTTTAGTAACTATATCGTATTGCTTAGGTGGGCTACCTAAAACTCCACCAGCATACATTTTTACGTTTAGTTTACCATTTGCACACTTATTAACATTTTCAGCCCATCCGCCTAGAATTTTACTAGCGATGAAGGCTTTTGGTGGTTCGAAAGTTGCCAATTTAAGTTCAGTAGCAGAAGCCGAACTGATTAAACTTAAAGAGAAAACTCCAAACAAAAAACCAATTAGTTTTTTCTTAATCATTTTTTCCCCCAAATAAATTAATTTATCTTTTAAGCTTAGCGTTAATTTTAGATTTTTTCATCCTTAATTATGTTCGAAAGTATACCAATTTCTGATATCTCTACCTCGACTTTGTCACCTTCTTTCATAAAAATTGGTGGTTTTCTCTTGAAACCTACGCCACCAGGAGTGCCTGTAACTAATACATCCCCTGCCCGCCAAGGAATAGCTTTTGAAACATAAGAAATTAAACTTGGAATATCAAAAATAAGTTGACTTAATTTAGCGCTTTGCATGACGTTACCGTTTAGACGTGTCTGAATTGATAATTTTGTATAATCAGGAATATTTTCAGCCAAAACCATATGAGGCCCAAAACTTCCAGTTCTTTCAAAATTTTTTCCCATTCCAAATTGTCTGGTATGCTGTTGCCACTCTCTAACAGTACACTCATTATAACAAGAGTAACCAACAATATGTTTGAGAGCATCTTTGGGTTGGACATGTTTACCAGCATCGCCCATTATGACTGCCATTTCACATTCGTAGTCTAAACTTTCTGATACCTTCGGTCTTTGAATTGGTTGTTTATGTGCTGTTTGACTTTCAGGAACTCTAAGAAAAATTACAGGATTTTGTTCAACAGTTCTACCTGTTTCTTTAACATGCTCGCTATAATTAAGCCCAACGCAAACAATTTTGCCAGGATTTGGAATTACTGGTAAGTAATCTATTTCATCAACGTTAATTTTTCCTGGATTTTTTTTTGAAAATTCTTTGGCTTCGTTTATTGAATTATTAATTATAAGCTCTTTTAAAGTTTGTGCTCCTTTAATTTTCCCTGTTAAATCTGTAATATTTTTTCCATCAGAAACACCAAACTTAGGTTGGCCTTTTATTAAAAAAGAAACAAATTTCATAAATTATTTTATATGCCTTTATCTATTAAACTCTGTTAGGCTACAATATTCTTATGCAAATTAAAATAAATAAAATATTTGACCACGCAGCCATTGCATCTGGACTAATTTTATTTTCATTAGCAATACTTACTTTTTGTGATGTATTTGGTAGACGTTTTCTTAATTCCCCTGTTGCAGGTACTATTGAAATTGTTGAATTTGGTATTGCCTTAGTTGCCTTTCTTGCAATGCCTAGAGCCTTTTTTTTAAATGCACATGTATCTGCTGACTTTATAAAAAATGTAGCCATTTCAAAATTACAAACTTTTATTACAATTTTTAGATTTATTTTAATGTTAATTATAATGTCTTTTGTTGCATACGGTACTACAAAAGAAGCATTCGCCTTTTTAGCAAACAAAAGAGTTACAATTGATCTTGAATTAAGTTTTTATCCATTCTATTTCGCAACAGCTATTGCAATGTGGTTAAGTGTTTTAGCAATAATACTTTGGTTTATTCAATCTATAACGGAAAGAAGTAGTAAATGAGTTTTGATCCAATAGTAAACGGAGCATTGGCTTTTTTAGCAGTTCTAATTTTAATGGCACTTAATATTCCAATTGGAATATCGATGCTAATAGTGGGTTTCACTGGATTTGGATTCATAGTTGGTTTTGAACAAGCTTTTTTTATTTTAGGAACGGCACCCTATGAATCTGTATCAAAATATAGTTTATCAGTTTTACCTTTTTTTGTTTTAATGGGTAATCTTGCTAACAGAGCTAACCTTTCTAGAAATCTTTATGACGCTGCATATGCAATAGTTGGTCACTATAAAGGTGGTCTAGCAATGTCAACTGTTGGTGCCTGTGCTGGGTTTGGAATGATTTGTGGTTCTTCAATTGCTACAGCAGCAACAATGTCTCAAATGGCAGCTCCAGAGATGAGGAGACACGGTTACAGTGATGCTTTGATAAGTGGATCAATTGCATCTGGTGGAACTTTAGGAATTATTATACCACCAAGTGTTATATTGGTTATTTACGCTTACCTTACAGAACAGTCAGTTCAAAAACTTTTCTTTGCAGCCTTAATACCGGGTTTAATCGCAGTTGTTCTTTATATGATTGCTATTCGTGTTTATCTTTTGATTTATCCGAACCAAGGTGGTTATGGAAATAAGATGCCCTTTAAAGAAAGAATTGCGGCTTTGTGGAAAGTTTTTCCAATATTTTTAATTTTTGCAATTATTATGGGCGGACTTTACTTAGGCTTTTTTACTGCAACAGAGAGTGCTGCTGTTGGAGTTATATTGGTTCTAATTTTTATTTTTTTAAGACGTCAATTAACACTTGAAATGTTAAAAAATTCAGTTTGGGACACAATCAAAACTGTTGGTGCTCTTTATCTTATAGTGATAGGTGCTGCAGTATTTAATGTTTTAATAACTGTTACACAGTTACCTTTTACTGTTGTTGATTTCATTAATGACTTACAATTAACTCAGGTTGGAATAATTCTTGTTATCTGTGCTATTTACTTAGTACTTGGAACAGTAATGGACTCTCTTGCCATGTTATTTTTAACAATACCAGTTTTTTACCCTGTAATTGCTGATGCGGGTATAGATCCAATTTGGTTTGGTATATTCGCTGTTATAGTGGTTGAATTTGGTTTAATTTCTCCACCGGTTGGGATGAATTTATTTGTTATTAAAGGTGTAATGCAAAGAACTCCTCTTCAAACAATTTGGTTTGGAACACTTCCTTTTTTATTTACTGATATTATTAGACTTGCGCTTATTATTGCTTTTCCTGCAATATGTTTGTTTCTTCCAAGTTTGATGATGTCTTAGTGTTCGTGTTTTTCTATACCGTGTTGCTCTAATAAATCGTGCATTCTTTCGTGTTCTTTATAAGTTAAACTATAAAAAATCGCAGCAGTGACAAAAGATCCAAGCACGACACCCTGTGTAAATCTAAAAATTGTTTTTCTATTTCTTGCTTTGGTCTCATCACTCATTTTTAAGCCTCTTTTTCTAGCTTCATAGAATTTATAAACTGCATATGCTATTAAAATTACACTTATTATCCATGAGATAGGATGATTAACGACAGCTATCATGGAGCCGCCAAGTAAAGCAGCAATAAAACCACTAATCCAACAAATTGGGCACATAATTTATTTTACAAAAGTACCGCTATGATAATCCTCGATAGCTTGTTGTATTTCTTGCTTAGTGTTCATAACAAATGGTCCTCCTCTTGCTATTTGTTCACCGATTGGTTTTCCTGAGATTAATAAAAATTTAGCTTTAGACATTGCTAAGATTTTTAACTCCTCTCCTTTAGTAAGTAAAATTAAAGTAGAATCTTTTGCTTGTTTATGCTGCTTATCTCCAATTTTGATTTCACCATCAATCAAATAAATTAATGAATTGTGTGTTTTGGGTAATTTAAATTTAAAATTTTTGTTTTTATTTAATTCTACGTCAAAGTAAATCGGTTCAACATTGTGTTTTTTCACTGGTCCCTCTGCTTTTTCAAATTTTCCTGCAATAATTTTTATCAGTTTATCTTCGTCTTTATGAATACTCATTTTTTTTGAGTCTATATAAATATATTCTGGTTTATTCATTTTATACTTTGCTGGCATATTTATCCAAAGTTGGAAGCCATGAAGTCTACCTTCTTTCATAGCGGGCATTTCTGAATGAATAATTCCACTTCCTGTTTTCATCCATTGAACATCGCCTGCTGTCATTCTTCCTTTACCACCAGTGCTATCTTTGTGTTCAAACTCACCTGCTAACATATAAGTTACAGTTTCAATTCCCCTGTGCGGATGAGCAGGAAATCCAGCAACATAGTCATCTTTATTTTCTGAACCGAATTCATCTAACATTAAAAATGGATCAAAATAGTTTGGTTCAACACCAATACTTCTTTTCAATTTTACACCAGCGCCATCTGAAGCGGGTGTTGGATCAATAATTTTATTTACCTCTATGTTGCTCATAATTAATTACCAAACTCCAATCATTATATCGTCTTCTTTTGTGTAATCTCTATCTTTTAGAACAAACTCATCCGATGCAGCAACCCTATTTTTTCTACTAACTAATTTTTTTAATAATAACTCTCTCATTTCATTTCTAACTTTAGAATAATCTTTTAACTGACCTAAATCTTTAAATTCTTCTGGATCGCTTTTAAGATCAAACAATTGTGGCGGAAAACCTTTAAAATAAATATATTTCCATTCGTTGTTTCTAATCATGTATCCTCTTGCGTCTGAAGCTCCTAGCTTAAGCGCTTTTCTAGCATCGTTAAATGAATAATCAATCTCGCTAAATACCGCATCTTTCCAATTAGTAACTTTATCGGCATTTATTAATGGCATTAAAGAAGTACCCTCAAGTCGATGTTTGCTCTCTTTGCTCTCAACCGCATCTAAAAAAGTTGGTAATAGATCGATTGCTTCAATTAAACGTTTTTCCTTTTGTCCTCTTGTTTTATTAGCTGATTCTCTTGGATCGTAAATAATCATTGGAACTCTTACTATTTGTTCATGAAATAATTCCTTATCTCCTAACCAATGGTCACCGAGATAATCACCATGATCAGATGTAAATATAATCATTGTATCTTTCATAGTTCCTTTTTTTTCAAGAAATTCAAAAAGCCTACCAAGATTATCATCAATTTGTTTAATTAAACCCATGTAACCAGACATGACAGTATTTCTTACTTCGTCTTTTGAAAAAGTTTTTGAAACTCGTGTTTCTACAAAGGCTTTATAAACTGGGTTCATGTTTTCTTTCTCTTTCTCATTTCTTTGAACTTGACTAAATTGGTTTTGGGAAAACATGTTGTGATAAGGAGATGGAGCAATGTAAGGCCAATGTGGTTTGATATATGACAAGTGTAAAAACCACGGCTTATCAGAGCTTTCCTCTATAAATTCCATTGCTCTATTTGTCATAAAAGCAGTTTCAGAGTGTTTTTCAGGAATTCTAGCAGGCTTATTTGAATTTCTTAGTTTCCATCCGCTGAGAATTTCTCCATTTTTGCCTTTAGCAGAATTAGACCAACTATCCCATGGATTATCTCCTTCGTATCCAAGTTTATTTAGCCAATCATTGTAAGACAATTTTTTTTTATATTTTTTAACATGATTGTTTGGATGAAGACCATCGTCTCTTTCGTAAGGTTCAAAACCGGGTTCACTTACTATTAAACCAATTTCAGTATCTTTATTAATTCCTAAACGCGCCATACCCTCATTATCAGGTTTCATATGCGTCTTACCAACAATACCTGTTCTTATTCCAGACTTTCTTAAATAATCACCTATGGTTAATTCTCCTATGGGTAATGGAACTTGGTTCCATGTCGAGCCATGACTAAAAACTGTTCGGCCAGTATAATAAGAAGCTCTTGATGGACCACAAACTGGTGATTGAACATAGGCGTGCTCAAATAAAACACCTTTTTTAGCAAGATCATCGATATTTTTCGTTTTTAAATGTGGATGCCCATAACATGAAAGGTAATCCCATCTTAATTGATCTGCCATAATAAATAATATATTTTTTACCTTCATTTTATTTAATTCCAAATCTGAGACTTTTATTTACAGTTTTTCCATCTAGTGTTTTTAATTCAATTTTAATATCTTTGTTAAGTCTCATATCTTTATTATTCTTCCAAAGACCAGCTGCTAAATGAATTATACCAATTTTGTCATTAGGAAGATAAGGTTCAACAAAATTATCGTTCTGGCTATCGTATTTAGGTAACAAATGACTTGTTATCCAATTGCATTTTAAAGGTAAAAATTCAACTGGTACATTATCATGATAAACAGCAATATTAATTGCTAGACCTTCTGATCCAAAGACTTTTCCTTTTGATAAAGTTTTTTCTAAATTTTTTTGCCAAACTTCCCAACATTTAGAATTTTTTTCTAAAGAAAATACGCCAATATTAATGTGTGGTGCAAAAGCTAATTTTCTTGAAATTTCATCCTCAATTCCTGATGCTTTAGCATGTTTATAATTCTGTGATTTAATTATAGCTACTTTTCCTAATAACCATTTAACTTTTGACATTATTCTATAACCTGGACCAATACTTTGTGTTATTCCTAACTTTCCGTCATCACACGCTTTAAAGTAAAGCTCTACTGCAGACCAAGAATTTATCCATGCATCGCAGTCTATCCAAAGATACTTTTCAAATTCTGGAAAATACTTTGGAAGAAAAGCTCTAGAGACTTGACTTTTTAACCATTCCTTTTTTAAAACTTTATAGCCTGGAACTTTAATATCCCATTCAGCTTTTTTTATTGAGTGAACTTTGTCTTTCAACTCTTTTTTCTGTTGATCAGTTAAACCAGCGTCTAACACACAAATTGAAGTACTTTTACTGTTATCATGTTTTTCTATCGAATTAATTAGTTCATTTAATAATTCAAAATAATTTGAGTCTGCTAAAGTTACAATTGCATTAGAATTCATTTTATTTTCAAAGTATCCAGTCGTTATATTTTTCTCGGTTCTGCTTTATAAAAATAGGCAATTCATTTATATTTACGACTTTTAGTTTTGTATTGCTTCTGTCCTTTACCTCTGAAGAATTTGCCATTAAATCGTAAACAGGTTTTCGCTCTTTTATCATTCTATCAATTTCCTTTGGTCCTATATTGCTTTGATCATATTCGGGATGGTGCATATAAGATCTGAGTTTTTTATCAATCTCTTCTGGTGTTTTTATGTTTGTAAAATGCCAACCTCCATTTTCAACAAAATAAACATTGTTGTATTTCTTATTTGAAAAAATTGTGTCAATTCTCCATAAAGGATATTTTTTATCCTTAATCTCTCTCAGCCATTGAGGAGATAAAAAATTTTTCATCTTACAAGATTTTGAGCCACACCAAACCATATTTTCTAAAATAAGGTTAAATTTATAATAAAACATTTTTTGTCTAAATAAGATAATTTTGCTTTTAATATTGTTAAAATTTACATTATCTAAGTTAGGAATTTCATCTAAGTCTGAAATAATTATTTGATCGTTTGCCTCTGCTGTCTTTAACAAACTACTGATTGCATGTCTTTGACCGTTTTCAAATCTAACAGCATTCATTATAACTTTATTTTCTTTTATATGATCGGTATCGTAAACATTTACTTCTTCAAGTCCTTTTGGTTTCTTATCAACAACGTGATAAATTATTTTGTCTTTAAATTTTGAAAATTTTTTAATATCAAATACTAAATTTCTTTTTTTTCCACTATGTGTAAAAGTACTCTCCACAATAACAAACTTATCTACATATTTATCCAAAATGTTTAGTCTAACATCTAACAACATCTCTTCGTCGTAAAACATAAAACAATCAAAAATCTTCATTCAACTTTTACTTTTTTGTTCCTAGAAATTACAATGTAATTATTCTTGTAACCACAGTCTTTATATCCTTGTATAATTAAATTAAGATATCTTTTACTAGGAGGTACATGCATAGTTTTTTTGGGCATATAATAAAACATTACTTTTTTTCCTAAAAGTTTAAAATATTTCTTAATATAAGTTTTGGGATAATCCTCATAAACATCTAATTCTTTTTCATCTTTTTTTGAAATTTTATAAATTGCACCTAAAACTGTAGAATTTTTATCTTTTTGAATGTCTGCCACCCCTCCTCCAAGATAATAATTTCTAAAAACAAGTTTATAATTTTTTAGACTGTAACAACCAATATACTTTGAGTCGTTACATCTTTTCTTCATCTGTTTTTGATTAAGATTACTTCCGAAAGCAAAATATAACATCAAGCCCCTTTAAATATTTTTATTTTTTTTCTTTTTAATATTTTAATAATATTTTTGTGGCAAGATTGTAAACGAATTTTATTTGATGATCTAATAACTATTGAAACACCAATTTTACCTAGTCTAAAGAAGGGGTAACTACCTATATCTACAAAATTTTTGTGTTTCTTTTGAACCTCCTCTAATCCTTTAGCAATATTACTTTCTACAGTTTCAACAGATATTGTTGAACTATGAGTTATTAATCCGGGTACTAAATATTTTTTTAAATTATTTATCATCGATTTTAAAATTGAAGGAACTCCAGGAAGACAAATAACATTTTTTATCATAAAACCTGGGGCTGCACTTGATGGATTGTATATTAGTTTTGAGCCGCTTGGCATTTTTGCCATTTTTTTTCTAGGATCATTAAAATTTTTATTTCCATAGTAATTTTTTAAAATAGCATAAGCCTCATTGTGAAAAGTATATTTTTTTTTAAAAGCTTTAGAGATTGACTTTGAAGTAATATCATCATGAGTTGGTCCGATACCCCCGGTGGTTAGAACATAATTATTATTCTTACTTAATGATAAAACATTTTTAACAATTCTACTTTCAATATCTGGGACTATTCTTACCTCACTAACTTTAATACCTAAATTATTATTCAACCATGAAGCTAAAAAAGAAATATTTTTATCTACAGTTCTCCCTGACAAAATCTCATTGCCTATTACTAAGATAGCAGCAGAAATTTTTTTATTTTTTTTACTCATATTTTGTTAATATTAAAAATGGATTTCGAAAATGAATTAATACCAGGAGTTCTTATAAAAAGATATAAGCGATTTTTTGTTGATATTAAATTAAAAAATAAAATTATAACTGCGCACTGCCCAAACCCAGGTTCAATGATAAAATTATTAAATAAAGGAAACCCAGTTTGGATAACAAAATCAAAAAACGAAAACAGAAAACTTAAATATACACTTCAAATTATTCAGGTTGATAAAATAAAAATTTGTATAAACACACATGTTACAAATAAAATAGTCCAAGAAGCAATTAATAAAGGTTCAATTAAAGAGTTAAAGAATTTTAATATAATTAGACCTGAAAAAAAGTTCGGTGAAAATACAAGATTTGATTTTTTTTTACTAAATAAAGTAACGAATAAAAAAGCATTTCTTGAAGTTAAAAGTGTTTCTTTACAAAGAAAAAGCCATCATGCTGAGTTTCCAGACTCAGTTACAAGCAGAGGAAAAAAGCATTTAGAAAATTTAGTAATAGCAAATAAACAGGGTTATGAAAGCTATCTTTTTTTTCTAATTCAAATAGAAAAATGTAAGTCTTTTGCTATAGCTTCAGACATAGATCCTGAATATTATAAAGTTTTTAACAATGCATTAAAAAAAAACGTAAATGTTATTTGTTATGATTGTAAATTTACAAACAAAGGAATAGAAATAAATAAAAAAATTGATTTATTTAATGAATGATGAAATTTTAGAGTCTTTTGAAGGTACAAGAAAAGCTGGTGCTATTGCAGCTGGCGCATTGGATGAGTTAAATTCAATTATAAAACCTGGGGTAACAACTGAAGATATAGATAAGATTTGCTACGAATATATTAATGACAACAGAGCATACTCTGCGCCACTATTTTATAGAGGTTTTCCAAAATCTTGCTGCACGTCTACAAACCACATTGTATGTCACGGGATTCCACAAAATAAAATTTTAAAGGACGGCGATATATTAAATGTTGATGTTACAGCAATTAAAGACGGATGGCATGGTGATACAAGTCGAATGTTTTTGGTGGGAAACGTATCGGTAAAAGCAAAAAAATTAATTAAAGCCACTTATGAATCTATGATTAAGGGTATCGAAACATTAAAAGAGGGATCGTTTACTGGAGATATAGGATTTGCAATACAAAATTATGTGGAACAAAAAGGCTTCTCGGTTGTAAGGGACTTTTGTGGACATGGACTAGGTAAAAAATTTCATGAACCTCCAAACATTTTACATTATGGAGAACCAAAAACTGGAAACAGACTGTCTGCGGGAATGCTGTTTACAATTGAACCAATGATTAATGAGGGTGAATATAATACAAAATTGCTACAAGATGGTTGGACAGCAGTTACAAAAGATAAGTCTTTGTCAGCACAATTTGAACACACAGTTGGGGTAACTAGTAATGGTTATGAAATTTTTACCTTATCTAAGAAAAAATTGGAACTACCTGAAACATTAAAATGATTGAAAGATACTCTAGAGAAGAAGTAAAAAAAATCTGGCAAGATCATAATAGATATAAAATTTGGTTAGACATTGAACTTGCAGCGGCTTTGGCAATGGAAAAATACAAACTAATACCAAAGGGTGTTTATAAAAAGGTTAAATCTAAATCAAAAATAGACGTAAAAAAAATTTTAAAAATTGAAGGCAAGGTTAGACATGATGTGATTGCTTTTCTAAGTTCCATAATGGAAAGGTCAGGAAAAGAGGGAAGATTTTTACACAAGGGGATGACGTCATCAGATGTGTTAGATACTTGTTTTAATTTACAGCTTAAACAATCTGGAGAAATACTTCTTAAAGATATTGATAGTTTATTAAGTGCAATTAAAAAACAATCAATAAAACACAAATTTACTCTTTGTATTGGTAGAAGCCACGGTATACATGCGGAGCCAACAACATTTGGGCTTAAACTTCTTACTTATTATGCAGAATTCACAAGAAATAAAAAAAGACTGGAAAGTGCTATTGAAGATATTTCAACTTGCGCAATTTCTGGCGCTGTTGGAACGTTTGCAAATATAGATCCAAGAATTGAAAAGTTTGTTGCGAACAAATTAAAATTAAAAATTGAACCAATTTCAACACAAATTATTCCAAGAGACAGGCATGCTCATTTTTTTTCAGTGTTGGGTATAATTGCGAGTTCTATTGAAAGATTTTCTGTCGAAATACGAAATTTACAAAGAACAGAAGTTGCAGAAGTTTATGAGTTTTTTAAAAAAAAACAAATGGGTTCATCTGCAATGCCTCATAAAAAAAATCCAGTCCTAAGCGAGAATTTAACCGGTTTAGCAAGATTAATTAGGTCAATGGTAATACCAGCAATGGAAAACGTTGCGTTGTGGCATGAAAGAGATATTTCACACTCAAGTGTTGAGAGAAATATTGGTCCAGATGCAACTGTAACTCTAGATTTTGCTTTAAACAGAATGAGTGAGGTAGTTAATTCTATGAAAATAAATAAGAATAATATGAAAAAAAATTTAGATTTAACAAAAGGATTATTTTTTTCACAAAGGGTAATGCTTTTTCTTACAGAAAAGGGACTTAAAAGAGAAGTTGCTTACAGAATTGTACAAAAATGTGCTCTTAAAGCAATTGACCAGAATATATCTTTTTACGATAGTTTGATGGAAGATAAAAAAATTAAGGACATAATAACTGTTAATAATTTAAAAAACTTATTTGATTTTGGTTATCATACTAAGAAAATTAATGTAATTTTTAGTAGAGTACTAAAATGAACAAAGGTAAAAAACTTTACGAAGGAAAAGCCAAAATAATCTACGAAACTAAAGAGAAAGGTTTGGCAATACAACATTTCAAAGACGATGCAACAGCTTTTAATAATAAAAAAAAAGCTACAGTTGAAGGCAAAGGTGTATTAAACAATCGAATATCAGAGCATATTTTAAATAATTTAAATCAAGTCGGTATTAAAAATCATTTGGTAAAAAGACTTAATATGCGAGAGCAACTTATAAAGCTTGTTGAGATCATACCTATAGAAGTTATAGTAAGAAATATCGCTACTGGGTCTCTTACTAAAAGATTGGGTGTTACTGATGGAACTGTTCTTGAAAAACCTTTAATTGAATTTTGTTATAAAAAAGATGAGCTTGACGATCCCCTTATTGCAAAAGAGCATATATTTGCATTCAATTGGGCAACTAAAGAGGAAATAAAAATAATTGAGGAAATGACTTTTAGAATTAATGATTTTATGTCGGGTATGTTTCGAGGTATAGGCATTAAACTTGTAGACTTTAAATTGGAATTTGGAAGAATTTGGAATAACGATCAGAAAGAGGTCATACTTGCAGACGAAATTAGCCCTGATACTTGTAGACTCTGGGATATTAAAAGTGAAAAAAAATTAGATAAAGATAGATTTAGAAAAGATTTGGGAAATATAATTCAAGCTTACCAAGAAGTTGCTAGAAGACTTGGTATAGTTCCAGAAACGACCAACGTTAGTGAAGTAAATTTTAAAAAGCCTACATCGATAAATATAAAAAAAAGATAAATTGAAATTTGCAGTAACAGTCACTTTGAAAAAAGATGTGCTAGATCCTCAGGGTAAAGTAGTAAGTCAAACTTTAAAAAATATGGGTATGAATAATCTAAGTCAAGTTAGACAAGGAAAGTTTTTTGAAATTGATTTAAAAGAAAAAGATTCCTCTAAAGCACATAATCAAGTTAAAGAAATGTGTGAAAAACTATTGGTTAATCAAATCATTGAGGATTTTAAAATTAGCAAAACAGAATGAAATCATCAGTAATAGTTTTTCCTGGATCAAATTGTGATAGGGACATAGCGGTTGCATTAGAAAAATTACAATTCAAAAACTCTATGATATGGCATAAGGAAAACGTCCTGCCAAAATCAGATCTTATTGTTGTACCCGGAGGTTTTTCATACGGTGATTATCTTAGATCTGGCGCCATAGCTGCTAAATCAAATATATTAAATGAGGTTATAAAAGCTGGAGAGCGTGGGTCTTTAATACTTGGTATTTGTAATGGTTTTCAAATCCTTATTGAATGTGGTCTTCTTAAGGGTGCACTTTTAAGAAATTCAGGTTTAAAATTTATATCAAAAAATATTTTTATAAAAATTCAATCAAATAAAAATAAGTTTTTTAACAAATATAAAAAAAATGAAATATTAGAACTTAATATAGCTCATAATGAAGGTAATTTTTTTACTGATAAAAAACATTTAGATGAGTTGGAAGACAATGATTTAATACCTATAAAGTATTGTGATAAAGAAGGAAATATAAACCCAAAAACAAATCCAAACGGTTCTTTAAATAATATAGCTGGAATTTTTAATAAAAATAAAAATATTTTAGGTATGATGCCTCATCCAGAGAGAATGGCCGATAAAACATGTTCTAATGAAGATGGTCTTCCGCTTTTTTTGAGTTTAATGAATTAAAATGAAAATTAATAAAGAACAGATTGAAAAACATGGTTTAAAATTAGAAGAATATAATAAAATTAAAGAACTTTTGGGAAGAGAAGCAAATTTATTAGAACTTGGAATTTTCTCTGCTATGTGGAATGAACATTGTTCTTACAAATCCTCAAAGATTCACCTTAAAAAATTGCCTACAAAAAACAATATAGTGATCCAGGGGCCTGGCGAAAATGCTGGTGTCATTGATATTGGAGATGATGATGCAATTATTTTTAAAATAGAAAGTCATAATCACCCTTCGTTTATTGAACCTTATCAAGGAGCAGCTACTGGGGTTGGTGGAATTTTAAGAGATGTTTTTACAATGGGAGCTAGACCGATAGCTTTGATGAACTCAATTCACTTTGGCTCACCAACAAATAAAAATACTCAAAACTTATTGAATGGTGTCGTTTCAGGAATTGGTGGTTACGGAAACTCAGTTGGTATACCTACGGTTGGTGGGGAAACTAAGTTTAATAGCACTTACAATGAAAATATTTTGGTTAATGCAATGGCTGTGGGACATGCAAATAAAAATAAAATTTTTTACTCAAAAGCAAAAGGAATTAATAAACCAGTAGTTTATGTTGGCTCAAAAACTGGTCGAGATGGAATTCATGGAGCAACTATGGCTTCTGCAGAGTTTGATGAAAACTCTGAAGAAAAAAAACCAACAGTTCAAGTAGGAGACCCGTTTACTGAAAAGCTTTTACTTGAGGCGTGTTTAGAATTAATGAAGGAAAACTCTATTATTTCAATTCAAGATATGGGTGCAGCTGGTCTAACATCATCAAGCATCGAAATGGCATCGAAAGGCAAACTTGGGATTGAGTTAGATTTAAATAAAGTTCCATGTAGAGAAAATAATATGTCTCCTTATGAGATGATGTTGTCAGAAAGTCAGGAAAGAATGCTAATAATACTTGACGAAAAAAAAGAAAAAAAAGCTAAAAAAATATTTGATAAATGGGACTTAGATTTTGTAGTAATTGGAAAAACTACAGAAACTAATCGTTTAGTTTTAAATTTTGATAGCAAAATAGTTGCAGATATACCGATACGAGCACTAGCAGATGAAGCTCCACAGTATGAAAGGAAATGGAATAAGCCTAAAATTAAAAAAAATAATTTGAATAAATATGATCTGAAAAAAATTAAAATAGAAGATGCGTTAATAAAAATTTTATCCTCCCCAGATCATTCAAATAAAAGTTGGATTACCGATCAGTACGATCAAGTCGTTATGTGTGATACAATACAAAAATCTGGTGGAGATGCTGCGGTTGTGAGAGTTCATAACAAAAATAAAGCTATATCAATATCGGTAGACTCTTCAGCAAATTATTGTAGCTCAGATCCTAAAAGCGGAGGGAAACAAATTGTTTGTGAAAATTGGAGAAATCTAATTTCTGTTGGCTCAAAACCATTAGCTATCACAAATTGTTTAAACTTCGGTAGTCCAGAAAAACCAGATGTGATGGGAGAATTCGTTGAATGTATAAACGGTATGAAAGAGGCCTGTGAATTTTTAAATTTTCCAGTAGTGTCTGGTAATGTCTCTTTTTATAATGAAACAAACTCAAAAAGTATTTTCCCAACTCCTGTGATCGGAGGTATAGGCTTGTTCGATAATTTAAATAAAATTATCAATATGAAAACAAAAAAAGTTGGCAATTTAATTATTATAGTAGGAAAAACATTGGGTCATTTAGGTCAAAGTTCTTTTATGAGAGAAATTTATTCAGCTAATGAAGGATCTCCTCCTGAAATAAATTTAACTAATGAGAAAAATAATGGACAATCTATTTTAAATTTAATTAATCAAAATTTAATAACATCGTGCCATGACGTTTCTTCTGGCGGAATTCTAATCAGTTTAGCAGAAATGTCTATGGCATCTATGTTGGGGTTAAAGATATTGAGGCCTAAAAAGTTTACAGATTTGAATGAATATTTTTTTGCAGAGGATCAAGGAAGATATTTAATAGAAATTGAAGTAGATAATCTTAAAAAAGTTGAGAGTATACTAAAAAAAAGCAATATTTTTTACGAAGTTGTTGCAGAAGTACAAAATGACATATTTGAGTTAAGTAAAACTTTTAGTATAAAAACTGAAGAGCTTTATAAAAACAACAATAAGTGGTTTAAAAAATTCAATGCCATTAACTAAAGATGAAATATCTAAGATGATAATGAATGCTTTCCCAGATGCATCTCTTGAGTTAAAAGACACAATGGGAGATAATAATCACTATTCAGCAAAAATAATCTCAAAAGTTTTTAATGGTAAATCTAGAGTTGAACAGCATAAAATGGTATATAAAGCCTTGAAAGGAAAAATGGGTAATGAGCTTCATGCCCTGGCATTAATTACTGAGGAAGAAAAATGAGTGAGATAAATCAGAAGATAAAAGATATAATTTCATCTAACGATATAGTTCTGTTTATGAAAGGTACGCCTGATGCGCCACAGTGTGGTTTTTCTATGGCTGTTACAAATATTTTAAAACATTTAAGTGTTAAATTTGAAGGAGTTAATGTTTTAGTTAGTGATGAACTAAGACAAGGAATTAAAGATTTTACCGACTGGCCAACAATACCACAGCTTTATGTCAAAGGTGAATTTGTTGGAGGATGTGACATTATTAAAGAGATGTTTGAAAAAGGTGAACTCAAAAAACTTTTTGAGGAAAAATCTTTATTATCTTGAATAATATTCAATTACTAGTTTGGGTTCCATTACTGTTGGATAAGGAATATCTGCGAACTTTGGTACTCTAACTAATTTTGCTGTTTTATTTTTGCTATCATGTTGAATATATTCTGGTACATCTCTTTCCTTGCTATTTAAACATCCCTCTATAATTAAAAGAGTTTTTGATTTATCCTTTACTTCAATTAAATCATTTTCTTTAACTGTGTAGCTTGAGATATTAACTTTCTTTTTATTTACTTTGAAATGACCATGATTGATTAGCTGTCTTGCCGAAAAAACTGTCGGAGCAAACTTTGCTCTATAAATGATTGTGTCTAATCTAGTCTCTAAAAGCCCGACTAAATTTTCTGTTGTATCACCTTTCCTCTTTAAAGCTTTTCTGTAAACATTTCTAAACTGTCTTTCGTTAATATTACCATAATAAGATTTTAACTTCTGTTTTGCGTTAAGCTGAATACCATAATCGGTAGGTTTACCTTTTCTAGCTTGTCCATGCTGGCCTGGAGGATAATTTCTTGTATTAAAGGGACTTTTAGGACGACCCCACAAGTTGACTTTAAGCCTTCTATCTACCTTATGTTTTGCGTTTATACGTTTTGTCATAAAAAAATCTTTATAATAGTTCTTATAAATTTGTCAATTACTCTTATAATTTACTAAAAACACTTGATAAAATCCTTAATTCTTTGTTACTTAACTCAATTCTTCCAAAAATATTTCTAAGATTAATAAGCATAGCCTTTTTCTTTTCGGTTGGTACGAAAAAACCTTTTCTCTCAAGTGATTTCTGTAAGAAATCAAAAAATACATTAAATCTTTTTTTGCTAGCAATATCGTTTAATTTTTTATGTTTGTTTAAAAAACTAGGTTTAATTATCTTAAATAATTCAAAACAAACTATGATTAAACTATGAGATAAATTAAGAGACTCAAAATTTTTACTAACTGGTATTTTAAAAATATAATTAGAATATGAAATATCTTCATTTGATAACCCTGAGGCTTCTGGACCAAATAAAATACCAATTTTTTTATTTTTATTTTTTTTAATGCTATCAATAAATTTTTTAAATGAAAGATGCTTTTTATTTATATCTCTTTTGCGTGCTGATGAAGCGTATATTATATCATAATTTTTTGTTGCATCTTTGACAGATGGAAAAATTTTAGTTTTTTTTAAAATATCTTTAGCTCCAACTGAAGTTGCTATTGCTTTTTTATTTGGCCATTTTTCTTTGGGATTTATTATATCTAGCCTCTTAAAACCAAAATTTTTTATTGCTCTTGCACAAAAACCTATATTTTCGGGTAATTGAGGATTCACAAGTAAAAAACCAGGGCTATTAATCATTAGCAGGAGCTTTTTCCTTATAAAGTTTATAATCCAAGCTATCTATTAATGCTTTAAAAGATGCATCGATAATATTTGGTGACACCCCAATAGTGAACCAGTTTTTTCCATCTTTGTCAGTGCTTTCTATTGAAACCCTAGTAGTTGCATTTGTTCCAGTGTTTAAAATTCTAACTTTATAGTCAACTAACTTTAGATCCATTAAATATTTTGAATACTTTCCGACCTTATCAACATTTGATCTAATTGCGTTATCTAATGCATTTACCGGTCCATTTCCTGATCCTTCACAAATAATTTCCTTACCATCAACTAATATGTGTGCTTTTGCGAAAGAATTAATTTTATCTTTTGAATCTCTTTTTACGGAAACATCATATTTTGAAATTGTTAAGTATTTTGGTATTTCACCTAAAAGACGTCTTGCTAATAATTCAAATGATGCATCAGCACCATCATAAGAATAACCTGCGAACTCTCTTTCTTTAACTTCATCGAGTAAGCTTTGAACCTTTGGATCATTTTTATCTATTTTAATTCCATATTTTTCTAGTCTAGACATTATATTAGACTTACCTGACTGATCAGAGACAACAATATTCCTAAAATTTCCAACTGAACCCGGAGTTATATGTTCATAAGTTTTAGGATCTTTTGTTACTGCAGATACATGAAGACCACCCTTATGGGAAAAAGCTGATGCACCAACATAAGCTGCATGTCTATTTGATTTTCTATTTAAAATTTCATCAAGTAATCTAGAACATTCAGTTAATTTCTTTATTTTTTCTTTTTTAATACCTATCTCGAATTTTTTTGAAAAGGATTCTTTTAGAACTAATGTCGGAATTACTGACATTAAATTTGCATTACCACATCTTTCGCCAAGACCATTAATTGTTCCTTGTACTTGTCTTGCGCCAGATAAAATTGCAATTAAAGAGTTTGCTACTGCATTTTCAGTATCGTTATGTGCATGGATACCTAAATTTTTACCCGGTATAACTTTAGAAACTTTTGAAACAATTTCTCCTACTTCATGTGGAAGAGTACCTCCATTTGTATCACAAAGAACAATCCATCTTGCCCCTTCGTCATAAGCAGTTTTTAAGCAATTTATTGCATAATCTGGATTATTTTTATAACCATCAAAAAAATGCTCAGCATCAAACATGAATTCTTTTTTATTTTTGACAAATAATTTTGCTGACTCTTTTATGTTTTCTAAATTTTCTTTATTGGTGATGCCTAAAGCAACATCCACATGGAAATCCCAAGATTTCCCTACTAAACATACAGCAGGTGTATTAGAGTTTAAAATAGCAGATAAACCTGGATCATTTTGTGCGCTTCTTCCACTTTTTTTTGTCATTCCGAAAGCAGTTAAGACTGTATTGCCGAGACTCGGAGGTTTATTAAAAAAAGTAGTGTCTAATGTATTTGCTCCTGGCCACCCGCCCTCTAAATAATCTACACCAAGTTCTGAGAGTGATTTAGCGATTTTATTTTTTTCATCTATAGAAAAATTCACACCCTCAGTCTGGGCTCCATCTCTTAAAGTTGTATCAAAAATATATATTTTTTCTTTACTCATTTATATTTCCATATCGTTTTGTTGTTTTTATCTTCAATTGAAATCCCGTTCTCTTCTAACTCTTTTCTTATATCATCAGCCAATTTATAATTACCTTTTTTTCTAGCATTTTCTCTTTCCTTAATTTTTAGTTCAATTGTATTTTCATCAATATTTATTTTTGTTTTTTTAAAATTTTTCCAAGACTCCTGATTTTCCTCCATTAATCCAATTAACTTACAACCCTCAAGAAAAAGTTTTTTGGAAGACTTGTCGCCTTTTGAAGCTTTTTCGTATAATAAATGTAGTTTTGAAATAAACCCCGGTGTATTTAAATCCTCTAGGAGTGGACCTACTAAATTTTCATCTAAATTACTTTCTTTAACCGGTTCGTATAAGCTGTACCATTTATCAAGGGTACTCTGACTTTCATTAACTAACTTTTCGTTCCAATCTAATGGTTGTTTGTAATGAGAGCTCAATAATGCCAAACGAATAACTTGACCATTAATTTTATTTTTCATTTTTTGTATAGTGACTATATTACCTAATGATTTGGACATCTTCTCTTTATTATAAGTAACATAACCATTGTGTAACCAATAGTTTGCAAATTTATCTGTTTTGTTTGCACAACAAGACTGAGCTAATTCATTTTCATGATGAGGAAATACAAGATCTAACCCACCTCCATGAATGTCAAAATTTTTTCCTAAATATTTTTCACTCATAACTGAACATTCGAGATGCCAACCTGGTCTACCCCTGCCCCATGGAGAATCCCAGCCAGGATCATCTGTGGAAGATGGTTTCCAAAGAACAAAATCTAATGGATTGTTTTTTAATTTTGAAATCTCTACTCTTGAACCTGCCTCAAGCTCACCAGGTTTCTTATTAGATAACTTTCCATAATTTTTAAAAGAGTTTACTGAAAAATAGACATGTTTATCTTTTTCATAGGCATGTTTATTATTCAATAAATTTTCTGTCATACTAATCATGCCTTTAATATGTTCGGTAGCTCTTGGTTCAAAATTTGGTTTTAAACAATTTAAATATTTACAATCTTCGTGAAAGTTTTTTGTAATATCATTTGTAAGCTTATCTATTGGAATTTTTTTATTTTTAGAGGCCTCAATAATTTTATCATCAATATCAGTAATATTTCTTACATAAGTAACTTTATCTTTGCCATTTAGTTTTTTTAGCAATCTAAACAGAACATCAAAAACAACAAGTGGTCTTGCGTTTCCAATATGTGGAAAATCGTAAACGGTTGGTCCACAAACATACATCCCAACCTTACCTGTGTTAATAGGTATAAATTTTTCTTTTTTTCCTGAAAGAGTATTAAATATATTTAATTGTTTATTCATCTTCCATCATACAAACAGGTATAGGATTCATCTTGTGTAGATTTTTTTTTCTAATTTCAAGATACTTACTATAACCTTCACTAGTTTTGTCCATCATAGCTTTTTCAAGCTCATCATAAGACATACCTAACTGATTTGTATCGGTTCTTCCATCGTCCCACAAACCATCGGTTGGTTCTGCCTCAATTATTTCTTTTATGATGCCTAGTGATTTTCCCATCTCCCAAACTTGTGTTTTTGTGCAGTCAGCTATTGGAGAAATATCAACTCCTCCATCACCGTATTTTGTATAAAAACCAACTCCAAAATCCTCTACTTTGTTTCCAGTTCCCACAACTATACCATTGTTAGATGCAGCAACTTGATAAAGTGTTGTCATTCTTAATCTAGCTCTAGAATTAGCTAGTCCATGATTATTTTTAAAGTTTGATAAACTATTTTTAAAATTATCAAAGACATTATCAAGTTTAATTATGTGTCCTTCTACATTTTTAAACTTATTTTTTAACCATTCCTGATGCTTAAGACTTAGACTATGTTGGTCTTTTATTTGGTTGATAGGCATTGAAAGTATAATCGTTTTTTTTCCTGTAAGAGCACAAAGTGTGCTTGTCACTGAGGAGTCTATACCTCCTGAAACACCAATTACTAATGTTTTTGCCTCCATAGGCATATTTTTACAGTAATCAATAATCCAGTTTTTTATACGATTTATTCTTTCAGTAGTTTGCATAATGTTACTATCATCTAATTAATAGACCTTAGTAATTGTTTTTCAATTACTAAGATGCCGCTTGAATAATATTTTTTGAATATTGAGAATTTTTCTTAATTTCATCTGAGATTAAGAATGCAAGCTCCAAAGCTTGATTTGCATTCAATCTAGGGTCACAATGTGTGTGATATCTGTGAGATAAATCTTTTTCAGATATTTTTTGAGCTCCACCAGTGCATTCTGTCACATCTTGTCCTGTCATTTCTATATGTAAGCCTCCTGCATAAGAACCTTCTGATTGATGAACGGCAAAAACTTTTTTGATTTCCTTAACTATATTATTAAAAGGTCTTGTTTTAAAACCTGTGGTAGATACCAAAGTATTTCCATGCATTGGATCACAGGACCAAATCACGTTTAAACCCTCTTTCTTAACTGATCTAATCAATTTAGGTAAAAATTTATCGACATTATCTGCTCCGAATCTAGAAATTAAAGTTATTCTCCCAGGTTCATTTTGTGGATTCAACTTATTACACAATTTTATTAATTCTTCGGGCTTAAGTGTGGGACCACATTTCAAGCCTATTGGATTTTTTATTCCTCTACAAAATTCGACATGACCTCCATCTAATTGTCTTGTTCTATCTCCGATCCAGACAAAATGTGCCGATGTATCATGATACTCTCCTGTAGTTGAGTCAACTCTAGTCATCGCTTGTTCGAAAGGCAAAAGCAAAGCTTCGTGTGAGGTATAAAAATTTACTGTTCTTAATCTTCTATTAGTATCAGCATTGATTCCACAAGCCTCCATGAATGATAATGCATCACTAATTTTATCCTCTACTTCTTTATATTTTTTTCCTTGAGAACTTCCTTTTACAAAACCAAGATTCCATAAGTGCACTTGGCGAAGATCTGCAAAACCTCCTTGTGAAAATGCTCTTAATAAATTTAAAGTTGATGCAGATTGTGAGTATGCTCTAAACAACCTCTTCGCATCAGGTTTACGAGCCTCTTCGGTAAATTCAATACCATTTATATTGTCTCCTAAATAAGTTGGTAATTCCTTACCATTCTTATTTTCGATAGGAGAGCTTCTTGGTTTAGAAAACTGTCCAGCTATTCTTCCTACTTTAACTACGGGTAAAGATGCAGATGATGTTAAAACTAAAGCCATTTGTAAAATTACTTTAAAAGTATCTTTTATGTTATCGGGATGAAATTCAGCAAAACTTTCTGCACAATCACCACCTTGTAATAAAAAAGCTTTTCCGTCACAAACATCTGACAGTTGTTTTTTAAGAGATCTAGACTCTCCAGCAAATACTAACGGTGGAAAACGTTTAATCTTATTTAATACGAGATTAAGCTCGTCACTATCATCATATTTAGGGATATGTTTGACAGGGTAATTTTTCCAACTATCTATTTTCCATTTTTTCATATTCAACCTACAGTCTATATAAGGTATACAGTTAAAAAAGTTAAGTAATAAGATGACTAAATTTGCAAAGAAAATCGTTGAAAATAGTGAAAATTTTTTAATTAAAAAATTTATTACCCATTTTAAAAGAAAAATTAAAAATAAAGGGAGAAAACGATTTTCATTTGTTCTGACTGGAGGAAACAGTCCAATAAAACTTTATAAAAATTTAGCAAAAGAAAAAAATATACCATGGAAAAATATAGACTTTTTTTTTGGTGACGAGAGATGTGTGAGTAAAAATTCTAAATATTCAAACATCAATATGTGTAAAAAAAATTTATTAAAAAAGATTCCTATTAGAAGCAGTCAGATTTATGAAATAAATATTAAAAATACAAAACCTAACAAAATTACTGGAGAATACGAAAAAAAAATTAAAAAATATTTTAATGGAAAAAAAATTTCTTTTGATTTAACTCTTTTAGGAGTTGGGAATGATGGACATATTGCGTCTCTTTTTAAAAATAATATAAATAAAATAAATAAAAAAAATGTAGATTTTGTTATTAGAAAAGATTTTAAAAGAATAACTTTAACAATTAAATGTATAAATAATTCAAAGAATATTTTTCTTTGGGCGCCAGGACAAAATAAAAAAAAGATTATTAAAAATATTATTAAAGATAAAAAACTCGCATATCCTGCATCTTATTTAAAATCAAAAAATAATTTTTTATTCCACAGTAACTGATTTTGCTAAATTTCTTGGCTTATCAATATCACACTTTTTAAATAAAGCTACATGATAAGAAAGAAGTTGAAGAGGTATTGTAAATATAAAAGGCGTAAGAGATAAATCTGAAGAAGGTAAATCAATCTGAAATCTAATATTTTCACTTATTACTTTTCCATCAGAGTTTGTTAGAAGTAAAACTTTTCCTCCTCTTGCAATAACTTCTTGCATATTTGATAAAGTTTTTTCAAAATATTTATCTTTTGGCGCGATCACGACAACTGGTAATCCATCCTCAATTAATGCTAAAGGTCCATGTTTCATTTCACCAGCAGGATATCCCTCGGCATGTAGGTATGAAAGCTCTTTTAGTTTTAACGCTCCTTCCATAGCTATTGGATAAGATGAGCCTCTACCCAAAAACATTGAACCTTTAGAGTTGTGAATATCTTTTGCTATAAATTGAATTTTTTGTTCTTCTTTTAGTGTTTCTTTAATTAATTGTGGTAAATTTTTTAGATTACTTATTAATTTTTTATATTTTTTATTATCTAAATCTCCTCTCACCTCTCCAATTTTTAATGAAAATAAATACAGAACAAGCATTTGGCCTAAAAAAGCTTTTGTTGAAGCTACACCGATTTCAGGTCCAGCATGGATTGGTAATACACAATCTGATTGTCTAGCTATTGAGCTCTCTACAACATTTACTACAGAACATGTCTTTAAATTTTCTTTTTTACAAAGATCTAATGCTGCAAAAGTATCTGCTGTTTCTCCTGATTGTGAAACAAAAATATAAAGGTTGTTTTTGTCAAACCTATTATTTCTATACCTAAATTCAGAAGCTATATCTGTCTCAATAACTAAATTAGTAAACTCCTCAAGCCAATATTTTGTAACTAAACAAGAGTGATAAGCGGTTCCACATCCTATAAGCACAATTTTTTTAATTTTTTTTGGCTCAATTGGGAGATTATAGAAATTTATTTCCTCTCTAATTTTATCAATATATTCTTTTAAACAAGTTTTTAATGTTATTGGTTGTTCAAAAATCTCTTTGATCATAAAGTTTTTATAATTTCCCTTGTTTACTTCAGACTTATTTTCAGAAAGAGTAAATATCTCTTTATTTATTTTGTCTTTATTCGAATTATAAAACTTCACTTCATCTTTTGATAAAATACAAACATCCCCATCATCTAAATATGAAATTTTATTTGTCATAGATTTTAAAGCATAAGAATCGGATCCTAGATAGTTCTCATCATTTGAATATCCAACAGCTAAAGGACTGCCTCTTCTTGCGCCGATAACAAAATCTTTATAATTTTTAAATATTATTCCTAATGCGAAACTGCCTTTTAAAAGACCTAGGGTTTTAAAAACTGCTTCCAAAGGTTCTGCGTTTTGCAATTTTTCTGTCAGCAACACTGTTATTACCTCAGTATCTGTCTGCGATTTAAAAGTTTTTCCCTCTTTCTCCAAAATCTTTTTTAATTCACTTGAGTTTTCAATAATGCCATTATGTACTACCGAAACTATTTCAGTTGAGTGTGGATGAGCATTTGCTTCATTGGGTACACCGTGTGTAGCCCATCTAACATGCCCTATGCCAAGATTTCCCTCACTAGGGTTTTGAAACAAAATTTTTTCTAATTTTTCAACTCTTCCTGGACATTTTTTTTCATCTATTCTTCCCTTATTAATTGTTGCCAATCCAGCTGAGTCATATCCTCTGTACTCTAATTTTTTAAGAGCATTTATGATATTTACTGAAACAGATTTATTGCTGGCAATACCTATAATTCCACACATTATTTTTTTCTTTTATAGTTTTCAATTTCTTCTTGTTCTGATCTTTCAATAGATAAGGAATTTTCTTTTACATCTTTTGTAATTACTGATCCTGCTCCAACTACAGCATTTTTATTTATTTTTATTGGTGCTACGAGTGAACTATTTGATCCTATAAAAACATTATCAGAAATAGTTGTCTTATTTTTTTTAACCCCGTTGTAGTTACAAGTAATTGTACCTGCGCCGATATTAGAATTTTTACCAATTAGTGTGTCTCCGATATAAGAAAGATGATTAACTTTAGAATTTTTTTTAATTTTTGATTTTTTTGTCTCAACAAAATTACCAATCTTAACCCCAGACATTAGATGTGTTCCTTCTCTTAATCGTGCGTAAGGTCCAACCTTAACTTTATTTTCTATTTTTGCTCCCTCAATATGACTAAATGATAAAATTTCAACATTGTTTCCGATTTTCACTTTTTTTCCAATAACCACATAAGGATTTATAATTACATTTTTTCCAAATTTAGTATCTTTTGATAAAAATATAGTTTCTGGTGCAATTAAATTTACACCAGATTTAATTGCTTTTTTTCTCAGCAACTCTTGGTTTGATCTAAAGGCGTCAATTTTTTTTAAATTTAATTTTGTTTTCATAAAAATTTGTATTTACATTAGATTTAATATGGTAATAAGTCACAAAATATTTCTTTATAATACTTATTAAAAATGACTCAAAAATTAACAATTTTATTTGATTTAGACGGAACGCTTGTTGATACAGCGCCAGACTTAATGGGTGCTCATAACCATGTCATGAAAAAATTTGGCTATCCTCAAAAGAGTCTAGATGACATCAAGCATATTGCGGGTCGAGGAGCCTGGATAATGATGCAAAGAACATTTAGGGACGAAATTAAAGATGAAAAATTAAAAAAAGAAATGGTTAAAGAATTTATAGATTATTATGCAAAAAATATTAATAAGGGAAGCAAGCCAATTAAAGGTGTTGTTAAATTTCTTGATTGGGCAAAATCAAAAAAAATTTTAATGGCTGTTTGTACAAACAAGCAAGAAAGACTTGCGGTTGATCTACTCAAAAAAATCAATCTATCACAATATTTCGAATATATAGCCGGGTGTGATACTTTTGATTTTAATAAACCCGACCCAAGACATTTAACAAATGTTATCGATATAATTGGTGGAGATATCAATAAAAGTATTATGATTGGCGATAGCGAAGTAGATTCGCAATCAGCATATAACGCTAAAATTCCGTTTATTTTGGTTGAGGAAGGATACACAGAAAAAAATATAAATGAAATTCCACACAAAATTCTTATAAAAGATTTTTCTAATTTTGAAAAAATTGTTGAAAAATATTTATGATTGATCTTCAGCTGTTTGGTGCTTTAGTTACATATTATTTTATAATGTTTGCTACACCTGGTCCAAATAATGCAATGTTGACAGCATCAGGATTAAAATTTGGGTTTCTGAGAACACTCCCTCACTTAGTTGGTATTCCACTGGGTCACATTTTTCAAATAGGACTAGTTTGCTTCGGTATTGGAAACTTATTTTTAATTTTTCCTAATTTACAATTTTATATGAAAATATTGTGTTTTATTTATTTGCTTTATCTGGGATGGAAAATAATAGGTTCATTTAGTCTTGCTGAAAAAAATACAAAAGGAAGACCTTTAAAATTTTATGAAGCATCTTTGTTTCAATTTATTAATCCGAAAGCCTGGACTATAGCGATCACAGTTGCCTCAGGTTTTTTTCCAACAGAGGAAAATTTTTTAATAGCTGTAATGTTCATAACAATTACTGCTGCTGTAGTTTGTTTCCCATCAATATGTATTTGGGCTATATTTGGAAATAGCTTAAGAGTTTTTATTAAAAATGAAAAAACTAAAAGAATTACTGAGTATATCTTAGCTATATTGTTGGTTTTAAGTGCTATTACAATACTTTTAAAATAATCTTTGATTTTATATTTTTGTTTTAATATAAAAACTTAATGCATTTTACAAAAAAAAATGCTGGGGAGAAAAGAAAAGATTTTGTAAACAATCTTAAAGAAAAAAAATTACTTAGATTTCCTGGCGCATACAATCCTTTATGTGCAAAATTAATTGCTGAGATTGGTTTTGATGGAGTTTATATTTCAGGTGGCGTTATGTCTAATGATCTTGGAATTCCAGATATAGGACTTACAACACTTAAACATGTTAATTATAGAGCAAACCAAATAGCCAAGGTAAGTGATTTACCTTCAATCGTTGATGCGGATACTGGTTTTTTAGATTGCAAAAATACTATTGAGACTTTTGAAAATTCTGGTCTCGCTGGATGCCATATTGAGGATCAAATAGCTGAGAAAAGATGTGGGCATTTAGAAAATAAAGAACTTATTTCTACAAACGAAATGGTGAAGAAAATAAAAGAATCTGTAAAAGCGAGAAAAGACAAAAATTTTTCAATAATTGTCCGAACAGATGCAAATCTTGTAGAAGGTCTAGAGAAAACTATAGAGAGAATAAAAGCTTATGAGGCAGCTGGTGCAGATATTATATTTCCAGAGTCAATGAAAGATGAAATAGAGTTTGAAAATGTTAGAAAAAACTCAAAAGTTTATTTACTTGCAAATATGACTGAATTTGGAAAATCGAAGTTATTATCAACAAAAGAATTGGAAAATTTAGGATATAATATTGTAATTTACCCTGTAACTACACAAAGATTAGCAATGAGGAGCGTTGAGGATGGATTAAGGTCTATTTTTAAGGATGGACATCAAAATAATATTATAGATAAAATGCAAACTCGTAAAAGGTTATACGAACTTGTAGAGTATGAAAAATATAATACTCCTGACAAGAAAATTACAGATTTTAAAACTGAGGGACATGAATAAATTATGAGTGACGAAGTTAAAAAAGGTTTAATGGGTATAGTAGTCGATGAAACTACTATCTCACAGGTTATGCCAGAAATTAACTCTCTTACATATAGAGGTTACAAAGTTCAGGATCTTTGTGAAAAATGTATTTTCGAAGAAGTTGCCTATCTCGTTTTAAATGGTGAACTTCCAAGATCAAAAGAATTAAAAAAATTTATTAATGAAGAAAGAGATAATCGTAAATTATCTAAACAAATTTTGAATGATATAAAAAATATGCCAAAAAAAGCACATCCAATGGATGCAATAAGATCGGCAGTTAGTTTAATGGGTCTTGAAGACAAAGACGCAAGTGATAATTCTCCAAAAGCAAATATGAGAAAAGCGATGAGAATTTTTGCACAAACACCTACAGCCGTTGCAGCTTATTTTAGAGCAAGAAAAGGTAAAAAATTTATACCTCCTAATAAAAAATTATCGTACTCAGAAAATTTCTTCCATATGATGTTTGGTAAAGTTCCAAAGAAAGAAATAGTAGAAGCTTTTGACGTTTCAATGATACTTTATGCAGAACATAGTTTTAATGTTTCTACTTTCACAGCGAGAACAATAACAAGTAGTTTATCTGATATGCACGGTGCGATAACCGGGGCGATAGCTAGTCTTAAAGGACCTTTACATGGAGGTGCTAATGAGGCTGTGATGCATATGTTTAAAGAAATTAAATCGCCTCAGAAAGCTAAATCTTGGATTAATAACGCATTAGATAAGAAAAAAGTTGTTATGGGTTTTGGTCATAGAGTCTATAGGAGCGGTGACTCTAGAGTTCCAACCATGAAGAAATATTTTTTGAAAGTAGCAGAATTAATGAAAAATACTAAATATCCGGAGATGTATAATACCTTGGAAGAAGTAATGCTTGAAAGAAAAAATATTCATCCTAACGTTGATTATCCATGTGGACCAACTTACCATTTGATGGGAATAGACACAGATTTTTTTACACCCGTTTTTGTCATGGCTAGAATTACTGGGTGGTCTGCTCATATCATGGAGCAGCATACTGCGAATAAATTAATTAGGCCTTTATCTAAATATAAAGGAAGTGAGCACAGAGAGGTGCTAGCTTTGAATATAAGATAATTATATTGTTATTTTTGCAAATCTTTTTTCAATAACTTCAAATTTTAATCTCTTTTCTTTAACAAATTGGTCAACAGCCTTCTTAACACCTGTAATATAGTCTGCGTCTTCATAATCATCACACAAAATTATTGCGTCTTTATTTGACGATATTTTATTAAAAACTAAATTTAGATCGTTAAAAACAGTCTCAAAACTATGTCCACCATCTAAAAATGCGAAATCAATATTTTCCATATCCAAATGTTTCAAAATCTTATTTGAATTTCCTTTGATTAAGGTGATGTTTTTTGAAAAGCTTTTTAAAAATTTTTGAACACTTTCATAAGAATTTAAATTTTCTCTTAAAATTACATTGTAAAATAAGTTTTTTATTGGATTAGAAAAACTCTGTTTTTTTAAATAATTAGGTGCTTTTTCGTCTTCGTTTGGTTTATCACCAAACAAGTCTATGCCAACATATTTAAATTGACCTGAGTGAATAGTGTTTAAAAGTTCACAAATATTTCTGGCTGTAACACCGCAGAAAACACCGACCTCCAGAAAAACCTTGGGCTTATGTTGGTTAACAATATTTAAAAAAATATTACCCCAATTTTTTTTTAATCCCGATTTTCTCCAGTAAGTTTTATAATCAATATTCAATGATTAAGAAAATGCTTCTGCCCAAGAACCTTTTGTAGAAGCCTTAGAATATTCTGTTGCCCTACCTTCAAAGAAGTTCATGTGTTCAACAGCATTAAGCATTGTATCTAACCAAGTAAGTGGGTTTTCTTTAACTTTATAGATTGGTTGTAAACCAAGCTGTATAAGTCTTCTGTCCCCTATCCATCTAATATATTTTTTAACTTGATCAGCTGTTAAACCTTGTATTGGCCCCATTTTAAAAGCTAGGTCTATAAATGCATCTTCATGATCAATTATAGTTCTGCAAGCATCGTAAAGTTCTTTTTGTAATTTCTCAGTCCAAATTTCAGGGTTTTCTTTAATGAAAGCTCTGAATAGTCTAATCATTGAATTACAGTGGAGCGTTTCATCTCTTACCGACCACGTAACTATTTGGCCCATCCCTTTCATTTTATTATGCCTTGGAAAATTTAAGAGAATTGCAAAACTAGCGAAAAGTTGTAGTCCCTCAGTGAACGCACTAAATACAGCAACTGTTTTAGCTATGTCAGCTTTTGATTTAACGTTAAATCCTTGCATGTAATCATATTTATCTTTCATCTCTTTATATTTCATAAAAGCTGAATACTCAGACTCTGGCATTCCTATTGTATCTAATAGATGAGAGTAAGCCGCAATGTGCACTGTCTCCATAGCTGCAAATGCTGTCATCATCATCAAAACTTCTGTCGGTTTAAAAACAGTTGTGTAATGTCTCAAATAGCAATTGTTTACCTCTACGTCAGCTTGAGTAAAAAATCTAAAAATTTGAGTTAATAGATTTTTTTCCTCTTGTGATAAATTTTTTTGCCAATCTCTAACGTCATCACCTAATGGTACCTCCTCCGGTAACCAATGTATTCTTTGTTGCGTAAGCCATGCATCATAACACCATGGATATCTAAATGGTTTATAAACAGGATTTTCGACTAATAACCCACCTTTGAAAACTTCTTGATCTTTTTTTAATTTAATTACTGACATGATAAACACTCCTCATATTTGTCTTCCTCATTACTTGATTCTTTTTTGTTTGAATAAACATTCTTTGTCACATCTGTTGATGAACCTGCGTTAATATTTTCTGCACGTTGTATTGATTTAGACCTGCAATAATAAAGGCTTTTAAGTCCTTTTTTCCATGCTTGAAAATGTAACTGATGTAGGTCCTTTTTATGAACATCAGCTGGAACAAAAACGTTAACCGATTGTGCCTGTGATATGTGTGGTGTTCTATCTGCACCTAGTTCTACTATCCATCTTTGGTCGATTTCAAAAGCTGTTTTGAAAGTTTCCTTTTCCTCTTTAGTTAAAAAGCCTAAATGAGATACAGAACCTTGATTAGTGGTAATACTTGACCAAATTTCATCGGTATTTTTATTATACTTCTCTAAAACCTCAGTTAAGTATTTGTTTCTAACATTGTATGAACCAGACAATGTTTTGTGGGTGTAACTATTTGCAGCAATAGGTTCTATACCGGGTGAAGCACCACCACAAATTATAGATATAGATGCCGTTGGTGCAATTGCAGTCTTGTTTGAAAATCTTTCTTTAATTCCAAACTCTTCAGCATCGGGACATGCCCCTCTTTCATCTGCTAAGTCTTTTGATGCTTTATTAACTTTGTCATCTATATTTTTAAATATTTTTTTGTTCCAAACTTTACTCATCACAGATCCAAAAGGGATACCCTTTTTTTGAAAAAATGAGTGTAAACCCATCACTCCTAGACCCACACTTCTTTCTCTAGCTGCTGCATATTTTGCATTTGCAAAACTATCTGGGGCTTTATTAATAAAATCTTGAAGAACATTATCTAAAAACCTCATAACATCCTCAACAAAGTTTTTGTCATCTTTCCATTCATCATATTTTTCTACATTTAAAGATGATAAACAACAAACGGCGGTTCTTTCTTTTCCGTCTCTATCTATTCCAGTTGGAAGGGTAATTTCGCTACAAAGGTTAGATGTCTTAACTGTTAAACCTGCTAATTTGTGATGTTGGGGTATTTGGCGATTTACCGTATCAATAAAAACAATATATGGTTCTCCTGTTTCAACTCTGGCTGTTAGTAATCTTATCCATAAGTTTCTTGCAGAAAGAGAAGATTGGATAGAGCCGTCTTTAGGGCTACGCAACGCCCACTGACTGTCAGTTTCTACTGCCCTCATAAAAGCATCAGAAACTAAAACACCATGGTGTAAATTTAAAGATCTCCTATTTGTATCACCACCTGTTGGTCTTCTCATCTCGATAAATTCCTCAATCTCTGGATGATCTATTGGCAAGTAGCAAGCAGCAGATCCTCTCCTTAAAGAACCTTGACTGATGGCTAATGTTAAAGAGTCCATAACTTTAATAAATGGAATTATCCCAGATGTTTTTCCAACCTTTCCAATTTTTTCACCTATTGATCTTAAATTACCCCAGTAACTTCCAATTCCACCACCTCTTGCAGCTAACCAAACGTTTTCGCTCCACAAACCCAGTATGCCTTCGAGACTATCGCCAGCTTCATTTAAAAAACAAGATATTGGTAAGCCTCTTTCGGTTCCACCGTTAGACAATACTGGCGTGGCTGGCATAAACCATAAGTTACTTATATAATTATATAGTCTTTGTGCATGCAGATTGTCATCTGCATAAGTGCTTGCAACTCTCGCAAATAGATCTTGGTAAGATTCATCTTGCCCTAAATATCTGTCGCTGAGAGTGGCTCTACCAAAATCTGTTAAATTTTTATCTCTAGATCTATCTATCTTTATTGTTATGCCCTTATCGTTTTGAAATAATTCTGTTTGATCACTTAAAGAAAATAAATCTGGTTTTTTATTATTTAGTTCTTTAAGACTACTTTTCTCAATGCTATCTAAATTCGAGACAGCTTTTTCTATTGCCAAAGACACATTTTTATTCATATTTATCCTTAATTAATTGACTTTTAAGGCAAAACAACTACATGTTGTGTTACATATACTTTAATACACCATATAGGAGTAAAATCAATAGAACATTATATGAACATTAAATTATTTTTGCAAGTGTAAAATTTGTTAATAAAAATTTATAAAAAAAGCCCTAATTCAATAGTATTTATAGTTAATGAAAATTAATCCTAACGGTTTTAGAGAATACGATGCTAGATGGTTATTTCAAAAAGATATCGATATTGATGGAATCAACGATCTAGGAAAAGGTTTGGGGTCTCAGGTAATTAAGCATACTAAAAAAAAAAATCCAAGAATAATAGTTGGTCACGATTATAGATCATACAGTGAAAAAATCAAACAAGCTCTTATTGAAGGGTTAACTTCAACAGGATGTTATGTTGAAGATGTGGGACTATCTTTGTCTCCTATGGTTTACTACGCACAATTTAATTTAAAATCAGATGCAATTGCGATGGTTACAGCTAGTCATAATGAAAATGGATGGACTGGAGTAAAAATGGGAATAAAAAAAGGTTTAACTCATGCTCCAGATGAAATGTTAGAGTTAAAAAATTTAACTTTAAACAAGCAGTTCGTTGTAGGTAATGGAGAGGTAAAGAAAATAGAAAATTTTAAAAAAATTTACATAAATGATTTAATAAAAAAAAATAAAGTTTCAAAAAAAATTAAAGCAGTTGTTGCATGTGGTAATGGTACTGCAGGTATTTTTGCTCCACAAATTTTAAAGGGTATTGGATGTGAAGTAATTGAATTAGATTGCAATTTAGATTGGACTTTTCCAAAATACAATCCTAACCCGGAGGATTTAAATATGCTTCATGCTATAGCAAAAGTGGTTAAAGAAAATAATGCAGACATCGGGTTTGGTTTCGATGGCGATGGGGATAGATGTGGAGTAATTGATAACGAAGGTAACGAAATTTTTTCAGATAAAATAGGTTTATTAATTGCAAGAAATTTATCAGATAAATATAAAAATTCAAAATTTATTGTAGATGTTAAATCAACAGGTCTTTATTCTAGAGATAAAGTGTTACAAGAAAATAAATGTAAAACGATTTATTGGAAAACTGGTCATTCTCATATTAAAAGGAAAGTACATTTAGAAAATGCGTTGGCTGGTTTTGAGAAAAGTGGTCATTTCTTTTTTAATAAACCTTTAGGTTACGGTTACGATGATGGAATTAATTCAGCAATTCAAATCTGTCATTTAATTGATATTAAAGATAAAAAGATTAGTGAAATTATTAAAGAATTGCCAAAAACTTTTCAGTCACCAACCATGGCTCCTTTTTGTAGAGATGAAAATAAATACCAAGTTGTTGATCAAATTGTTGAAAAAATCAAAGAAATTAAAAGTAATAAAATTAAAATTGACGACCAAAATATATCTGAAATTTTAACTATAAACGGTATCAGATTTACTTTAGAGGACGGATCATGGGGTTTAATACGGGCATCTTCCAATAAACCATCATTAGTTATAGTTGTTGAAAGTTCATCATCAGAAAAAAGGAAAAAGAATATTTTCGATTTTATAGACAACCTTCTGAAAAAAACTAATAAAATTGGTGCGTACGACCAGAAAATTTAAAAATTAAAATATTCGTATAAAAACCTGCTAGCTATAATTATTAAGAAAAAACCGAATAATTTAGCAATTAAATCTCTTTTAATTTTATGAACTACTGTAGCACCAATTTTAGCCATTATAATTGTAATTGGTATAAATATAAAAAAAGCCGGAATGTTTATAAAACCTGTACTTAAAGGTATATTTTTTTGCATCATTATACCTGTAGTTAAAAATCCTATTGTGCCAAATATTGATATTAAAAAACCAATTGAAGCAGCAGTCCCTATTGCTTTATTAATATTGTATCCAACAAATTTTAAGATAGGTACGTTCATAATGGCTCCTCCTATACCCATTAAAGAAGATATAAAACCCACAACAAAACCAAATGTAGTTCTTTGAATTAAATTAAACTTTATTTTTAATTTAGTTTTATCTTTTAAGAAAATTAAATTTAATGCCAGGAGATAAATAATTAAGCTAAAAAAAAGTACTAATGATTTTGTATCCATTAAAGCAGCTGAAAAGGCACCAATTACAACACCAATTACAACGAATATTCCATAAGTTTTTAAAATATTTAAATCTACTGCTTTATGTTTGTAATGTGTGTAAACAGACATCATGGCTGTCGGAACAATTATTGCGAAGGAAGTTCCAACAGATAAATGCATTATTAGGGATTTATCAATACCTATTGAATTAAAAATATAAAAAAGACATGGTACAGTTATAATGCCTCCACCGATCCCAAAAAAACCTGCAAAGAATCCAGCTAAAATGGCAGTTAATGCCATTACAATTAATAAAAATAGTACTTGATCAGATCCAAACGTTTCAATCATTGAGATACTTGATTAGCTTTTTCATTATTCTGAGCAATTGTCATTATATGATGTACTTTTTGAAAATCTGAGTCCCTTGCCATCATATTGTCACTTAAATACCTCTTCCATTTATTTGCTCCACTCTGGCCATGGTATAATCCAACTGTATGTCGCATTATTTGATTTACTCTGGTTCCTTTTTTTACTTCATCTTTAACATACTCAACCAACATTTCTGCTATTTCGGATCTGGTTGGAATGTTGGTATTTTTAAATATTCTTTTTTCAATATCAGCTAAAAAATATGGATTTTGATAGATAGCCCTTCCAATCATTACACCATCACATTTATTTAAATGCTCAATAATTTGATCTGAATTAGTAATTCCTCCATTTAAAATTATTTCTAGATCTTTATTGCTTTTTTTAATTTCGTAAACCATAGGATAGTTTAATTTTGGTATTTTCAAATTTTCCTTTGGTGTAAGGCCTTTTAAAATTGCTCTTCTAGCATGCAATATTATTGTTTTGCAACCGGCTTCTGAAATTTTTTTTACAAAAGAGTTTAGATACTCAAACGTTTCTGTGTTATCAAAACCTATTCGTGTTTTTGCTGTTACTGGTATTTTACAGTTTTGAACCATACTACTTATACAATCTGCTACTAATTCGGGTTCTTTGATTAAACAAGCTCCAAACTTATTTTTTTGAACTTTTTTACTAGGACAACCCAAGTTTATATTAATTTCGTCGTAACCCATATCCTCTGCTATTTTACATACCTCAATTAATTCTTTTTGGTTAGAACCACCAACTTGAAGCGCTAAAGGTTTTTCAATCTTGCTAAATCCTAAAATTTTTTTTCTATCCCCGTGAATTGCTGATTTTGTTGCAACCATCTCTGTATAAAGCATTACGTTTCTACTCATTAAACGTAAAAAAAATCTTTCGTGACGATCAGTACAATCCATCATTGGAGCTACACTTACAGTTCTATTTATTTTCATAATATTTATTATGTTTTATTTTTAGGTAAAAAAATATAATTATCTCCAATTTGCTTGATTAATTTATAACCTAAATTTATGACATAGTTAATTATTTCGTCACTTGTTGTCTGCATACTTTCCAGATTTCTCTTATTATTATTCCATATTTCCACAATTATAATTGGTTTATACTTAGTTATTTTATTTTTTCCCCCTTTTAAAATTTCGTACTCTTTACCTTCAACATCAGCTAATAAAATATCAAAATTTGAAATATTTAAATCATCTAACTTTTTCATTTCATTAGAATATTTTTTACTATGAATATTAGATGAAAGTCTTTTGTTTGATATATCATCATCTGTAATTACATGCATGCCACCTGTGTTATTTTTAATTCTAATATTTTCATCATCTAAAAAATAGATTTTTTTATTTTCATCGCCTATTGCTAAATTAAAAACTTGAATATTTTTTATATTATTAATTTTAATATGCTCCTCCAAATGTTCAAATGTGAGCGGATATGCTTCGATTGCTGTAACTTTTTCAATATATTTAGAAATTGGTAGAGCTACTGTCCCTATATGACACCCAATGTTAAGAAAATGTTTTAAATTGAATTTTTTGATTAACTGTCCAACTGTAAAGAGTATATTATTATTCCATTGAATATTGTTTATAAGAGATTTTTGAATAAGATCATTTTCGTTTTTAATAATATACTTAATTTCGTTAATTTTAACAGTCTGTTTAAGATTTTTCATCGTAAGTCCAAAAAATTTTTGGAATTATACCAGATAAATTATTTTTTTTCTTCTTCGGATGGTAAAGGTTTTTCTTCTGTCTCTGATTTAACTTCTTCCGTCAATTGAAGAGTTGTTTCGGGCTCTTCTTTTTTATCTGGAGAGGAAGTGTTTTGGATTGGGGCTTTTCTCATTCTTTTGGAAGGTAATATTGCTACACCACTTTTTGAAACTTCTCCTTTATATTCTTTTTCGAAATCATCATTTGAGACTTCCTCTTCTATTACCTCCTCGTCACTTTCGTTGGGTTCTTTTCTCAATCTTAGAATTGCGTTCTTTTTGAGTTCATCAATGGCAACTTTTCCCTCTCCTATTTCCCTTAAAGCTACTACTGTATTTTTGTCGTTATCTTTTTCTACAAGCATTTCAGCTCCAGAATTTAATTGAGAAGTTCTTTCTTTTGCTAAGAGAACTAAGTCGTATTGATTGTCAATTTTTTTTAAACAGTCTTCTACAGTGATACGTGCCATAAATCTGAGCAATAAGTATTAAAAAGAATTCATAAAATCAAGTTTTTTGTTAAATATTTTTAGGTTTAATCGAGCTTTTTATAAAAAATAACATAATTAATGTTATACTTACATACAAAGCGCTAATCATGGCGATATTTTCAATCGAATATCCATTATCAATTAAAAAGCCAAAAAGTGCTGTTCCAAAAGCAGTTGAAAATACCATTAAAGCAGTCGTGAGTGCTCTAATTCCTCCAAGAAATCTAACCCCATAAATTTCAGCCCATAGTGAAGAGCCCAAAACATTTGCTAAACCATTTGATGCGCCCATTAATCCAAAAAATATGTAAGCATAAAAAGGATTATTAAATAAATATAAAATAATAAGCCCAATAAGAAGAGGTATGTTTACAAAAGGTATAAGTTTTCTGCTTGTAAATTTATCAACCAAAAAACCAGAAAATATCAAAGTCAAAATTGAAATTATAGAGTAAATCATAAACGATTTTGGTATTACATAAATATTCCATAATTTTGACTCAGCTATAAAAGATTGATAGATGAATACGCCTGTAGCAATCCAAGGCAATGCTAGCATGTTTAAAGCTATGATATAAAATTTAAAATCTTTTAATACCTCAGATCTTTTCCAACTTTTTATATCAATGAAATTTTTATTCTTTATATTTGTACCCTCTCTTGAGTCAATTGTAACATTTTTAATTGTATAGAAAACTACTAACGGTAAAACTATTATTATAATAATTGAAATAAAATGCCATATAGTTCTCCATGAGTAAAAGGTTAATAAAAAAACAATTAGTACTGGTAAAATAAATTCGGCTGAAGAAAGTCCGAACCAAATTCCACTTAGCGCCCTTCCTCGTCTTTTGTTGAAATATCTTGAAATTGTTGTAGATGAAGTATGTGACATTAATCCTTGACCAGAAAATCTCATTAAAAAAATTGCTACAATTAATATATAAATATTATTTATGAAAGAGAAAAATACTGATGAAAAAAATAAAATACCTATAACAACTATTGAATAATTTAATAATTTATACTCATCAATTTTTTTTCCAAACCAAATTAAAACAATACTTGAACAAATAGTGGCTATTGCATAAATTGTGCCAAATTGTCCATGTGATATGTCAAGCTCATTTCTAATACTGGGATTAAATAGGCCAAGAAAAAAACTCTGTCCAAAACTTGAAAAAAATGTAAATATAAATCCAAATAATAAAACTTTTTTATTTAAACTAAGGTTAATCATTTATGAGCAAAGTTTCTTTCATAGGTTTAGGTGTAATGGGTTACCCCATGGCTGGTTATATATCAAAAGCAGGCCATGATGTAACTGTTTATAACAGAACAAAATTAAAAGCAGAAAAGTGGATCAAAGAGTACAAAGGTAAATCAGCCGATACTCCAATGGACGCAGCTAAAGACAGTGACTTTATTTTTACATGTGTAGGAAACGATAATGATTTAAGAGAGGTTACTCTTGGAGATAAAGGATTGTTTAAAACTGCCAAGAAGAGTTCGATTTACATTGATAATACAACTGCTTCTGCAAATATTGCTAGAGAACTTTATAAAGAAGCTAAAACAAAAGAGTTTAATTTTTTAGATGCCCCAATATCTGGGGGGCAAGCAGGAGCGGAAGGTGGCACTTTAACTGTGATGGTTGGTGGAGATGAAATTCCATATAAAAAGGCTGAACCCATTATTGATTGTTACAGTAAAAAAATAAAATTATTAGGCCCTTCAGGAAGTGGTCAATTAACTAAAATGGTAAATCAAATATGTATTGCTGGTGTTGTTCAGGGTTTATCTGAAGCTATTAATTTTGGGATGAACGCTGGTTTAAATATGATTGATGTTATCGAAGTGATATCAAAAGGAGCAGCCCAATCCTGGCAAATGGAAAATAGACATAAGACTATGATTGAAGATAAATTTGATTATGGATTTGCAGTTGATTGGATGAGAAAAGATTTAAAAATAGCTATGGATGAAGCTAAAAAAAATAATTCGCCTTTACCAATAACTAAAATAATTGATGAATATTATGCTGAAGTTCAGAAAATGGGCGGACAAAGATGGGATACTTCAAGCTTAATAAAAAGATTTAGAAAATAGATTGTGTCTGAAGAAGTAAGCTATTACGAAAATTCCAACGAAATCGAAAAAAAGATTTGGAAGCTTTTAACAAATGCAGTTAAGGACAGATCTTCTGAATTCAGGACTCCAACTTTTATATGTGGCAATGGTGAAGATCTTGATGGACGAGTGGTTGTTTTAAGAAAAGCAGATCAACAGAATAATATTATTCAATACCATAGCGATATAAGATCATCAAAAATAGAAAAGATTAAAAACAATCCAAATTGCTCGATATTATTTTATGGAAAAGAGGAAAAAATACAATTGAGAATTAAAGTTGTTTGCGAAATAAATTATAATAATGAAGTTACTAAAGAGTCTTGGGAAAAGACAGGCCATATTAGTAGAAAATGTTATTTGGTTTCCAATAGTCCTGGAACTAAATCAGATAAACCAACTTCAGGTTTAGATAATAAATTTAATAACTTTGATTTTACAAAAAAAGAAAGTGAAGAAGGATACAAAAATTTTTGTGTTATTAGATGTAAAATAAAAAGTATTGAGTGGCTTTACTTGGCAGCAAAAGGACATCGCAGAGCTTTGATTGATTTAAATGGTCCTAAAAATTTTACTTGGTTAGTTCCTTAATTATTTTTTATACTTTTTTGATCCATCAACATAGTGTTTTGCGTTTTCGTGAATAGCTTTTATTTCTTTTTCTGTAACTTTTCTTAAAACTCTTCCTGGGCTCCCAACAACTAAAGAATTATCTGGAATGATTTTATTCTCAGTAATTAAACTGTTGGCGCCAATTATACAATTGTTTCCAATCTTAGCATTATTTAATATAATGCTTCCTATCCCAATCAAAGTATCATCGCCTATTTGGCAACCATGTAGCATAACCATGTGTCCAACGGTTACACCTTTGCCTATATTTAATTTAAATCCTGGATCTGTATGAAGTACACTTCCATCTTGTATATTAGAGTTTTCACCAATTGTTATTAATTCGATATCTCCTCGAAGTACAGCATTAAACCAAATACTTGAATTTTTTTCTAATTTAATCTTTCCGATAAGTGTAGCATTTGCTGCAACCCATGCTTCAGGGTGAACCTCAGGTACATTTTTTTCGAAGTCATAAATCATATTTTTATGTATAATACATTATGGTTTTAACTAAAACACCTATATGTAATTTTGGTGAAAAAACTAAATCTTTTGAGCTCAAAGGAACTGATGGTCAATTACACAAATTGGAAGACCACATTGGCAAGAATGGTTTGTTAATTATGTTTATTTGCAATCACTGCCCTTATGTAAAAGCTATAATAAGAGATATTGTTGAGGATTGTAAAAATTTAAAAAAAGAAGGTGTAAATTCAATTGCAATTATGTCTAATGATACAAAGGAGTATCCCGAGGACTCCTTTGAGAATATGAAAATTTTTAGTAAAAAATTTAATTTTACTTTTCCTTATCTAATTGACGAAACTCAAGAAATAGCGAGAGAATATCGTGCCGTATGTACGCCAGATTTCTTTGGTTATAATAGTAAACTTGAATTACAGTACAGAGGTAGAATCAGGGAATTAAAAGATTTAAAACCAATCAATTCAGGTGAGAGTGATTTATCAAAAGCAATGCGTTTAATAATCAAAACAGGAAAAGGGCCGAAAGAGCAAATTCCTAGCATGGGCTGTAATATCAAGTGGACTAAATAATGTTTGTTATTTCAACAAGAAACTTTCCACCTGATGTTGGAGGAATGCAAAATTTAATAGGTGGTTTAGCTAAAGCATTAGTGAATCACGGTCCGGTTACGGTTTTTGCGGATAAAACTGAAAAACAAACTGAGTATGATAAAATTTCCAAAGCCACAATTGAAAGATTTGGTGGATTTAAACTTTTTAGAAAATACAGAAAGGCCAATAGGGTTTCTGAATTTATTAAAGAAAATAAAAGTATAAGATCAGTTTTTTTTGATCATTGGAAAAGTGTTGAGAAAATAAATTTAAATAGTATTAAAAATATCCCTTCATTCTGCCTTGTACACTCTAAAGAGATAAATCACGAAAAAAATTCTGGTTTGAATAAAAGGATTTTAGTTTCACTTGAAAAAGTTAAATTTATCATAGCAAATTCAAAATTTACAAAGAGACTAGCTATTACTATTGGTTTGCCTGAAAAAAAAATTCGTATTATTCATCCGGGACATGATGATCCTATAAATATTGAGAGCGAATTTAAAAAGGAGTCAGAAAAATATTATAATGATAGTTTTCCTAAAATTTTAACTATAGCAAGATTGGAAAGAAGAAAGAATCATCAAAATATTTTAATGTGTATTAGAAATTTAAAAGAAAAATTTCCAAAAATTAAATATATAAGTGTTGGTGATGGCGATGAAAAAAAAAGATTATTATCATTAGTAAAGGAACTAAAGTTGGAAAAAGAAGTAATATTTTTAAATAATATAGATCAAAAACTAAAAATATCTCTTATACAAAGTTCTAATCTATTTTTGATGCCATCTATTAAATACAAAAGATCTGTAGAAGGATTTGGAATATCATTTATGGAAGCTGCTAGTTATGGAGTTGGGTCAATTGGTGGAAAAGATGGTGGAGCTGAAGATGCCATAAGAAATAACGAAACTGGTTTAATTTGTGATGGCCAAGATATATCATCAATATATAACAGTATTTTAGAATTTTTTAAAAATGATAATTATAAAAAATTTGGATCAAATGCTATTAAATTTTCAGAGAACTTTACTTGGAAAAAAATTATCAGACAATATTTAGATTTAATTTAAATCTATTTTCATTTTACTAATAACTGTTTCGATTTTTAAATCTTTTAAGTTTTTAACTTCTAAAGCTTTCATATTATTTTCACCAATACTTACTTTATTTGGGGAAACATGGCTTCCAAATAAAACTAAACCTTTTTTATTTAAATGTGATGATATATGTGCTGGTCCTGTATCATTAGATACAACATAACTTGCCTCTTTTATCAAACTAATAAGCTCTATCAAATCTAAAGCTTTACCATTATTTAAAATAATATTTGCGCTTAAATTTTTTGCTTTTTCTATCTCATTTGGGGCGGGAGCAATAACAATATTATATCTTTCTCCAAAGATAGATTTTATTTCTTTGATTAGACCAAAAAAATAAGGCCAAACTTTATTTTTATGTTTTTCTGAACTAAATGGAAATATCGCTATATACTTACCGTCTATATGTTGATTTATTATTGGTTTAATATTTTTCAAAGCCCAAGATAAATCTAAATTTTCTGTATATTTTGTTTTGATCAAACTTTTTTGCAATTGTATTTTCATTCTTTTTAAAACTGGATCATTGTCAAAATCTGATTTTTTCTGGTTATTCTCTAATGATGTTTCTGAGCTTGACCAGTCGACATCTTTAAATAAAAATTTTTTGTAGAAATTTGTTCTTGAAGAATTTTGTAAATCAAATACTTTTTCAAATTCAAACCTCGATAACATCTTTTTTAAACGTAATAGATAAAATATATTCCATCTTGGAAGTCTTTTGTCTATTAGAACTCCGTTTATGTAAGGGCAGTTTGACATGAAATTTACATACGGAGGGGTTGTTAGTAAAAGAACTTTGTCATTGGGGAAGGACTCTTTAATATCCTTCATTGCTCCATTTGCTTGGATTAAGTCACCTAAAGAACCATGTTTAATAATCAATATATTTGACATTAAAAGTTAAAATAACATAGTTTATAAATATTCAATGAAAAAAATTTTAGCTGAAATTTCTCTAGGTGAATTAGCTGATAAAATAACTATTTTAGAGATTAAGATGAAAAAAATAGTTGATAAAAAATCATTTCATATTCTCAAAAAAGAGTACCAAAGTCTCAAAGCTATAGATTTAAAGGATTTAGATTTGGATAAATATAAGAAACTTTTTAATGAACTTAAATCAATAAACGAGAGGCTTTGGGATATTGAAAATGAAAAAAGATTGTTGGAAAAAAATTCAGATTTTAGTGATAAATTTATTAAAGTTTCAAGAGATGTTCATTTTATGAATGACAAAAGAGCAAAAGTTAAAAAAGAGATCAATAGATCATTTGGATCAAATATTGAAGAGGTTAAAGAGTATACTAAATACTAAGAATAATCTTTATTTGATGAAGAAGCAAAATTCCATCTACAGTCAAAACTTGGAATAAAAACCTCATCAAGTACCACGTTACCAAAATTACTTTTTAACAACTCTAACCAATTTTTTACTTGTCTAGGTTTTTTAGACATACATCCAACCTGGGCTGTAATTACTCCACCCGGTTTTAATATTCTTTTTAATCCTTTCATATTTTTTGCCGCTAAATCAATGCAAAACTGATCATCATTTAAATCTACAAAAATTTTATCATACTTTGAATTTTTTACTTTTTTAATACTTTCAAAAGCATCTCCCCAATAAGTTTTTACTTTGTTGTTGGCTTTAATATCTCCACAAACTTTTAAAAGATGTTTTTGACATACTTTAACCACTTCGGGATCTAATTCGTACCAGTCAATTAAATCAAAGCCTTTGTACGAAAGCTCTCTAGCTACTCCACCATCTCCCCCACCAATAATTGCAGCACTTGAATTATTTTTAGATAGATTTAAAGCAGACCCAACAAATTGACCGCTGTATTTTTTTTCATCTTTTTCTGCAACTTGTAACTCACTATCAATAAATAAAGATGGTCCAAATTCCTCTAATTTTACAATTTCAATATGTTGTCCTACTTTAGAAACAAAGTTCTCTAATACATCGCTGACCACATAATATTTTTTATGTCCAGGTGTACTATATATATCTTCGTAAATTCCCTTATTACTTCTGTCAAAACTTCTTACCACAGCTCTTTCGTGTTTAATCTCCTCTTTGAGGATGTCTAATGCTGCAGTTGGAGAGATCTTTCCACATGTAAAGAAATCAAAACTTATTATACCTTTTTCGGGAAAAGTATGAAAACTCATATGACTCTCCGCTAAAAGTGCTAAACAAGTATATCCTTGAGGTTTAAATATTTTTTCTGCGATGTTAAGGACTTCAATTTTGGCTTTTTTGGCTATTTTATATATAACTTTATTATAAAAATCTGGAGCGTAATCTCGTTTTACGCCTAAAAAATCTATCGTTACGTGTTCTCCAACTTTCTTCATTGTATCAACCTTTTTTAGTGACTCTTTATTTTTTTATACTTGTTATTTAATTTTTTACAACTAAAAATATTCTTGTTAATAAAAAAGGAGATTAATTTTGAAAAATAATTGGTCAAACAAAATTGCAAATCGTTATGTAAAAAAGTACAAAAAACTTGGTTTTTCTAAGGATTTGGCTTTAAGAGTCTATACAACTCGTCTTCTTGGAAGAAATCCTGAACTTGTTCTTCATGGCGGGGGAAATACATCTGTAAAAACTACGATTAATGATATAGACGGGAAAAAATATAATGTTTTATGTGTCAAAGGTAGTGGATGGGATATGGCAGACATTGAACCACCTGGCCTTCCAGCAGTAAAATTAGATCCCCTTTTAAGTCTCAGAAAGAAAAAATATTTATCAGACGAAGATATGGTTGCTTTTCAAAAAAGAAATTTAATAGATATTAAATCACCAAATCCTTCTGTAGAAACATTTCTACATGCCTTCTTGCCTTATAAATATGTTGACCACACACATGCCGATGCCGTAATGAATGTAACTAATAGACCAGGAGGACTAAATTTAAGTAAAAAAATATTTGGAAAAAAAGCTAGCATAGTTCCTTATGTAATGCCTGGTTTTATGTTAGCAAAAAAAGTGAATGAGGTTTATTCTGAAAATCCAGATATCGAATGTCTAATACTTATGAATCACGGAATTTTTACTTTCTCTAATGATTGTAAAAAAGCTTATGAATTAATGATTAAATACGTTTCAAAGGCAGAAAGAGCTGTTAAAAAATTAAAATCAAAAAAAATAAAACAAATTAAAAAAAATAATATTAAATTTAACCCGCATGATATTGCGCCGATAGTAAGGGGTCTTTTGTCAGAAAATAAAGATCAAAAATTTGTGATTAATTACAGATTAAACAAACATCTTGAATATTTCATAAATGGTAAAAATGTCAGAACTTATACATCAAAAGGTACAGCAACACCTGATCACGTTATAAGGGTAAAACCATTCCCTCTGATTATTACACCTAAAAAAAATTCATCTATAGATGATTTTAAGAAGACTGCAGGAAAAGCTTTTGAAAATTATAGAAAAAAATATGTAAATTATTTCAAAGTAAATAGTAAAAAAGTTAAAGGTAAAAAAGTTATGCTTGATACATCGCCAAGAGTAGTTCTTGTGCAAAATGTTGGAATGTTTAGTGTTGGTACAGATCTTAGTTCAGCTAAAATAGCTGGTGACTTGACAGAAACTAATGCAAAAGTAATTAGTTCCGTTGAAGAAACATCTTCATATAAATTTATACCAGAAAAAGATCTTTTTGATGTTGAATATTGGTCGCTGGAACAAGCTAAAATTAAAAAAAAGAAAAAACTTTTAGAGGGAAATATTGTCGTTATAACTGGAGCCACAGGAACAATTGGTTTTGAAACCTACAAAATATTTAAAAGCTACGGAGCAGAAGTTGTATTGCTCGATAACGATCTTAATCGTCTAAAAGATGTTCAATTAAAAATTAAAGAACTTTGTTTACATTGTGATGTTACAAATAAAAAAAGTGTAAAAAGAGCTTTTAAAATAATTTGTGAAAAGTTCGGAGGATTTGATATTTTAATATCAAATGCAGGGGCTGCTCCAGGAGGAGCTATAGGCGAAGTAAGTGATGAGGTTTTAAGAAAAAGTTTTGAAATTAATTTTTTCTCCCATCAAAATTGTGCTGCTGAAGCAATCAAAATTATGAAAAAACAAAATATTAATGGTTGTTTATTATTCAATATATCCAAACAATCTGTTAATCCTGGAAAAAATTTTGGACCATACGGGTTACCTAAATCAGCTTTATTAAGCTTGTGTAAACAATACGCCATTGACTATGGATCTATAGGTATAAGATCTAATGGAGTTAATGCTGATAGAATAAAAAGTGGTCTTATGACTGGTGAAATGATTAAGACAAGAGCAAAAGCTAGATCTGTAAGTGCGGATACATACATGAGAGGAAATTTATTGTCTAATGAGGTAAAAGCTGAAGATGTTGCAAAAGCATTTTTTCATCTTGCAATTTCGAAAAAAACAACTGGAGCTGTGCTTACAGTTGATGGTGGAAACATTGCTGCTTCTTTAAGATAAATTTTATTAATCGTTCAAAAGAACTGGGAAAACTGGTTTCATTTTTAAAAATAATCTTTGATATTCTTGTTTTATACATTTATTCATAATGCAAGTCAGTCCAGCGGATTTGGAGATCTCATCAGCCACATTGTTTTGAATTCCAAACTGTAACCACAGTGTCTTGGCTCCAACTTTAATTGCTTTTTTTGCTATATCAGGAGTTTCTTTGGATGGTCTAAAAACATTTACAATATCTATTTGTGAAGAAATATCCTCTAATTTTTCAACTATTGTTTCTCCATTAACTTTTTTTCCAACTGAAAATGGATTTACAGGTATAACTTTATATCCAAATTCTAAAAGATATTTCATAACAATGATCGAGGGCTTTAGTCTCGTTTTGGCAACTGCTTCATTTTCCTTAGGAACACTTGCTCCAACCATTGCTATGATTTTAGAAGTCTGAAGTGTTTCTTTAATTAAATCATCTGAAATCATTTGTCTTTCCAATTAGGTTTTCTTTTCTCAATAAAAGCTGATATTCCCTCTTTTGCATCAAGGGCCATCATATTTTCACTCATAACTTGGCTTGTATATTTATAGGCTTTATCTAAAGGCATTTCTAATTGCTTATAGAAAGCTTTTTTTCCAATTTTAACAACCTTTCTAGACTTTGAAGAAATATTTTCTGCTAACTTTACAACTTCCTCTTCTAAATTATCGTTGCTAAAGTGATCATTTATTAAACCGATATCTTTAGCATGATTAGCGCTAACTGGTTCACCTGTTAAAAGCATTCTCATTGCTTTCTTTCTTGCAACGTTTCTGCTTAAAGCAACCATTGGGGTACTGCAGAAAAGACCTATGTTAACTCCAGGTGTTGAAAAAATTGCATCATCAGTACTCAATGCTAAATCGCAGGTAGCAACTAATTGACACCCTGCTGCAAATGCTGCGCCATGTACTTTTGCAATAACTGGTTTATTGCAATTTATTATAACCATCATCAGTTCTGAGCATAATTCAAATAGTTTTTTATAATTTGGTTTGCCTTTTAAAGATTTTACCTCTTTCAAATTATGACCAGCGCTAAAACCCTTTCCTGAACCTTCAATAATGATAACTCTAGTTTTTTGATCTTTATCGAGCTCTTTAAATCTACTTATTAATGATTTCAACATACTAGTTGATAAAGAATTATATGTTCCTGGATCGTTTAATTTTAGTCTAGTTATACCGCTATTTGATCCTTGTAAAAGTGTATAAGAATTGTTTTTCATTTAAATAAACTTTCTAATCCCTCCTTTGATGCATTACAAATACCTTTTTCTGTGATTAGGCCCGTTACGTATTTGGCAGGGGTAATATCGAATGCTAAATTCATTGATTGACTTTTTTCTGGATAAATTAGAACTTTTGTTAATTTATTATTTTTATCTAACCCCTCTACATGGGAGAGTTCTTTGGAATTTCTCTCTTCGATTGGAATATCTCTAGAATTTTTTATATTCCAATCTATTGTCGAACTAGGTAATGCCACATAAAAAGGGACCTTGTTATCATGTGCGGCAAGAGCTTTTAAATAAGTTCCAATTTTATTACAAACATCCCCGTTAGATAAAGTTCTGTCAGTTCCAACTATACACATATCTACTTGTCCCCTTTGCATTAAAATTCCACCTGCATTATCAGTAATTATTGTATTTGATATTCCCTCCTCATTTAGTTCATATGATGTAAGATTTGCCCCTTGGTTTCTAGGTCTTGTTTCGTCTACCCAAACATGAACTTTAATACCTTTTTTATGTGCATGATATATTGGAGAAGTTGCAGTTCCCCAATCAATAGTTGCCAACCAACCAGCGTTACAATGAGTTAAGATGTTTATTGTATCTTTCTTTTTTTTATATATTTCTTCAATTATCTTTAAGCCATTAACCCCAATATCCTTACAAAAGCCAACATCTTCTTCACAAATATTTTTTGCTTCTTTTATAGCGATATTTAAAATTTCCTCACTATTAACTCCAGATAATTTTTTCATCATTCTATCAACTGCCCATTTTAGATTTATTGCAGTTGGTCTTGATTTGATCAGATCTTCACTCGATTTTTTTAAAAAAGACTGATCATTCTTTTCAATTATTGATAAAACTAATCCGTATGCTGCTGTTGCTCCAATTAATGGAGCTCCTCTCACTTCCATATTTTTAATCGCAAGAATTGCGTCTTTAACACTTTTTAATTCTTTTATAATAAATTGATGTGGAAGTTTTGTTTGGTCAATTATTTTAACAATGTTATTATCGAACCATATTGTTCTAAATGCTTTTCCGTTTATATTCATTTCTTTTTAAAAACTCTTCCAGCTATATGATTTAATTTTTCTTTAGTTTCTTTTGTCATTAATTTTGGATCTGTAATAATAGCTGTATCCAAACAATTGTTTGCAGGATCTTTTTCATCATAGAACTGTTTGTAGGTTTTAATTAATTCTTTAATCATGTTTTGTGCATTGGATGCATTATTTTGTAAAGTTTTAACAACCATAGCAACATCTACTTCTTCATGCTCAGAGTGCCAACAATCATAATCCGTAACCATTGCTACCGTGCAATACCTAATTTCAGCTTCTCTTGCTAATTTTGCTTCAGGCATGTTTGTCATACCAATTACGTCAGCATTCCAAGATCTATATAAATTAGACTCAGCAAAAGTTGAGAACTGGGGACCTTCCATAACTACGTAGGTTCCTCCCATCTGATGTTTTATATCAAGTTTTTTTAGAACCTCTTCACAACATTCTCTTAAAATTTTGCTAGTTGGCTGCGCCATTGATACATGAGCAACAATTTCGTTATCAAAGAAGGTTTTTACTCTTGAAAAAGTTCTATCTATGAATTGATCAACAATGACAAATGTTCCAGGGTCTAAATTTCCTTTTAATGAACCTACAGCGGATACAGATATTAGATCGGTTACCCCAAGTTGTTTCATAGCATCAATGTTTGCTCTAAAGTTTATATTTGTGGGGCTTATTTTGTGACCCCTTGAGTGTCTAGGTATGAAACATATCTCATTTCCATAAAATTTTGCTATCATCACAGAGTCAGAGGGGCTTCCCCAAGGGGTATCTACTTTTTTCCACTTCGGTTTTTCAAAACCCTCCATTTTATATAAACCACTTCCACCAATTATCCCAAGCTTTCTATTTTTCATGATTTAATTATTAATCTTTTTTTGTTAGATAATGAAGTAAAATATGGATTTAAAAGAATATATAAGATCAATTCCAGATTATCCAAAAAAGGGTATATTGTTTAGAGATATAACCACATTAATAAAAGACTCTAAAGCATTTAATTACTCAATTGATCAAATTGTTGATATTTCAAAGAAATTAGAATTTGATAAAATTGCTGCTATAGAGTCAAGAGGTTTTATTTTTGCATCAGCGGTTTCCTACAAGTTGAAAAAACCTTTCATACTGATGAGAAAAAAAAATAAGTTACCTGCAGAAAAGGTTTCAGTTGATTTTCAATTAGAATATGGAGAGGCAACATTAGAAATTCACAAAGATTCCATTAACAACGGAGAAAAAATATTAATAATTGATGACCTAATTGCTACTGGAGGAACTGCTGAAGCTGGAGCAAAATTAGTAGAGATGTCAAAGGGTAAGGTTGCAGGATTTATTTTTATTATAAATTTATTTGATTTAGGTGGAAATAAAAAACTGATTGAGAAATCTTATTTTACAAAAAGTTTAATAGAGTTTCCAGGTCACTAAATATTAATTTATTTTTAGTAAAAAATTTTGAATATAATTTTTAAGTTCTATTTTACCAAAATACTTATATACTTTATTTGAAAGATTTTTGTTAGTTAGAGCAGAAGCATATCGCTCTCCTTTACGTTTAGGCAAATATCTTATTTTTGTTTTAAACATTTTTGCAACCGCATTAATCGAATATGTTTTTTTATTCGCAATACTATAATGTCTACATAAATTTTTTTTCCATGCCATATAACAAACTTCAACAGTATCAAATATGTGTGTAAATCTTCTAGTTTGTGTTCCAGGTTTTACAACTGGAAGAGATTTTCTTTTTTTATAATTGTTCTCGAAAATTCCAATGACTGTAGCCATATCCCCAACACAAATCTGATTTGGACCATAAACATTATAAAAGTAAATTACTTCGTATTTAAAATTGAACCATTTTTTTAAATTTTCTAGTAATTCTAAATTTTTTGCCTTAGTAAATGCATAAGGAGATAAATTTTTATCACTTCCTTTATTGCCTAAAGAAGCAGATGTAGCTGAGTATATAAGTTTAATTTTGTTTTTTAAACAGTAATTAAAAACAGCATTAGTACCCACAGAATTAGAATTTATACATTTATTCATTTTAATAAAGCTTTGATATATTCTTGCAAATTCTCCAAAGTGAAAAACCGCAATAATTCCTCTTGGATTTTTTATTATTTCAGAAATATTCTTTGTGTTACCTTTATAATATTTTACTCTATTACTTCTTAGGTGATTTTTTTTTGTTCCAGATGAATAATCATCTATACTTATAATTTTATATTTAGTTTTTTTCAAAAGAAGGTTAATTAAATTAGTGCCTACAAATCCAGCACCACCAGTAACTAAAATTTTCTTTATTTTTGACATTCAAGATTTATATTTTAAAAATTGATTAAATCAACAATTGATTTTAGTAAGCAATTCTTTTACAAATTTAATATATTAGATCATTTCTTTTAAAAAATTTATATATGAAAAAAATCATTGTAACGGGTGGTCAAGGTTTCATCGGAAGTAATTTGGTAGAGTTTTTATTAGAAAAAAACTACTTTGTTATAAATATTGATAAATCAAGTTATTCAGCAAATCCTTATAATGTTAAGGATTTTAAAAAAAATAAGAAATATATTTTTTATAAATTGGATATAAATAATAAAAATAAATTTTTAAAAATTATTAAAAAACATAAACCTGATGGCATTTTTAATCTAGCAGCAGAAACACATGTTGATAGATCAATAGATAGTCCTTACACATTTTTAAAAACAAATATCATGGGAGTATTTAACATTTTGGAGTCACTAAGATCTTTTAGTAAAATAAATAAAAAGGTTATAAAACTAGTTCATGTATCAACAGATGAAGTTTATGGTGACATACCAAAACATCAAAATGTAAATGAAGATTATAATTACAACCCTAGTTCTCCTTACTCTGCCTCGAAAGCTGCCGCTGATCAATTGTTGAAAGCATATTTTAGAACCTACTCATCTAAGATAGTGATAGCAAATTCCTGTAATAATTACGGACCAAGACAGCTACCAGAAAAATTTATTCCAAAAATTATTTTTAATATATTAAAAAATAAATCAATACCTTTATATGGAAAAGGAACAAATGTTCGTGAGTGGATTTATGTAAGAGATAACTGTGAGGCCTTACTAAAAATTTTTTTAAAAGGAAAGATTGGAAAAAATTATAATATTGGAACAGGAAAAAGAGTAAAAAATCTAGAAATAGTAAAAAATATTTTTCATATAGCCAAAAAAAATAAAATTAAATTTTCAAACAAAAATAAGATTAAATATGTAACAGATAGGCCCGGTCATGATGAGAGATATGCGGTAAATTCGAGTAGAATTAGAAAAGAATTGAAATGGAGACAGAAAATTTCACTTACGGAAGGTCTAAATAAAACTTTTAAATGGTACATGACCAACAAAAAATTTTTTAAAATAGTATCTAAAAAAAATATTAATAAAAGATTTGGACTAAAAATTTGAACCTTAAAGAAGACAATAAAGCAATATATTTCATAATTATTTTTACTTGTATATTTTTAAGCTTCTCACATTCTTTGTATCAGGTTGCTATAAATGGCGGCCTCACAATCTCTGAAATAGTTAAATATCCTGAGCCTTTATCTCCAATGAAATATTATTATTATAATAGTTGGACCTTGTTGCATCAATTTGCGCAAATTTTATTAACTTTTGGATTTTCAGTAGATAATAGTTCGAGAATAATTCTTTTCTTATCTACATTGTGTTTTGGAATAAGTTCATTCCTGATTGTCAATCGTTTAACGCTTAATAAATATTTAGCTCTTTTAGTAAGTATATTGATGTTGATATTACAAAAAAATTTTGGAGATACTGATTACCCTTCTCTTATTTTTTCTCATCAAAGTTATGGTATGTTTAGTTTGGCTCTCTCATCATTAATTTTTAGTTTAATTTTAAATGAAAATTTTAAATACTCTGGTTTTTTTACACTTTTATTAATTTCTGTCCATCCTGTAATTGGTTTATGGATGCTATCAATATTAATAATAAGTTTAATAATTAATAATAATAAAATAATAAATTTAGATTTTTGTAAAGGAGGCATTGTTGGCCTAGCTGTAACTTTAATAAGCCTTTTGATATTTTATAATAACAGTATTGAAAAATCAGTCTTCGACAGTAGTTTATTAAAGATTTACATAGAATTTTGGGATGGTCATAGAAATCGATTAGGTATTCTTCATTATGAATATTTAATAAAGACACTGTTTCTATTTATTATAATAAACACATATTATTTTTTTAAAAAAAATAAACAAAATAATTTATTTATAGTTTTTTTAAATTTATCGATTGTTCTCTCTACAATGTCCTATATAACTTACAAATTTTTTCCACAATATTTTTCAGATATTTTTGTAAGAGTGATGCCAACAAGATTTTTAATATTACACTCATTTATTGGTTGGCCTATTATTATTTCAATAATTTATTTTATTTTTTTAAGATTTAATTTTAAAAAAAAATTTGTTCAAATTTTTGTATTTACAATTTTAATAGTTCATTCAATTCAACACTATAAAAATTTTATTTCTTTAAAAGACAATTTTGTTCTAAATATTTCTAATGAATTAAAACATGCTCATTTTAATATTTTCAAAGATATATCTAATTCAAATTACAAGGGATATTTTATTACCACATCAGATACGGTTAATTACATAAATCAATATTCTATGAAGCCTGTTTTATTAGACACACAATCATTTGATTTTCTTCCTTATCATCCATATCTTTTAAAAAATACATTTAATATACTTGAAGATATTTATGGTGTTGAAATAAATAATCCACCAAATAAAAATGACCCTCGCCTTCCAGAAGAGTTTATTAAAAAAACTTTTGAGGCAAAACAAAAATCTGATTGGGAATATATTGAAAAGAAATATAATGCAAATTATATAGTGGTTCCTAGTAGTTGGAAAATTAACTTGAGCTTATTTAAAAATAATAGTTTTTACTCTATTTATAAAATTAATTAATTTAAAGTTATTTTTTATAATCTTTAATATCTTTTATAACGTATCTTGTTCTTCCTTTTGTTTGCTCAAAAATTCTTGCTAAATAAATTCCCATAATTCCTATAGTAGATAATAGGGCTCCAGAAAAAAAAGATATTACAATTAATATTCCTGTTGTGCCAGGTACAGCAATTCCAGTTGCTTTGGCGTAAAGAGCATAGAGAATTAAAATTATTGAAAATATAAAAGCAAAAAAACCTAATAACACGCCTAGGTAAAGTGGCTTGAGTGAGTAGCTAGTTACACCCCTAATAAACTGAGATACTGGTCCTTCTGCAAACAGTGAAAACTTTGACTCACCGGCTTCTCTTGCTTCTCTAACGTAGTCAACATATGTTTGCTTGAAACCAACCCATACGGATAGACCTCGAATATATGGATTATATTCCTTTTGTTCTAAAATTTTATTTAAAGCTCTTTTAGATATTAATTTAAAGTCTCCTACATCTTTTTCTAAATTTATATCTGATAACTTATCAATTATTGCATAAGCTAAATTTGTAAAAAATAATTTAGATCTTGGCTCTCCTAACCTTTTTGTTCTCTTTGTATGAACAATATCAAAACCTTTTTCATGTTGTTTAATTAATTCAGTAATTAATTCTGGTGGATCTTGAAGATCAGAGTCCATATAGATGATACAATCACCAGAGCAATTTTCAAAACCAGCAAGAACACATGGATTAGTTCCAAATCTTCTCGACATATTAATAATTTTTATAGGTAATTCTTTTTGTAAATCTAATAATATTTTTTCAGAATTATCAGTTGAGTCATCGTTTACAAATATTAACTCATAATTCCAATTTTCAGTTTTTTTAACTGCTTTATCAACTCTTTCAACAAGATTCTTTAAATTTTTCTCTTCGTTTCTAAATGAAAAAACAAAAGAAATTAATTTCATAATATTTGAATAAAAGACTATTTAATAATATCTTAAAATGGTAAAAAAAGTAACCAAAGAATATCAAAATGTACTCATTAGATTTAGTTGTTTTAGCTGGAGGTAAAGGATCTAGGATTAAATCGCTTTTGAATAAGAAAGCTAAGCCAATGGCTATTTTTAACAAAAAACCATTCTTAGAATATATAATACAAAATTACTGTAAATATCACTTTAAAAATATTTTTGTACTAACAGGATATAAATCGCAGGAGATAATTAACAAATTTCACAAAAGTTATTATAATTGCATATCTATAAATTGTCTTAATGAAAAAAAACCGATGGGTACGGCGGGCGCCTTAAACACCTTAAAGAAAAAAAATTTAAACGATTTTATTTTGATAAATGGAGACACTTTTCTTGATGTTGATTTAAATAAATTAATTAAATCATGTAGCAAAGATAGCTTAGGATCTTTAGCATTGGTAAAAAATAAATCATATAAGTCTAACAAAAAATTATCAGCTATAGGGCTTAAGCATAATAAAATTGTTTTTCAAAAATTTAGCAAATATATGAATGGTGGAGTATATTTTTTTAAAAAGGAGTTCTTTAAATTTATCCAAAATAAAAACATTTCTTTAGAAGATGAAATTTTACCTAATTTAATCAGTGAAAAAAAAATTTCGGGACTTATAACTAATAATTTTTTTTTAGATATTGGGACGCCAAAAAACTTTAAAAGAGCAGGAAACTTGTTAATTAACAATTGTTCAAAACCAGCAGCATTCTTAGATAGAGATGGTGTTATAAATTATGACACTGGATATGTTCACAAATTTAAGGACTTTAAATTTAGACCTGGTGTTATCAAGGGATTAAAGCTATTAATTAAAAAAAAATATTACATTTTTATTATCACTAACCAAGCTGGAATTGGAAAAGGTATTTTTTCTATAAATGAGTTTTATAAATTACAAAATCAGATTAAAGACAAGCTTCAAAAAAAAGATATATATTTTGATGATATAAATTATTGTCCATATCATCCCAAAGCTAAGTTAAGAAAATATAGAAAAGTTACTGAATTAAGAAAACCAGGAAATCTGATGATACAGCAAATTAAAAAAAAATGGCACATAAAACATAATAAAAGTTTTATGATCGGAGATAAAGATTCTGATAAAATTTGTGCTAATAAAAGTAAATTATATTTTGAATTCGCAGAAAAGAATTTTTATAGTCAAATAAAAAGAATTACCAAAAAAAATTAATAATTATTTATTATTTTTTTATTATCCGTATTGAATAAATCAATTAATTCTTCAACACCTTGATCTAAAGATACTTTTGCTTTGAAACCTTTTTTTTCTATTTTTTTATTACTTACAAAATAATCTCTTTTATCTGGATCCTTTCTGTTTGTAATAATTTTAATTTGAAGTTTATTCATTTTTTTCTTTATTTTTTTTGCTAACATAAGTTTACTTATGTTTGCAGATGAAAGTCCCAAATTATAAATATTTGATTTTAATTTATTAAAATTTTTTATAGCATAAATTATTCCTAAAACTACATCCTTAATATGGATAAAATTTCTTCTAAAATGAGGTTCAAAAATTTTTAATTTTTTTGTTTTTACTGATTTATAAACAAAGTTATTTACTAATAAATCTGTTCTCATTCTATAACTGTATCCAAAAACTGTAGCTAATCTGAAGCAAATAAAATTTTTAGATTTTTTTACCTCTTCCTCTGCGTCGCATTTTGTTCTGCCGTAAAGTGATATTGGGTTTAATGGACTATTTTCGTCACAAAACTTATTTTTTTCTCCAACTCCATATCCAGAATTAGTAGTTAAAAATATTATTTTATTTTTTTTTGAACTCAAAGATACAAGATTTTTAATTGAATGGTGATTTACTGATACGGCATCTTTCTTGTATTTATCACATAAAGGAGCGCCTACTAACGCAGCTAATGGTATTATAAATTCATTTTTTTTTAGTAAAGATTTTAATAATTTTTTATCTCGAACATCTTTTTTTATTAATTTAAAATTTTTAAAATAATAAAGATGATTTAATGATCCTCTATCATATTTCATCAAATCTAAAACCGTTACTTCATGGCCTAAATTAACAAGAGCTGTAGATAGCATTGATCCAACATATCCTGCTCCACCAGTTATTAAAATTTTACTCATTTTATAAATACTTCGAAGTTCTATCCCTTTTACTTAATAATGGTTTTTTTATAGGCCATTTAATTTTTAATTTTGGGTCGTTCCATCTGTAACTATTTTGTTTATTTGAGTCCACATATTTACCCTTATAAGACCATTTATAGTGAAAAACGCATTTATTAGACAAACATAAATATGCGTTAGCAAAATGGGGTGGGATTAAAATTAACGTAGGTTTTTCATGAGTTAAAATCCAGGTTTTATGTTTTAAATAACTTTTTGAATTTTTTTTCATATTTACAACAACTAAAAAAACTTTACCAAATGTACATGTTACTAATTTCCATGATTTAAAATCGCAATGGAGACCTCTTAGAACTTTTTTTTTCGATATGGAAAATTTATCATGGTTAAATTTAAAATTTTTAAGTGTTCCTTTTTTCCATGTAGTCCAATAAAAACCTCTGTTATCTTTAAAGGTTGAATTTTTTATTACTTTTAATTTCTCCATTTATTTTATTTAAGATTTATATTATTTAATATTGAACAAATTTTTTTTATTCTAGATGCCTTTAAACTTGGATAGTTCCCAATATAATACCCAAAGAAATGAACATGATCAACTTCTGGAAATTTCTTTAAATTAATTTTCTTCAAGTAAGTTTTTAAATATGGTTGTCTAAGCTGATTGCCACCACCAGCATTTCCTCTTCTAAATTCAATATTATATCTTTTTAATGTCAACTCAAAACGATCTCTAAACTTAAAACTTTTGTTTTTAAAAACAACTGGAAATGCGTAATTCGAACTACCATCGACTTTATAATCAACTCTATACTTAGATGGGTCTAATAAATTTAAGAAAAGTTTTAAATTTTTTGTTCTTGCCCTATTATTTTTATCGAGTCTTTTGAGTTGGTTTATACCAATTACAGCTCCAATTTCATTATTTCTAAAATTAAAAGTTGGATGTAAAAAAATAAATTGGGGAGATAATTTCGGATATTTTTTTATCATTTGCTTTTCAAATTTCTTATTTTTTGCCTCTCGTGCCATACCGTGAGATCTAAAAATTCTTGCCAATTCATAAATTTTTTTATTGTTTGTGCAGATCATTCCGCCTTCAATAGTAGACATATGATGAGCATAATAAAAAGAAAAGTTGGATATTAAGCCAAATGTCCCTAATTTTTTGGCTTTATATTTAGCTCCATGTGACTCACACACATCTTCTACAAGAATAATCTTTTTTTTTTTAATTTTTTTTAAAAGTTTTTCTGACAAACCATTAAATCCTTGTACGTGTGTTACAAAAACAGCAAGTGTATTTTTATTTATTTTATTCAAAACTTGGTCTTGATTCATAGAAAGTGTTCTTGGATCAATATCGACGAATACAGGTTTAAAACCTGCCATTATTACTGAATTTATATCTGAAACCCAAGTTAATGTAGGAATAATAATCTCTTTCTTTTTTAAAGATAAACTTTTTAATATTAACATACTTAATAAGTTAGCTGAAGATCCAGAGTTAACAAAAACACTAAATTTTACACCAAGCCATTTTGACCATTTTTTTTCAAACTCAATAACATTCCTTGATTGTGTAAGAATTAAATCCTTTTTTTTAATTAATTTTCTAACAGAGTCCATATCGGATTTAATAAAATTATTGTGCATTAGTGGATGATTAATCTTCATTTTTTATCCTTTTTTAATTGATCAAAAATTATTTCACTTCCTGTTGATGTGAATTTAAATGGGATATTAATTAATTTGTAATTTTTTTTAAAAAATTTTTTTCTTTCGTCATGTCTCATGTACATTAGTAAAAAACCACCACCGCCAGCACCCAACAATTTACCTCCTAGAGCTCCACATTTAATTGCATCATCATAAATATCATTTATTTTTGGATTTGTAATTAAACTACTAAGAGCCTTTTTTTCCATCCAAGCATCATTTAAAAGTCTTCCAAAATCATCAATATTACCATATTTTAGAATACGTTCACCTTCTTTAACGTAATCTAAAATTTTACTAATGTGTTCTTTCTTAACTGTTGTAAGTTTACTTACATATTGATTTGCTATTTTATGGGCAGTTCTATTAATGCCTGTGTAAATTAAAATAAGATTATCATTTAATTTTTTAATATTTTTTTTTGAAGAAACTCTTTTAACATTGATGGAATTATTTTTATTAAATAGAATCTTATTAAAACCACCATAAGAAGCTGAGGTCTGATCTTGTGAGCCCACCACTTCTCTCATTATATTTTGTTCAAAATTAATACTTTTTTTTGCTAACTCAGCTCTAGTTAATTTAATATTTTTAATTTTCCATAAAGCCTGCATCAGTCCAACAGTAAAAGATGAACTAGAACCCATTCCGCTTCTTGCAGGTAAATCACCATAATAATGAATTTCTAATCCTTCTTTAATATTTAGATGTTTTAGTAGATATCTTACAGCTTTGTGATTTATTTCATTAATATTTTTTACATTCTCAATTTTTCTCCATACTATTCTATATTTTTGTTTAAAATAACCTGGTGAGAAACGACAAGTAATATAAATATGCTTATCAATTGTAGAAGATAATACAGCACCTCCATTTTTTTTATACCATGAGGGATAATCACTACCGCCTCCAAAAAATGATATTCGATACGGTGTTTTTGTAATAATCATGTTTTACTTTTCGCTATAATAATCTCCATACTCAACTAGAATTGTGCTTTTCCCATCTTTCCTCTCAATTGCTTTTTTGTATGATGGAAATATATCTGATGGTTCCTCAAGTCTAATGATTTCTACTGTTCTTAAAACTTTTTTAAATGCTTCGGTAAAGTCTCCAATGTGTTGGTGTTGAGGATGTAAAGGCCTTTGTGAACCAATTGATGTTCTTATAATTACTTTAGTTTTAAATTTGCCTTTTGACATTATACTAAATTTATCCAAATGGCTCACCAACTGATTAGTAGCAAGTAAAAGAAAATTCCATCTTGGAAATATACTTACAGGAATATGTCCGTTTAAAGCTAATCCATTGCTTATTCCTAACTGCATTTCTTCTGCAACAGGTAATTCATAAAGTTTATTTTTTGGTATACTTTTCAAAGTGTTTGTCATTGCAGTGCCTGGGTATGCAACTGCTTGTCCAAGGAATATAGTTCTTGGATCTTTACTCAGATAAATCATTGATTTAGTTAATTCATCGGCGTATTTCATAAATTAAAATTCTATTCTTTTCCCCGCACCAGCATGTGGCCACTTAGACTTATAGCTGTAAAAAGTTATAAATTTATCATTAGGACCCTCAAAACTTAACTTTTTTTGCTGCCATGTTTTTCTAGTATCTGTGCAAACAGACAATGAATTATCCTCTATAACAAAATGAATTGGTAAATCAAAATTTCTACTGTATTTTATACACTCATGGGCTATACCTGTTTCAGATGTCATCTCTCCCATAAAACAATAAACCATTGTACTTTTTTCTTTTCTAAGCTTCAAAGACATTGCTGTACCTACTGCTATAGGAATAGAACCTCCGACTAATGCTGATGAGTATATTTTGTACTCAGGAAAACACAAAGATATAGATCTTCCTGATAAAATTTCGTCTTTCACTTCCTCTTTTGGAACCCCTTTAAGAAGACATTGATAATGTGATCTCCAACTACAAAAAACCCAATCTTGCTTGTTAATTTTTTTAAAAATTTCTATTATTTTATCTTCATTACCTTGATAAAGATGAACTGGAGCTCTTATTTTACCTTTATTAAATAAAGATGCAATTTCCTCCTCAAAGTTTATTAAATCCTTTTTATTCATTTTATAATCTTTTTTTTGCTTTTATTTTTTTAATTTTATTTATTATTTCCAAAGCTGATGGCGGAAAATTACTTGTCTTAAGTGTATACCCCGCAGACTTATCTTTTAATCCCAAAACATTAACTTTTTTATTGGTCTGCTCATTTATTTTATGAGCTAAAGTTCTAATTATACCATCAACATAATCATTATCAGTCATAAGAACACCATATTTAGAACTTTTGATCATGCTTATCCATTTTTTTTTCAAGACAAAGGGTTTTAATTCATATAAATGAATTATTCCAACCTTATAACCGTTTTTATTTAAATAATTTTTTGCTTTTTCTGCCTCGAAACGAGTTACTGATATTGGCATTAAAATTATATCAAGATTCTTTTTTAAAGAATTTTTGAACTCTATTTTATTTTCATAACTTTTTCTATGTTCTGAAACATAAAAAACATCATCTGACTTCATAAATTTTTTATAAGTGCTAGTGTATTCATTTTTAGTCATCGGAGAATAAATTTTGATCCCTGGCATTTTGTAGAAGATTGATATATGGCTTGATGTAGAAACTGGACCTAAGCCACCTTCACTTGAGAGGCCTCTTATAAACATTGGTGCGGGCTTGTTCCAAATTTCTTTAGACTTACATGCGTAATTAACAATAAAAATACAATTTAACCAGTTATATCCTTGATATCTTATTATATAGAATGGTCTCCTCCCAACTAATGCTGCACCAGTAACCATTCCACCGTTAGCAACGTCAGCCATTGGTAACTCTATCACACCATCTTTTTCATAAAGTTTTGGTAAGGTTCCAGCTACCCAACCAACACCTGTTAGGTTTTGCCCAAAAACCTGACCTTTAAATTTTTTTAAATGCTTAAAAGTTATTTGTTTTATTACTTCTCTAAGCGTTGTTTCCATAAATTTTCAATCTTTTTTTTAATATTTCTGTGAATTTTATCTGCTTTTTTTCCTAAAAATTTTTTTTCTATTGTTAATCTATCTCCTTTTACTTCTTCATCTACACCAGCACCCGAATGCCAGAAAAGTCTCTTTGTATTTACATTTATAAAAATTGGTTTTTTAAATAAGTTTTTTTTTAGTACTGAAAAAATTTTTTTGGGTTGGTCATCAATATCGTAAGACTCTAATTTAAATGCTTTTGCTACGTCTTTTGCTTTCCAATCTCTTCTGTCCTTCTTTTTGGTTAATACAGCATAATTATTATCCTCGACTACAAAAAGTATAGGTAATTCCTTTTTAGCTGCCCAACTTAAAGAGGCTAAAACATAGTCTTCCTCAACAGATGCATCACCTAAGAAGACGATAGTAGGTTTTGCCGATGAAAAACATGCTCCAACACCCATACATGCATTACTTCCCATTAATCCCTCATGACCAAACATGTTAATTTTGTTTGAATTTATTGATAATGATCCGCCCATACCTCGTGTACATCCGGTTTTTTTTCCTAAAAGTTCGTCAATTAGTTCTATAATATTTCCTCCAAAAGAAAGATATATTGAATGTCCTCTATGCTGGCCAAAGATAAGAGGTTTTTGTTTTTTATCTTTTACTATCTGCGCTATTGATGATGGAACATATTCTTGTCCAGCTGATAGATAAACTGGAAAATTGATAAGTTTTTCATTTACTCTTTTAAAAACCTCATTTTCAAAATTTCTGCACAGAGAAGCCTTTTCAAATATTTTTAAACGATAATTTTTGTATGACAATTTAGTCTCCCAGTAATTTTCTTTTTAGTTTAATTCGAGTTGTGCTTTTAATATTATCTACTGCGTTTTGACCAAATTTTTCTTTTATTAAATTTAAATATTTCTCATTAGTATGGTATTTCATCCAAGCTTCATCTCTAAATTTAAGTATCTGACCAGCAGAAAGTTTTGTGGTTGACAAATTTAGTGTATCGTATGAGTGTTGACTGTATCCTGAATAGGTTGATGGAAGTTCAATTCTATTTTTTCGGGCCTCTAAAAAAAGAGGACTACCAGGATATGCCATTGCAGAATAAAAGTTTACCATCTCTGAATTTGTTTCTTCAGCAAAGTCATATGTAAATTTTAAACTTTTTTCTGTATCCTCTGGTAAGCCAAAAATATAGTTAGCAGCGACATTTATTCCAGAGTCTCTAATGCCATTTATAACATCTATGATTTTAACTTCTTTATATGAGTCTTTATGAACTTCTTTTCTTAAAACGGTGTCTGGATTTTCTATTCCAAGACCTAGCCAATTAACTCCGGCTTTTTTTAATTTTTCTAAATATTGCGGCTTACAAGTATCAATTCTTGAATAAGCCCAAATATTAAAACCATAATTTCGTTCAATTAATAAATCACATATCTTCATAAAATGATTTGGATTTAGCACAAAAAGTTCATCTGCAATTTTAATATTTTTAACACCTTGCTTTGCAATATAATCGAACTGTTTAATTATAAATTCTGGTGACCACCATCTAAAAATATTTGAGTTTTGAGATGAAACGTTCTCATCATTATTAGTTCTATTAATTATATTAATCATACAAAATGAACATTTATATGGACACCCCAGACTTGTATATAAAGCTGCGAATGGTTGTTTATCGGAATTATTTGACCAAGAATGCCATCCTGCAGTTCTATATTCGGATAAGTTAGGTAACAAATCCCAAGCTATACCTGGTAAATCATTTTCTAAAAGTTTTTTTGGAACAACTGTTTCTGGTTCGTTTAAAATAATTTGGTTTTCATTATTTCTAAAACCTATTCCTTTTATTTTTTTTAGATAACTTTCTTCATTTAAATTATCAGCACTTAATAAATTAGATATTGAGTATACGCCTTCATTCAATGCAACGAAATCAATGCTAGATTCTTTCAGTAAAGTTTCTTTAGGTAAGGCAGCAACATGGCCTCCAACAAATAAAGTTTTAATTTTATTGTTTAATTTTTTTAATTCAATAGAGGTTTTTGTAGCTCCTTCCATATTTTGAGATGAAGCTGAGGGTTGTTGCCCATAGACTACGAAACAGGCAATTTTCGGTTTAAGATTATTTATTTCTTTGGCACTTTTTTCATAATCTAGTTTATTAACTTCGCAATCCAAAATTGCTGTTTTAAAATTTTTGGACCTACAGTGGTTCGCTAACATTCCTGCCCATATGGGTGGTTCATATGCAGAATGATCTTTGCTGAGTTCTTGATAAATTTTTTTAGATGCGTTTGGGTGAATAAATAAAATATCTAGGCTCATGAAAATTAATAATCTTTAAAAGCATCATATATCTTTTGTCTAGGATCTGTAACAACTTCAATAAAAAGAGGTTTGTTGTTTTTCATTATTTTTCTTAAGTCGTTATCTATTTCTTTAAAGTTATGTATTAAATAATGGTTTAAATCAAATGCTTTTGCGACATTTTTAAAATTAAGTGTGCCTGTTCCAGTGTCTTCTGGATTATCTAGTCTTCTACCTTTGAAAAAGGTATCTGCCCAATTATGCATAGATACGTAACCACCATTGTTTATAACAAACAATTTAATATTAAACTTGTTGTGAGAAATTGTTTTGAGTTCCTGAATATTTAATTCTAGTGATCCATCACCTGTCACTGCTAAAATTCTAGATCTTGGAGCTGCAACTGCTGCTCCAATTGCTAGAGGAACAGAAAGACCCATAGCTGCATTGGATACTGAAGTGATTTCCTTTGTTCCTTTTTCAAAAGACCAGACTTGTCCACCGATATAATAATTTGACCCAGCGTCTGTTACTAAAATATCATTTTTTTTTGCAATTTTTCCAAGTTTTTGCATAAAAAAATATAAATCAATTGGATTTTTTTGTTTTAATTTTTCAGGAATAATTGGTTTATTTTTTTTGTTATTTAAGCAAAAATTAATCCAACTATTGTAACTAGGAAATTTTGAAATTTTTGTCATTTTATTTAAAATCGGTAAAAAGTTTTTTAAGTCATAATTGAATCTATAATTTGCTTTTACCCCTTTTTTATTTAATTCATCTTTTTCAACATCAACCGAGACTATCTTTGCGTTTTTAAAAGCTGAAAAATCATGACCAACAAATTGAGGAGCAAATCTACATCCTAATGATATGACTAAGTCTGCATTACGCATTATGCTTTTGCAATATCTGGATCCTTTTACTCCCGCTTGACCCATAACAAATTTGTCAGTGTGAGGTAAAAGATCGTTTGCAAATCTAGAAAGCAATATAGGAGTTTTGCATTTAGTAATTATTTTTTTTAGTATCTTAATTGTTCCACTTTGTTTTACTCCATTCCCAGCCACAAAAATTGGTTTTTTTGCTCTTTTAAGAAGGTTTACAATTTTTTTAACATCTCTATTTATATTCGGTAAAAATATTTTTTTTTCCTCTGGTTTAAAAGATTTTAAGTTTTTTATATTAATTTCTTTCTTTTGAACATCCAAAGGAACATCAATCCAAACAGGTCCTGGCCTTCCATTTTTTGCGAGGAAAAATGCTTTTTCAAGCACATATTTAACATCATTTGGATGTTTAATAATTTCAGCATATTTAGTTAGCGGCCTCACAATTGGAATAATGTTGATTTCCGCAGTTCCGAATGTTCTTATATTTTTTAATTTAGTGCTGTGAGTTGTTTGTTTGTAATCAACTTGTCCAGATATAACCATGATCGGTGCAGAGTCAACATATGCTTCTGCGAGGCCAGGTAAAGCATTGGTTGCTCCTGGTCCTGCCGTAACACAAGCGACTCCAACTTTATTTTTTAATCTTGCATAAGACTCTGCCATTATTGGGGCAGTTGCCTCGTTTCTTGTAGCATAATATTTAATTCCCGATAATTTTATTGCATCATTTAAATACATTGCTCCATATCCTGTTAACATAAATATATTTTTGATTCCCTTTTTTTTCAAAAAAGAAGCAATAAAATCTGCGACTCTAATATTTGCCTGCATACCTGTTTTTTCCTACACCCTTTTCACTAAAAAGTCTAATTGTTGAAAACCATAAAATATTAATTAAAGTCTCTAGAATAACTGAGAGTTTTACGAGAATATTAGATCCTTTTATTAATTTAAATATTTCTTTCAAATGAACTAATGAATTTAAAATTTTATAAAATTTTAAGTCTCTAAGAATAATCTGCTTTGCACAAATTCTTATATACCAGTAGGGTAATCTGTTCAATTTATGTTTATCTTCATTTTTTCTACTCAAATTAAAATTTTGAATAAAATTCTTCAAATTTTTAAGAGTTTTTTCGTCCTCATAACTACCTATTGTTTTCTCTGAAAATTTTTTTTGATAATGCTCAAGTTTATTTGGGTTTTCTAATAAATCGATTATAGCATTAAAACACTCCTCTTTTGTTGAAAATTGAATTAGCTCATCACTCTTATAAAGTAAATCATGATGAGGGGCATACTCTGAAATACAGGCAGTCCCACATAGACCCGCCTGAACAATTCTTCCCTTAAACATATATTGATACGAAAAGACATTTTTTTCAGGAATATTCATTATTTTTCCCCATGTTGTTTTAGAAAAATTTACCACTATTTTTGATCTACAAATTAAATTTACAAGTTCTTTATCAGAAACCTTATTCTCCGAATTATTTCCAACAACTTTTAAATTAATGTTGTTTTCTCTTAAATAATCTAAGAAACCTTCCCTGTCTTTATTAACTTTACCAAAGAAAAGAACATCAATATTTTTTTTTACTTTTAAATCTTTATAAAAATTTCCATCAGACTCTAAAACATTAAATGAAGCTTCTTTACCCACTTCCTTATATTTAAATGTTGAAAGTGGACATCCGGTAATAACAAAATTACAAGAGTTTGCTGTAATTATATTGAAATTATGTCTTTCATAATCATCCCAGGTCATCATAATTTTAAATGTACTTTTTATTTTTTTTATAAAGTAGTGATTGATAAACTTTTGATAGTCAACGTCGAAGATAACTATTTCGATTTTGTCTTTATCAATTAAATTGTTTATTTCATCTATAGTTTGTAAAAAATTTTTTTTAATCTTGTTTAGAAAAATATATTTTACTTCGTAAGATTTTTTAAACTTGTTTATGACAAAATTATTCCAATGCCAAGGGGCTTTAAAGATTATTAATATTTTTTTTTTCATTTTTGGTAGCGGGGAGTGGAATCGAACCACCGACCTTTGGCTTATGAGTCCAACGCTCTAACCAACTGAGCTACCCCGCCATTTAGTATGATACAGTTTATAATACTTTATAATAAATTATCAATTGTTTGAGCAATATACTTTGCTTTATTTTCACTAATTTTGTGGTGATTAGGCAAAACTAGATATTTATCTTCGACGTAATCCATGTTTGGAAAAGATTTACCTCTTACAAACTTTTTAAATATTGAGTACTTATCGTTTCTGAAATGTACTTGATTAGACTCTATTTTTTTTTCTCTTAGTCTTTTTTGTATTCTATCCTTTTCTTCAGATAATAGAGTGAATAGCCATGACGCATGGGTTCTATTACCATCATTTTTGTCTACACAAAAAATATTGGGATTTCTTGAGAGAATATCTTTATAAATTTTAAAAATTTTTTGTCTATGACTTAGTAATTTTTGAAATTCTTTTAAGGCTGTATAACCAAGGGATGCACCAAGATCTGTCATCTGATATTTATAGCCTACTTCCGAAATATCATTTTCCCAAATTCCCTTTTGTTTATCTTCTCTACTTATTCCAAACCAACGAATTCTTTTTGCCTTTTCAATTAACTTTTTATTTTTAAAACAGAGCATTCCACCATCCCCAGTAGTAATATGCTTAATTGCTTGAAAGCTAAACATTGTAAAATCACTTATGCTTCCAATTGATTTTTTTTTATAAGTAGCTCCGATAGCATGGGCTGCATCCTCAATAAGTGGAATTTTATATTTATTTGCTAATACTTGTAACTCATTTAAATCACAAGGTAGGCCACCGTAATGCATACAAATTATAGCTTTAGTTTTTTTTGTTAAAAGTTTTTTGACACTGTCTACACTAATGTTCATCGTTTCAATATCAATGTCTGCAAATTTAATATTTACACCCATATATAAAAAAGGAATGTTAGTAGCAGTGCATGTATAAACTGGTGCTATAACCTCATCACCCTTTTTAAGTCCTGCGAGAATATATGCCAGATGAAGTGCGTCTGTGCCTGATCCAGTAGCTATACAGTGATTTTTACCAGCAAACATATTTTTAAATTTTTTCTCAAATTTGTTAACTAAAGGTCCTTGTCCAATCCACCTTCCAGATAGGACCTTTTTAACCTCGGCAAAGGACGATTTTGAAATATATGGATAAAAGAGCACTGTTCCGTCTTTAGGTTCCATTAGAGGTAGCTCTTTAAATGACATTATTGTGTTGATTAACACGCAGGGTAAAAAAATACAAATAATTTTTAATTTTCCTTAATTTGAAAATTTGGTACTAATTGTTAGAGAAATTAGTTCCTAAATGGAAAATGATATTACAGTAATATTTGTAAGTTTTCACTCAGAGGATATAATTGAAAAATCTATTGCGACAATTAATCATAATATTCCAATCATAGTAATTGAAAATTCAAGAAATTTTACTTTTAAAGAAAAACTGGAAAAAAAATATTCAAATATAAAAGTGATTATACCAGATAAAAATCTAGGAAATGGAGCTGGAATAAATCGTGGAATAAAAAATATTAAGACAAAATATGTATTTTACCTTGATGTAGATACTGAACTTTTTCCTGATACAATTAAAAACTTAATGAATGCAGCAAAACAGATAAAAAGTTTTTCAATACTTGCTCCAAAAATTAACAATTTTGATTACAAAAATGATTGTTATTTAAAGCCAAATAAAAATGGGAAGTACTCTTCAATGAGGTTTGTGACGGGGTGTGCACTTTTTTTTGAGAAAGAGCTTTTTAATGAAATAGGATTTTTTGATGAAAATATTTTTTTATATTTTGAGGAAAACGATTTTTATGAGAGATGTTTGAAGAAAGAAAAATCAATTTTTCTTATTCAAAACTCTAAAATTAATCATAAAGGGAATTCATCAGTGAAAGATTTATTTAAAGAGGAAATAGAAATTAACCGAAATTGGCATTTAATGTGGTCGACTTTTTATTTTTACAAGAAACATTTTGGTAAAATCACTGCCTACAAAAAAGTTTTACCCAAATTTTTTTCTGCATTTTTAAATATTCTTTTTTTTATAATTACAAATAATAAAAAGAAAAGAAAAGTTTATTCTGCAAGATTTAGTGGAATATTAAACTCTGTTATTGGTAATAAGTCATGGTTTAGACCAAACATTACTAAAAAATAAAACTTTAATAAGTTTTAAATTTCTATTGACTTCAAATTATAAAATTGTTCATATTAACCCAAAATGAACATTTGGACTTTTGCGCAAATATGGATTTAGAAAATAAAATTAATAAGAAAACTATTGAAGAAATTTTTGAAAATAATTCAAATAAGATACTTCCTATTTTTTTTGAAATGCAAAGTACTTTTTTATCTGGGATTTATAAACGTTATGGTGATTTAGAGGGCGGACAAATTGTTATATATTTTGCTCGGAATCTTCATTTAAAGGTTATGAGAAAAAGAGAAGAAGACTTAGATTTTGATCTTTCACTTGATAAATTCTGGTATAATCACCAAAATACAATTCAAGATAAACTAAAAATAATTTCAGTTTCTAGGTTCACGGGATTACCAAAAGAAACTACTAGACGAAAAATAATACAATTAACAAAACTCAAACATTTAAAAAAATCTAATAAAAATAATCTTTATTGGGAACCGTCATCTCAAGCAAAAGATACCTACACGCAGATTATAAAAGAACAAATTAAATCATTATCAAAATTTTTATTTGAACAATCTAAACTTTTAAATATTGATGTGCCTTTTTCAAAATTTTATAAAGAAATTGAGAAAAATTATTGCTTTTATTGGTATCATTATTTGACTACGCAACTTGATTTTATGAAATATTGGCAAAGAAAGACTAACGACCTTGAGATACTCTTAATCGGATTACAAAGTTTAATTCAATCGTTAAATTATTTTAAACAAAATAATATAAAACATAATGTATCAAAAAAATATCCAGATATTAGTGCAACTTCTGTATCAGAAGTAACGGGTATACCTCGGGCAACATGTATAAGAAAGTTAGAAAGGTTATCAAAAGCAAAATTTATTAGAAAAGATCCATTTAATAAAAGATATAACTTAGTAAACCAGAAAAATAATAATGATTATTTAAATCATCCTTTGACTAATGTTCAGGGTACAGCTGGCCAATTTGCCGAGTTCTCGTCAATTATTTATCGGGCTGTTTTAAGATAATTTTTAGAGCGTTAAGATTATGCCAAACACAGCTACGGCTGATAGGGCTGCTGCTGAAATAACTATATTTTGTCTTTTTGATCTTTTCTCTTCTTCTTTAACTCTTTTAATAAGATTATTTAAATCTACTTTTGACTGAGAACTTCCTAACGAATTTTCGCCATTTGAATTTTCTTCTTTTGTGAATTCTTTTTGTAAAATGTTTTCCTTCTCGCTCATTAGGATATTCAACCACAAAAATACTTATTTAAAAATATTTTATTATCAAAAAGTGAGTCGCTAAATGTTCAAAATGGGTTGTTAAACCCAAAAAACTATCACAAGTAGAATTTAGATTATCTTATTGATTTATAGTAATTTTCTATTCCTTTTCGAAGTTTTTCAACAATTTCATCAATATTTTTTTTATTACAAACAAATGGTGGGGCAATTATTAGAGCGTCACCAGTTGGTTTTATATTTATCCCTGCTTTATAACACTCTTTATAAACTTGAAAACCGGCTTTTCCTGGTTTTACATTCATCTTTATATCTACACCTCCAAGCAGACCATAATTTCTTATGCTTTCAACGCATTCAATATCTTTTAATGAATGCAATCCTTCTTCAAAATAGCTTGATATTTTTTTAACTCTATTGAAAATATCCTCTTTTTCAAAAATCTCTTGAACTGCTAATGCTGCCGAGACTGCAACTGGTATACCTGAATAAGTATAACCGTGAAATAATTCGATGGCACCATCTGGTGAAGCATCCATAACTTGATCATAAATTTTTTCTCTTACTGCAACAACGCCCATAGGAACAATGCCGTTAGTTGTGGCTTTAGCCATTGTTATAATATCTGGGGTTACTTCAAATTCTTGTGCAGCAAAGGCAGAGCCAGTTCTTCCCCATCCTGTTACAACTTCATCAAAAATTAAAAGTATACCGTACTTATCACAAATTTTTCTTAATCTTTGTAAATATCCTTTGGGCGGAATTAATACTCCTGTAGAACCTGCTATAGGTTCAACTACACATGCAGCGATATTTTCTCCACCAATATCATTTGCAATATTTTCTAAATCATTAGCTAACTCTTCACCATTTTCAGGTTGTCCTTTTACAAACTTATGATCTGGAAGAAATGTGTGTCTCATATGTTTTACTCCAGGCATTAAAATATCAGTAAAAACTTTTACATTATTAACTATTCCACCTACAGTTAATGAGCCTATATTCATTCCGTGATAACCTCTTTCTCTTCCAATAAATCTAAATCTTTTTGGCTCACCTTTGGCTTTAAAATAGGCAACTGCTATTTTGATTGCGGTTTCAACCGCAGTTGAACCACATATTGTGTAAAAAATTCTATTTAAATCATCTGGAGTCTTTTGAGCAATTTTAGTCGCAAGTTCAAATGATCCACCATAACCCTGTTGAAAAGGCATAGTATAATCTAATTTTTCTAGTTGATTTTTAATTGCTTCAATTATTTCTCTCCTACCATGTCCTAGTGGATTGCAATAAAGACCAGAACTCCCGTCAATTAAAGTATTTCCATCATGTGTTTTAAGATAAATTCCTTTGGCATTTGATATTAACCTAGGATTTTTTTTAAAGTCTTTATTTGATGAAAAAGGCATCCAATGTTCGTTAAGAGAATTTGGTATAACAGTTTTATTTGCACCAGACATAATTAAGTATTAAATCTGTAAATTTGAAAACAATCAATTATTTTTTTGTGTAAAGAGTGGTTGGACCAACTTTTTTGTGAACAAGATATCGATTTTTTTCAAAATATTTAGAGATATTGTTAAAATCATCTAATTTATTCTCATTTGGATCATGAGTTTCAATAGCAACAAGACTAATATTTGAATTTTTTAAATCTATTTGACTAATTATTTTATAATCCGATCCCTCAGCGTCTATATTTAAAAAGTCTGTCTTTTCATAAAGTGTACTCTCAGAAACTATATCAAAAATTTTATATGTCTTTATTTTCTTTATAATTCCCTTTTTAAAGAATTTATCTTTAGATTTCTTATACATCTTGCTGTCAATTGTATTTACTGGCCCCAAAATATCATCCTCAAAAAAATCAACTTCATTTGAAGTGTCCGATATTGCTGCACATATATTTTTATCATTAGGCCTGGCTATATTAAAAAGATCAATAGATGTTTTATTTATGTCTATATTCGTTCCTTGCCATCCTCTTTTGAATAGATGATAAGTATTGCTGTATCTTATAGGGTGAAAACATCCAATATCAAAATAATAACCTCTAGTTTTTTTTTCAAAAAATTTACCTATTTCTTTATCTTCACCATATTGGGAATGATATTTTTTAATCTTTTTTCTAAAGTTTTTAATATAGAGCTCATAATACATCCATGCTCTATGTAAAAATTTACGATCTTTTAGAAATTTTCCAATACCCATTAGTTATAATATGCAATATAATTTACATTATTAAATGATAAGAAACATCATATTGTTACTATTAATAATATTTTTTGCTTCAAATGCATTTGCAATAGATTTTGAGGGAAAATTCAGACAAGGACACTTTATTATCGGTAAAACTGAACCAAATTCAAAAATTTGGATAGATAAAAAACAAATAAAAGTATCCTCGGACGGTTTTTTTGCCTTTGGCATTGACAGAGATAGAAAATTTGACATTGTGATAACCAAAGAAAGTAAGGGAAAAAAGGAAAAATTTGTAAAAAAAGTTCAAAAAAGAGAGTATCAAATTCAAAAAATTGATGGGCTTCCTGAAAAGAAAGTAACACCACCAAAAGAGTTATATGAAAGAATTAAAAGAGAGAATAAAATAATATCAAAAGCAAGATCAGTAGAAACCAACTTAACTTTTTTTAAAAAAAAATTTATACCACCATTAGATAATGCGATTATTACTGGTGTTTATGGTAGTCAAAGAATTTTGAATGGAAAACCAAAATGGCCTCACTATGGAATCGATTTTGCAGCTAAAGAGGGTACGGAAATTAAAGCAATGCTTGATGGAACAGCAACAATGGTTGAGCCAGATCTATTTTATACAGGTGGAACATTAATTTTTGATCATGGCCATGGAATATCAACCTTGTATATGCATATGCAAAATATTTATGTCAAAAAAGGTCAGAAAGTTAAACAAGGAGAAATAATAGGTACAGTAGGTTCAACGGGAAGATCCACGGGTGCCCACCTTGATGTAAGACTTAATTGGTTTGGTACCCGTTTAGATCCAATGACAGTTTTAAATATTAAATAACTTAAGCAGCTACTTGTAATTTATGTTTGGAAACCATTCCACTTAAAAAGTTCCAAAGATATCTTGCTGTATATATAGAAGCTTGCTCTGCTTTTTCTTGCTCATCTTTTGATAAACCATCTAATAATTTTTCACACTCAACTCTGTGAATAACATCAGCTGCTTTGTGAGCTTCGAAAAACTCTAAACCTTCTTTAGTATTAACTCCATAAAATTTTTTTAGACCTTGAATCTTCGTCTCTGCAATTTCTGGAATTTGTCTTTCGTATGTATAAAGTGATGCTAGTCCTTCCGCATATGAAAGCCTAGCCTGTTTAAAGAAATTATCTATCATTTCCTTAGTAAACCAATCCTGTTTAACTTTTTCTATTTTTTCAGAATCTGCTCCCATAGCTAATGCAAAGTTTTTCCAGAGCTTTGGATGATCTGCATCTTTATTTTCTTCGTCCTGAAGATTTTCTAAAAGAATTTTTCTTTTTTTAATATCTTCACAAAGAGAATGGGTCGCACTGATATATCTCGGAAAAGCCTTAACATGTTGATAGTATTGTTCTGCATAATCTTTGATTACTTCTCTAGTTAATTTACCTTCATTCCAAGCTTTGTAAAAAGGATGCTTTAGTAAATGGTATTTGTCTAATTTTTCATTTAATTGTTTTGAAAACATATTTTCCTCCGTTAGAAGTACTTATAATAAATTTAAAAAATTAAACAATTAAAATAAATAAACACAACTTTAGATTGTTGCCTCTTTCCTTATTGGTTTCTCGTCTATTGGAAGGTGCAGCAATGTGGCTACAAAAGATAAAACTATCGCTAGATACCATGCGTAGTCAAAATTTCCAAAAATATCGTAGAACACTCCGCCTAAATATGCGCCTAGGAAGGATCCAATTTGATGATTTAAAAATACTATACCAAAAAGCATTGAAAGATTTTTTGCACCAAATACCTGAGCTACAATACCGTTTGTTGCAGGTACAGTGGCAAGCCACAAAAGTCCAAAAGTTATTCCAAAAGCAATAGCTGAAATGTTTGATGGAGGTAAAAATATAAATAGCATTATAGATATTGCTCTAAAAAAATATAACCCAGATAAGAGCATTTTTTTACTATATTTATCACTTAAGTAACCCATTATTAAAACACCAATAATATTAAATAATCCAATTAATGATAGAATTGCAAAGCCTGTCCAATCGTCGAGTCCTCTATCTTGCACATATCTTGGAACGTGGGTAGCAACTAATGTAATTTGAAATCCACAAACAAAAAAGCCTAAAACTAATAATCTAAAACCTTTATGTGCAAAAGACTCTTTTAAAACTGTAATTACATTATCACTTTTTTCAGGCTCTTTTTTTAAATCAACATTTTCGTTTTGACCTTCAGGTTTTTTTAGAAATAATCCTGGAATACACATTATAAATATAATTATAGCAAATACTGTAAAAGTACTTTGCCAACCTACTTCGACCATTAAATATTTTGTTAGGACAGGAAATATAAACATTCCTAATCCACCAAAAGCGGTAACATAACCAGCTGCTTTACCCCGGCTCTGATTTGGAAAATGTTTTGTGACAACTGGAGCTAAAATTGTTCCTGCAGCCCCGCCTAAACCAATACCAACCATCAAACCAAGATTTATTTGAAACCATGTGCCTGTGTTAAAATTATTTCCTAAAGCTAAAACTCCAACACCATAAATAATTAAAGTAAATATAACCATTTTACTTCCACCATGTTTGTCAGCAAATCTTCCAAAAACAGGTGTTACAATACCCCATATCAAAGCATGCAAAGCAATAGCAAGACCGAACTCTGTGTTGGAGATTCCGCAATCAATTTCAAAATCACCAGAAAATAAACCGAAAGTTTGTCTAACCCCCATTGTTACATTAACTACAAAGCAAGCGGCCACTAAAGTTATTAATGCCGTTTTGTTTGGAAAAAATTTTGATTTCATCTAATCTTTTTAATAGCTTTTTTTAAATCTTCAATCAAATCTTTAGGATCTTCTAAACCTATATGAAATCTGACTAAATGATGATTGGGTTTAATATACTTTTTATAAACACGTTGAAGTATATGACTTTGATATAAAACTAAACTTTCAAAACCACCCCAACTCTGTCCTATCCCAAAAAATTTAAGTGAATTTATAAACTTAAACACCGAGTTTCTATTTTTTGAATAAATCAACACAGAAAATAAACCTGTTGATCCTGAATAGTATTTTTTCCAATTAGAATAATTATCAGTGCCCTTTTTATATGGGTAAAGTATTTCTTTTATTTTATTTTCTTTCTTTAAAAAACTAACAATTTTTTTTGTGTTTTCTTCGTGCTTTTTTAACCTTATATCAAGTGTTCTTAATCCTCTTAAAACTAAGTAAGCATCGTCTGGTGATGCTCTATAACCTAGAAGTTTATTACAAAATTTAACTTTATCATAAACCTTTTTATTTACTGCTAAAGTACCAAGCATAACGTCAGAGTGACCAGATAAATATTTCGTTCCTGATGATACTGACATGTCAAATCCTAATTTTAATGGTTTTATTAAAAAGGGCGTGCCCCAAGTATTATCTATTGCAGTGAAAATTTTATTCTTTTTTGCGATTTTAATAATTTCTGAAAGGTCTTGGAACTCAAATGTATTACTACCTGGATTTTCAATAAATAACATTTTTGTTTTTTTGTTAATTTTATTTTTTAAACTTTTTAAATTTTCAGGATTATAAAAATGAGTTTTTATACGAAATTCCTTTAATAATTTCGAGGTTATCATTCTAGTTGGTGCGTATACTGCATCAGTAACAACTATTTCGTCCCCTGGTCTACAAATACTCATTATAGCGAGGGCAATTGACCCAAAACCTGTTGAAGTTAAAAAGGTTCTGTAAGCACCCTCTAATTCAGAGATAAAGTTTTCAAGAGCAATTGTCGTTTGACTACCTGCTCTTCCATACTCATAAAAATTTACTTTAGTACCCCTTTTTACCAAATCTTCTTGTTTGATAAGCTCCTGCATATTTTTAAAAAATACAGTGGAATTTCTTACAATTGCAGGATTCGCAGATCTAGATATTTTATCCTGCGCTAGATGTTTAAGTTTTGTAATATCAGTAGGTTTCATTTAAATATTTTCGCAGCCTGTTAACCATAAATCATACACTGGATGATCAAATGTTCTTAGTGTTACACTTGAGGAAAAAGTCCATCCATTAAATACGAAAACTTTATCGTCTCTTTTATCGGATAAATCTTTTACTTGTATGTAGGCAACAACACCTTTGCTATTATCTGAGGTTGAAAGTACACATTTTTTAGGAAAAATTTCTAAATAGCCAAATTTTTTCTTTTTTCCTAAAGGTATGTTTATAGTTGATGTTTTTGCAGTAATTTTGTCTAAAGCTTTAAATTTAACAATTACAGAGCCAGTAGATATTTTTTGTGGGATTTTAGACTTTAGTTTAGAGGTATTAATTTCTTTTTCATTATTTAAATTTTGTGACTCCAACGTTGTCTCAAAAGATGGTTGAATATTTTCTAATTCTAATTTTTCTTGAGAAAAAACCTTTGAGTAGCAAAGCATAAATAAAACTAATATATATAAAATTCTATGGTTTCCAACTTTCATATTTTTTGAAATCTTTATTTTTTTTAGTTATTTTATTTGGTCTGTATGCTTTTTCAGTTCCTGTTTTGTTGTCAGAATGTGGTCTCTGCCATGAATGTTTTGAAACTTTTACTTTTGATGGATTGGTATCTATTTGATAATGTATCCACTGATACCAGTCTGATTCTATTTTTGATGCATTAATTTCACCGTTATAAATTACCCATCTCTTGCCTTTGTTGTTTTCATAATATTTATTACCTGAGTTGTCTTTTCCCACAAATTTTCCAAAAAAAAGCGTATAAAGAAATGTTCCAAAAGTTTGATAATTCCACCAAGTAAAAATTTGTTTTATCATTTTTTTTAAATAATTAAATCCACACAATTTCAAATTGTATTAAAATATTAATAGACACAATATCTTTATCGTATATATCTAAAACATAATTACTTTCAACAAACATTGAGGAAAAATTATGTCAAAATTTTTAGTAGAAACCCATTATACATGTACTTTTAAGATAATTCATGAGTTAGATGAGCTAAATGAAAAAACATTGTCTGAAGTGGATAATAGAAAAGATGGAAAAGTAGAAATAGTTAATGTCACTGTAAATAATAGAAAAACCAAAAAATCTGATGGAAAAAATGAAGTTAAATCGGACATAGAAAATTTAAAAATTTCACATTCTAAAGAGGGTATCACTGCAGCGAAATTAAAATCAAAACTTTCAGAAAAAAATAAAAGTGAAAATATAAATAAAAATGATAACAAGTCTAACGAAAAAAGATTCCAAATGCCTGATAGAAGAAAAGGCTATATACAAAAAGCAACAATTGGAGATCATAAGATTTATTTGCACACAGGTGAATATGATGACGGTAAAATTGGCGAAATTTTTATTGATACAAACAAAGAAGGTGAACTTGTTAAAGCATTAACAAATAATTTTGCAATAGCAATATCATTGGGTCTTCAGTACGGTGTGCCTCTAGAAGAATTTGTAGATGCGTTTTTAGACACAAAATTTGAACCATCTGGAAAAGTATTTGGAAACGACAGAATTCTTAGTGCAACTTCTATTCTGGATTATATCTTTAGGGAATTGGCAATATCTTATCTAGGAAAAGAAGATTTAGCACACACACCAGGTATAACCAGAACAAACGAACAAGAAAATAATCAAGACGATCAATTTTTGAAAATAGTTAAAAATATTACAAGCAAAGGGTTTGTTCGAAGTAATTATGAAGAAAAACTTGTTGATTTAAGTGACGTTAGAATAAATTTAAAAAGTAAAAATTAAATTTTCTTTATAGTCTTAATATGTAGCTCTTTTAACTGTTTTTGGTTAGCTTCTGATGGTGCCTCCATTAAAAGATCTTCTGCATTTTGGTTAAGAGGAAACAAAGTTACTTCTCGTATGTTTTTTTGATTTGCTAAAAGCATAACAATTCTATCTATACCAGGGGCCATACCTCCATGAGGTGGTGCTCCATATGATAGTGCTTTTATCATTCCAGAAAAATTTTGTTTAACCATTTTTTCTGTATAACCAACCTTTGAGAAAACTTTAAAAAGGTAATCTGGAATATGATTTCGAATTGCACCAGATGAAAGCTCATAACCGTTACATACAAGATCGTACTGATAAGCTAAAATATTAAGTGGATCTGTTTTTTCAAAATCTTTCATCTCTATTTGAGGCATAGAGAACGGATTATGACTAAAATCTATTTTCTTTTCTTTTTCATCATATTCATACATGGGGAAATCTGTAATCCAACAAAACTTAAAACTATTACTGTCAATTATTTTTAAATCTTCAGCAATTTTTTGCCTTGCAATTCCAGAGAAATTAATTGCCTCCTTTTCCTTATTACAAACAAAAAAGATTGAGTCTTTCTCATTAATTTTACAAAGTTTCACCAATTTTAATAAAGCTTGCTCAGAAAAAAATTTTGCTATTGGTCCTTTGCTAACAATTTTAGTGCCATCTTTTTCAAAAGTAATATAAGCTAATCCATTTGCACCCTCACTAATAGCCCAGTTATTAAGACCATCAAAAAAACTTCTTGGTTTTGTGTGTGTATTAGAAACTGGAATTGCTTTCACTATGCCGCCTTTAGATATAATTTCTTTAAAAATTTTTAATCCAACTTCTTTGGACTTAAAAATCTCTGTAACGTCTACCAATTCAATAGGGTTTCTTAAATCAGGCTTATCCGTTCCATATTTGTTTAAAGCATCTTTGTATTTAATTCTAGGAAATGGAATTTGGTTTATCTTTTTACTTTTGCCAAATTTTTTAAATAAATCAAAAAATATTGGTTCAACTGTTTTTAAAACATCCTCTTGCTCAACAAAAGACATTTCCATATCTAATTGATAGTGTTCTCCTGGGCTTCTATCTGCCCTTCCATCTTCGTCTCTAAAACACGGAGCAACTTGAAAGTATCTATCAAAACCAGAAATCATTATCATTTGTTTAAATTGCTGTGGAGCCTGCGGTAATGCATAGAACTTTCCAGGATGGACACGACTTGGTACTAGGAAGTCTCTAGCTCCTTCAGGGCTTGATGCGGTGAGTATAGGTGTTTGAAATTCTAAAAAGTTATTTTCAGTCATTTTCGTTCTCAAAAAGGATAAAATTTTAGATCTTAATTCAATGTTTTTATGCATCTCATTTCTCCTTAAATCAATAAACCTATATTTTAATCTAGTTTCCTCAGGATAATCTTGCTCACCAAAAACAGGTAAGGGTAGTTCATTTGCTTCAGATAAAACTTTAATATTTTCAATTTTAATTTCTATTAAACCTGTTTTTAGATCTTTATTTTCTGTTTCTTTAGATCTTTTTATTACTTTTCCTTCAACCAAAATTACAGATTCTGGTCTAAGCTTTTCTAAAACTTTAAAATTCTTGTCTTTATATTCTATTACGCATTGGGTGATACCAAAATGGTCCCGTATGTCTATGAAAAGTAAATTTCCATGGTCTCTTTTTCTATGTATCCAGCCAGATAATTTAATTTTTATTCCAATATTTTTTTCGTTTAGTTCGGAACAATTATGTGTTCTGTATTTATTCATATTTTTTATTATACACTTATCTCATTCAATACTTTTTTAATTAAATGTAATTTTATAGGTTGTGCCTTAGTAAGGGATAGACTGTCAATAGAATTTGAAAAAGTATTTATTTTTTCATAAGATCTCTCAATATTTTTTAATATATACTCAATATTTTTTTCACTTACTTGAATTTGTTTGTCCGAAAAGTTTTTTGTTAGTATAACCCTTATAAGTTCATCTGTCGGCAAATCAATACCAATATCTATAAAGCTACTAAATCTAGATTCTAAGTCTTTAATTTTTGTTTGGATATTTTTAATTGAGTTTGGTGATGATATAATTAGATATTTATTATCTTGGTAGGCTTGATTTATAATTGAATATAATATTTTTTCGTCAATATTATTATTAAAATCATCTATTACTAAACACTCTCTAGTTTTATACTCTTTTAAAATATCTCTTGATATATTTGTTGATAAAACAACAATTGAGTCAATTTTTATTTTTAAAATATTTATTAAATGGGTTTTTCCACAACCCTTTGGTCCAAAAATATTTACCAGTCTACTTGGCCATTTAGGCCAACTTTCAATTAATTTGAAAGCATTAAAATTATTTTTTGAAACATAAAAATCCTGTTCAAGATAATTCTTTTTAAAAGGGAAATTAAATATTAATTGTTTAGACATATCTCATCCTTTTGTAATTAAGTTCCACTTGTTATCTTTAATTTTCAGTCTAAATCCACTTTGAATAAGAAAATTTTCTAAACTTTTTATTTTTCCTAAATATTTAATTTTTATTTTTGCATTATTTTTATTTAGTTCTTGAATATTGTAAGACTTAATAATGCTTATTTTTTTAATTTTACTTATAACTTCTTCAAGATTGTAAGGTTCGCGAAATTGTGCATTTAGAGTCAAATAAGAGGGTGTGGATGCATCAATAAGATTTTGCTCTTTCCACATGTCATGTACAATTGATTTTAGTTTTAAAATGGTTTCTTCTCTTACTTTATTATTATCCAAATTTTTCACAGAAATATCTATTTTTTTTAATTTCTTAAACCCTTTAAAATTAGTTTTTATAAATACATTTAAATTATTTTCATCATATCTTAGTATTAAAATAGCGCTATTTTTAATTTCGTATTTATCAACAAGACTCTGGAGGTCTATTTCCTCTAAATCATCTTTATTTTTTTTTATAAAAACAAGATCATCCAAACTTTCAACGGGTAAAATAAAATTCACCCCATCAAATTCTTTATTCATGTTCCATTCTTCAAAAAACTTGTTACCTGAAAATACTTGTAACTCAGAGTTTTTAATGAAAATTGGATAAATTAAAGTCTCAAAGCTCTGTGAAGCAGAATAAGATATTCCTTTTTTTTGAAAAAATTGATTTATTGACTCTTCTTTGAATGATAAAGAAATTTCAGCTTGATAATTTCCATCTATCTCTTGTTCGTCAACAATCCTATAACTTTGAACTAATGATTTGATTATTGCTAACTCAGTGCTAAATATTTTTTTTTGGTCTTCAATTTTAAGTATATTACTTAATAGTTTTTCAAATCCCTTTCTAAAAGCTCTATCTATATACCTCTCTTTATAATTATTTTGTTTAATTTTGCCGTCAATAATAATTTTATCAACAGTAAATGCATCTTGATAAGCAAAAACATTTTGTGTTTTATATAAAAATAATAATATTAATAATAAGAAAAAAATATTTTTTTTCATAATTATCTAAATACCACCTTATCAATGAAAAAAACAAAAAATAGTTATAAAAAAAGCGGTGTAAATATTGAGTCGGCTGATAAATTTACAAAATATATTGGAAAATACTCACAACAAGTCTTCAAAAAAAAATTAAATAAATTTAATAAAAATAATATTGGTAAATTTGCTTCTGTTTTTGATCCCGGAAAATTCAAATTGAAAAATTCACTTCTAGTGGCAAGTACTGATGGTGTGGGTACGAAACTAGAGTTAGCGAATAGGTTTAAAAAATTTGACACCATTGGAATAGATTTGGTAGCCATGTGCGTTAACGATTTAATTGTACAAGGAGCAAGACCATTATTCTTTTTAGATTATATTGCTATTGACAAGGTAAATCTTATTAAAATGAAAAAAATAATTAAGGGTATTATTAATGGCTGTAAAATCTCTGATTGTGTTTTAGTTGGCGGAGAGACAGCAGAAATGCCAGGAACATATGGAAAAAATAAATTTGATTTAGCTGGATTTACCGTAGGCTTAGTTTCCAAAAATAAACTTATTACAGAAAAAAAAGTCAAAAGTAATAATATTATATTAGCAGTGCCTTCTTCAGGGTTACATTCAAATGGTTTTTCACTTGTAAGAAATGTAATAAAAAATTCTAAAATTAATAAAAAAATTAAAAATGAATTATTAAAACCCACAAAAATTTATACAAAAGAAATTTTAAAACTAGTTGATAAAAACTTGATTTCCTCTGCTGCAAATATAACTGGCGGAGGTATTATTGAAAATATTATTAGGTCAGTACCTAAAAAATTAACAACTAATATAGATTTATCAAAAATAAAAGTTCCTTTTATTTTTAAATGGTTAAAAAATAAAAATATAAATGATCAAGAAATGCTCAAAACATTTAATTGTGGAGTTGGTTTTTGTTTGATCGTAAAGAAGGAAAATATTAAAAAAATTCAGGCTCATTTCAATAAAGATTTTATGCCTTACGAAATTGGATTTATTTCAAATTCAAAAAAAAGATTAAATCTTATTAATAAAGTTAAATGGTAAAAAAAAGAGCGTGCGTTTTTATATCTGGATCAGGCACAAATCTTAGAGAAATAATCAGAAGCTCAAGAGATTATAGCTTTCCAGTAAAGGTATGTTTGGTTGTATCTAATAATAAAAAAGCCAAAGGTATTATTTTTGCAAAAAAATTTTCAATTCCTTTTATTTGCATAAGTACTAGTAAATACAAATTTGAAAAAACCATATTAAAAAAATTATTTGAATATAAAATTGATATAATTTGTTTGGCAGGTTTTATGAAAATTTTATCCAAAAAATTTATTAGAAACTTTAAAGGAAAAATAATAAATATTCATCCCTCGCTTTTGCCTAAATATAAAGGATTAAATACATTTCAAAGAGCTTTAAAATCTAATGAAAAGTTGACTGGATGTACCGTGCATTTTGTAAATGAAAAACTTGATAGTGGTAAAATTATAATAAAAAAAAAGGTTAATATTTATAAGGATGATAATATTGAAACATTAAAAAAGAAGGTCCAATTTGAAGAATATAGGGCTTATTCTAGTGCAATTAGAAAAATTTATAACTTAAATTAATTTTTAAAAAAAAAATTCTATTTCTTTTTTAGCGTTTTCAATTGAATCAGATCCATGAATGGAGTTTTTGTCTATAGACAAACCATATAGTTTTCGTATTGTACCAACTTCTGCGTTTTTTGGGTCTGTAGCTCCCATAATTCTTCTATTTGCTTTTACGGCATCTTCTCCTTCTAATATCATTACCGTAATTGGACCTGAAGACAAATAATCACAAAGCCTTTCATAGAAAGGTTTTGTTTGGTGAACTTTGTAGAATTCAGCTGCTTCCTCTTTTGATATTTGAATTTTCTTTTCTTGAACTATTTTTAGTTGATTTTCTGTAAAAATTTTTTTGATACTTTCAGTAAGATTTCTTTCGACTGCATCTGGTTTTACTATAGATAGAGTTTGCTCTGATCTATTCATAGTTTTCTTCAACAAGTTGGTTTAATAGTCTCACACCGAAACCTGTTGCACCACCAGAATTTAGGGCTCCACCATATTTGGAAAAAGCCATACCAGCAATATCTAGATGCGCCCAAGGAGTTTTGTTTAAGATAAATCTTTGCAAAAATTGAGCTGCCGTAGTTGATCCTGCTCCACCAACATAATTTATATTTTGCACATCTGCATTTTTAGAATTCATGAGTTTATCGTAATTTTTATGAAGAGGCATTCTCCATACTTTTTCTTCAACTTTTTCTCCAGCAGTAAAGATTTCTTTAGATAATTTATCATCGTTTGAAAATAGACCTGCATATTCAGATCCAAGACAAACTATGATTGCACCAGTTAAAGTTGCTAAATCAACTATAAATTTTGGTTTAAATTTTTCCTCAGTAAATGTTAATGCATCAGCTAGTACTAATCGTCCCTCTGCGTCAGTATTTAAAATTTCTATAGTTTTCCCGCTATATGACTCTACAATGTCTCCAGGCCTTTGGGCATTTCCACTTACCATGTTCTCTACAAGGCCAACAACACCTACTGCATTGATTTTTGCTTTTCTAATTGCAAAGTTTTTCATCAACCCTACTACTGTGGCTGAACCTGCCATATCATATGTCATGTCTTCCATGAATTTTGCTGGTTTTAATGAATAGCCTCCAGTATCAAAACAAACTCCTTTCCCAACAAATGCCAAGGGTTTCGAATTATTTTTTGCACCATTCCACTCCATTGTAACAAGATAAGAGCCTCTAATACTTCCCTGTCCTACACCAAGTAAAGCATTCATACCTAATTTTTTTAATTTTTTTTCATCATATACATTTATTTTTAACCCGTCTTTTTTTAAAGATCCTATTCTTTTTGCATATTCATCAGGATGCAAAATATTACCTGGTTCAGAAACTAAATCTCTTGCATAAAAAGTTCCTTCTTCGAGAGCTTTAAATTTTAATTGATTTTGAACTGATGGTTTATTCTTAGTACCTACAACATTTATTAAAATATTTTTTGACTCTTTTTTAGTCTTATATTTTTTAAATTCATAGGATTTCAATTTAAAACCGTGAAGAAAATGTCCCAAAAAATTTTCATTTTTTCCTACAACGCTATCAGAAACAATAAAATATTCACTATTCTTTCCAGAGTTTATTTTTTTATGAAATTCTGCTCCCAAATTTTCTATATCATAACTTTTTAAACTTTTTTTAATTGATATTAGTAATATTTTTTTTTTTGAATTGACCTCAAAAATAAATAAGTTCTTTTTAATATCAATTGTTCTTACTAAATCATTGATATAAGAAAATTCAGCATCAGAAACATATTTTTTTATTCCGTTTGTGCTGTATTTTTCATCACAAAATAATACAAGATTGGATGCTGATTTGTTGATGGTTTTATTTGTATAGTTTATTTTTATAGTCATAGCTTTTAAAAAATTAAAAAATCCTTCCTTCAAGTATAAAAAAACCTAAATTTACCTCTTTATCATCAAATTTTTTTATAAAATTTATCATTTAGTCAACTCAAGATTGAAATTTGTTTAAACTTGCTTTAATTATATACAAAAATAATAACAATGTTGAGTAATAAAATTTATAAACACTTTTTTTTTGAATTTAGTAAGTATTTCTTAATTACTTTGCTCACTTTTACTGCGATAGTTTGGACTGTTCAAGCAGTAAATTTCTTAGATTTGGTAGTTGAGGATGGACATGCTCTATCGGTTTATCTTGGGTATTCATTGCTAAATGTACCTAAAATATTAACTAAATTTATTCCTTTATCATTTTTGATATCTTTAGTGCTTACAATTTTAAAATTTGAGAATGAAAATGAATTAATTATCTTATGGACTGCAGGGGTCAATAAAATAAAGATTGTTAATTTTTTTGTTAAGATTTCTTTAATTGTCACAGTTCTACAATTATTTTTAGCATCAATAATAAATCCATCTGTATTAAATTATTCAAGATCACTTATTAAATCATCAAATTTAGATTTTATCTCCAGCATGATAAAAACCAATCAATTTAATGATACGGTAGCAGGTCTTACTATTTTCGTAGAAGCAAAGAATAATAATGGAGATATGAAGAATATATTTATAAGAGATGAAAGTAAAATTTTAAAAAGTATTGATAATGTTGATAAGACAGAAAATATTTCAATTTTTGCAAAAAATGGAAGGGTTGTTAATCCAAGTTCACCAGCATTAGTTTTGTCTGATGGAATAATACAATCACAAAAATCTGATAAAAATATACAAACTATTAAATTTCAAAAAACTGTTTTGAAATTAGATAACATGAAAACAAGATCTATCGTGCAAACAAAAATACAAGAAACTCGTTCAGATTTACTAATAAAATGTTATTTTAATAAGGGTCAAGAAAAAATTATTAATTGTCCAAGTGACCATAAGAAGAACGATATCTTGTCTGAAATAAATAGAAGGTTTGGTATGCCTCTTTATATTCCTGTAATAACTTTAATTGTTTGTTTCCTTTTAAATCAAAGAAATGAAAATAGATTTAAAAATTATTTTAAATATATATTTACTTTAATTGCATTTTTAATTTTAGTTGTTGCAGAAATATTGGTAAAGTATTCAGGAAAATCCTTTAATAATTCTTTAATTTATTATTTTACTCCAATTATACTTATGCCACTAATTTATTTAGAGATAATAAGAAACTTTTTATATGAGAACCTGAGGAAGAAATGATTAAAAATTCAGTTATAAATACATACATAATTAGAGAATTTTTGTTAAGTACTTTTAATGTTACTTTAATAATTTCAGCAGCTGGTCTTATAATGAATTTAAGAGAGGAAGTTACATATTTTGCTGATTATGATGTTGGAATAATGCTGCCCATAGCTTTGTCTTTAATGATTATTCCAAGTATTTTAATTAATATTTTTCCCTTCATAATTTTTTTATCTGCGATGTGGACTTTGATAAAACTTAAAAATAATGGTGAAATTTTATCATTAAAAACATTTGGTTTATCAAGTACAAAATTTGTTTATTTATTGGGAATTACATCTTTCTTTGTTGGTATTATAATTCTAATAGCCTTTAATCCAATTACATCAATCATGGTAAAATATTATGAAGATATTAAAGGTAGTTATGATATCGATAAATCTCATTTGGCTTCAATTACAAGTAATGGTGTTTGGTTAAAAGAAAATATTGGATCCAAAACTAACATTATAAAATCCAAAAAAATTGATGGTGATTTACTTTTTGATGTAAGCATTTATAGCTTTGAAGATGACGTATTAGTTGAAAGAATAGAGGCAAAAACTGCTAATATATTAAGTGCTCCTTGGGTGGTTAAAGATGGTTTTAAAATAAGTATAACTGAACAAAATGTCAAAAATAGTTTTGAAAATTTAATTTTTGAATCAACTTTTACAAAAGCTAAATTTAATTCAATATATTCAAATTTAGACACTATTTCTTTTTTAAAAATAATGACAAATTTTAAGGAATTAAGTCAAAAAGGTTATAATGAAAGATTACTTAATGAAAAAAGACACTATTATTTATCTCTACCTTTCTTTTTGGTTTTAATGGTTTGTCTTGCTAGTATTTTTATTTTAAGCTCAAATGAAAAAAAACAAAATATATATTACATTATTTTATCAATTATTACTTGTGTAATTATTTTTTACTTTAAAAATTTTTCGATGGCTTTGGGGACTACTGAGAGGATACCAATGGAGCTTTCTGTTTGGTCTCCAATCCTAATTTTAACCTTATTCTGTTCTGTGGGAATTATACAAATAAATGAAAAATAAATTCTTAAAAATATTATCCTTAATATTTATATTTTGCTTATTGCAAAGCTTAAATGTTATTGCAGATGAGTTAGATATAAAAGCAAATCAGGTAAAATTTAATAAAGATAACAGAATTATTCAAGCTGAGGGTAATGTTCAAATAACAGATATCAAAAAAAATATTATATTTGCTGAAAAAGCTGAGTATGACAAAAATATAGAGTTGATGAGGTCTTTTGGTAGGACAGATATCATAACCTCAGAAAAATTTAGAATACAAGGAAAAAATATTTTTTATGATAATAAAAAGGGAATTATTTATTCAACATCAGAAACAATAATTACGGATATTAATGGTAATCAGGTTTATGTAGATATGTTTGATTACTCTATTTCTAAAAAAATGTTCTTTTCGCAAGGTAACATTGAAGTATTTGATAATAAAACTAATAAATATTCTTTTTCAGAAATTTATATTGATGAAAAAAATAGAAAAATCGTTGGAAGTGATGTTAAGTCTTTTTTTAAAGACGGTAATTTTAAAGATGATGAGAGAAATGAACCGAGATTTTTTGCTAATTCAGCATTAATAGACGATAATGGTGTAACTTTTCAAAAAGGTATTTTTACAACATGTAAAAATAGAGAGGGAGAAAAATGTCCGCCATGGTCAATTCAGGCTAAGAAAATTAAACACAGTAAAGCCAAAAAAACAGTTTATTATGATAATGCAGTATTAAAGATTTACGATTTTCCAATCTTTTATTTTCCAAAATTTTTTCATCCAGGTCCTACTGTAAAGAGACAATCTGGTTTCTTGTTCCCAACTTTGGAAGATAATAGTTCAGTTGGTTTCAGCACGTCAACACCTTATTTTTGGGCAATCTCAGATAATAGAGATATGACTTTCACTCCTAAAATTTATACGAAAGAAAATCTTCTAGTCTTACATGAATATAGACATGCGTTTAAAGATTCATTTTTATTGGTAGACTCAGGTTACACGAAAGGCTATAAAAAAACTGACAAATTTAAAAAATCTAAAGGTTCAAGATCCCACCTTTTTGCAAAATATAATCACGACCTATCCAAAGATGATTTTTCAAGTAATTTAGAAATAAATTTTCAACAAGTGAACAATGATACCTATCTAAAGGTTCATGACATTGAAACTGAACTTGCTGATAAAAATGAGAATATTATCACTAAAGACATAAATTATGAGTTTCAGAATGATAAAAATTATCTAGGTATAAGTGCAGCAATGTATGAAAATTTAACTAGCCAAGACTCTGATAAAACAAGGTTTGAATATTCCGTTCCAAATATTTTATTTGAGCGTAATTTGTTTACAGGAGATAAGACTGGAGTATTTGATGTCAAGAGCAATGCCTTCGTTAAAAACTATAAGGTAAATCAAACTACAAAATTTTGGATAAATGATATTAATTGGCAATCTAATCCTTTCGTTAGTCTAAATGGAATACAAAACAAGTTTAAAGGGCTTTTCAAAATTGTTAACTATGAAGCCGAGGGAGCACAAAAATATAAAACTGAAGGTCTAAATAGTGAAGTATCAGGAGTTTTAGCTTATGACGCAAAACTACCAATGTCTAAAAAAAGCCAAGATGAAAATAAGATAAATTTTTTTACACCAAAAGTTTCGTTTAGATACGCTCCAGGTCATATGAGAAATATTCAAAATGATGATTTAAAATTATCATATTCTAATGCATTTCTATTGAATAAAAATGCTCAACCAGATGTAATTGAAGAAGGTGAAAGCATTGTAACTGGGTTCGAAATATCTGGTTACGAATTAGATGAAGGACTCACAGGAGATAAAAATTACTCATTATCGCTTGCACAAATTCAAAATTTTAAAGAAAATACTTCAATACCTTCCAAAAGTTCCTTAGATCAAAAAGCATCCGATCTTGTTGGCGAAGCTTTCATAAAAATAAGTGAAAAATTTAATATACAAAACGAATTTTCAATAGACAATAATTTTAATGATATTAATTATAATGATTTAGAGGCCAACCTCATTTTAGGAAATACAAGTTTTAATTTAAATTACCTTGAAGAAAACAACCATATAGGTACGAGCAATTATATTAAGTCTGGAATAAATGTTGATTTTAATAATTCTGGGCAACTAAACTTTAATATTAAGAAAAACTTAGAAACAGACTCAACAGAGTTTTATGATTTAGCATATGATTATATAAATGATTGTCTGAGAGCAGGATTAGTTTTTAGAAGAGAATTCTACTCTGATAGAGATGTAGAGCCATCAGACTCTTTAATGTTTAGAGTTACACTTTTCCCATTTGGTCAAGCAAGGTCTCCACTTATTGATAGATGAAAAAAAAACTCCCAATATTTTTTTTTATATTAATCTTTTTTTTATTACAAAATAAAATCGTCCACTCACAAATTAATAATAAAATTATAATTTCAGTTGGAGATTATGCTATTACTACAGTTGATTTACTAAAGGAGATAAAGCTAATAGCTATCCTCTCTGGTACAGATATAAATCAAAGCAATAGAGATCAGATTAAAGGATTGGCAGTAAAGTCTCTAATAAAAAGAAATATTAAACAAAGCGAAATAAAGAGAAGAAATATTTATAAATATAATAAAAAACAACTAAATGCCTTAATTGTAAATACCTCAAAAAAATTAGGAGTTGATCAACAAGGTTTAAAGCAAATTTTAGAAAGAAATAATCTGAGTTATAAAGAATTAATTAAAAGATTTGAAACTGACCTAAAATGGAATTACATGATTTTCCAAATTTATAAAAATAAGATTTCACTTAATACTGCAGAAATAGAAGATAAAATTCAAATTAAAGTTGAAAGTTTAAAAGATAATTCTGATCAAAGTGAAATCAATCTCATAAAAGAGCAAATTATTAATCAGGAGAAAGAAAAAAAATTAAAAATGTTTTCGAACATGCATTTTTCCAATCTTGAAAGATCAATTCAAGTTAAATTTTTATGAAAAGTTTGATTTGTATAATTTCTGGGGAACCCAACAGTATTAATTCTGAACTAATTGGGAAAGTTTTGAAAATGAAAAAAAAATTTACTAGACAAAATTTTTTCATTATCGGAAATTATAAATTGATTAAAAAACAATTTGAGCAATTAAAATCTAATATCAAATTAAAGAAAATTACAAAAATTGAAAATAATAATTTTACAAAAAATAATTTTGTATTAGATGTACCTCTCGTATTCAAAAACCCATTTAAAGTTCCAATAAAAAATAAAAGACCTTACATAATGAATTGTTTCAAGATTGCAATTGATCTTGCAAAAAAAAAGAAAGTTGCTGGATTTATAAATTGCCCAATAAATAAATTTGAAACATTCGGACTTAGAACTATGGGTATTACTGAATTTTTAGCAAAAAAAGAAAAAGTTTTGGGTAAAGAGGCAATGCTTATCTATAATAAGTCATTGTCAG